>NZ_JAQNDO010000001.1:0-630500 GCF_028369105.1 Polyangium mundeleinium | reverse complement strand
TGGGATCCCACGGGATCGACCTGCTCGACGTGTACGTGGGGTCCTCGGGGGTGCTCACGGGGTCGGCGCGGCAGGCGCAGGAAGCCAAGGAGCGCGCCGAGTCGATCACGCGGCAGCAGGAGATCGAGCGCAAGCAGCGCGATCTCACGCGGAAGCGCGCCCAGGTCGAGGCGCAGATCCTCGCGCTCCGGGCAGAGTTCGAAGCAGAGGAGCAGGAGGTCCTGGCCGTCGTGGAGCAGGACAAACGCCGCGAGGTCAGCCTCAGCCGCGACCGTGAACAGATGGCCCGTCTTCGGCAGGCGGATCCGAGCAAGCAGCAGAATGGAGGTGCCAGATGACGAGCCCCGTGAACGGGATCCACGCCGACGTGAGCCCCGACGTATGGGACTTACGGCTCTACGTCGCAGGCCAGACGCGGAAGTCGCTCCTCGCGCTCTCCAACCTGAAGCGGCTCTGCGAGGAGCACCTCGCAGGGAAATACCGCATCGAGATCGTCGATCTGCTCCAGCACCCGCAGCTCGCAGAGGGGGATCAAATCCTGGCGATCCCCACACTCGTGCGGCGGCTGCCCGAGCCCATCCGGAAGATCATCGGGGACCTGTCGAACACCGAGCGTGTGCTCGTGGGTCTCGACATCCGGCCTCGCTAGAAAGCAACCATGGGGGGGAGCGATCAAGACGACGGGCGCCGCGAAGGAACCACCCCAGCGGCCTCGGGAGGCACGAACGACTCCTGGGAGCAGGCGCTCGCCGACAATCTCCAGGAGACGTACGTCCTCCGGCTCTACGTCGTCGGCAACTCCCCCCGATCGCGATGGGCGATCCGCAACGTGCGGAGGCTCTGCGATGAGCACCTCGTGGGTCGCTTCGACCTCGAGGTGCACGACCTGAACCAGGAACCGTGGCTCGCGCGCGACGCGCAAATCATCGCCGCGCCGACGCTGGTGCGGGAGCGGCCGCTGCCTGTGCAGCGCCTCATCGGCTCGCTCTCCGACGTCCAGCGTGTCCTCGTGGGTCTCGGGCTTCCTCCGCACGAACAGGGGGATCCATGACGAAAAAGGACGCCGAGGCGAGCTCCACACCTCCGGACCCGATCGTCGCGCACGACCTCATCCTGCGTGTCGAAGAAGCCGAAGCAACGCTTTCGGCGATCCGCGCGGGCGAGGTGGACGCGCTCGTGATCTCCGCCGACGGCGCGCCGCGCGTGTTCGTGCTGAGAGGCGCCGATCACGCGCATCGGACGCTGCTGGAGAGCCTGAACGAGGGCGCGATGACGATCGCCGGGGACGGGACGATCCTCTTCGCCAACCGCAAGCTCGCCGAGATGCTCGAGCGCCCGCTCGGCAAGGTGCTGGGCGCGTCGCTGTCGGGGTTCGTCGGGCCCGAGGAGGCGGAGGAGCTCTCCGCGCTGCTCGCGCAGGCCAAGGGCGGGAGCGCAAAAGGGGAGATCTCGTTCACGCAAGCAAGCGGCGCGCAGTTGCCGGTGATGTTGTCGATCCAGGACGCGGGCGAGGACGACCCGACATTCACCGGGGTCGCCACGGATCTGACGCCGCTCAAAGCAGCGGAGGCGGCGCTGCGGCAGGTGAACGACGAGCTCGAAGCGCGCGTCGCGGCGAGGACGGCCGAGCTCGTGAAGGCGAACGAGGCGCTCCGCGAGGCCGATCGGCGCAAGGACGAGTTCCTCTCGATGCTGGGGCACGAGCTGCGCAACCCGCTCGCGCCGATCCTGACGGCGGCGGAGATGATCCGCATGTCGACGCAGGGCGACGCGCGGGTCGAGCGGTTCCGGAGCGTGATCGAGCGGCAGGCGCGCAACCTGTCGCGTCTCGTCGACGACCTGCTCGACGTCTCGCGCATCACGCGCGGGACGATCACGCTGCAGACGAAGCTCGTGGATCTCGGGACGATCGTGCGGAGCGCGTTGGACGCTGCGCGGCCGCTCGTCGACGCCTCGGGCCACACGCTCCGGGTGTCGCTGCCGGCGGCGCCGGTGCTCGTGCAGGGAGATCCGACGCGGCTCGAGCAGGTGATCGTGAACCTGCTGAACAACGCGGCGAAGTACACCGAGCACGGCGGGCAGATCGCGCTCTCGGTCGAGCAGGGCCCGGCGGGCGTGACCACGACCGTGAAGGACAACGGGATCGGGATGCCCGAGGATCTCCTGCCGCGCGTCTTTGATCTGTTCGTACAGGGCGAACGTGCGCTCGATCGATCACAGGGCGGGCTCGGCATCGGCCTCACGCTGGTGAAGAGCCTGATCTCGATGCATGGGGGCTCGGTCGAGGCGCGGAGCGAGGGCGTGGGCAAGGGCTCGGAGATCGTGGTGCGCCTGCCGCACGTGCGGCGCGACGGCCCGAGCGCGAAGGCGCACGCGGCGGAGGAGGCTCCGGCGAGCGCGCAACGAGCGCTCGTCGTCGAGGACAACACGGACGCGGCGGACATGCTCTCCGAGCTGCTCGGGCTCTGGGGCTACGACGTGCGGGCCGCGCAGAGCGGCGAGGAAGGCGTTTCGCTCGCGGCGACGTTTCGTCCGCATGTGGTGCTGGTCGACATCGGCTTGCCGGGGATGGACGGGTTCGAGGTGGCGCGGCGGCTGCGCGCGACGAGGCCGACGTCAAAGGCGCTGGTGATCGGCGTGAGCGGGTACGGGCAAGAGGCGGATCGACGCAAGGCCGAGGAGGCGGGCATCGATCACCAGCTCATGAAGCCGCTCGATCCGCAGGTGCTCCAGGGGCTGCTCACGCGCGCGAAGAAACCGGGCGCGCGGAGCTCGTAGCAGGCTGTTGAGAAACGCCGCGAGCGTCCTGGAGCCAGGGAGGAGGACGCAGGAATACGAGAGTATTCCGAGGACGACGACCGACGATCCAGGGCGCGCAGCAAGTTTATCAACAGCCTGCTTGGGGTTCAAACGACCGGCACGAGCTTGTAGACGTCGACGTCGACGCCGGGGCTGTAGAGCGCGAGCGGCTCGCCTGCGGGCGCTGGCAAGCCCGCGGCCGCGACCATTCCGTCGCGCCACGATTCGACCTTCACCTCGTGGAGCGGATACGGCACGTGGTGGACGCGCCCGAGCGACAAACCCGAGCGGGTGCGGGCGTAAAGGATGTACCGCTCGGCGAAGAAATGCGTGAGCGTGCCGGGTTTGGCGGAGCCGATCGATTCTCCGACATGGTAACGCGCCTCGAATGCAGCCGGCGTGGGTCCGGGGAAGAGGCGCTTGCTCCGGTAATCGACGGTGTTCCCCGCGATGTCGAGCGTCATCGAGGCGCGGTGGTACGGCAAGTGCCAGCCGGCGCGCGCGACGGCCACCGCAATCGTCGCGGCCGCGTCGAGGCTGAAGAACCAGACGCCCGGATCCTTGCCGCGGAGATGCACATACGTCCGGACGTTCAGCTCGTGAAAGTGCGAAATCCCCGGCACGGACGGAGACCAGCGGGGCGCGACGTCCCGCATCGTGAACGGCACGACCCCGACCCACGCTTTTCCCTCGAACGTGTCGACCGAGAGCTCGGGGGGCAGGAGCCTCGCGATCGCCTCGGCCGGCACCTCCCAGTGCAGGAAGAGCAGGGTTCGCCACCGCTGGAAGCCGGCGGGCCGGCCCGGCGGACGTTCGGCCGGAGAGAGGCGGTCGATCATGGTGGGGGACATGGTACCTCTTCCCGCGCTTGACGCGCCCCTCCGAAGGGACGAACGAGGACACCCGTGACGCCCGAGCAAGCCATCCAGGAAGCCACGAAAGGGACCCTGCGGCCCGTCTACCTCGTGCTCGGCGAGGAGCGGTACCTCGCCGACAAGGTGGTGCACGCCCTCCGCGAGGCGACGATGCGGGGCGGCATCGCGGGCTTCAACGAGGACAAGTTCACCGCCGGCGAGGCGAGCGTGGACGCGGTCCTCTCGGCCTCGAAGATGGTGCCGATGATGGCCAAGCGCAGGTTCGTCCTGGCGCGGGGCCTCGAGCGCTGGGAGAAGAAGGGCGACAGCGACGACGACGAGGGCGGCGGCAAGAGCGCCTCGGAGGGCAAGCGCGGGGCGAAAGACGCGAGCCCCCTCGACGCGCTCGCCGAGTACGCGAAGGCGCCGGCCTCGACGACGGTGCTCGTGCTGTCGGCGTCGAAGCTCCACGCGCAACGCAAGATCGTGACGGCGGCGAAGAAGGAGGACTTCCTCGTCAACTGCGAGCCCGTGAGCCGCAAGGCGCTGCCGACCGTGGTGCGGCAGATGTCCAAGGAGCGGGGGCACGACATCGCGCCGGACGTGGCCGATCACCTGGCGGAGATCGCCGGGCCGGAGCTCGGCTACGTGGCGGACGCGATCGAGCGGCTGAGCTTGTTCGTCGGGGAGGGCAAGCCGATCACGGAGGACGCGGTCGTGACGATGGTGATGAAGGTCCGCCCGGGCTCGGTGTGGGACCTCGTCGACGCGCTCACGCGACGGCGGCTCGACAAGGCGCTCGCGGTGCTCGCGGAGGTCGTGGATTCGAAGGACGGCGGGCTGCCGTTGCTCGGGCTCGTGGCCTCGAACGTGCGGAAAATGGTGAAGATGGATTCGGCGCTGCGGGCGGGGTCGAACGTGAACGAGGCGGCCGCGCGCGCGGGCATTCCGCCGTTCAAGGCGCAGGAGACGGCGCAGACGTTGAAATCGCTGCCGCGGGGGACCTTACCCACGTGGGTGCGCCTGCTCGCGGAGGCGGATCGAGCGCTCAAGGGCTCGAAACGCTCTCCGCAGGCGGTGCTCGAAACGATGCTGATATCGATGTGCCGGTGAGGCTCAGGCGGGGGGCGAGGCTTCGAACGCGGCCGGAGCCGTGACTTGGCGAGCCTCGCTTTCGCCGTCCGCCTCGGAGGGCAGCGTCGGCATCCACTTGCCGAGGCGTTCGAAGGCCGCCGAGATATCGCCGCGCACGCGGTCGCGGAGCGTGTCGAGGTCGTCCAGCGTCATGCCTTTCACGTCGATGGGCGGCAGGACCTCGATGCGGGCCTGGCATTTCACGCCGAAGACCCACGAGTTCTTGGGGATCGCGTGGCGCGTGCCGGCGACGGCGATGGGCAGGATGGGGATGCCGGTTTCGAGGGCGAGGCGGAAGGCGCCGTCCTTGAAGGGCTTGAGCTCACCGTCCGAGGAGCGCGTGCCTTCAGGGAAGATCATCACGCTCATGCCGCGGTCGAGGTACCATTTGCAGCGCTCCATCGCCGATTTCGCGCTCTCGCGCTCGCCGCGGCGGAGCGGGATGTCGCCGGCCATGCTCATCATCCAGCCGAGGCCCGGGACCTTGAAATTGCTCTCCTTCGAGAGCCATTTCATTTCCCACGGCAAATAGCTGATCGCCGGGATGTCGGCGATCGACTGGTGATTGGCGACGACAATAAAAGGCCCGCTGTTCCTGGGCCTCTGCCAGCCGGAGACCTTGACGCTCCAGAGCGGATTCAAGCGGACGAGCATCGTGCCGCAAATGCGGAAGAACCTGCCCGTGATTTTGCGGACGCGGTCGAAGGGTGCGGTCGTGACAAACACCACCGCGACGGCGCCGGTCGACACCGTCACGACGGCGAAAATCTCGAACCAGTTCCAGAGCGAAACGAGCTTGGCCTTCATGGGGGAAGGCCCATCTTTACCCGACCGCAGAAAAGCCGGCAAGAGGAGGAAAGGCCGTTTCCAGCATGACGCAATGCGCGTCTTGCGCTGCGTCGTTGGATTTCGTGCAATCGTGACGAGAAGCTGACAGAAGGAGGGTGAAAACCCTACATTCGTCTCGCGAGGCGGTTATTTTTTGCCGCCCTTGCCACCGCCGCCCTTCGCGTCGCCGCCCCCGCCCTTTCGGTCCCCGCCCCCGCTCTTTCGGTCTCCGCCGCCGCTCTTTCGGTCCCCGCCGCCGCGATCGTCATGGCTGCTGCGCTTCGAGCTGCCGCCGCTCTTCGCGCTGCTGACGTGATCGTGGCCGCGATCGTCGTCGCCGCCGCCCTTCGCCCTGCTGCTGCCAGGGTGCACGGCGTTGTCCGACTTGAAGCCGCCGCTGTCGCGGGCGAAGGTGCCGTCCTGGCCGAAATGCCGACCGTTGTTGCCCTTCCTGTGGTGATCGTGGTCGTCGTGGTCGTGGTCGTCGCCCCTGTGGTGCACCTTCACGTGGGCGCGGCCGTAGCAGTCGACGCCGCTGTCGAAGCCGCCTCGGAGGCTGAAGCGGATGCGCGGCGCGGCCGCGATTTTGACCCTGGCGCTCGGGGCGTAGACACGAATGCCCGGTCGATACCCCCAGATCGCCGCGTGCGTGACCGTGCCGACGCTGAGCGACGCCGTGACCCGCAGCGGATTGAGCACCGCCGCCGAAGCCCCGAGCCGCGCCGAGAAATAAAAGCCGGAGGGCTCGGGGTCGAAATTCACGAACGTGGTCTTCTCGGCGACGAAGCCCATCCGGAGCCTGCGCGACTCGATCCGCACGGGCTTGAGGTCCACGTCGAGCACGTACACGCGCGTCTCGCCCGTGTCCGCGTCCGCGACCATCTCCAGCCGCTCCGCGCCGACGATCTGGATCGTGCCGCCGTGGGGCCCCACGGTCTCGTCGGGCAGCTTCGCCTCGGCCGTCACCTTGGCGCCCGCCACGAGCTCCGCCGTGCCGCCCACGGGCACGTGCATGACGCCGGTCCAGGGTTTGCCCGAGACCGTTACCGTGTACTCGACCTCGGTCAGATCCGCTTCGAGCTTCGGTCCGGCCGCGACGAGCAGGCCCGTCTTCGCGTCGAGCACGAGCGGCACCGTCTGCGGCTCGCTGCCCTCGACCTTGTAGACGAGCGAGCCGCTGACGTCCTCCTTGACGCGCCCCGTCGCCGTGGCGTTGACCGCGGCCTTCACCTGGCCGTCGTTGTCGATGCGCCAGGCGACCGTCCCCTCGTCGTGCTCCTCGACCAGCGCCTCCGCCCCGAGATCCGCGTTGACGACTGCCTCGGCCTCGACGTTGACCGCCGCGGGCGCCGTGGCCTCGGTGCTGCTGCAAGCCGACGCGAACACGAGAACGAGAGACACGAGCGATCCATGAGCGAAGCGGGTCATGAGGTTCCCTCCGTCCTTCCCTTCGTGCATACACTGCGCCTGACGGAGAGATCATCAAAAAGGTCCAATTCACCGAAAAAAGACTGCGCGTCGGCACGGTTTCGACGCAATGCGGTCACTCCACAGACCACCCGGTGAGACCAACCTCGTATTCGTGGTTGCAGACAGAACGGCCTTTTCCCATTTCAACACCCATTCAATGGCGACAATGGGATGGCGCTCGATACGTCCGCGGCGCCGGCCCGTCCGTCCCGCGGGGGTCCCGAGGGCCGTTTCGCCGATCGCTGGGGGGTCCCGGGCGGCCGTGCTAGTTTCGGCGCCGATGACGACCCAAGCCTCCCCTTCCCTCACCGCCATCGTCCTCGCCGCCGGGCAAGGCACCCGCATGAAGAGCGCGAAGCCCAAGGTGCTTCACACGCTCTGCGGCCGTCCGATGGTCGACTACGCCATCGAAGCGGCGCTCGCCGCAGGGTGCGGGGACGTCGTGGTCGTCGTGGGGTATGGCCGGGACGAGCTCGCCGCGCACCTCACCAAGGCGTTCGGCGATCGCGTGCGGACGGCGGTGCAGGAAGCCCAGCGCGGGACCGGGGACGCGGTGCGGTCGGCCCTGCCGGCGCTCGATCCCGCGGCCGAACGCGTGCTCGTGCTCTGCGGGGATACGCCGCTGCTCGACCCGGCCGAACTCGTGCGGCTCGCGGGCTCGATCGAGGGCGGCGCGCCGCTCGCGATGCTGACGGCGATGACCGAGGATCCGACGGGCTACGGGCGCGTGCTGCGTGACGCCGAGGGAAACATCTTCGCCGTGCGGGAGCAGCGCGACGCGACCGAGGAAGAGCGGCGCGTGCGCGAGGTGAACACGGGCGTGTACGTGGCGCGCGCGGGGTTTTTGCGAGAATCGGTGGCGGGGCTCTTGCCGAACAATGCGCAGGGCGAGCTGTATCTGACCGATATCGTGGCCGTCGCGTCGAAGGCGGGCGGGGTCGCCTCCGTGCGGGCCGAGAGCGCGGCGGCGCTCGTGGGCGTGAACGACCGGGCGCAGCTCGCCGCGGCCGAGGACATTCTGTACGGGCGCATCGCGGACCGGATCCGGCGCGCGGGCGCGACGGTGCGAGCGACGGCGCGGATCGACGCGACCGTGGTCGTCGAGCCGGACGCGGTGATCGAGCATTACGTGGTGCTCCGCGGGAAAACCCGCATCGGGGCGAATGCGCGGATCGACGTGGGCTCGGTGCTGACGGACGTGGAGGTCGCGCCCTCGGCCCTGGTCAAACCCTATTCGATCGCGAGTGATTCGACGATCGGCGAGAATGCGCAAATCGGGCCGTTCTCGCACCTGCGCCCCGAGAGCCGCGTCGAGGCCGAGGCGCACATCGGCAATTTCGTGGAGACGAAGAAGACCGTGGTCCGCCGCGGGGCGAAGGCGAATCACCTCGCTTATCTCGGCGACGGCGACATCGGCGAGGGCGCGAATATCGGCGCGGGGACCATTTTCTGCAATTACGACGGGTTCAAGAAGCACCGCACCGAGATCGGCGCGGGCGCGTTCGTCGGCAGCGATTCGCAGATCATCGCGCCGGTGCGGATCGGCGTGGGCGCGTACGTGGGGACGGGCACGACGGTCACGCGCGACGTGCCGGACGACGCGCTCGCCATCTCGCGGGTGAAGCAGGAGAACAAGGAGGGCTACGCGTCGCGGCTCAAGGCGCGTCTCAAGGCGGGCGCGGCGAAGAAGCCGTCGGGCGGCTGAACGTCACTCGGCGTCGATGTTCTCGGCGGAGGCGATCAAGGCCGCGTCCACCGGCGGCAGCGAATGCCCCATCCGCACCCGCTTCGCCTCCAGATACCCCTGGCTGAACGGGTTCGTCCCGACAATCGATGGCTCGCGCGCCTCGACCCGCGTGCCGAGCTGCCGGAGCGCCTGCACCTTGAGCGGGTTGTTCGTCATGAGCTGGATCGAGGCGACGCCGAGGTGCTCCAGCACCGCCGCGGCCGGCGCATAATCCCGCGCGTCGTCCGGGAGCCCGAGCATCCGGTTCGCGTCCACGGTGTCGTGCCCCCGCGCCTGCAGGTCGTACGCGCGGATCTTGTTCGAAAGGCCGATGCCCCGGCCCTCTTGGCGCAGGTACACGACGACGCCCTGCCCCCGCCGCGCGATCTCGGCCTGCGCCGCTTCGAGCTGCCCACGGCAATCGCATTTCAGGGAGCCGAAGACCTCGCTCGTCAGGCACTCCGAGTGCACCCGGACGAGGACGGACGACCGCCCACGCACATCGCCCATCACCAGCGCCACATGGTCCGGGGAGAGCCCGCTTTCGGCGGATTGCTCACCATACCGGAACACCATCATCTCGAACAAACCGGTCTGCGTGGGGACGGGAGCCTTCGCTAGAATCTCGAGCCGAGGCCGGATCACCACGTCGGGGACGTACATCTCGCTCTCCTGTGCGTTTGCGTGGACGTATATAGCATCCCCAGGGCCTCCCAGGACCTCGGGATCTCCGGGGGCAACGTACGTAGCGTACAGCCCCGCGTGTGACAAGGTCGGGGGCGCCCGTACGCCCTCGCAAAGGGTCCAGAAGGACAAACCCGCCGCTCGGTTGCTTGCCGCTTTGCCGAGCCATCACGCGTCGATTCAGAGCAAGCTCCCGACGCCGACACGAAGCCGTTCCCCCCATGAGCCACCTGCCCACGCTCGCCGTGTTCGTCGCGACCTATGTGCTGATCGCCTTTCGGCGCCTGTCGCTCCTGCCGATCGGCCGACCCGCAGGCGCGCTCGTCGGGGCGTGCGCGATGGTCGTGCTCGCGTCGATCGAGCCGCGCTGGGGCATCGACGCGAAGGCCGCGTTCGCCGCCGTCGAGCCGAACACGATCGGGCTGCTGCTCGGGATGATGCTGCTCGCGGCCGCGCTCGCGGAGGCCGGGTTCTTCGAGATGGCCGCGTCGTTTTTGCTCGCGCGGAAGCCCTCGCCGGTGGGCCTGCTGTACGGCACGACGATCGCCTCGGGGTTGCTCTCGGCCGTGCTGGTGAACGATCCGGTGTGCGTGCTCTTCGCGCCCGTGGTGGACGCGACGGCGCGGCGGGCGGGCCTTCCCCGCGTGCCGTACCTGCTCGCGCTGGCAATGGGGGCGAATGCGGGCAGCGCGATGACGCTCGCGGGAAACCCGCAAAACATGCTGGTCGCGCACCTGTCGGGGTTGTCGTACCGGAGTTATCTCCTGCGCGGGGGGCCAGCCGGCTTCCTCGCGCTGCTGGTGACGGCGGCAACGCTGCACTGGCTCTTCCGGAAGCAACTGCGGCCGACGAGCTCCGCGGCGATCGACGCGGACGCCCCCGTCGCGGCCCGATCGCGCGGGGAGCTGACGCTCGCGCTCGTCGTGATCCTGGGCGTCTCGATCGCCTTCCTCGCCGGCGCGAACCTCGCGTTCGCCGCGCTCACGGGCGCGGCTACCCTCCTCGTCCTTCGCAGGCGTGATCCCGCGTCGCTGTTCTCGGGCGTGACGTGGACCGTGCTCGTCTTCTTCGGCGCGCTCTTCATCGTGGCGGCCGCGTTCCAGCGCACGGGCCTCGTCGACGAGACGCTCGCCGCGGCGCGGCCGTTCATCCCGGCCGATCGCGGCGCCGCGATGGCCGCGCTCTCCGCGATGTTCACGCTCGGCTGTCAGGTCGTGAGCAACGTGCCCTTCATCCTGCTCGCCGAGCCGATGATCCGGACGCTGCCCGATCCCACGCTCGCCTGGACCGTCACGGCGATGGCCACGACGCTCGCCGGCAACCTCACGCTCCTCGGCTCCGTCGCGAACATCATCGTCGTCGAGGCCGCGCACGCGGAAGACGAGATCGGGTTCGTCACGTACCTCCGCGCGGGTTTGCCCGTGACGGTCGCCTCGATGGTCGTGGCGATCGGCTACCTGCTGCTCGTCAGCTAGTCCGTCGCCGACGAGAGCAGCGCGTTGAGCACGTGGCGCGCGTACCGCCCCTCGCTCTCGCTGAGCCCGTGGTTCGGATCGGTCACGCACGTCCAGAACACGGCGTTGATGACGGTCTGGAGCATGAGGCGGAGCTTCGTGGCCTCGGGATCCATCGTCTCGGTGCAGATCGCGCGGGCGAGGTGGCCGAGCGCGCGCTCGACCTGGGTGTTCTCCTCCTCGCTCGCGAGACAAACGACGCCGAGCGACGACTCCTCCTCCGGCGCGAGGCGCAGCGGGAAGCACAAGATCCAGCGGTAGTGCCGCGCGAAGAGGCGGTGATGATCCGGGCTCGGCTGGTAGATGATGCTCGTCGTCGCATGCGCGTCGCGATGCCACGCCGCCGCGATGTTGAAGCGGAAGGCGTGGCCCGCGACGCCGCTGCCGCAGGTGAAGCGCGCGGCCCAGGACTGCGGCCAGAACTGGCCGAACGCCGGGCAGAGCACGCGCAGGTTCGCGTCCCAGATCATGCCCATCCACGACCCGCGCTCCGAGAGCAGGCCGTTCCGTACGATCGGCGCGGTCTGCACGCCCCACGGCGAGGCCGTGGCGATCTTGTAGATCGAGTTGCCGACCGCCTCCGTGAGCTTCGCCGAGAGCGAGTGGTTCGACAGGGGCTTGCCGCAGCAGCGCTCCAGCAAGGCGCGCGCGGTCCACTTCGCGGCCTCGGGGTACTCCTTGCCGGCGCCTCCGGGGCGATACGCGAGCGAGTACCGGTAGCCCACGATCGGCCCCGGGATCTTGAGCTCCACGTGCGTCTTGCCCACGATGAAGTGCGAGCGGCACCGCTCCTGCTCGAACTCCACGGGCTCCCAGCGATCCTCGCCGAACTGCTCGTAGCAGCGCTCGACCATGGGATACGCGTCCTCGATCGTCGCGCCCGAGCTCTCGGCGAACACGAGCGCCAGCGTGAGGTGGTCGGACTCGAAGCGGACGACGTGCGAGCGGACGTCATAGCCGTCGATCAAGTTGGGGTACCAACGATCGCGCTTCTCCAGCAAGTTCAGCTCGGCCTGCGTGAGCGCGACGGCGTTCGAAAGGTGGTAGCTCCACGTGAGGTACCGCTCGGTCTTGTCGGCGCCCTGGAGCATGAAGCGCACGCGTCCGCCGCCGAGGGGCTCTTCCTTCACCTCGCGACGGCCGCGCCACGTGGTCGCGCGCGGCTCGGCCTGGACGTTGTTGTAGGGCGGTTCGAGCACGGCGATCGGCGTCTCGACGGGGGCCACGAAGTCACGCAGCTCCACCTCGACGAGCGCGATGCCGTCATCGCCGACGCTCCAGATCCGGGTGTGCTCGCGGGCCTTCACGAAGCGCTCGGCCTGCGCGACGGGCTCCCAGTTCACCTCGAAGTACTTGCGCTTCGGCTCGAGCGCGTACTCGCCGGCCTCGCCGTCGCGCTCGTACACCTCGACGCTGACCGTGCTCGGGCTGAGCCGTACCACCGAGAACTGGTTGCCCACGGCGCCGGGGCGCTCGTGCGCGGCCGAGCCGAGAGATCCCGTGGAGATGATGACGAAGCGGCTCTTGAAGAGCTCGACGAGCTTCGAGCTCTCCTGGTGCGTGTGGCCGTGAAAGCCGATGCGAAAGCCCGCGGCGTAGAGGGTGCCGACGTCCTGCAGCGTGAGGTAATCGGGGCGCCCACGCTCGCTCGTGAAGCCGTGGTGCCAGACGGCGACGCGCAGCGTGTCGCGATCGAGGCCGTTGGCGAAGTCGCGCGCGGCGGAGACGGCGCGCGTGGAGACGCAGGCGCCGGTCCAGTACTTGTCGTTCCGATGGCAGGAATTGAAACCGAAGAACGCGACTTTCTCCGTGGGGAAGACATGCGCCGACCAGTGCTCGCGTTCGTTCGGATCGAGGAGATCAAAGGCGCGGCCGCGGCCATCCAAGGACTCGCCGTAGAAACGGTCGAAGAAACGCTGGACGTTCGCGAAGCGCTTGTTGTACTCCGCGCCCGCCCGCAGCTTGACGAGGTCGAGATGTCCGTAACGGCCCACGTCGATGCGCAGATCCGAGAGATCCGGCGAGCGCTTGAGCCGCTGCATCTCCTGCTCGAGCAGGTCGAAGTCGTGTGCGGTGCGCAGCGACGTGACGCGCACGGGCTCGCCGATGTCGGCGCCCCAGTCGACGTCGTGGTTGCCCGGAACGAACACGACGCGCGCGCGCTCGCGGTTCACGACGAGCGGCAGGAGGCGGTGCTCCGCGAACTCGAGCAGCTCGTCGTACTCCGCGGCGCTCCCGCGCTGCGTGAGATCCCCGCTCACGACGACGAAGTCGAAGGGGACCGGATGCAGCGTCCCCAGCGCTTGCGCCGGGTGCATCCACACGTCGTCGAGCGTTTGCCCGGGCTCCGTGACGTGAAGATCCGACAGGTGGAGGATGTACATTCGGTCCCAGCGCTACATCGACGCGCGGACCGCTTTGGAAGTTCTAGCGGCCGCTCGCAGCGCGTCGCCTCGAGGTCGACGGGTTGGAGGATGGCATGGACTCGCGTTGTGTGTTCGGCGCGAAAGAGCCGGACAGAAGCTCCTTCGTGTAGCGGATGGCCTGCATGGCCACCGCTCGGTCGATGACGAAGGGTTCACGAACGAGGACCACTGCATCCTGAAACGCCGCTTCGCGAGGGGCAACAGCGACGGCCGGGGCGTGAGGTCGGTTCTTGGCGCTCATCGTTCATCTCCCAAAGGCCGATTTTTCAGATTTTCCAGGGAACCCTGCCCTGGGTGCAAGAGAAGATTGCCGTTGGGGGGGCTTGGGGAGGGGCGAGGCGCGAACGGAGCGCCGCGTTTGCCCCGGCACCGAGTGTGCGCGGCGCGATCGTCCCTCGGATCGCAGCAGCGTGACTCCCTCGGCCCCCAGCGGTCGGCATGCGCCAATCCTACACGATGTGCAGAAGAAGCAAGCCTGACGCGTAGCGGTTTGTGCACGTTCGTGTCGCCCGAGGCGAACCCCCCACCGTCCAGGCTGCGGAATGTTCTTTGCAACATCAAGTCACCCCGGCGCACCTAAAGCCGAGCCTCTCGAACGGCAACAGTTGCGATCGATTTTTCTGCCGGGACGGGAGGGCTTGAGCACGAGTTGGTCGACCCAGCGCGTCAAACGTGCGGAGGAGGCGGGACTGGCTCGACGAGCGGCGGGGTGGACGCGGGGCGAGAGCGCGCGAGGCGCGCCGCGATGCGGTCGGCGACGATGTAAAACGCCGGGACCACGAGGAGGCTCAGGCCCGTGGAGATCACGAGGCCGCCGATGACCGCGATCGCCATGGGCGCGCGCACTTCGCTGCCCTCGCCGAGCGCGAGCGCCGAGGGGATCGCCGCCATCAGGGTCGCGATGGATGTCATCAGGATGGGCCGAAGACGAACCGGGCCCGCTTCGAGCATCGCGTCGAGCGCGTTCTTGCCGTGGTTGCGGAGCTCCGTCGCGTAATCGACCAGGATGATCGAGTTTTTCTTCACGATCCCCATCAAGAGGACGATCCCGATCATGCTGAAGATGTTGAGCGTCTGCTTCATGAGGAGCAGCGCGAACGCTGCGCCCGCGACGGAGAGCGGGAGGATCGTCAAGACGGTGACCGGGTGCAGGAACGAGTTGAACTGCGACGCGAGCACCATGTACGCGACGATGATCCCGAGGATCAGCGCGAAAACGAGGCCACCCATGGACTCGCGGAAGGCGACCGACGCGCCACCGAGGACCACGTGGTAGCCAGTCGGTACGTCCTTGCCGAGCTTCTCCACGAGCGCGAGGGCGTCGCTCTGCGACTTGCCCGGCGCCACGTTGCCGAAGAGGGTGATCGCGCGCTCGCGATCCCGGCGCGTGATCGCCTGGAGCGCAGGCTGCTCCTCGTACTTCACGAGCGTCGAGAGGGGCACGAGCTCCCCTGACTTCGCGCGGAGCTTGAGGCGCGAGAGATCCTCGGGCCGCGAGCGCTGATCCGCGAGCAGGCGCATGCGCACGTCGACGCGTCGCCCGCCTGCGCTGTACTTGCCGACGCGCGTGCCGCCGACGAGCGCGTTCAGGGTCGTCGCGATCTCCTCGACGGAGATGCCGAGATCCGCGGCGCGCGCGCGATCCGGGACGATCCGTAGCTCGGGCATGCCGAGCTGGTAGTCGGAGTCGAGGTCGACGACGAGGCCCGCCGCCTGAAGCTCGGCCTTCATGCGTTCGCTGTGCGAAACGAGCTCGCCCCACTCGGGTCCGCGGATCGAGAACTCCACGGGGAAGCCGCGCGACGCGGTGAAGCCCGACTGCGAGAGATCCTGCACGATGGCGCGTACGCCCGGGATCGCGTTGAGCTCCTTGCGCAGGACGGCGGCGAACTCGTTCTGCGTCGCCTTGCGCTCGCCCCGGGGCTTGAGCGTCACGAAGATCATGCCGCTGTTCACGGCGCCCGTGCCGAAGCCGCCGACGACCACGAGCGTGCGCGCCACCTCGGGCGCGTTGTTCACGATGGTCTCGGCCTTCGTGACGATCTTGTCGGTCTCGCGGATGTCGGAGCCGACGGCGGTCGTGAGCCGGACCATGAGGCGGCTCTGATCCTGCGAAGGGACGAACTCGCCGGGGAGCGCCTGGAACGCGAAGACCGCGCCCACGAAGAGGCCCACGGACGCGACGAGCACGAGCGAGGGGAACTTGAGGCCCCGCCCGAGGAGCCAGCCGTAGCCGGCGGAGAGCTTGTCGAAGGCGTGATCGACGAAGATGCCGATCTTGCTGCGGCCCTCGCGCGAGGTCGTGAGGAGCTGCGCGCAACGCGCGGGCGCGAGCGTGATGGCCTCGACGTACGAGAGGGCCACGGCGATGCAGAGCGTCACGCCGAACTGGAGGAAGAAGCGCCCCATCACGCCTTCCATGAAGATGACGGGGATGAAGATGGCGATGACGGCGACCGTGGCGGCGAGCGCGGCGAAGGTGATCTCGGCCGTGCCCTCGCGCGCGGCCCGCACGCGATCCTTGCCCTGCTCGGCGTGCCGGAAGATGTTCTCGAGCACCATGATCGCGTCGTCGACGACGATGCCGACCGCGAGCGAGAGGCCGAGGAGCGTGAAGGTGTTCAGCGTGAAGCCGAGGAAGTAGATCGCCGCGATCGTCCCGAGCAGGCTCATCGGGATCGCCAGGATCACGTTGAGCGTGCTGGAGAGCGAGCCGAGGAAGAGCCAGCAGACGAGGGCCGTGAGCGCGACCGCGAGGATGAGCTCCAGCTCGATCTCGTGGACCGACTGCTCGATGAAGCGCGTCGAGTCGAAGTTGATCTGGAGCTCCATGCCCTCGGGCAAGGTCTTCCGGATCTCGTCGAGCATCACCTTCACGCCGCCCGCGACCGCGACCGCGTTGGAGCCGCGCTGCTTCTTGATGCCCATGCCCTGTGCGGGCTGGCCGTTCACGCGCGACATGCGCCGCACGTCCTCGAAGCCGTCCTCGATGATCGCGACGTCCTCGATGTACGTCGGGACGCCCTCCTGCTCCCGCACGACGATGCGGCGGAGCGTTTCGAGGTCGAGCGCTTCGCCGAGGACACGCACGTTGACCTCGCGGCCCATGGTCTCCAGGCGCCCCGCCGGAAGCTCCACGTGCTCCCGGCGCAGGGCCGCGATCACGTCCGTCACGGTCAGCGATTTGGCCGCGAGTTTGTCGGCGTCGAACCAGACGCGGACGTTGCGCTCGAGGTAGCCGCCCAGCATGACCTCGCCGATCCCCGGCACGGTCTGGAGCTTCTCCTTGACGCGGTAGCGCGCGTAGTCGGCGAGGGTCTGCGGCGAGAACGGCCCCGACAAGCCCACCCACATGATGGGCTGGTCCTCGGGGTTCGACTTGGAGATGACGGGCGGGTCGATGTCGCGCGGCAGGCGCGACTGGGCCTGCGAGACCTTGGCCTGCACGTCCTGGAGCGCGGAGTCGACGTTGCGCGAGAGGTCGAGCTCGACCGTGATCGAGGCGCCGCCCTGGCGGGACGAGGAGGTGAGCGACTTGACGCCTTCGACCTGGACGACCGACTCCTCGATCTGCTCGACGATGTCGTGCTCGACGGCCTCGGGCGCGGCGCCTTCCCAGGTGACGTTGACGTTGATGGTCGGGAAATCGACGTCGGGGAACTGGCTGATGCCGATGCGGGTCGCGGCGACGATGCCGAAGACGATCGTCGCGAGCATCATCATCCACGCAAGGACGGGCTTGCGCAGGCACGCTTCGGTCAGGCTCATGGCGCGCTCCCTCCCTTCGCAGGCGCGCCGACGCCTTCGCTGGGCGCGCTCGACGTCCCCGGCGGCGCGGCCGCGCTGGATGCCCCGGGCGGCCCTTTGCCAGGCCCTTGGCCCGGCGGCGCGACGCGCACCGTGGTGCCGTCACGCAGCGGCTCGGCGCCACGCACGACGAGCATCTCGCCGGGTTTCAAGCCCTTGCGTACCTCGACGCGCCCGTCGGCCGTGCGCATGCCGAGCGCGAGCACACGCTCGTGCGCGACGTTGTTCTCCACGACGAACGCGAGGAAGCCCTTTTCGCTCGGACGAATCGCGGTCTGCGGGATGACGGGCGCGTTCTCGGTCGCGCCGACGCGCACGGTGACGTCGGCGAACGCGCCGGGCCGGAGCGAATCCTTCTTCTCGTCCGCGACCTCGGCGACGATCGGGACCATCCGCGTCGCGGGATCCGCCGCGTCCGCGACGAGCGTGATCTTTGCCGAGAAGTCGTGCTCGATGCCCGTGACCTTGAACGAGACGTTCATGCCGGCCGAGAGGCGCGGCGCGTCGGCTTCGGGGACCGGGAAACGGAGCAGGAGCGGGTCGCGGCGCAGGACCGTGCCGAGCACCGTGCCGGGCTGGACGAACTGGCCGGTCTGCACCGTGCGCGTCTGCATCTTGCCCTCGATGGGCGCGCGCACGTACGCGTCACGCAGGTTCAGGTTCGCCTCGTCGAGCGCGGCGCGCGCCTCGGCGACCTGCGCCGTCCCGGTGCGCGCGCGTGTCCTCCAGCCATCGACGTCCTCCTTCGAGAAGACACCCGCGCCGTCGGCGCCCGCTTTTTCCCGCCGATCCAGGTTCTGCTGCGCCTCGGCCGCCGAGGCTTGCGCGCGCTCGAGCGTGGCCTTGGCGCTGCGGACGGCGAGGTTGAAGCGGGCCGGATCGATCTCGACGAGGACCTGGCCTTTCTTGACGACGTCGCCCTCGGCGAACCGCACGTGCTCGATCACGCCGGAGACGCGCGCCGTGACCTGCACGCGCTCGTACGCGTCGACGCTGCCGACCGCGGTGACGGAGTACTCGACGCGCTCGCCGGGGACGGGCGCGAGCTCGACGGGGAACGCCATCTTCCCCTTGCCGCCCCCGGGAGGGCCTGCGCCCTCGTCCTTTTTCGAGCAGCCGAAGAGCGCGATCACGAGGAGCGTGATGCCGAGGGTGAGCCAGACCGAAAGCCTTCGGGGTGTTGCGAGGACAGGCATGATCACGGGTCCGAGGGAGCGAGGACCACGCCCCCTGCGGGGCTGTTCGTGGTCATCCACGTGGTGAGCGAGTCGTACCATTTCGTAACATCGCCCTGACCGTCATCGGTGCCAGCCAGAGGATCGATGTGCGTGAGCTTGACGATGTCGAGCACGACGAACGCGTCGGGATCCGTGCGGGGCTTGCCCGCGAGGGGCCGGTCCGGTCCGATGGGAACGTTCTGAACGAGAGCACGCAGCGGGTCGAGGGCGGCCGTGTCCCCGACGAGGCCCGCGACGGCGGCGAAGATCGGGAGGTCCATGGAAGCGCCGTGAATCGCGCGCATTCCGTGCGTCGCGCGGGGCCAGTCGGTCTCTTTCAAGACGAGCGTGGCCGCGGCCTGGGCGTCGAGCGAGAGGCGTGCCGGGAAGTACCACTCGGCGAAATCGAGCGAGGGGCCCTCGAACCAGGAGCGCGAAATGTCGTCCAGGGAGGTGTGCTCGCGCGGGCTCTTGGCGTCGTACTCCACCCAATCGTACGTGGCCTTAGGATCGGAGGGCTGGATGAGCTTGGTGCCGAAGAGGCTGTCGTACGCGGCGAGCGCGCCGCCCTTGCTCTCGCCGCAGGAGACGGCCGCGAAGGAGACGCCGTTCGAGGCTTCGTCCATGGCAAACCCCATGGCCGCGCGGTTCGTCATGCGCGGGACCTGCGTGAGCGAGAGGAGCGTGAGGAAGGCGTTGTCGCGGTACGGATCCTCGGTGATCGCCGTGGGCGACCACATCGCGCGCATGCCGGCGACCGCGGCGACGGGGTAGATCTTGAGGCCGAGGAGCGGGAGCGCGATGTAGCGCGTCGTCTTGCGGATCGTTTCGAGGCCCGGGGTGAGGTAGGCGTTGGGCTCCTGGGACGAACCTTTCAGGTAGTCCTCTTCGGTGATCGTCGGGGCAAGGGCGCCCTCCTGCCGCGCGACGCCGTCGACGAGCACGAGGCCCGCGAGCTCGCCGTAGCCGGGCTTTCCGTCGAAATCCCAGGCCGCGTACTCCTCGGCGATCGTGGCGCCGAGCGAGTGCCCGACGAGGAAGACGCGCGCCTTGCGCTCCTCGGGCGCGACGATCTCGACGACGCGGCGGAGGTCGCCGATCGTGGTGTCGAGCCCCCACTCGGAGGCGAAATCGACCGCGGTCTGATCCACGAAGCCCGGGAACGTCTTGTCCTCGGCGGCCTCCTCCTCGAAGTAGTACCGCTTGGCGATCTCGGGATCCTTGCGGAACTCGGCGACGTCGAGGCCGTGGTGATCCTCGAGCAAGTTCGAGCGTCGATCGATGGCCCAGGCCTCGAAGGCCTCGCCGTTCTTGGACCTGCGCACGATGGCGCGCGCCATGGGATCGTAGCTGCTGGCGCCGCCGAGGAAGCCCGGCATGAGGACGGCGACCGCGCGGGCAGGCGCGGGCGGATCGGCGTCGACGCGGTAACGAACGACGCGGACGGCGTTGAGCTCGGCGGGCGTCGCGCTGCCGGTCAGGGGGTTCGGCGGCGGCGTGACGCCGGGGACGAGGAAGACGTCGCGGCGAATCCGCACGGGTCCGTCCTCGACGACGGCGGAGCTCGGCGGCGGCGCATACGGCGCGGGCGGGATGGGGAGCTCGGCAGGATCGGAGCAGGCAACGAGGAGGGCGGCGCTCGCGAGGACGAGCGCCGAGGGACACGTGCGGCGCAAGGGCATGCGCCATCATTAAGGAAGGAGGGCGTCGTGGCGAGGGTTTCGCCCGGTTTCCGACGCCGATGGATCACGGGCTCAGGGCCGCGTCCTTGTCTCGGCAAACGCGAGGACCTCGGCGATCGAAGCCTCGTCGCCGTCCGCCGCGAGCGCCGCTTGCAACGCGGCCTTGGTCTCGGGCGCGGCCGTGAGGTCGATGGCGATGCGCAAACGGCGCAAATGTTCGTCGTCCCGCGAGGCGGCGAGGGCGACGAACGCGGCGGCGCGATCGACGACCGGCGCGCCCGGGCTCTCGGCGACACGGAGCAGCTCCTCGGCGGGGACGGGCGAGATGCGCAGGCCCTCATGGGCGCCCGATCCGATCGCCCGGAGCGCGCGCGCCCAGGCGTCGTGAGGTCTGCCGCCGCGGCCGAGGGCGTCGGGCGCGTGGGCGGGGCGGCGTGCGTTCGCGGCCTCCGCGGTGGCGCGAATCAAGCTGAGGAGGACGTCGCGCTCGGCCCAGCGCTCCTTGAAGACGCTGGTGGCGAAATCGACGGCGCGGCCCGAGCGGAGGGCGATGTTGATGCCGGGGTGGCGAAAGGAAAACCCGTCGGAGGTCTCGACGTAGGCGATGTCGCGATAAGGGATGAAGCGGGCGCGGATCCAGACGAGCAAGAGCCCATCCTCACCGACGACGAGCTTGCGCGGAAAAAGCAGGACGACGACGACCGCGAGGGCGAGCGCGCCCCAAAGCGTGACGCCCCAAGGCCCCTCCCGCGTGAGCGCGCGCGCGAGGAGCGCGACGGCGATGCCGAGGAGGATGCCGATCCAGGGGAGGAGCGGCGAGGGCAAGGAAAAGACGGGGCGCTCGTCGGGCGAGCGGCCGAGGTCCCGGAGCAGGCCTTCGCGGGAGGGCAGTCCCGTCGGGGAAGGGCGCGCCGGGCGCGCGCTGCTCGTTTTCGGCCGGCTCATTCGCGGGGCATGATGAACCCGGATGCGCGCGGGTTCCATCACGAGTAGGCTCGGGGCGCTCCCATGAAAATCCAGGCGGTCCGGTTGACGGAGTTCAGCGCGTTCAAGGACGTCGCGTTCCAGCCCTGCGCCGGCATCAACGTATTCCTGGGGACGAACGCCACGGGGAAGTCGCACGCCATGAAGGCGCTTTACGCGCCCATCAAGGTCATGGAGCACGCCGAGAGCACGATCCCCCTCGACGCTCGAATGCATGAAAAGCTCGCCAAGGTGTTCCGGCCCGACGACGGATTCCTCGGGCGCCTCGTGCGTCGACGCAAAGGACAAGGACACGGCGACATCGACATCGAGGGCAGCTCCGGGGATTTACGCCTGACGCTGTATACCCGCGGCAAAAAAAAGCTCGACGTGCGCGCGGCGACCTGGAAGAGCGAAGAGCCGACCATCTTCCTCCCGACGCGCGAAATCCTCGCCATGTACGAGGGGTTCATCGCCGCGTACCAGGATCGGGAGCTCTCCTTCGACGAGACGTACTACGACGCCTGCATCGCCCTCGGCCGGGCCGTGCTGCGCGGCCCCCGCTCCGCGCAGGCCAAGGCGCTGATCGAGCCCATCGCGGCCGCGCTCGGGGGAAACGTCGCCCTCCAGGGAGGGCGATTCTACCTCGTGCGCAAGGACGGCGCTATGGAAGCCCACCTCGTCGCGGAGGGCTTGCGCAAGATCGCCGGCCTCGCGCACCTCGTCCTCAATGGCTCCCTCACGACGAACGGCATTCTGTTCTGGGACGAGCCGGAGGCGAACCTCAATCCGCGGCTCGTCTCCCTCGTGGTGGACATCCTGCTCGAACTCGGAAAGCGTGGCGTGCAGATCTTCGTCACGACACACGATTATCTGCTCGCCCACAAGCTCTCGCTCCTCTCGGAGTATGGCCGGTGTCCGGATGTCCCCATCCGCTTCTTCGCATTTCACCGGAAGAAAGAGCACGACCCGGTGCAGATCGCGCCGGGCAGCACACTCGCCGAGCTGCCCGACAACCCGATCCTCGACGAGTTCACGAAGCATTACGATTTCGAGCGGAAGCTCTTCGACGAAGACACGGGGAGCACCGCGTGAGCGCGCTTCACGTCGAGGGGCGGCTCTCCTTCGCCTTTGGGGACGACTGGCAGGTCCTCAAGTGGGACGACCATGCAGCGTTTCAGGATGGATTGAAGCGGTTCGAGGGGACCCGGGCTGTCGATTTCGTAGGCCTGCTCTTCGGCGCGTCCTGGTTCATCGAGGTCAAGGACTTCCGGGACTATCGAATCGAGAACAAGCAACGGCTCACGAGCGGCGACCTCGCGAAGGAGATCGCCTGGAAAGTGCGTGACTCGATCGCCTCGATGGCGTGGGCATGTCAGCGAACACCGCTCGACCGGAACGACCTCGGTCCGTTCTTGCGTGCCCTCCTGGGATGCAAGCAGAAGGTCCCCGTCGTGCTCTGGCTCGAAGAGGATCGCACGCCGACGCCCGCCGCGGCCTCCGCGCTCGCCGAAGCGATCAAGCGGGAACTCACCTGGCTGAATCCCAAGGTGGTCGTCGTGTCCCGCGCTCTCGCCGAACAGCACGCGATCCCGGGCCTCGTCGTCACGAGCCAGCCCGCGCCTTGATGACATAAGTGACTCCATGCTTCGGGCCCGCGCCCCCTCCTTGATCCTCGCCTCCCTCGCGTCGCTCGGCCTCGCCGCCGATGCGCACGCCGAAAGCGCGGTCCGCCTGCGATGGTCCGCCCCGGAAGGGTGTCCCACGGCCGAGGTGGTCTCGGCCGAGGTGGATCGATTGCTCGGCGGCCGAGGCGCGCAGGCCGAGCCGCTCGACGTCACGGCCGAGGTGAAGCGCGACGAGGCGGGACGGTTCCGGGTTCGGCTGGAGACACGGAGCGAGGAGGGACCCCGGACGCGTGAGGTCGAGGCCTCCTCCTGCGCCGCCCTCGGCGAGGCCGCGGCCCTGATCATCGCCATGATGATCGATCCCGACGTGATCGCCGAACCCCCGCCGGAGGTCCCCCCCACGACCCGAACCGAAGCGCGTATCGCCCCGAGCCCTCCCGCCACGACCCGAACCGAAGCGCACATCACCCCGAGCCCTCCCGCCACGACCCGAACCGATACGCGTATCGGTTCCAGCCCTCCCCCCCACGACCCGAACCGAAGCGCGTATCGGTTCCAGCCCTCCCCCCCACGACCCGAACCGATACGCGTATCGCTTTCGAAGGTCCCTCTGTCGGTATCCTCACAACCACCACCGCCGCCGATGGCCCTCTCCGTGCGCGCCCTCGCCGACGCCGGCACCTTCCCCACCCCCACCCTCGCCCTCGGCGCCGCGATCTCCCTCTTCGTCGGCCGGTACCGCCTCGAAGCGGGCCTCACCTACCTCCCGACCCGCACCTTCCCCCTCCCCACCCTCGGCACGGCCACCGGCGACATCGACCTCACCCTCGCCCACGTCGGCGCCTGCGCTGCCTTCTTCCGGCGCCCCCGCTTCGAACTCGGCCCCTGCGTCGCCTTCGAGGCCGGCCGCATCCAGAGCTCCAGCGCCGGCGTCTCCTCCCCGGGCCAGGGCGCCGCCCCCTGGCTCGCCCTCTCCGCCGGGGGACGTCTCGCCTGGACGTTCGCGCGGCCCGTCGCCCTCGTCGTGGGCCTCGGCGCCGGCGTCCCCATCGTCCACCCGGACCTCGTCGTCGATGGCCTCGGCACCGTCCACCGCGCCTCGCCCGTCGTCGGCCGGGCCGAGCTCGGCTTCGAGGTGCGGTTCTGAGATTTTTCGTCACGGAACGTCAAGGCGCCGGCCACCAAGGACACGCTTGCCTCCTTCCGCCTCCGTCCACGCTGCCCTCCCCTCGCCGCTCGCCCCCGAGTCCACGGCCGCGGCGCGCCCGGGGGGCGGGGGCGGGGCCGAGGCGGTGGTCGTGCCCCCCTTCGAAACCGTCTATGAGGAGCATTTCGACCTCGTCTTCCGCAACGTGCGCCGCCTCGGCGTCCCCGACGCGCTCGTCGACGACGCTGTGCAGGAGGTCTTCCTCGTCGTGTATCGCCGCCTCGGCCAGTTCGAGGGCCGCTCCTCGCTGAAGACGTGGATCTGCTCCATCGTCACCCGCGTCGCGAGCGACCACCGGCGCGCCCTCCGGCGAAAGAGCCCGCACGCCTGCGGCAAGGCCGAGGCCGTCGACGTCGATTCGGTGCCCGACGAGCGCACGGAGGGCCCGCACGAGCATACCGTTCGGCTCGAAGGCGCGCGCCTCCTGCACAAGCTGCTCGATGAGCTCGAATTCGAGAAACGCACGGTGCTCGTGCTCGCGGAGCTGGAGCAGATGACGGCGCCCGAGATCGCGGACGCGCTCGGGGAAAACGTGAACACCATTTACGCGCGGCTGCGGGCGGCGCGGCGCGATTTCGAGCAAGCGGTCGCCCGGGAGCGGGCGCGCGATACGTGGAGGCTCCGATGAGCGAGCTCGGCCCCGAAGCGCGGGCCATCCTTCTTGCAGGGCGCGACGGGGACGATCCCTCGCCCGCCGATCGCGCCCGCCTGCGCCGCGCGCTCGCGGCTGCGATTGCAGCGGGCGGTGCTTCGGTCGGGGGCGAGGGCGTCGCCGACGCCGCGACGACGAAGCTCGGCGAGGTCGCCTCCGCCACGAAAATCGCCTCCGCAGCCAAAACCAGCGCCGTGTTTTCCCTCGGCGGCCTGGCGTGGAAAGGAATGCTTGCATTGATCGTGGGCGGCGCCGCCTCTGCCGTGGCGATCCTCGGGCCCACGAAGGCCCACGTGGAGACGCCCCCCGCGGCGACGCACCTCGAAGCGCCCGCTCCCCTTGGACAAACACCCCCCGCGCAAAGGCCGGCGGAGGTGGAGGTGCAGCCCCTGGAGGCTCTGCCGACGGACGAACCGCCGCCTCCGCCTGTGCCCGCGCACCAGAACACGCCGGCGGTGAATGCTCCTTTCAAGCGACCGGCGGCGCCCATCGCGACGAACGAGCCTCCCCCCGCGCCCGTCGTGGACCCGCTGCTCGCCGAAACGAAACGCCTTCGCGCCGTGCATGGCGCCATGAAGGAAGGGGATCCGGAGCAGGCGTTGCGTTTGCTCGACGAGACCTCGGCGGGCGCAGAAGGGCAATCGCTGCGCGCGGAGCGGACCGCGGCGCGCGTGCTCGCACTCTGCAAGCTCGGCCGCGTCGCCGAGGCCCGCGCCGAGGCGGCCCGGTTCCTTTCGGAGAGCCCCGGTTCGCCGCTCGCCGATCGCGTGCGGAAGGCCTGTCCCGCGAGCCCTTAACATTTCCTCACGGATCGGCGGACGTCCGGCCACGAAGCCAGACGAAGACCCGGACAGCCGCGCCGCGCGTCCTTTGCGTGGGCGAACGGACGCGCGCGCCCATCCACGAGAAAGACGACCACGCCATGAAAAACCTTCGTGCTTCCTTCCTCAAGGCCCTCCTCCCCCTCGGCGCCCTCCTCGCGATCGCGCCCTTCGGCGGGTGTATCGATTCCGTCATCATCGGCGGCAACGGCGCGTGCAATGCCGACTCCGATTGCGCGCCCGGCCAGTTCTGCGTGAACGGCGCTTGCATCCTGCAGAACGACGGCCCCCAGCCCGAGGTTTGCAATGGTGTCGACGACGATCTCGACGGGCAGATCGACGCCACCCCGAACGGCCCCGTCGTCTGCGCCGACGGGAGCATCTGCGTGAATGGCATGTGCGGCGGCCAGGCGCAATGCAACGAGAACATGCCCTGTCCGCCGAACGCGTATTGCGACGCGAACGGCATGTGCCAGCTCGTGTGCGACTGTCCGCCCGACCATTTCTGCGACATGTTCGGGATGTGTGTCCCGGACCCGGTGTGCAGCGCCCTCCCCGAGCAATGCGACGGCATCGACAACGACTGCGACGGCCAGGTCGACAACCCCACGCCCGGCGCGATCCTCTGCCCGAACGGCGGCGCCTGCATGGCCGGCGCCTGCGTGGTCGTGCATTGCATGACCGACGCGGAGTGCCCGCCTGGCCAGCTCTGCAACCCGATGGCCGGCGTGTGCTTGCCGGGCGGCTGCGTCCCGGCGCCCGAGACCTGCAACGGCCTCGACGACGATTGCAACGGCATCCCCGACAACAACGCGTTCTGCGCCGACGGCAGCGCCTGCGTCAATGGCCAGTGCGGCGGCATGTGCTCGCCCACGCCCGAGCTCTGCGACGGCTACGACAACGATTGCGACGGCCAGATCGACGAGCCCACGCCCGGCACGCTCCTCTGCCCGATGGGCGGCACGTGCGTCAATGGCATGTGCACATTCCAGGGCTGCATGGCCGACGCCGATTGCCCCGCCGGCCATCTCTGTGATCCGGCGACCGGGACGTGCGTCAACCCGAACGGCTGCGTCCCGCAGCCCGAGGCCTGCAACGGCGTCGACGACAACTGCAACGGCTCGATCGACGAGAACACGATCTGCGCCGACGGCACCCTCTGCGTCAATGGCCAGTGCGGCGGCATGTGCATGCCCACGCCCGAGTACTGCAACAACCTCGACGACGATTGCGACGGCCTGGTCGACGATCCCACGCCCGGCGGGCTCTCCCTCTGCCCGAACGGCGGCACCTGCATCATGGGCTCGTGCGTCGTGCAGCCGTGCCAGATCAACGCCGACTGCCCGCTCGGCCAGATCTGCACGCCGAACGGGGTCTGCTTGCCCGGCGGCTGCGTCCCCGCCAACGAGACGTGCGACGGGATCGACAATGACTGCGACGGCGTGGTCGACGACGTCACCCCCGGCTCCTTGATCTGCCCGGCGCCGCAGCTCTGCCTGAACGGCAACTGCACGATCCTGCAATGCGCGAGCAACGCCGACTGCCCGGCGGCCACGACCTGCCAGAACGGCCTCTGCAAGTAACACCCCCGCCACGCCCGCCGGTGCCGACGCGCCCGGCGGGCAACGGCGAGGTTCCGTAGCTGCCTCCGCGCCCAGGAGGTAGGTTTCCCCACCGTTCATCCCCGATCCGTCAGAGGGGGCGGACAAACTTTCCGGCCGCGGAGTTTTTTTTCGTCACATCGGTCCGCAGCGGGAACTCTCTCGATGAAGGCTGGGGGGCCGTTCGTCCCGCCCGGGGCCTCTTGTTCGTTCTTCCGAGGAGAGTACGCCATGATCAGTGGGCATATCGGCGCAGGTCAGTACATTCTTTTTCAGCGCGATCCGCGTGTTCCGACCGCGCCGCTGCTCGAGGTCGGGCGCCTCGTGGTGACGGAGCTCGACGGGGATACCCGCGTCGAGCACTGGTTTCTGTACACGAGCGCACCCATCGGTTCCGGTTACGCGGAGTACGTCCGCCCGAGCAGCTCGTTTTTGGGCACGCCCGTGGGCCTGTCGTTCCGGGGCACAGGCGTGCCGCCGGCCAGCTTCAGCGTGAACGATTACCTCGCGCGGCTGACGATCTCGACGGGTTGCGGCATCGAGTACATCGAGGCGCGTTGCGACCGGCTCGCCTCGAACAACGCCGGGAGCATCTCCGCCGCGATGCCGAGCCTGCCGCAGCAGGTCGACCTCGGCATCTACGACATCACCCAGGGCAACCGGCGCGTCGGCGTGCTCGTCGTGACGCCCATCGCCAGCGGCACCCTGGAGACGTGGCACCTCTTCGACCGCGTCACGACGAGCACGCTGAACAACCTCAACGAAGCGCCGTACAGCGCCCCTGACGCGAGCCTCGGCGGGACGTACGCGCTGACCTACCTCGGCGCCGTGAACACGCCGGATCTCACGGGCCGCGCCGTCGTGACGGTGAACGCGCTTTGCGCCGTGGCCGCGTGAATCGGCTAGGCGCGTGGCATTCCTTCGAGCGCCTCCTCCACCGAGAGCACATCCATCCGATCCCGTCGCCGATCCACAGGGACGAGCACGACGAGCCTGTCGACGTCGTCCCTCCCCCACGTGACCGGCACCCCGGCCGCCACGAGGAGCGCGAGCGCCTGCACGCCCACGCCGGGGATCGGGCACGTCCGCGCAGCCTCGACGAGGGCCTGCACCTCGGCCCCCGGCAAATCGCCGCCGTGCACGAGGAAGAGGCCCGCGGAGAGCAGCGCGCCGACACGCTCCTGCAAAGGCCGCCACACGCGGTAGGCCCGGCCGCCGAGGTCACGCGCGAGGGCGCGATCCCCCGCGCGGTGGGCGACCGCGGCCTCGGTCAGGCACACGAGCGCTTCGAGATCCGAGCCGCCCACGAGCGGCGTCGCCTCGACGAGCTCATGGTCCACGGGCCCGCCATCGAGCACGCCCATCCGGTACGCGACCGATCGGAGGATCCACTCGGCCCGGCCCGCGCAAACGGCATGGCGGCAGTGCCGCGCGAGGGCGAGCGCCTCCTCGGCCGTGGCCTTCGCCTCCTCGAAACGAAACGCTTCGAGCAGCGCCGAGGCCCCGAAGAGCAGCGCCCACAACCGCGCCACGGGCCACGCCTCGCCCGCCGCCGCGGCCAGATGACACGCCGCCGCCTCGTCGAAGCGCCCTTGCCGATACCGCAGCCGTCCGAGCCAGCTCGCCGCGCGCGCCTGCGCGACGCGATCCCCGCCGGCCTCGGCCCACGCCGCGACCTCGGCGATCGTCGCCTCCTCGGCCGCGAGCGCCCCGCGCCGCGCCGCGAGCACCCGCACGCCCTGCCGCCGCAGCTCGAGCGACGGATCCGTGAACGGCAGCACCTCGGCCGCCGCCACGAGCACGCGGGAGGTCCAGGGCCCGGCCGCGAGCGCCGCGCGCACGAGCGCCGCGAGGTGCGCGAGCGCCGGATCGTCGGCCGCGCCGGGCCGGCAAAGCTCGTAGAGCACCCGATCGAGCGCGGTCGACGTGTTCTCCGCGAGCGCGATCTCCACCCACGACGCGAAGAGCCGCGCCCAATCCTCGCGCGACGCTTGCGGATTCTGCCGGAGCATCCGCAGGCCCTCCGTGAGCAGGAGCGTCGCCCGCGTGGTGCGCCCCTCGGCCGCGAGCCGTTGCGAGGCCCGCACGACCTCCCGCGTCACGTCGGCCGCGCTCTCCCGATCGTCGACCGCGCCCTTGAGCAGATGCATCAGCCGGCCCGGCGCGCCGAGCGGCAAGGCCGCGGCGAGCGCCCGATGCGCGCGCTGCTGCGCCTCGACCGTCCAGAGCTCCTCCACATCCGGCCAGATCGCCGGGAGGAACTTCCCCTCGGGCAGCGGGCGCAAGACCTCCGCGCGCACGAGCTCATCGAGCTCGACCTCGACGTCCTCCGGATCGTCGTCGCGCGCCTCGGCCAGCACGCCCACGTCCGCATGCGGGAACGCGAGCGCCACCCACGCGACGAGGTCCCACTGCCGCGGCGTCAGGTGGAGCCGCATCGCGCCCGTGTCGTCGTGTGTCGCGACCACGAGCCCCGCTTCGAGCACCTCGATCGCCTCGCGATCCACGGCCACGCGCTCGCCGTCCCAGCGCGCCAGGCCCGCGCGCACCCACGCTTCGAGCTCCCGCGCGACGAGCGCAGGCTCGCCCGCGGTGCGCGCGAAGAGCACCCGGGCGGCGTCCTCTTGCAGATAAAGCAGGCGGTTCGGACCGGAGAACAAGGCCTGGAGCGCCGCGACCGTGCGCGGCGGCTGCCGATCCCGCGGGATCAGGATCGGGCGGAGCGGCGGCGGGACGCTGCTCGAACGTGTCGAGGGGATGAGGCGATCGCGCAGCCGCACCACGACCTCCGCCGCCGAGCGTGGTCGATCCGCGGGGTTCGTGGCGATGAGCTGATCGAGCACGAGCGCCACCTCGAAGGGCAGGTGCGGGACGAGCGTGCGCAGGTTCGGCGCGGGCTCGTTCAAGCGCGAAAGGATGAACGCGCACATGTCGCGCTTCTCATGGGGGACGCGCCCCGTGAGCGCGAGGTACGCCATGATTCCGACGGCGTAGAGATCGGTGCGCGCCGTGGCGCGTTGCTCGCGGAACTGCTCGGGCGCGATGTACGAAAGGGTGCCGACGATCTGCCCCGCGTCCGTGATCGGATCCGGCGACGCGGCGGACGGCGACGAGAGGCCGAAATCGAGGACCACGGGGCGCTTGTCCGGCCCCACGAGCACGTTGTCGGGCTTGAGATCGCGATGGACGATGCCCACGGCGTGGATCCGCGCGAGCGTCTCCAGCAGGCGAACGAGGACGGGCTCGAGCTCCTCCCAGGAGCAAGGGACGCTCACGCCGGGGAAGGGGCGGCCCATGATGCGCTCGGTCACGAGGAAGGGGCTGTCGCCTTGGAGGCCCTCGTCGACGAGGCGCACCACGCCGGGCAGGCGCAAAAGCCGCAGCACCGCGATCTCTCGTTGCGCGCGCGCCGCGCAGGTCGCCGACACCGCGCGCAGCACCTTCAGCGCGACCCGCTCGCCCGTGAGCGTGTCCTCCGCCTCCCACACCGCGCCTTGCCCGCCGCTGCCGAGAAGCGATACGAGCACGTACCGATCCGCGACGCGGTTGCCCGCTTTCTCCTCGCGCTTGCGGGGCACGGGCACGTCGTCGATGCGCGCGACCTCGCGCAGGAACGAGTCGTCTGTCGCGTCGGACGACGAAGGGCTCCCCGCGAGCGTGGCCTCCAGCCAGGCGAAGCTCTGCGACGACATCGTGCTCACCCGTCCTCGTCGAGCAGGCCCTCGCGGCGGGCCATCTCGCGCAGCCGGTCCTTCAGGAGCTGGAACTTCTTGCGCAGCCTCGCCCCCTCGCGGCGTCTGTCCTCGGCCGAGAGGGGCGGCTCGTCCTCGCCGCGCAGCACCACGGCGAGTTCGTCCCAGGGCAGCTTGCGGTCCACGCGGAGCATGAGCAGCTCCTGGTCTTCCTCGGGGAGCGAGGCGCGCAGCGCGGCGAGGCGGCTGCGAATCGTCGTCCGCAGGTACGAGGCCGTGCGCTCGCGAACCTCCTCCATCACGCCCGAGAGCTCGGCGCTGTCGAGCTCGCCCTCGCGCTTGCGCCTGCGCGCCGCGTCCCTGCGGAAGCGAACCGAGGCCCTTCGCGCGACGGCGTAGGCGAAGGTGCGGAAGGAGGCATGGCCCTCGAAGCGCTGGAGCCCCTGCCAGAGCGCCTCGCCGAAGCGGGCGAAGACCTCCTCGGCGTCGCTCTCGTCGCGGTGCATGGCTGCGACGAACGCGTAGATCTCGGGCCCGTACGTCGCGAGCACGGTCGTCGCGACGCCCCTCAGGTCTCCTCTGGCAAGGCGGGTCCCGAGCTCACGCTCGAGATCGCCCCGATCCTCCGCGGTCATGGTGACGTGGTCCCGGAGCCCGAACGCCGAGCCGACGTCGTGCCCTCAGTCCATCCTACACCATGGGGCGGTTCTCCGATCGCCCATGTCCCCGGGCGAGGCGCTAGCCCTTCGCGTCCCTCGCGCACCGGAACCCGCTCATCACCATCCTGTAGCGCGCCGGGTGATGGACGCGGTTCGTGGAGCGGAGCCCCGTCGCGTGATAGTTGAATCCGCCGCCGCGCAGGACCCGCTCGCATTCGGTCGGGATCTTGTTCGACCCGGTAAAACCCTGCTGGCGCTTCCGGCGAAGCTCCGCGTAGGCTTCGAGGGTCTCCTCGCACGTCCCGCCGCGCCCCTCGGAGGCGCCGGCGCGCTTGTACGCGAATGGATCGTAGATGTCCTCGGCCCACTCCCACACGTTGCCGGCGAGGTCGTGGTGCCCGTACGGTCCCCGCCCCGCGGGGTGTGTCCCGACATCCGCCGTGACGCTGACCGCGAAGACGGCGCGCTCGGGCCCGGGCGGCGAGTGGCCCCATGGGTACAGCCGACCGTTCTCGCCGCGCGCCGCCTTTTCGAGCTCCGCCTCGCGCGGGAGGCGCTTGCCCACGAATGCGCAATAGGCGCGCGCGCTGTCCCAGGAGACGCTGCTCACGGGCTGCTTCGGCCCCCGGAACCGTTTGTCCGGGCCGACGCCATTGCGATCTGCGTTGCTCGGCTCGGGCGGCGGGCAGACCTTCGCCTCGATGCAGCGGGCGTAGTCGCTGTTCGTCACCTCGAACTCGTCGAGGTAATACGCCGGCAGCGTCACGGTGTGCGCGGGCCATTCGTCGGCCTCGCCTCCGCTGTCGGCGCCCATCGTGAAAGGCCCCGCGGGCACGAGGATCATGCCGTCCACGCGGGCCGGAAGCGCGCTCGTCTCCGGGGGCGCGGGTGGAGGGGAAGGCTCCACCGGCGCGGGTGGCGCGGGTTTTTTGGGTTCGAGCGGCGGCGGCGCGGCGATCGACGGCGGATTCGGGACGACCGGCAGCGGCGCGGGCGGCGGCGCGGAGGGCCCGACCTCGGGCGTGGGCCCCCGGCTCGAGCAAGCCATCGTGAGCAGAAGGGCCCCGAAGAGAAGGGGCCTATGGAGGGATCGAATCATCACGGGCAGCGGCGGGTCACGACGTTGACACGAGGATTGGAAGGCAAGGCCTGCAGGGCGTCAACTTCAATACGTCTGCGGGAGCGGGAATCGCTCGATCGAGGCGCCTCCCACGGGCGCAGCGTTCACGTGGTAAAGGTAGTTGTCCCGCGCGAGGGCGATCCGGCCGCTCTTCGCGCCCTTCGCGAACATACCGAGATCCGTGCCGAATCCATCGAGGTCGTGGATCTCGCCGCCGAAAAGCGAGACATAGACGTGGCCGGTGAACGGATCCCGCGCGAGGCTCGTGATGTCCGCCGGCAGGGCCGCGAAGGGCGTCGTCGCGCCGGTGTTCACGTCGAGGAGCACGATCTCCTTCGTCGCGAGCGCGACGAGCAGGCGGCTCCCATCGTAGGGCGACGCGGCGTAGACGCGGGCCGGCAGGGTGGCGACGAGGCCCTTCGTGCCATCGACGAGGTCGACGGTGTGGAAATCGCCGTCCGCATCGACATTGCCCACGTAAAGCTTCTTCCGGAGGCCCCAGGTGAGGCCCTGCGGGCCGGTGTCGAGGTAACCACTCTTGAAGGGGCCCGCGCCGGTCGTGATCTTCGCGCTCGGGATGACGAGCGGCAAAGCATTCGTCATCTGGTCGAAGAACGCGACGCCCTGCGGTGTGCCTTGACAACCGCAGTTCGCACAGCAGTTGTACGTGAGCCCGACCTCGGTGACGTCGCCGCCGAACGTGCCGTCCTGGCCCTGGAGCGCAGCGACCTCGCCCATGTTGAGGTTCGTGACGCCCTGGACCGTGGAGACCTGGCCGGTGGTGCTGACCTTGCGCAGGTAATCGGGTCCGCTGATGACGGTGACGCCCCAGGCATTGCAGGCGAGGTCGAAGTCGATGTCGACGAGGCCATTCACGAACGCCGACGCGTTGAGCTGTTCGAGCGTGGCGCCGGTGCAGCTCGGCGCAGGGCGCTCGCAGGGGCACGCGACGCCACGACAAACCGTGCCGGTGCACTTGATGCCCGCGCAAGGCAGGGACGCGACGCAGGTATTCGTGGCAGCGTCGCAGGTGGTGCCGGGGCCGCAGGTCGAGGCACCACAAGGGACGAGCGGGCCGGTGACGACGCAGCCGGCGTCGGGCGCGACGCAGGCGCCGGGGTCTTTGTCGCTGACGTTGCAGACGGTGTCCTGCGCGCAAGGGTTCGCCTCGGGATGGCCACAGTCGGCCGCGCAAGCGCCCGCAGCGCAGACCTCGCCGGGCCCCGCGCAAAGGGAGGCGTCTTCGTCGATGGCGCCGTCGCAATCGTCGTCGAGCCCGTTGCAAACCTCGTCCGTGCAAGCGACGCCGCCGGCGCCGGTGCCCGAGGAGGACGAACCACCCCCGACGCCACCCGCGCCGCCCATGCCGCCCGCGCCGCCGGCCGACGAGGACGACGACGCCGAGGATGCGCCGGACCCCGAGGACGAGGCGACGTCACTGCTACAACCGGACGCGGCGAGGGAGACGGCGAGGGTGAACGGCGCGGCGAAATGGAAAAGGCGCATGGGCGTAGGTGCTCCCAGGGAAAACGCCCACGATCGTACCGCGCGAAGCCGCGGCGCCACAAGGCGCATGAGCGGCGCGCGCCTTCAGCGCAAAAGCTCTTCCGGCACGAACCCGTATTCGGTCTTCTTCTCGGCCGGGCTCGACTTCCACTTGAAGACGGCGTCGTTGCGCAGGAGCATCACGCAGCACACGCCCATGGCCGCCACGAGCGGGACGAAGCCGAGCACGTTGCTCACCCACGAGCGCTGCAAGGCCTCGGCGTCCCGCACGACGTCGATGACGTCCGGGTGCTCCGCGAGCAGCTTGTTCCAGAGCGCCCCGTGCACGCGCTCCGCGTCGGCCCGCATCGGCCCCACCGAGAGCGACGCGTCGATGCAGGCGAGCGTGAACGCCGCTTCGAGATACTCCCGATCCCGCATCGACGGCTCGAGCGCGACCACCCGATACCCCGCCTTCACGGGCCCGCCCTTGCGGTAGTTCGAGCCCGTCATCACCGCCGTCGCGCGCTCCTCCAGGAAATCACGCAGCTTCTGCGCGATGGCGCCGCGCATGTCCTCGTCGAGGATCGACGGGTGCACGGGGTGCCCGAGGAAACGCGCGTAAAGGAGGCGCTGCGCCTTCTCCTCACGGCTCAGGCGGCCGATCATGGAGAACGCCGCCGTGGTCACCCCCGCGCAGGCGAGCACGAGGCCCGCGCCGACATAGGCCGTCGGCACCTTCGAGGTGCCCGCCACGACGAGGCCCGGGAGGAGCGAGAAGAGCGTGGCCGCGATGCCGTACGCGCGGAGATACCCCGTCGCGACGCTCTTCCAGTTCATCTTGATGTGCACGACCTTGTGCGTGTCGGCCGCGCCCTCGGCCACGACGATGTGCGAACGCACGGGGTAGATCGGCAAGAACTGGAGGAAGGCAAACGTCGTCGCGACGTAGGTGCTGCCTACCTGCTCGACCTTGCCGTAGAGGCGTTTCCCACCAACCCAGAGCACGCTCGAAGGCTACCCGCGCCTTCCGCGTTTTTCAACGCCTCGATCAGCGCCGGTTGCGCTTTCCCGTGGCCTGCACAATCGGCTCGATCACGCGGTACTGGCCCGTGGGGAAGTCGCGGCGTGTCGGATTGCGGCGGAGCGCGAGCAAGGTGATGTCGTCGAACTGCGCGGCGCCCCCGATGTGGTGGCGAAGCGCGGCCACGACGTCGCCGAGCATGGTCGTGACGGAAGGCGCGCCGCCGCGCAGGATCGAGAGGAGTTTTTCCTCGCTGAACGAGCGCTCGGACGGGTCGAGCGCGTCGCTCACGCCGTCCGTGAAGGCCACGAGAGAATCGCCGGGGAGCAGCGTGATCTGGCCCATCTCGAATTCGACGTCCCGGATGGCGCCGAGCGCGGGGCCCGTCGATTCGAGGCGGATCTCCTCGCCGGTCGCGCCGAGGACGATCGGCGCGTCGTGCCCGCAATTGACATAGGAGAGCTCGCCGCTCTCCGGGTCGAGGACCCCGAAAAAGAGGGTCGTGAACATGGCCGTGCGGCCGTGGTTCTCGGCGAGGTAATCGTTCGTCTCGGTGATGGCCGCGAGAACCGCGGTCCGATCGGCCGCCCGGAGCGCGAAAGCGCGGAGCAGGCCGCGGACGAGGGACATGAAGAGCGCGGCACCGACGCCCTTGTCGCAGACGTCGGCGATCGCGACGGCGAACTCCCCGGAGGCGAGCTGAAAGACGTCGTAGAAATCGCCCGAGAGCTGGCGCGCCGGCAAGAACCGGGAGGCGATCTGCCAGCCGGGCAAGGAGGGCAGCTCGCGCGGGAGGAACTCGGATTGAAGGACGCGGCCGATCTGCATCTCGCGCTCGACGGCCGCGAGGCCATTCTCGGCGCGCTCGCGGGCCACGGCGAGCTCCTTGTAAAGGCCTTCGAGCTCGAGGAGGCGTTGCTTGAGCGCCTCGTCGGTCTGCCCGAAGAGCTTGGCATTGTGGATCGCGATCGCGGCCTGCCCCGCGAACGCCTCCAGCAAATCGAGCTTCGCTTGCGAGAACTGCCCGGTGAAGGCGCGGTTGTCCACGTACAGGACGCCGATCACCTTGCCCCGGATGCGCAAGGGCGCGGCCATGATGCTCGTGAGCCGGAACATCGCCACGCTGCGCTGGAGCGCGAATCGCTCGTCCGTCTGCGCATTGCTCGTGAGGACGCTGCGCTCGCTCTTCAAGACCTCCTCGACCACGGAGCTCGAATACGCAAACTCCATGCTCCGAATGGTGTCCTGGTCGAGGTTCCGCGCGACCTGGACGTCGAGCTTGCCGTATTGGTCGACGAGGACGAGGTAGCCACGCTCGGCCTTCGTCAACTCGATCACGGAGTCCATGCACTGGTTCAGCACGGTCTTGAGGTCGAGCGAGGAGGTGATGGCCTTGCCGACCTCGAAGAGCGCCGCCTGCGCCTCGCGCGACATGGCGCCCTCCTGCTCGCGCCGCTCCGCATCGAGGCTCGTGCGAAAGGTGGAGAGCTGCGTGATCAGGCCGTCGATCTCGCCCGGCAGATCCCGCGCGAGATCACCGCCGCGCTCGCGCAGGACGCTTGCGGCGCGGGCAAGGTCGAGCTGGAGCCGCGTGGCGTCGCGGAGGATGCGCTCGAGGTCCGAGGCGTTCGGCTCATCGGGGGCTCTTCGGGTGGCGGTCATGACCTCTCGGGGGCAGCTCGAAGGGGAAAGCGCATCTTACGTGGCAAGCCGGCGCGCGCCTACCATCCCGCGCGACGCCGCGGAACGTCAGCCAGCGTTCGGATTCGAACCCCGCGGCGAACGGGGCCCTGCGAGCCCCCCGTCCGCGAGAAAACCGCAGCCGAGGCCCTTCGCCCGCTTCTCCACGTCCCGCGCCGTGACCGATTCTTTCGGATTGCTCCACCGGGAAAGGACGGCGCGATACGCGCTGCAAGCGCCGGGTTTGTCGCCCTTCGCCTCGCGCGCGATGCCGAGGCGCGCCTGCTGGTGGACGTACCACCTCGACTGCCAGGGGTTGGGGCAGACCTGCGCGGCCTTCTCGAGGTAGGGCAGCGCTTCGATCTCCTTGCCGACGAGGAGGCGCATATGGCCGAGCGAGCCCGTCCATACCGCCTCGCTCGTGTCGAGCTCGCCGGACGGGAGCCGCATGTACTCTTCCTCCTTCGCGAGGGCCTCCTGCGCGAGCTCGGACGAATACGCCGGCCAGGCATACGCCGCGTCCCAGGCCACCCGCCGTCCCCCGGGCGTCGAGACATTCTGCTTCGCGAGCCACGCGGACCGCGCCGCCTCGTATTCCGCGCGCGATTCCTTGCCGGCGCGGAGCCGGAGCGAATGCATGAACACGGTGGGGTCGAGGATGTGGCCGCCGATGAACTGCCCCGTCCGGAGCGCGCTCTTCGCGAGGAACTCGTCCGCGACCTGGGCCGCTCCCTCGATGTCCCCGAGCTCCAAGCGCGCGAACGTCCGCAGGTGATACACGGCGATCTCATCCTGCGGCATGGGCGGGGTCAGGGACATCAACGAATCCGCGGCGCGTGCCCCGGTCGTGAACTCGCCGAACGCCATCGCGCGGCGGGCCACGAGATCCTCGGCTTGCCAGGGATGACCCGTCGCCCGGAAGCGCCGCTCCGCCTGGTCGAGCGCCGCGCGGACGGCCGCCTCGGGCTCGCCTGCGCCATACAGAGCGCCGCCGAGCATCAAGTGGGGCTTCGGCGAGGAAGGCTCCTTGGCCATCCACCGCCGCGCCGTCTCGGCCGCGACATCACACTGGCCGAGCGACGAGACGATCTTGATCTTGTCATTGAGGCAATCGACCGCGCCGGCCGAGACCTCGACGCATTTTTCGAGCGCGACGAGCGCCTCCGCGCTCCGGCGGAGGGGCAAAAGCGCGTATTGCTGCGTCTGCCAGCAATCGGCGTATTGCGGGTCGAGCTCGACGCAGCGCCGCGCGAGCGCGAGGACCTTCTCCGATTGGGAGGCCTTCGTGGATTCGAGGAGCTGGCGCGCATACCAGAAGACGATCTCCGCGTCGCCGGGCCATTTCGCGACCATGGCCTCGAACCTGCGGGCCGACGTCGCGCAATCGCTCGGGTCGTTCTGGAGCATCGGCTCGAGCGCGTCGAGGAACGCCTGGTCGCGCTCGGTGAGCGAGCTGCGGAGGCCGATCGCCTTGCGAAACGCCTCGCGGGCCGCGTTGATGTCGAACGAGGCCTCGAGCGCCGCAAACCGGAGGTGCGCCGCGGCCATGCCCGGATCGGCCTTGCGCGCCCGCTCGAACGCGGCAATCGCCGTGTCCCAGGTGGCGTCCCGGATCGCCTGGAGCCCCTCGCGAAACGCAAGCCGCGCTTCCGCGTTTTCCGTGGGCGGAAGGGGCAAATCGGTGACGGCCGTGGGCGCGGGGCCGGCCGGCACGACCGCCGAGGACGGCGCCGAAGCATTCACGTCGGCCGGGGCTTTGCGGAGGGCAACCACGGCGCCGCCCGCGGCGAGGAGGGCGACGACAGGCGCCACGAACATCCAGGGCTTGCGCGACGCCGAAGGGGGCGGGAGCGAGGCAACGACCGGCGCGCGGGTGTCGCCGGTGGAGGAGACGAGGACGACATTGCGGCGGCTCGTGATGGTCCGCGTGTCCTCCGCGGTGACGAACACGTGGAGGTTCTGCGCGACCTCGTCCATCGAGGCGAACCGCGCCTCGGGCTCCTTCGCGAGGGCGCGCGCGAGGATCTGCCAGACGCCGTCGGGCACGGTCGTGATCGGGGGCGGTTCGTCGCTCAGGATCGACGCCATGAGGCTGACCGCGCCTTTGTCGGAGCGAAACGGGATCTTGCCGGCGAGCAATTCGTAGGCGAGGACGCCCCACGCGAACTGATCGGCCCGCGCGTCGATCTCCTCGCCGCGGAGCTGTTCGGGCGCCATGTACGCCGGGGTGCCGACGAGCGCGCCCTCGGCCGTCATCGTGGCGAGCGCGCCGTCGGCCGTGGGTCCGAGGGGATCGGCGCTCGTCCGCGCGAGCTTGCGGGCGATCCCGAAATCGAGGACCTTCACGGCGCCGTCGCCGCGAACGACGACGTTCTCGGGTTTGACATCGCGGTGCACGAGGCCCGCCTGATGCGCAGCCGAAAGGGCCCGCGCGATCTCCAGGAGGAGGCGCAAGCGCGTGCCGAGGGGTTCGTCCCCGCCCACGAGGGCCCGCAAAGGGCGCCCCTCGACGAGCTCCATCGCGATGAACGGCGCGCCGTCATGCTCGCCGACGTCGTAGATGGCGACGATGCCCGGATGGGAGAGCGCCGCGACCGCGCGCGCCTCACGGAGCATACGCGCGACCGCGCGGCCCCAGGTCTCGCTGTCGGCTTCGTCGCCCTTGCGCAGCACCTTGAGCGCGATTCTGCGGCGGAGGCGGGTGTCCTCGGCGCGATACACCTCGCCCATGCCACCCTCGCCCAAGAGCGACTCGATGACGTAGCGGTCGAACGACTCCCCCGGCGAGAAACGCATGACGGGAACATCGTAGCCCGTCCGCGGGCTCCCGCCCAGGGACGATGGCGCGTTCGTCAGGGTCTACGCCGGGGCGCGCAGCCGAGCGCCTTGGCCCGACGAGCCGCGTCGCGCGCCGAGATCGAGTCCTTCGCCGCGCCCCACCGCGAGAGGACGCTCTGATACGCCGCGCACGCGAGGTCCTTTTCGCCCCGCGTTTCACGCGCGACACCGATGCGAACCTGGTTCTGCAGATAGCTGACCGGATCCATCAACATGGCGCAATGGCTCGAAGCCTGGACGAGGTCCGGCAGGGCCGCGTCCATCTCGCCCGCGAGGAACCGGACTTTTCCACGAAGCGCGGCAGCATAAAGGCCACGATAAAAAGGGACGTCCTCGGGACGCGTGGCGAAACGCGGCAACACGGCGAGCGCCTCGCGCGCGTCATCGGGCGTGATTGCAGGCAGGGCATACCCGGCGTACCAGGCGAAGGCGGCTTCGCCCTGCTCGGCGCAGCGGTGGAGCCAGGCGTCGCGATGCGCAGCGCGGTCGTCCGTCGAGAGCAGGCCCGCGCGATGGGCGACAGCGTAAAACAACGGGTCGGGGTCGACGAGGCATCCCTCGACGGTGGAGCGGAGCGAGGCCGTCTGGCGCGCGAGGAAGTCCGAGGCGACGCGGCCTGCGTCCGCGGTGCGCCCGAGCTCGAGCAAAAGAAAGATATGCTTGGCCGTGGGGCTGGCCCCGTGATCGGTGTCGCCAACGTTGCTCGTCTGCTGCGCGGCCAGGAGCGCGGACTCGAAATCACCCGTGCCCGCGGCGAACCCGAAATCGAGCGTGAGGGCCTCGACCTGGAAACCCGAGAGGCGGAGCTTTTGCGTCGCCACATCAACGACAGCACGGACGGCGGCGTTCTCGCGGCCCTGTCCATACAGCGCGGACGCGAGATACCCATGCGCCCGGCCGAGATCGGGCTCGCGCGCGATCCAGTTCCGCGCGACCTCTTCGAGGCCCACGCAGCGGCCCGACAGGATCTCCACGGTGGCCCGGTCGAACATGCAGTCGCCCGCGGTGGGAGCGATCTCGACGCACCGATCGAGCGCGCGCCTCGCGTCCTCGGGCCGACTGAGGGCGAGGAGCGCGCGGGCCTGGGTTTGCCAGCAATCGGCGTATCGATCGTCGAGCACGAGGCAACGCTCGGTGAGCGCGAGGACCTCGGCCGGGGTGTGGTGGACGAACGGGAAAAACTGCCAGTACACGAGCTCGGCGTCGCCCGGATACCGGGCCGATAGGTTCCCGATGCGACGGCGCATCTCGGTGAGGTCGGGCGGATCGCGCTGCAAAAAGGGTTCGAGCGCGTCGAGCATCGCGTGATCACGCTCGCCGAGCGAGGACCGCAAAAGGAAAGCGACCCGGTAAGCCTCGCGCGAGGGGTCGAGGTCATCCGAGTCGATCGCGACCATCGCGTAACGGAGATGCGCGAGCGCGAGCGAGGGATCAGCCTTGCGGGCGCGATCGAAGGCGAGGCGCGCCGTCGACCAGGAGGCGTCACGCACGGCCTGGACCCCCTCGCGATACGCGACGAGCGCCTCGGGTTTGTCCGTGCTCGGGAGCGGGAGATCGGTGATCGCGACCTTGACCGGCAGCACGGCCGACGCAAAAAGCAAGGCCGGCGCAGGATCGGCAGGTTTTTCCCGGTGAAACACGATCCACGCGACAGCGGCGAGCGCGGCGAGGACGGCGACGAGGGCGAACACGCGGGCCGCGGAAACACGGGGAGCGGCAGGCGAGGGCGGCGCGGGGAGCGGGGCGGGCTCGGGTTCGATCGAGAGGAGCGCGAGCTCGTCGGCGAGCGCGGCCATCGAGGGGAATCGATCGGCGGGGTCTTTCGCGAGCGCGCGCCGGACGATGTCACGGACGCCCTCGGGCGCGCGGGTCATCGGCTTGGGCTCGTCGGCGAGGATCGAGCTGATGAGGGCCGCAGGGCCCTTGTCCACGCGGAACGGCAGCTCGCCCTCGAAAAGCTCATGGGCGACGACGCCAAAACCAAACTGATCGGCGCGCGCGTCGAGGGCCTCGCCCGTGAGCTGCTCGGGCGCCGTATACGCCGGGGTGCCCTGGAACATGGACTCGGCGGGCTCGACCTCGAGCGTACGCGCGCCGGGATCGGTCTCGCGATCGAGCCCGCGCGCGATGCCGAAGTCGAGCACCTTCACGGCGCCCGCCTTGCTCACGACGATGTTCTCGGGTTTGACGTCGCGGTGCACGACGCCGGCCTGGTGAGCCGCGTCGAGCGCGCGCGCGACGTCGTGGAGGATCTGGATCTTCCAGGCGTCGGGCGCGTCCTTTCCGACGAGCGCGCGCAAGGGTTCGCCCTCGGCGATCTCCATGGCGATGAACGCCGTGCCGTCGAGCTCGCCGACGTCGTAGATCGCCACGATGCCGGCATGCGAGAGCGCCGCGGCCGCGCGCGCCTCGCGGAGCATGCGCGAGGACTCGTGGGCCCACGCGTCTTCGGAGAGCTCGGTGTCCTTGCGCAGGACCTTCAGCGCGACCCTGCGACCGAGGCGCGTGTCGAGGGCGCGATACACTTCGCCCATGCCGCCCTCGCCGAGGAGGGATTCGACGACGTACCGGCCGAGCACCTCGCCGCTGGCGAATCGCGTGGACTCCGCCATGCGTCAGCCGGCCTTTGCCTCGCAACCAAGCGCTTTTACATGCGCGCGGGCCTCGGCCGCCGTGCGCGAGGCGCGCGCCCCACCCCAGCGCGCGAGGACACGACCAAACGCGTCACACGCGCCCGAGCGATCGCCGAGGGCCTGGCGGACGAGGCCGAGCTGGTGGAGGCTCTTCGTGTGGCGCATGTGCTGCGTCGGCAGCATGGGCTCGATGAGGCCGCTGCACGAGACGGTCGCCGCCGTGAGGTGCGGAAGCGCGGCGGCGGGGTTGCCCGCGAGCCAATACGTTTGGCCGAGCGCGCTGTCGAGGATGAGGCCGAGGTGAAGGGAGAAGCTCCGCTCCTTGCTGAGGGCCTCGGTCGGCATCACCGCGAGCGCGGCCTTGGCTTCGCCTTCGTCGCGGGCGACGAGCGCGTACCCGGAGATCCAGACGCCTATCCGAAGCGTGGGATCCGGATGGCTCTTGGCCCAGGCCGCGCGCTCGGCCTCGTACACGTCCCGCGTGACGAGCCCCGCGGCGAGCTCGGCACGCAAGAGACGTACGGCAAAGTCCCCGCTCAGGGGATCGGCGATCAACGCGCCACGGCGCGCGATGTAGCTCTGCGCCTCGCGGCCCGCGTCGGCGTCGCGGCCCATTTCCTGGAGCACCTGGATGAGCATGTTGGCCGCCCAGCCGTGCGCGCTCACGGCAGGATCGTTGGCGACGAGGCGCTGATGGTCGCGGAGCATGCGCTCGGCTTGCTCGAACCTGCCCGTGGCGATCTCGTGCAGAATGAGCTGCTTGCTGGCCTCGGCTTCGAGCCCCTGCGCGCGGAATTGCGCCGCCGCGGTCTCGACGGCGGTCTTCACGGCAGCCGCGGGCGCGCCGCGCGCGTAAAGCGCGCCCGCGAGCTGCATGTGCGCGGCCGGCGCGGGGCTGACCTTGGCGATCCATTCACGCGCCCCGGCCTCGACGACCGAACACCGGCCGAGCGCGAGGTTTGTGTCGCCTCGATCCATGAGGCAATCGGAGGCGGCCGGGGTCGCCTCGATACAGCGCTCGAGCGCCGCGAGGCCCTCCTCGATGTGCCCGGTGCGACGGATGAGCAGGCGCGCCCGGCCCTGCAAGCAATCGCCATAAAGGGGATCGAGCTCCAGGCAACGATCGATGCGCGGCAGGACGTCGGAAGGCGGCAGATAGCCGAGCTCGTACATCGAAGCGAGGTTCGCGAGCTCGGCGTTGCCGGGGAATCGAGCGGAGGCGAGCGCGAGGCGCCGGGCGGTCTCGGGGATATCGCTCGGCGTGCCCTGAATCAGGGGCTCGTGGGCGTCGAGGAGGGCCTGGTCATGGGCGTCGAGCGTCGCGCGCCCCAGGACCGCGCGACGAAAATGCTCGCGCCCCGTCGTGACATCCGCGTCCCAAATGAGGATGGCCATGCGCAGCCAGGCCGACGTGAGCCCCGGATCGGCCTGCGTGGCGCGCGCGAAGGCGGCATAGGCCGTCCTCCAGGCCCCGTCGCGCAACCCCTGGAGCCCCTCGCGATACGCCGCGCGCGCCTCTTCATTGGCGAACTTCGGCAAAGGCAGCGCGGTGACGATCGTCGGGACGGGCGTGAGGGAGGTCCGCGCGAGCACGGGCGGCGGCGCGGTCCTGGCCTTGCGGGCGAAGACGAACCCCGCGGCCGCGACGCCCAGCGTGACGATGGCGGCGAGGCCGAGAAAGCGGCGCGAGCGCGCGGGCGCGCGTGGGGTCGTCACCGGCGTGCGATTCGTGGCGGCGCGGCGCGCGGGCGAGCGCGTCGTCGTGCTGCGGGAGGGGGTGCTCGCCTTCGGAGGAGGCGGCTCTCGCACGGAGGGACGCGCGGCGTTCGCAGGCCCGTCCCTTCTCCGCAGGAGCGTGGTGATCGGCGTGGCGAAGGGCGCGAGCGCCGTGACGATGTCGTCCATCGAGGCGTGGCGATCGGCGGGCTCCTTGGCGAGCGCGCGAAAAACGACGGCCTCGATCTCGGGAGGCACGTCGTTCATCGGCGGCGGCTCGTCGCTCAGGATCGAGGCGATGAGGCTCACGGGCCCGCGATCCAAACGGAACGGCAGTTTGCCCGCGAGGAGCTCGTACGCGGTGACGCCCCAGGCGAATTGATCGACCCGCGCGTCGATGGGATCCCCCTTCACTTGCTCGGGCGCCATGTACGCGGGGGTGCCGACGAACGAGCCATCCCCGGTGCGCGTGGCGAAATCGTCGGGCCCGTCGTACGCCGCGATCTCCTCGTCGGTGCGCCGCGCGATGCCGAAATCGAGGACCTTGATGGCGCCGTCTTCGCGGATCATCACGTTCTCGGGCTTGACGTCGCGGTGCACGAGCCCGGCGCGATGCGCGACGGAGAGGACCTGCGCGACCGCGGAGAGCAGGGTGATCTTTTCGCCGAGCGGCGCATCCGCGTGCACGAGGTCGCGCAGGAGCTTGCCTTGCACGAGCTCCATCGCGATGAAAGGCGCGCCCTCGTGCTCGCCGACGTCGTAGACCGCGACGATGCCGGGATCATTCAAAGCCGCGGCGATCCGGGCCTCGCGGAGCATGCGGCGCACCTGTCGGGCCCAGCTCTCGCTCCCGCCTTGGATGTCGCGCCGAAGCACCTTGAGCGCGACGCTGCGGCCGAGGCGCGTATCCTGCACGCGATACACCTCGCCCATGCCGCCTTCGCCGAGGAGCGCTTCGACGACGTACCGATCGAACCTTTCTCCAGGGGAAAGGGGCATGGCGCAGAGGGTAGCGCGAAGGTGCCTTCGCAGGAAGGAGGCCGGGCAAATTCAGCGCGCGAGGGCCGCGCGTTCGATGCCGAGCGCGGCGCACGTCTCCTCGTCGAGCACGTCGCGCCGGGCCGGGGGCACGTAAAGCGTGGTCGAGGGCGTGAGTTCGGCATCGGCGAGTTTGCCGAGCGCGATTCGCTCGATGCGCGGGGGGCAATTGATGAAGACCGCGGCCTCGTAGAGGGTGACCTCGTGGTCCTCGGGGTAATGCTGGAGCAGGCGATCGACGAGCACGTGAATCCATTGGCCGCGGTTGCCCTCGGGCCGGTACGTCGCGTCGCCGAACATGCCGACCTGCCAGAGGATCAACCCCGACGTGGGGTCGACGGACTTCTTGTACAGGACGAACCGCGTGGCCTCGTGGCTGTTGCAGCCGGGGTTCGCGGGGTCGACGCCGAGATCGGCGAAGAGGCAATCCTCGGCGGAGACGGCCGGGAACATCGTGGCCTCGAAGCCCTCGGCGCGCGCCCGGCGAATGGCCTCGTGCGTGGGGAAGGCGAAGACGCCCGGGTGGCCGTACGCCGCGCAGCACGTGCGATGGCCGTCGCGGACGGCGCTCATGATCCGCTCGACCATGGCGTCGTACGCCTCCCGGCGATTGCGGCCGAGCCGGTAAAACCGGCCGAGCGACTCCGCGGCGGGCTGAATCTGCTTGATGACCTGCTCGCCGACGAGATCGGCGATGATGTAAAAGACTTTCGTGGAGGTCTTGAGCCTTGCAATGGTATCGCCGGTGAGCTGACCGACCGTCCGGATGCCGGTGCCCACGACGACGAGCGTACCTTTTTCTTTGATCATGCGGCCTGATGCCTCCCGTGGCATGCGCCGGGCTCGTGCCTCATTCGACGCATTTCAACGCTTTTGCCCGGGCCACGGCGCCCTGGGCCGTGACCGAGCCCTTCGCGCGCCCCCAGCGATCGAGCACGGCTCGATACGCGGAGCACGCGCCTTGTTTGTCGTTTCGCTGCTCGCGCGCGACGCCGAGGCGATACGTCGCGACGGTGTGGAGAATGGGCTCGTCGAGGGCCGTGCAGGAGCGGGCGGCCACTTCGAGGTGCGGCAAGGCGCGCTCGACGTCGCCGGCCAGGTAATGGACGCCGCCGAGCCACATCTCCACCCGCGGCGCCATTTGCGCATAAAAGGTCGCCGGCTGGAGCGCGGGCTGCGCCGCGAGCGCCTCCCGCGCCTGGGCCTCCGTTCGTGCAGGCATGGCGTACCCGACGAACCAGATCGAGGCCTGCTTCATGTCGTTCGTGCTGCTCGCGAAGCTGCTCTCCCACGAGGCGCGCGCCAGGGTGAATTGCACGGCGTCGAACCCGCCCCCCCGCCGCTTCGCTTCGAGGAACGCGACCGTCGGATCCCACCAGATCGACCGGACGACCGGCTGCGTCCACGCCGAGCGTTGCGCGAGAAATCGATCGGCCACCTCGGCCGCGCGTTTGTCCTGGCCGAGCTCCCCATAAAGCTGGACGAGCGCGAGGGCCGGGACGATGTGCTTCTCCTCCAGGGATTCGTCGGCGATGTCTTGTTCGAGCTCGCGCGCGATGCGCTCGGCGGCCTCGAAGTCGCCGGAGATGACCGCATGATGAATGCGCAGCCGGCCGGCCTCCTCGATGCGCCCCTGATCCCGGAATTTCCTCGCCGCCTGCTCGACGGCCGCCTTCACGGCGGGGCCTTGCTGCCCGCCGGCCTGCAGGGCCCCGGCGAGCTCGTTGTGGGCGATCGCCGAGCTCGGATCCTTGGTGATCCATTGCCGCACGTCCGCTTCGAGCATGTCGCACTGCCCGAGATACTTCCGCGCGAGGACCCGCTCGCGCAGGCAATCCACCGCCGCCGGCACGAGCTCGACGCAACGATCGAGCGCCGAGAGCGCCTCCCGCTCCTTTCCGATCCGGAAGAGCGAAAACGACCGTGCATGCCAGCAATCCGCGTATTTCGGATCGAGCTCGAGGCATCGGTCGGTCAGCGTGAGGAGCCGCGAGGGCTCGGCGCGCATCTGCAGCGACACCAGCAAATTGACGAGCTCGGCGTCCCGCGGATATCGGTTCGAGGCGTCCTCGATCCGCTTGACCGTCTCGTTCACGTCCGGAGGATCTCGCTGGAGGAGGGGTTCGAGCGCGTCGAGGAGGACCTGATCCCGCTCCGTCATCGTGCTCCGGAGCTGCACGGCGCGCTGGAAGGCGAGCCGCGTGCTCGCCGTGTCGGTGAGGAACCGCTCGATGAGCGCGAGGCGCAGATACGCCGCGCCAAACCCATTGTCGGCCTTCGTCGCGCGCTCGAACGCCCCCCGCGCGAACTCCCAGGACGCGTCCCGCAAGGCCTGCAAACCCTCCCGAAACGCGGCGATCGCTGCAGGGTTCGACGATCCCGAAATGGGCAGCTCCGTGATCGGCGTGGGCGCAGGCAGGGGCGCCATCGTGGCCACGGGCGGGGGCGCAACTTTCTTCCGATACCAGAAGGTCCCCCACACCGCCGCGGCCACGACCCATATCGCGCCGAGGCCCAACATCGACCAGCGCGGCCACCGCCGCCCGAGCTTCGGCGGAGCCGCCGTCGCCAGGGCCGGCGATTCGAGTGTGGTCATCGCCGCCGTCGTGGTCTTCCCCGCATGGCTGGACATCTCCACGCGCACGACGGGCGCGGGCGGCGCCGGCGTGAGGCGCCCGGCCTTGTCGAGGTCCGGCGAGCGCATCGTGTGCGTGGCAGGCGTGGCGCGCGCGGGTGGCGGCGCGGACTCCGACTTCGTCGCGATCGCGACCCTGGACATCCTCGGCCCGAGCGGCAGCACGCGCGCGTTCGGCGCCACGTCCTCGGGCGCCAGGGTCTCCGGCTGCGCGGAGTCGGGCCCGGGGATCACGACGTCGTGCAGGCCGCCCGCGTGCTCGGACGCGACATAAGGCGCGAGCGCGTCGACCACGAGATCCATCGAGGAGAAGCGGTCGACTTTGCGCTTCGCGACCGTGCGCTTGAGGACACGCTCGATCACCGACGGCACGAGGCCGTCGAGCGACGGGGGCTCGTCCTGCAAGATGGACGAGAGCAGCTTGATGCCTTCGAGGTTCGCGCCGAAGGGCACGCGGCCCGTGATGAGCTCGTACGCGAGCACGCCCCAACCGAACTGATCCGTCCGCGCGTCGACCGGATCTCCCGTGAGCTGCTCGGGCGACATATACGCCGGGGTGCCGACCATGACGCCTTCGCTCGTGACCGTGTCGGCGCTGCGTAGCGACCCGATCTTGTTCCCGATCTCCGTGCCGCGCTGGGTGGAGGCGGCCTCGTCGGCGTCGAGGCGCACGCGCCGGGCGATGCCGAAGTCGAGGACCTTGATGGCGCCGTCCTCGCGCAGCATCACGTTTTCCGGCTTCACGTCGCGGTGGACGAGGCCCGCGCGGTGGGCGGCGGAGAGGGCGCGGGCCACGTCGAGCAGCCACCCGAGCCGCGTGGAGATCGAGGCGCCGCCGCCGATCAAGCGCCGGAGCGAGAGGCCCTCGATGAGCTCCATCGCGAGGTAGGGCAGATTCTCTGCCTCGCCGATGTCGTAGATGGAGACGGTGTTCGGGTGGTTCAGCGCCGCGGCGGCCCGGGCCTCGCGGAGCATGCGGACGAGGGCGCGTTGCCAGCCCTCGGGATCGGCCGCGGCGTCCTTGCGCAGGACCTTCAGCGCGACACGGCGCTGCAGGCGGACGTCGCGCGCTTGATACACCTCGCCCATGCCCCCCTCGCCGAGGAGCGCTTCGATCACGTACCGGTCGAAGGTATCGCCCGGGCGCAGGCGCATGGCGTCATGCTAACCCGGTGCGGCCGGGTTCGCTAAGAACATGCTGAGCGGCAAATTTTCGACAGGCAGCAGCGCACGCAAGCTCACCTGCGGGCGTACGGAATGCGGCGAGACGCCCGAGAGCCCTCCGTGACGAACGAGGGGCCCTCGCCGGCGTGGCTCAAAACAAGACGGCGAGAACCGGGCAGTTCCACGGGGCCGAGGCGGGTCCTCCGCGCTCCGTGCAAAGCCAGTCGGACATCAACGCGGGGTTCGCGCTCTGAACGACGAGGCGCTCTTCCTCACCCAGGTTCACCCGCTTCATCAACGCCTCGGGATCCTGGAGGAACGCGGCCAAATGGGACGGATCGAGGGCCATATCGGCCAAAAACCGACCAAGAGAAGCTTCCATGGGAGGCTCCGAATGTCGTGCGGCTCTGAATCGACGATGACTCCATCGCCCAATTCGAGTGGGACGACAGGCCGGCAGTGGTCTTAGTTTACGTAGGAATGCTCGCTCGGGGCAAGCATTTTCTTCTCTGGTGGGATCGTTCGGGTTCGCGGCCCGGGGCCCAGGGCCCGCTCAGAACTCGGCGGGATCGGAGTGCGTGCCCATCACTTCGCGCAGGACGTCGCAGATCTCCTGCTCGGTGCAGTAGGCCTTCGCGGCGGCGATGATCGGGGGCATGAGGTTCGACGTGCCCCGCGCAGCCTCGCGCACGGCCGCGAGCGCCTCGCGCACGGCCGAAGCATCACGGCTCGCCTTCACCTTGGCGAGGTTCTCGCATTGCGTGCGCTGCACCGCCTCGTCGATCTTGAGGAGCGGGATGTTCTTCTCCTCCGACGCGACGAACTTGTTCACGCCCACGATCACGCGCTGATCGTCCTCCACCTCGCGCTGGAAGCGGTAGGCCGAGGCCGCGATCTCGCGCTGCGGATACCCCTTCTCCACGGCCGCGACCATGCCGCCCATCTCGTCGATGCGGCGGATGTAGTCGAGCGCCTCGGCCTCCAGCTTGTCGGTCAACCATTCCACGTGATAGCTGCCGCCGAGCGGGTCGATCGTGTTCGCGACGCCGCTCTCGTGCGCGATGATCTGCTGCGTCCGCAGCGCGATCGTGACCGATTCCTCCGTGGGAAGCGCGTACGTCTCGTCGAGCGAGTTCGTGTGCAGCGATTGCGTGCCCCCGAGGACGGCCGCGAGCGCCTGCAGCGCGACGCGCACGACGTTGTTGTACGGCTGCTGCGCCGTGAGCGAGACGCCCGCCGTCTGCGCGTGCGTGCGGAGCTTGAGGCTCTCGGCCTTGCGCGCGCCGTACCGCTCGCGCATGAAGCGCGCCCACATACGCCGTGCCGCGCGGAACTTCGCGATCTCCTCGAAGAAATCGTTGTGCACGTCGAAGAAGAAGCTGAGGCGCGGGGCGAAGTCGTCGACGTCGAGCCCACGCGTGATGGCGCTCTCGACGTAGGCGAGGCCGTCCGCGATCGTGAAGGCGAGCTCCTGGGCGGCCGTCGCGCCGGCCTCGCGGATGTGATAGCCGCTGATCGAGACGCTGTTCCAGCGCGGGACCTCGCGCGCGCAGAACTCGATCATGTCGGTCACGATGCGCATCGCGGGCCGCGGCCCGACGACCCAGGCGTGCTGCGCGATGAACTCCTTCAGGCAGTCGTTCTGCACCGTGCCGCCGATCTTGTCGCGCGGGATGCCGCGTTTGTCGGCGAGCGCGATGTAGAACGCGAGCAGCACGATCGCCGGCCCGTTGATGGTCATCGAGGTCGTGACCTTGTCGAGCGGGATCCCGTCGAAGAGGACCTCCATGTCGCGCAACGTGTCGACCGCGACGCCGCACATGCCGACTTCGCCGAGCGAGCGCGGCGAATCGGAGTCGTATCCCATCAAGGTCGGGAAATCGAAGGCGGTCGAGAGGCCTGTCTGGCCCTCGGCGAGCAGGTACTTGAAGCGCTGGTTCGTCTGCTCGGGCGTACCGAACCCGGCGAACATGCGCATCGTCCAGAGCTTGCCGCGGTACATCGTCGGCTGGACGCCGCGCGTGAACGGGTACTCGCCGGGCAGGCCGAGGTCGCCCTTGTAGTGGACGCGCTTGTCGGCCGGCGTGGCGACGTCGAGGACCTCGAGGCCGCTCCAGGTGGTGAACTTTTCCAGGCGCGGGCGCACCTTGCGCTCGGCCTCGGCGACGGGGCCGATGCGCCATGCCGCGATCGCCACACGGAGCGCGCGCAAGCCCTCGTCGTCGAGCCCCAGGCTCTCCCCACCGCCGCCGTTCGTGAAGCGCCGCTCGTCGGCGTCGAGCGTGCGTGCGTCGTCGTGTGCCATCGATCGCGAACCTCGCGGGCGGAAATGTAGCGCGCGGAAGACCGGCCTGTCTTCTTCCTACGGCCTTACATGCAGCCGGTCGGCTTGAACACGTCGGAGGCGACGGACGTCGCGCCGACCTCGAGGCTGTCCTGGATCGTCGCCGCGATCCGGATGCCCGCGGGCAGGCAAAGCGCGTCCACGGCCCCCTCCGGGATCATCTTGTCGAGGAGGAAGTCGATCGTGACCTCGCTGTCCGGCTGCACGGTGACGGGGAACGGCTTCGTGGAGGTGAGCGAGAGACCCGACACGATGGACTGCTGGTTCGGCGCGTCGGTGATGGCGACCGCGCCGAGCTGCACGGTGCTCGGCCCGCTCGCGCGTGGCCCGAGCGCGAGCGTGAGCTTGAAATCGCCGCTCACCGCGACGCCGAGCACGCCGACCTTGACGTCGGCGGCCGGCGCCTCGATGCGAGGCTCCACGAAGACGACGTCCTCGTTCTCGCCGATGCACCCCACGAGGATCGAAGACAGCCCGAGGAGGACAGCAGGAAGGGCGCGGAAATTCTTCATGACGAGACGATAAAGCAACGAGGCACCTTGCGGCGCGACGATGACGCGCATTGCAGGGCGCTCGATCTCGCCAATAGGAAGCGTTATGGGAGGCGGGCTCGATTCTCCGAGAGGAATCCCGTTCAGGGCGCCGGCGAGGAGATCCCCTTCGATCGCGCCTTCTCGCAGCCGAGCTCGACGCCCGTCGGGCCTGCATCGGTCCGGACGATCTTGAACTCGACGCGGCGGTTCTTCTCCCACGCGACGGCGTTGCTCGCCGGATCGATGGGGCAGAACGGCCCGTAGCCCACGGCGCGCAGGCGGCTCGCGTCGACGCCGCGCTCGATGAGCGCCTTCACCACGGACTCGGCGCGGGCCTGCGTGAGCTTCACGTTAGCGAACTCGGCGCCGCGCACGTCGGCGTGGCCCTGCACTTCGAGGAGCTTCAAGCTCGGATTGCCCTTCAGCGTCGCGGCGACCGCGTCCACGATCGGGAACGACTGCGCGAGGATCTCGGCGCTGCCCGTCTTGAAGAGGATCTTGTCCAGGATGAGGACGTTGTTGTCCTGCACGATGACGCTGCCCTTGTCAGGACAGCCATCCTCGTCGTCCTTGCCGTTGAAGGTCTCGGGTTCGTCCGGGCACTTGTCCACGCCGTCGAGGATGCCGTCGGCGTCGTTGTCGTCCTCGGGGCAGCCGTCGTCGTCCTTGAAGCCGTCCTTGTCCTCCGGCGTGTTGATGCACTTGTCGCGCACGTCGGGGATGCCGTCCTTGTCGTTGTCGTCCTCGGGGCAGCCGTCCGTGTCCTCGAAGCCGTCCTTGTCCTCGGCGTTGTCCGGGCAGCCGTCCTCCGCGTCGAGGATCCCATCGCCGTCGCGATCGCCGCTGCGAACCTGGACGGGCTCGTCGACCGGATCCTGCTCGGGGCAACCGTCGGTGTCCTCGTCGCCGTCGCGGTCCTCGGGTTCGTCGGGGCACTGGTCGACGTCGTCGGGGATGCCGTCCTTGTCGCGGTCCTCCTCGAACGGCTCGAAGACGAACGCGAGCATGCCGCGCTGCGAGGCGGACTGAAAGCCGGGCAGGTAGCCGATGCCGCCCGCGAGCGAGAGGTACGAGTTCTTCTGGATGAAGATCTTGAAGCCGCCGAGGACCTCGGCGCTCAAGCGTTGCTTCGCGTCGGAGGCGCCGGCGAGGAGGTAACTCGCGTAGGTCTCGGCCGTGATGTCGAACTTGTCGCCGATGCGGACGCTCGCCGCGAAGCCGCCGGTGCCGAGGTTGTTGTACTGAAAGACGCCCGAGGCGAGCTGCGGCGCGCCCGCTCGATCGAGGCCAAACGTGGCGTTCTCCCCGGTGTGCCCGCGGTAGCCGGCGTTCAGGCCGAGGCGCACGACGTTCGTCTTGCCGAACTGCTTCTCGACGATGAGCTGGGGCCAGTAGAAGAAGCCTGCATCGGCGCCGAAGTTGCGCTGCCCGCCGATGCCGTAGCCGCCTTGCACGAGCAGGGCGAGGCCGATGGGGCCGTCGGGCGAGAGCAGGCGGAGCTTTCCGTGGACGGCGATGTGGCCGAGGGCCTCCGCGGTGAGGCCGTTGTCGTCGTAGTTGCCGGTGCCGCCGGGGCCGATGTCGGTGACGCTCGTGCCGTAGTTGAGGACGACGGGCGCGGTGAGGCCGAGGACGAGCCGATCGGCGATGCCGTAGTTGAAGCTCAGCGTGCCCTGCAGGGCGTGGTCGACGAGGTAGTCGGCGCCGTGGCCGGGCGCGAGCTCGAGGAGGTTCCTGCCGTAGTCGAGGACGAGGCCAAAGCTGATGGCGCCGCCGGGCAAGACGCTCGCGCCGTTGACCGTGAAGAAGCCACGCGAGTCGACCGCGGGCCGGAAGAGGTGCAGGTCGGCGCCTTCGCCGTTCGACGCAGGGATGCGATCGGTGCCCGTGGTCTGTGCGATCGCGGGCGCGGCGGTAAGGAGCGCGGAGAGCGCCACGAGCGTCGCGACGGGGCGGCGACGCAGGCCGGTGAGCAAGCCAAGGGTCGTCATGTCTCGGACCTCGTCAGGCGAATCTTGAAGGCGCGGTTGCGCGGAAGCCTGAAAAAGCCGTATCACCAGCGCAATACAACTGCAAAAGGATCGCAAGGATCACGCGGTCCTCTCCGTCCACGTTCTCCGTCGATCTGCTACGGTGCTCGGCCGTGCGCTGCACACGTTCCTTCGCACGTCGCTCGCTCGCAGCCCTCGCGCTCGCCACGACGACGGCGTGCTCCGCGAGCGCGAGCGCCCAGGGCAAACCCACGCTGAGCGGCTCGTGGTCGGCGAGCTCCGTATCGGAGAGCTGGTCCTTCGATGGCTGGGTGGACGCATGCGGGCCGAAGCCGCGGGGTCAAGGCGGGGGCGGCGGATCGGTGCAGATCCGCGAGCAGGGCGGCGAGCTGTCGATCGTCGGCGCAGGGCGCGCCTGGAGCACGGCCGAGTGCTGGGAGCAGGCGCCGGGGCTCGGGCGCGTGAGCCACTCGCAGTCGGGCGGCGGGCGGTTCTGGAGGACGCGGTGCAGCCTCTCGAACGAGAAGGAGCGCATCACCGTCACGACGACGGTGTCGGCGACGGACACGTCGATCGCGATGCAGGAGACGTCGGAGCACAAGGTCACGGCCGAGGGCGTGACCTGCACGGCGACGGCGAGCCGATCGCGCTCGTTCGGGCTCGTGAAGCGCGACGGCGAGGAAGCCGCGCCGAGCGCCTCCGCGAGCGCCTCCGCGAGCGCCGCGCCTTCCAGCCCCCCGGCGAGCCCGCCCCCGAGCGCCGCCGCGAGCGCCGCGGTGCCCGCACCCAAGGCACCGCCGAACTATTGCAAGGTGGCGGGAGATCCGGCGCGGCTGGAGGTGTATCCGGCGAAGAAGACGCTCCGGCCAGGGGATCGTTTTTCCTTCCGAACCGTGGTCACGGACAGCGAAGGCTGTGGTGTCTGGGTCAAGCCGACGTGGACGGTGACGCCCGGTCCTTTCGCGGCGAAAGTGACCGTCGACGGGAGCGGGACGGTCACGGTGGCGGAGGGCGCCGAGGAGGGGCGCGTCGAGCTCGTGGCGACGGTGTCCGGCAAGGGCGTGCCGATCGCCGTGGAGATCACGAGCCCGACGAAGTACGACGCGCTCCTCTCGGCAGGCACGCTCGACCCGCAGGGGCCGGAGCAGGCCGCGGTGGCCGTGATCGCCACGGGCGCGGTGGGGGGACGCAAGGGCGTCGCGGACGACGTGGGCCGGGAGCGGAAGCAGACGTTCGTGGCGATCGTGATCGGCCTCGCCTTCGCCCTCGGCTTTGCGGGGCTCGTGCTGATGCGGCGCGGGCGGAGGCCGGCGGAGACGGCCCCGGAGGCGGACGCCGAGCTGACCGAGGAAGCACCGGCGGAAGCGGAAGCCGCAGCAGGCGCGGAGGACGCGGAGGACGCGGAAGCCGAAGCGGAGGCCCCGAAGGCCCAAGCCCCGGCACGATCTTCCCCTACCCGCGCGGGGGCGCCGGCGGGGAAGGTCTGCCCGACGTGCGGGGAGCGCTACGGCTCCGAGGCGCAGTTCTGTGGGGCAGACGGCACGACGCTCGTACCCCTGAACCGCTGACGCCCGGGTCGGGTAGATCGGGGTGACTTGCTCGCACGTCGAACGAGCACCTGTAGGTTGCTTGATCGCGCTCGTGCGAAACCGTTATGCTTTGTGACGGCGTACGGAGAGGCCGGTAACGACCGGACCGCAGGTCCTCGGCGAGAGAGCAAGACGATCGTTCGTGCACGTGCGCGAGACCCGGAAGGGCAGCTTTCCCCATGAAGATTACGTGTCAGTCGTGCCAGGCGAAGTACACGATCGCCGACGAAAAAGTTGTCGGTAAGACCGTCAAGATCAAGTGCAAGAAGTGCGGCTCGGCCATCGTCGTCAACGCGAACGAAGCCGCGCCCGATGCACACGGCCAGGGTGGCTACGAAGAAGAAGACGACGGGGCGACCCGCGTCTTCGCAGGTGATCCGAACGCAGCCGCAGCAGGCGGCAGCGACTGGACGGTCAACGTCGGCGACGACGACCAACGCACGATGTCGACCGCCGCGCTCGCGGCTGCGTACGCGGCAGGCACGGTCACGAACGACACGTACGTCTGGAAAGACGGCATGTCGGACTGGCTGCCGATGTCGCAGGTCCCCGAGATCATGTCAGCCGTGGGTCGCAGCAGCGGCGCAGCACCCGCCGCAGCGCCGCCCGCAGACGACATGAACGCGACGCTCATGATGCCCGAGGGCGCGGGCGCCGCGCCTGCGGCCGCGCGCAACCAGGCGGCGGCGCGCAAGACGGGGGGTCGTCAGGATCTCTTCGGATCGCAGAAGGGCGAGCCGGAGCCCGCGCGCGCCTCGGTGCCGCCTGCCGCGGGGCCGAAGGGCAACCAGGTCGGCGAGCGCAACGAGAACTCGGTGCTCTTCTCGCTCTCGGCGCTCACCGCGGCCGAGAAGGCCGCCACGAAGGACGAGCCGAAGAAGAAAGACGGCCGCGGCGGGCTCGACGACATCATGAACCTCGGCGGCGGCGGGCTCGGCGGTCCGATGCTCGCGCCGCCTCCGCTCATGGCGCCCGTCGTGGAGCCGCCTCCGCAGCCGATGATGGCCTCGATGCCCGGCATGATGACGGGCACGCAGATCCCGATGACGGGCACGCAGATCCCGCTCACGGGCACGCAGCTCCCGCTGACCGGCACGCAGATCCCGCAGGTCGTGATGGTGCAGGTGCCCGAGCAGAAGAAGAGCTCGGCGGGCCTCGTCGTCGGCATCGCGCTCGGCATCGTGGTCGCAGGCGCGGCCGCGTTCTTCCTGCTGCGCGGACAGCCGCCGAACCCGGTGACGACGGAGAACACGACGACGTCGGCGACCCCCACGGCGTCCGCCGCGCCCACGACGCCCACCCCGACGCCCACGGACACGATCGCAGTGGCGCCCACGACCACGAACAGCGCTGCGCCCGCGACGACGGACACGGCGAAGGTCGGCGGCCCGATCGCAGGCACGGGTGGAACGGGCCCGAAGCCGACGAACACGGCAGCGCCGACGGCGACGACGGCGGCGCCTACGACGACGGCCGCGCCCACGGCGGAGCCCCCGCCTGCGGAGGGTGGCAAGGAGTTCAACCGCGGCGCGGCCTCTTCGGCGCTCGGCTCGGCGGCCGGCGCGGCGAAGAGCTGCAAGACGGCGGACGGCCCGACGGGCACGGGCAAGGTGAAGGTGACGTTCGCACCGAGCGGCAACGTGACCTCGGCGCAGGTGCAGGGCCCGCCCTTCGCGGGCACCTCGGTCGGCGGCTGCGTGGCCGGCGTCTTCCGCGGCGCGCGCGTCCCGCCCTTCGACGGCGCGCCCGTCAGCGTCACCAAGTCCTTCACGATCAATTGACGGGCTGGGCTCGCAAACGCGGGCCCTTCCCCGTACCCTCGGCAGCCATGTCCCACCGCCGAAGCTTCGTGCACGTCGGCCTCGGTGCGCTCGCCGTGGCCGGCATCGCCCTCCTCAGCGCGTCGTGCGTGGTGAAGAACCCAGGCAGCGTCGCTTGCGGCGAGGAGGTCCGTCCCTCCATCGATTGCTCGAGTGATCTCGCCGCGGGCGACATCGGCGTCCTGAACCTCGCCTCGGACACGGCGACGTTCGAGGACGTGGCGATCCGCCGCATCTCGGCGGAGACCGAGAAGTATGTCGCGGCGCACACGCGGCTCTGCCGGGACTACAACGCGTGCGCGATCGACAAGGAGACGTACGACAAGGAGAAGAAGGCGCTTCTCGGGCTCCTCAGCCCCGTCAGCTCGATGGTCGCCGCGGTGAAACAGGCCTCCTCGGAGGAGGAGCGGCAAGCCGCGCTCGACACGCTCTACCAGCACACGGTGCCGGAGGCGGAGCGCAAGGAAGAGCTGACGATCACCCTGTCGATGGAGGCGGAGCTGCCGGAGAGCGCGGGCGGCGGGACACGGACGGTCAAACCGGACGAGCCGCTTCCGACGAACACGCGCGTGTTCTTCAAGGTCGACGTCAAGCCGCGGGCGTACGTCTACATCTTCCAGAACAACGCGAGCAGCGGCCTCACGGTGCTCTTCCCGGACGAGCGGATCGGCACGAAAAACCCGCTCGAAGGAAGCCAGGCGTCACGCATCCCGAGCGGGGACGCGCGGTTTCGTTTGAACGACAAGGATCTCGGCTTCGAGGACATCTACGTCGCCGCGTCGCGCACGCCGCTGCGGAGCCTGGACGAGGCGCTCGCGCGCGTGCGGGACGGGAAGGTCACGCGCATCAAGGACGACAAGCTCCTCGACGGGATGAAGCATCTGCCGGTCGCGGAGGCAGGCGCGAAGAAGGACACGAAGTGCCGCGACGTCGGGATCGAGAGGTGCCCGCGCATCCGTGGGCTCGAGCTCGACCTCGGCGGCGCGTCGGGGAGCAAGCCGGGGTTCAAGCCCGCGTCGTTCATCGCGCGCACGGAGCCCGGGGATGGGCTCATCCTGAAGGTGTTCTCGTTCCAGCACACGGGCGAGGGCGCGGCGTACAAGGACGCGGCGGAGAAGTTCGCGAAGCTGCCGGCGCCGAAGACGCGCGGCGTCGTGATCCTCGAGAGAGCGCGCACGCGGGGCGTCGTGATCCTCGAGTAACGAAGGCCCGGGGATCGAACATCAGCTCGCCGCGAGCAGCTTCCGCGCTGCATCGACGAGCCGGCGGGTCGGGGGGCGCAAGGAGGCTTCGACTTGGCTGGCGCTCTCGACAGCCTTCTGGAGTTCGTCGCGCGCGCCCGGGTCCGCGCATCGCGCCGCGTGGAGCGCGAGCCACAAGACGGCTCGCGCAGCATGATCGACGTTGCCGTTCTCCAGAGCGATCACGCGGGCCGTCGTCGCGTCCTTGGCAGCCTGCTCTTCGTCATGGCTCTGCTCGCAGATCTCGACGCGCCGCAGGAGCGCTAGTGTCGCTCGGTAGTCGCGCCCGGGCAGAATGATCTCGATGGCTTCGTCGATCGCGGCGCGCGCGCGGGCGAGCTCCCCGATCCGGAGCAGACCGTCCGCACACACAGAGAGCGCCCCCGCGAGCATGACGAGGTCGCCGGCGGCGCGGCACGTCTCCGCAGCGCGGTTCGCGGCGTTCGCAGCCCGCGCTGCATCTCCGGTACGCAGATACGTGGTCGCCGTGTTCACCAGGACCTCGCGTTCGAGCGTCCCGAACTTGAACCGCTTCGCGCGCTCGGAAATGCTCTCGAAGAGAGGGAGCGCCGTCGCAAAATCTCCGGCGTTCGATCGAGCACACGCGAATGCGTTGTCCGCGTCGAGCTCGGCCCACGGAGAGCCGAGCTCGCGCGCAGCGGTGCGCACGAGCTCCGTCGCGCGTTGCAGCCTCACCACGTCGCTCGGATCGACCTCCGCCAAAAGCTCGAGCCTCATCCCGAGCGCGCGGTAGCGGAGCTCCAGCGGGCACGCCGCCGCGAGCCCGATCGCCGCTTCGGCAAGCGAGAGCCCGCGATGCCCCCGGGAGAGCCTCGCGACAGCGAGGCGCGTCTCGACACGCAGAGCCATGTCGCCATGAGCATCGGCGTCGGCGACGAGCGTCGGATCATGATCGGCAGGCAAATGCCGGAGGATCGCCGCGATCGCGAGCGTGAGCGTACGCGCTTCGAGCCGCACGCCCATGTCCGTGACGCCGTCGAGGTGGATCTTTTCGAGTCGCTCTTTCGCCTCAGCCGCGCGACCCGCGCGGAAAAGCGCGTCGCCCACATGAAGCTCCGCGCGCGCGCGCTCGGCCCCCTTCGCTACCTGCGCGAGCTTCTCCGCGAGCTCCATCGCCCGTTCAAACTCGCCGCCCGCGAGCGCCTTCGCCACGGCCCTGCTGTACCAGCGCGCAGCCTCCTCGCGATCGCCGAGCGACTCGTGACCCGCCGCGAGAAACGCCGCGTTCTCCTCGGCGACCTCGCTCCGCCCCACGGCTTCGAGCAGGCTCCGGTGGATGCGGCGGAACCACGGCTTCTGCCGCACGTCTTCGAGCGCCGCTTGCCGCACGATCTCCTGCGCAAACCCGTACTCCTGCCGCTCGCCGCGCACGATGAGCAGCCCCGACTCCACGAGCAGCTCGAGCGCCTGCTCCACGCTCCGCGCGTTCGTCCCCGCGGCCTCCACCGCCGCGACGAGCTGCTCCACCGGCAAACCCGAGCCGTAGAGCGCGACGCACGCGAGCACGTGCTGCGCGGCCCGCTCGCCGTCCGATCCCGGATCGAAAAACGAGTCGAGCCGCGCGCGCAAAAGATCCCGCACGCCCGGCACCGAGGCGCGCAGGATCGACTCGTCACGCGGTCGCCACGCCGCGTCACGCCAGACGAGCGCGCCGGTCTCGTTCCACACGAGGAGCGGCTGCACGAGGAAAAACGGCACGCCCCCCGCGCCCTCGACCACGGCACGCTCGATGTCCTTCGCGATCGGCGCGACGTTCTGCACGAGCGCGGAGGCGTCCTTCGAGGAGAGCGCGTCGAGCATGACGCGCGTCGCGCCCGCGCCGATGCCTTGCTCGACGCGACCCACGAAACGCCGCAGCGCGACGCTCGGGTTCGGCTCGTCGCGCACGGTCACGATCACGAAGAGCCGCCCGCGTCCCTTGCGGATCGCTCGATCCGTCAGCATGCGCAAAAGCCCCTGCGTGTGCTCGTCTGCCCACTGCGCGTCGTCCATGTCGAGCACCGTCGGCTCTTCGAGGCTCGCCTCCACGAGCGCCTCCTCGATCGCCTCGATCGACGCCTCCAGCGCCGCGCGCGTCATCGCGGCCTCGACCGAGAGCGCGCGCTCGATCGCGTCGCGCATGCGCCCGAGCCCCTTCACGCCCTCGATCGCAGTGCGCAGCGCGCGGAGCGGCGTCCTGCGCTCGACCGAACAACGCGCGTCGATCACGCGCCCGAAGCCGTACGCCGCGGCCGCCGCGACGATCTCGTCCGCGACCCGCGTCCGACCCACGCCGAACGATCCCGTCACGAGCGCCATGCGCACGCTGCCCGACGCGGCCTCCTCCGCCGCGCGCTCGAGCGACTTCACCGCCGCGTCCCGACCGACGAGGCGTGGCCTGTCCGTGAGCTCCTGCGGCGCGTTCTTGTCCTCGCCCACGAGCTTGCGGATCGCGCGGTCGACCGGCTGGTGCTCCCGATGCTCGCCGATCTCCGGATCGGTGCAGCGCCACGGTTTGCCCGGCGCGTGCGGGCCGTCCGCGAAGAGCAGCCGTTTGTCGACGAGCGGCAGGTAGGGCGACACGGGCATCCACGTCCCGTCCTCGCGCACCACGTACGCGACGCCTGCCTCGACGCCCGCGGCCAGCGCGCCCTTCGTCTTGCGCCAGACCCCGCCCCGGAGCGGCGTGCCCATGCGCGCCTCGTACGTCAGCGGATCGAGCGACACCACGCACCGGAGCGAGAGCGACAGGAGCGCCTCGGTATTTTCGAGGAGTGCCATCAGCTTCTCCAGCGCGTTGTCGCCGGAGCCGCCCCGATGGATGAAATCGTTGCGCGCCGAAACGAGCTCGGTCAGCGGCCGCTGCGACGTGAACGCGAGCATCTGCGCGAGCGCCGGGTCGTAGGGCTTCAGCGCGTTGCCGATGGTGCGCGTGAGCTCGCACCACATCCCGTCCGAGATCCGCGCCGCGCGCGCGAGCGCCTCTGCGAGCGGCCTCGGCGCCGCCGCGCCGCCGAGCTTCGCCACGAGCGCGGCGAGGCCGAGCGAAAAACCGTACCGAACGATGCCGATCCCGAGCTCGAAGAGGCGCTTGCGCACGCCGGTCGCGTCCCCCTCGGCCCGCGCGATCTCCACGCCGACGGCGAGCGTGGCGACGGGCTCGGGCATCGTCGCGATGCGCGCCGCGAGCTCGTCGAGCATGTCCTCGTCGAGCGGCTTCGGCGGCCGCAGGCTGCGGAAGGTGCGTGGTTCCGCGTTCTCCTCGCCTTCGGGGAGCTCGTCGCGCGCCTCTTGCGGAACCTTGCCTTCGTCCAGAGGTTCGACCACGGGGAGAGCGTAGCGCGTAGCCGCCTTCGCGGCGGCAGAACACGCCGCCAAATCAGGTCGTTGGGTGCCCCACGAGGTCCTCGACCTCTTCCGGCCGGAAGCCGAGCATCACGGGCTCGGGCACGAGCCGCACGCCGAAACGCGCGAGCACCGCATCACGAATCCGGCGCGCGAAGCGAAGGATGTCCTCGGCCGTCGCGCCGCCGCGGTTGACGAGCGCGAGTGCGTGGCGCGTGGACAGACCCACCGGACCGTCGCCCGTTCCCTTCTTGAACCCGGCGCGCTCGATGAGCCACGCCGCCGGGATTTTTACGCGACCCGGGCCCGCGACGAACTGCGGGAGGTTCTCGCCGGGTTCGAGCACGTTCGCGGCCACGATGCGCGCGCGGGCCTCGGCGAAGGCCGCCTCGTCGAGCGTCGGGTTCACGAAAAACGAACCGGCGCTGCGCGCGTTCTCGTCCCCCGCCTCGACGAGCATCGACTTGCGGCGGCGTAGCTCCAGCACGGCCTTGCGCACCTCGGCGAGCGAAGGCGAAGGGCCGGCGCCCGTGTCGCGCAGGTGCCGATCGAGCTCCGCGTACCGCACGGCCGCCGAGCCGCCGCGCTGAAGGGAAAACGTCACGCCGACGATCACGAACCTGCCGCTCGCCCGGCGCTTGAAGACGCTGTCGCGGTAGCCGAAGCGGCAGCCGAGCCGATCGATGCCCACGGTCGCGCCGCTGCGCCGATCGATGCCGTAGACGAACGTGATCACGTCGCCCGCTTCTTGCCCGTACGCGCCGATGTTCTGGATCGGCGCCGCGCCCACGTCACCCGGGATGCCCGAGAGGCACTCGAGCCCGGCCCAGCCTTGCTCCACGGTCATCGCGACGAGCGCATCCCACGGCTCGCCCGCGCCCGCGGTCAGCGTGACCCGATCCCCCTCCATCGCATGATTCACGCCGGAGACCGCGACCCGGAGCACGAGGCCGTCGACGCCGCGATCCGCGACGAGCACGTTCGAACCGCCGCCGAGCACGGTGACGTCGAGGCGCTGGTTGCGCGCCCAGGCGAGCGTCTCGTGCACGGCCTCCTCGGTGCGCGCCTCGACGTAACGTGCAGCCGGGCCGCCGACGCCGAGCGTGGTCCGCGGCGCGAGCGGCACATCAAAGAGCATGCCCTCCGGCGCGCGCGGAGGCTCGGGCGGCGGGGGACGCAACGTACGCAGGCTCAGGGTGACACCTTCACGCGCGTGCCGGCCATGAAGCCGTCGTCCACGGCGCGCACCCGCTCGACGAAGCTGTCGTACTCGCCCGCCGACACCGTGCCCGTCGGCAGATCGAGCAAGAACGCCTCCTCGATCACGCCCTCCTTGTACGAGCCTTCGCGCGACGCGGAGAACCCCTCGTGCGCGACCTTCACCGACGACGGCGCGCGCGCGACCGTCGCGCCCTTGGGCAGCTCGATGCGACGGCGGACGCGGTACTGGAGCGGCCTGTCGATGGTCAGCGCGCTCTCGCGGCCCGCGCGGGACGCGTAGAACGAAGCGAGCGTGCTGGAGAAACCACGCGCGAGGTGCATCGGTTCGAGGCCCGGCAGCAGCCACGTCTTGCCGTCGCGGGTCTCGGGCTGCGAGTAGCCGAAGATCGCGATCTTCGCGCGCACCGAGACCTCCCACGAGCCCTCGCTCGATCCGAGCTCCACGTCCTCGACGTCGGCCCAGGGCACCCACGTGAGCACCACGTTGCGGAGCATCTCGCGCCGATCCGTGCCGACGACCATGTCGAGCGAGTCCGCGAGCGACTGCGCCTCGCGCCCGCGCAGCGCGATCGAGAACGTGCCGCGCGCGACGCCCGACGCGTCGAGCGCGAGCCGGATCTCCACCTCGTCGCCCTTCTCGCTCGCGTCGCCCTGCACCGTCACGAGACTGCCGTCGGGCAGGATCGCGTTCCTGCCCCGAAGCTCCGGGCTCACGCGGCCTGGAGGCAAGGGCGGACCGTCCACGTCCGCGTCGATCCACAGCTCGCCCTCGGGCAAACGCGCGACGACGAGCGGATACCGGAAGCGGCCTACGTGCGGCGGGAAGTCGGCCGCGCCGCTGAACGGCTCGGTCTCGGCGATCGCGAGGCGCGCGTCCACGCCGAGCTCGCGCAGCGCGCGCCACACGACGAGCGCGCGGCTGCCCTGGCCGAGCTCCAGCACCGTGCGCGCCGTCGTCTGCTGCGGCCCCGTGCCGTACATCGCCGACACGTCCGACAGCTCGCCGCCGCCGGGCACCTTCACGCGCTTGCCCACGGCCGTGACCACGCGCTCGACGAGCGCGCGCGAGGGCGCCGTGACGCTCCCCGCGGCCTCGCGCGCGAACCGCGCGACGTACGGATCCTTGTCTTCGAGCGCGCGGACGTGATCGTCGAGCAAACGACCGAGGTTCGCCCACGTCTGCGTGCCGAAGCTGATCGTCACCGCCTGTTCGAGCCGCGGCACGCCGTCCTCGATGCGGCGCGGCTCCTTGTTCTCGATGCGCCAGACGCGGACCTCGTCGCCCTTGTCCGTGCGGACCTGCGGCTTGCCGAGCAGCGGATGCGACCAGAGCCCGAGCGCGAGCGAGGCGGGGCGGCGCAGCTCGATCTCCGCCTCGCGCACGCCGGTGCGGGCCGGCAAGAGGTCGGGCCCGTCCACCACGATCTGCCCGCCCGCGTCCGGCAGCACGAACCCTTCGAGGATCTGCTCGACGTAGTCGCCCTTTTCGAGCTCCGAGAGATCGCTGTGGCTCTGCTCGGCCGCGACCTGATCGGGCTCGACCACGCGGCCGTCGCGCTTGTGGATGCGGCGCCGGAGCAAGCGCTGCGCGGCGTTCGCCTCGATCGAAGGCCCGTACGAGTCCGCGCCCTCCGCGACGTCCGTCGTGCCCGACACGCGCCGCAGATCGTAGACGAGGTACCGGAGCACGCCGCCCGCATCCACGGCGTACCGCTCGACGTGCCGGAGCACCGCCGTGCCCGCGCCGGGCATCACGTTCGTCGCGCGATCCGCCGACACGAGGCGCGCGCCTTCGGCCTCGAGTTCGCGCGCTTGATCGGGTTCGAGCGCGAGGATCCGACGTAGGATCGGGATCGCATACGGCGTGTCGACCGCCACACGTTGATCGCGTTCGAGGCGCGGACGCACGAGATCCGACCGGTTCCGGCCCGCCGCAAAGCCGAGCGCGTCGAGCAAACGCCTCCGCGCCGGCGGCGTCGCGTCGTAGGCCGCGATCGCCGCGTCGAGATCTCCCGCGAGCACATGGAGCCCGACCTCCGCATCGCGAAACGCATCCGGCGCCGAGCGCAGGCGCCGCACGCGGCCGAGCTCCTCCAGCGCCGCGCGCGCGTCTCCGCGCTGCTTATGCGCGTGCATGCACGGGAGATACGCGCGGCCTGTCCCTCCCGCGCACGCAGCCTTCACCGCGTCCGCGCCGACCCGCCCGTGCAGGTACGTGTCGACCCGCGCGAGCAGCGGCGATCCCGGCACGGCCGTCTCCAGCGCGCGGTACGCCTCCTCCGCGACGTCGAGCATCTGCCCGCGCTTCGCCGCGGCGGCCACGTACGTGAGCGTCATCGGATCCGTCACGGCCTTCTCCGCCGTGGGTTTGTCCACGGCTTGCCCCGACGCCGGCGGACGCACGCCGAGCTCGCCGAGCGCGTCCGCGAGCCCCTCGACCACGCGCCTGCGCTCCGTCAGCGCCGCGCGCGTCACGAGCGCCTCCCACGCCTTTGGCCAGGCCGCGAGCGTCTTCTCCGTGTAGGCGCGCAGCCGCTCGATCTGCTTCGAATCCGGCAGATCGTCGGCCTTCGCCGTCGCGCGCGCGGCCAGCAAGAACACGCGCGGGCTGCTCGTCTCCGGCAAACCTCGCTCTTCCAGGAGATGCTCGGCCACGCGCGCCTCCCCGAGCCCGAGCAGCGCGGCCGTCGTGAGCGCGAGCGTCGCGTCCCCGGCCCTCGACGCCGTGATCTCGATCGGCGCCGCGCCCGAGGCCCGGCTCACCGTGGCCACATCGCCCGCCTTCGGCGCGCGCAGCGGCAAGGGCAGGCCGTCGTCGCCCCACACGTCGAGTTCGATCTGATCCCCGTCGCTCATCTGCCCGACCCGCACGACGACACGCGCGCGCCCGACCGGGAGCGAGACACGCCCGAGCCGCGTCACGGCCCCATCACCGGCCTCGAAGCCACGACGGATCACGCGCGTCCCCGCGACGTCGACGACCGCCGCCGACCTCGACGCGAGCGACACGAACACCGTCTGCTCGCGCGGGTTCTCGATGTCGACCACGACCGCGCGCACGCCGGGCAGCGAGAACGTCGCGTTCACGTCGAGCGCGCACGCGTCCGCGCGCACCACGTACGGCGTCACCTCGGCGAAGAACGGCCGCGCGCCCGGGTACGTCGCGCCAAACGCGCCCGTCGGTACGACCTGTGAGGGCTCCGCGAGGCCTCGCAACGCGGCGAAATCGAGCGGCGCGACGAGCGCGGCTTCCCGCGCGCATCCCCGCCGCTCGCCCCACACCATCGCCGCCTGCTCTTGCCCCACGTACATCGCGAGCTCGTGCAGCGCCGTCGCCAGCTTCCCGCGCATCACCGGCAGCACGCCCGGATCGTCGCCTTGCGCGAGCCGCTCACCGGCCGCCGTCCACGCCGCGCGCAGCCGCTCCACGACGGCGGGCATCCCGTCGCGCGAGCGATACGCGACGGCCTGTTCTCCGGGCAACCCGAGCGCCTCGACTTCCCGGAACGCGAGCGCGTCGAGCGACGCGACGACCGTGGCGAGCGCCTCGGGATCACGCCCGTTCGCGACGGCCCGATCGATCGCGTCGAGGTACTTCGCCGACGCGAGTGGATCGGCCGCCTCCGCGTCGATCGCCGCGACAAACGACTCCGCGAGCTTGGCGGACGGCGGCTGCTGCGGCGCGACGGGCGTCGGGTTTGCACAAGCGGCGAGGAGCGCCGCAGAAATGAGCCCGAGACGGGCAGCATGCTGGGGGTTTGGGGGCGTAGCTCGGCTCGCCCGAGCGGAGCCCCCAAGCGTTAAATGGCGCATCGGCGGCCTCCATGCTGCCTCATCCACGCGCGCTTGGCACGCGTGGCGAGGTCGTCATGCCGCGGGCGATTCTTCGTACACGCGCACGCCGTACTTCTCCATGCACCAGAGCAGCCCGATGACCAGGCTCCGCTTGTCGTCCACGAACGAAGGTTTTTTCCCTTCGAGTGCGTGCCCCACGAACTGGAAACCCCAGCCCACGGTGAACATCGCCCCCGCGAGCGGCAAGCCGACGAGCGTCGCGCCCACGGGGAAGCTCAGCGCGATGAGGGGGATGCCAACCTTGTGGCAAGCCTGGTTGCGCGGATCTTGGTGATCATCCTGGTACTTGTGGAGGAGCCGGGTCCACTCGGCGTTCAGGGAAATCATGGTCGGGACGCGGAGATTACCACGAGCGCCCCGGGCGCGGCCCTCGCCGTGATGCCGGACCGAAGATCCGCGACGGCGGCCCCGAAGGCGGCTCCGCTCCGGCGAGCAGGCGCGTCGCCTCCTCGCTCATCGCCTCGCCCTCGGACGCCTCGCCGCTCGTCGTGAGCGCGTCCCCGAGCCGCCAGAGCGAGTCGGCGAGCTGGTAACGCACCTCCGCGTTTTTCTCGCTCGCCGCGTAAAGCTTTCGATCGATCGCCACGGCCTCGCGATACGCCGCGACCGCGCCGACCACGTCGCTCGCGTGCACACACGCGTCGGCCAGGCGCTTCAACGAATACGACACCTCGCCGAGCGCCTCCGGCCCCTCCCCGATCGCCGCGAGGACCCGGCGTCGCAGGAGCAAACACTCCGAGAAGGCCACCGTCGCGTCCGCCCCCTTGTTCGCGGCGAGCCGCGCATCGCCGATCCGCTCGAGCGCGTCCGAAAGCTCGAACAATGCGTCCGGCCCCTCGTCGCCTTGCCGCATCGCGCGGATCGCCCCGAGCGCGAGCTCCTCGAAGCGCGTCGCGGCCACGTGCTCGCGCCGCTCCCGCGCGATCCGCGCCGCCAGGCAATACCAGGCCGGCGGCACCTGCCCCGGCATCCGCGCGCCGTACATCGCGAGCGCCTTCTGCACGTGCACCGCCGCGCGCGACAGGTCCTCGTTCTCCGTCTCGATTTCCGCGAGCACCGCGAAGACACGCGCCTCGTCGAGCGCGTCGCCGCGCACGCGCAGCAGCGTCGCCGCCTCGTCGGCCGCGTCCTTCGCGTCCTGCATCCGGCCTTGCCGCAAGAACCCCTCGGCGGCGTCGACGAGCGCGTGCGCGCGGGCCACCTCGGCCCGCGGCGGAGGCGGCGGCGGCGTCGGCCTCGAGCCGAGCGTCGCGGGCGCGAACGACGCCGGGGGCATCGACGGCGTCGACGCGCGCGTCGAGTTCTCGGCTTGCCAGGCCTTGAGCCGCTCTGGGTTTTGCGAGATCGCCACGAGTTCGTCCGGATCGGCGATCGCGGCGCGCATGGAGCTCGTCGAGGGCCTCGACCCGCCGCGCACGGGCAGCGGCGTGCTCGATCGCGGCGCGCTCGCGTTTCGCGGCGTGATGAGGAGGGACAGCGCCTTCACCTGCCAGAGATCTGGCGCGGCCTTCGACACGGGATCGACCACGCCCGGCGGCGCGGCGAGCACGATGCCTCCGAGCAGGACGCCGCGCAGCTCCTCGAAGAGCGCCTCGATCTCGATCACCGTCTGCTCCCAGGCGCGCGTCCACGGGGTCTCGGGCGCGCCGGGCGCCTCGGCGTGGAGCGCCTCGATCCAGACGAGGGATGCGTTCGCGAAGCTCCGATCTTCGAGCAGCCGCGTGGGCAAACCGAGCAGCTCTTCCGGCGTGTTCGGCACGAGCGTCACCATCATGTGATTGTCACCGGTCACGTGCCGCCCGACCCGCTCGCGCAGGGTGCGGAGCTCCGCCGGCACCGGTGAAAACACGAAGCCGACCCAGAATCCGATCACGTTGTCGACGCGTTCGCGGAGGGACTCCCACGCAACTTCGCCGCGGATCGCCAGCGCTTTCGGCGCCGGCTGTTCTCCATCTCCCCAGCCTGCCATCGGTTCGTGACCGCGTTGCGCCGCCCATCGAGCGGCTCCTCGGCTCCCACGAAACCTTATCACCAACGAGGCCGTGTGGGCCTCCTGCGCACGCGAACCTTTACGCCCTCGCCCACCTTGGCCTACCCTACGAGCACCTCATGGCGCGCCGAGTCACTCGATTTCTTCGTTCCGTCCCGTACGCGGGACTCGCGGTCGTCCTCCTCGCCTCTGCGTGCGGCGGTCAGCAAACGCAGACCACGCCGAAACCCCCTACGAATACGAAAACCGAGGAGACGGAGCCCGAAGACGAGGGCCCGGCGCTCGGGCCTCTGACGCTCACCCTCCCCGACGCCGCGGCCTCGGCGTGGGTTGGGCAGCGCGGCAACTACGTCGATACGCTGAGCGGCATCTGGGGCCTCGACAAGCTCGTGATCGCCGTGGGCGGCGGCGGGACGATCCTGCGCAGCGAGGACGGCGGAATCAACTGGACGCGGCAGGCCTCGCCGAAGGACGCGTGGCTGCGCTGCGTCTGGGGCAGCGGCCCGGACGACATCTACGTCGTGGGCGGCAATGCGATCATGCACTCGACGGACGGCGGCATCACGTGGTCGCCGCAAAAGATCCCGATCACGGGCACCTTTTTCATGGCGGTATGGGGGAGCGGCCGGGACGACGTCTACGTCGTGGGCGGCGACGGGAACATCCTCAACACGACGGACGGCGGCAAGACGTGGACGAAGGACACGAGCGGCGTGGTCGGCACGCTGTACGACGTGTGGGGCAGCGGCGCGGATGACATTTACGTCGTGGGTCAGGCCAGCAAGGACGGCGCGCCGATCGTGCTGCAATCGAAGATCGGCGGGCATCTCTGGGCGAAGCTGCCGGTCGACACGCTCGACGCGCCGCTCCGCCAGATCGACGGCGCGAGCATCGATTACCTGTACGCCGTGAGCGCGAAGGGCACGGTGTACGAATCGAACGACCGCGCGGCGTCGTGGAAATCGATCGGGAGCTTCGACGGCGACGAGCTCCTCGGCATCCGCGTGGTGGGCAAGGGCGACCTCTACGTGATCGGCCGCAACCAGCAGTTCCAGCACACGAGCGACGGCGGCAAGACGTGGAAAGACGAGCTCAACTGGCCGCACGGCGCCGCGGCGCTCCAGGGCATCTGGGGCAAGGGCACGACGGAGCTGTTCCTCGTCGGCGAGGGGACGCTCGAAGCCGGGCAGAAGGGGAGCTTGGTCCGGCGGCGGTGACGACCCCCGCGCCACGCGTTGAGGATCCGACCGTGGGGGGGAGGACCCGAACCGATGCGCGTATCGGTTCAGGTCGTGGGAGGGAGGATGACCCCCTCGTCGGCGCAGGGGCCCGAGCGGCTCGTCACGGCGCCGCCGGCAGCGACATGCGGACCGTCGTCCCCACGCCGAGCTGGCTCGTGACGCAGAGACGCCCGCCGTGGTCCGTGACGAACCTCTGGGTGAGCGTGAGCCCGAGGCCCGTCCCCTGCCCCTGCGGCTTCGTGGTGAAAAAGGGTTCGAAAATGCGGTCGAGGTTCTCGGCCGGGATCCCACAGCCGGTGTCGCGCACTTCGATCTCCACGGCGGGGGCGGCGTCCTTCCCCTTGTCGAGCGGCCGCGCCACGACGGAGACAGCGCCGCCCTCGGAGACGGCATCGAGCGCATTGCCGACCACGTTGAGCAGAGCCGCGTCGAGCTGCGCCGCATTCGCGAACACCGCCGGCGGAGCCTCGGGATCCTGCCATACCTCCAGGCGTACCTCGCGCGCACGCGCCTGAGGCGCCGTGAACGCGAGCACGCGGTCGAGCGCCGCCCGCACGTCGCACGGCTCACGCCCGGTCGGATGGTCGCGCGAGTAGTCGAGCAGCGTGTGCACGAGGCGCGAGCAACGCGTCGATTGCGACTCGATGGTGTGCAGCGCCTTGCGGAGGCCAGCCTCGTCGAGGGTCGGCCCTTTGGCCGCGTCGAGCCGACGAAGCAAGAGCTGAGCATTCATGAGGACGATCGCGAGGGGATTGTTGATCTCGTGCGAGAGGCCCGCGAGCATCGTGCCCACCGCCGCCATCTTCCCGGCCTGCACGAGCTCCTCCTGCGTCTCGGAGAGCCGCTGCAAGGTCGCCGTGAGCTCGCGGTTTTTCTCGGCCAGCTCGACGTGCACGCGGTGCAGACGCGCGGCCGCGCGCACACGCGCCGCGAGCTCGGCCGGCTCGAACGGCTTGCTCAGATAATCGTCCGCGCCGGTATCGAGGCCCCCGACCGCCGCGGCGTACCCCGCCCTCGCCGTCAGCAGGAGGATCGGAATGTCGCGCGACGCCGGGTCTCGCTTGAGCCGGCGAACGAGCTCGAAGCCGTCCATTTCGGGCATCATCACGTCCGATACGATGACCTCGGGGCGCCGCGCCTCCACGGCTTCCAGCGCCGCCCGGCCATTCGTCACGAGCTCGATGTCGTATTCGGCGGAGAGGAGATCCACCAGATACGAACCCATGTCGGGGTTGTCCTCGACCACGAGCACGCGGGGGCCGCGCCCGCTCGTCTCGACGCACCGGGCGCTCGCCGCGGGCGCCTCGAAATGGCCCGCGTGGGACGCGGACAGCCGCGCGTCGACCGGCGCGGGCGCAGGCCGCGGCGCGGCCATGGGGTCCGCGGCGCACGGGAGCCGCACGAAGAAACACGAGCCCACGCCGAGCGTGCTCTCCATGAAGGCCTTGCCGCCCATGAGCTCCGCGAGCTCCTTGACGAGCGAGAGCCCGATCCCCGTCCCTTCGTGCTTGCGCGTCGCCGAGGCGTCGATCTGCTGAAATTGCCGAAAGAGCAGGTGTTGTTTGTCCGCCGGAATGCCCGGCCCCGTATCCTCGACCGCGAATTCGAGCTCGTCCTCGACCTTCCGCAGGCGGACCACGATGCGCCCGCCCGGCGGGGTGAACTTCAAAGCATTGCCGAGCAGGTTCAGCACGATCCTCTCGAATTTGCGTCGATCGAGCGGGACCGGGCCGAGGGCCGAGGCGCGAAGCGAGAGCTCGATGCCGCCGCGCACCGCCGAAGGGCGCGCGGCGTCGACGATGTCGGCGCAGAGCTCCGCGGCATCGACGGCCTCCCAGTCGACCGTGAACTTCCCGGCCTCGATTTTCTGGTAATCGAGGATGTCGTCGACGAGGCGATGGAGCCGGCGCGCATTGCGCTGGATGCGCTCGAGATCCGCGCGTACGCCCGGCGAGAGCGGCTCGCGCTCGTTTGCCTCCCCGGAGAGCAGCGAGGCGAGCGGGCCGAGGATCAGCGCGAGCGGCGTGCGCAGCTCGTGGCTCATGACCGTGAGGAATTGCCCCTTCGCGCGGGCTGCGTCGTCGGCGGCCTCCTTGGCGTGCTGGAGGTCAATCTCCATCTGCTTGCGCTCGGTGATGTCGGCGTAGATGCCGAGCAGCCCGGTCACCTTGCCGCTGTCGTCGCGAATCGGGACCTTGCTCGTGAGCAGCACACGCCGCGCTCCATCCGTGCGGAGGACGGGCTCTTCAATATCGAGCATCGACGCGCCGCCCTCCATGACCTCGCGGTCGGCCTTGACGAATGCGTCCGCGTCCTCGCGCCGACCCCAAACGTCGTAATCGGTCTTTCCTACGAGGTTCTCCAGGGTCTTCGTGCCCGTATCATTCAAAAAGTTCTGGTTGCCTCCCAGAAATCGACCCTCGCGATCTTTCCAGAAGATGGCGTGAGGGACGTTCGCGATGACGTACTTGAGCACCGCTTGCTGCTGCTCGAGGGCGTCTTGCGCGCGCTTGCGCGCGGTGACGTCCGTGGCGACGCCGAGCACGCCCGAGCTCTTGGTCTCCGGGATCCGGAGCGGCATGAAATCCACCTCGTACCAGACCCCGTGATACTCCCCGACCACGCGCACGCTCTCGCCGGCGAGCGCCCGCCGCGCGCTGTCGGTGACCCACGGGTAGTCCTGATACAGGCGGAAAATCGACTGGCCAATCTCCTCGTGCTGGTGGAGCCTCGCCGCTTCGAGCCCGCGCCCCTCCTGGAGCGTGAAGACGCCGCGTTCGTCGAGCGTGAAGAGCACGATGGGAGCGTGGGCAAGCACAGTGCGCAAGTGTGACGTAGCTTCCGACCCTGCGCGAGTCCCTGCCGCAGGGGTCGAGCGCCTGGGCCAGGCGGGCCGCCTCCGCAGCCTGGCCGCGCGTTGGCGATTGGATGGCATGGGTGCTGCGTCAATATAGGGTGCCGACCTCCCAGATGGAGACGTACGGCTCCCGATACGCGCGGTTTCGTGTCCCCCCCGCCCGAGCCACCGGGCGGGGACGAGCAATGCCGCGCAGACGGCCGCTTCAGGGCGTCAGGAAAAACGGATTCGACGCCGCGAACGGCCTTCGCCCGGGATGCAGCGGCGCGAGGTCTCCGTCGCCCTTCGCGTGGAACATCACCCAGTTTCTCGGGCGCGACGGGTCCAGCGTCACGGTGACCTGATGGACGAATTTCTTCGACGGGCCGGCCCAGCCATCCACCGGCACGAGTGGCTCCGTCGACACCGTCTTCCCATTCACGATCGTCTCCAGCGTGCTCGCATCCACCCAGCTCGCCGACTCGATCGTGAGCGTGAACGTCGCCATCCCACCCGCGCCGGTCTGCACCATCTGCCCAGGCTTTTCCCCATTCGGGCCCGCCGCCGTCATGAAGAGGCCGCCGCTGATCGTCGCCGAACCATTCCCGACCGCGTCACGCACGAGGAGCTTCGTCAGCTTCGTCGGGTCGTCGTGCCCGAAGGGCAGGCACGTCCGCGGATACCCCACCGGGCTCGTCCGCAGATAATGGCTGTCGGAGCTGCCCACGGCCCACACCGTCATCCCCGCCTCCAGGAGCGCGAACCAATCGGCGACCGAGTCCTTCCGGTTCGCCTCGAAATCGGAGTCGTTGAAGACCTCGATCGCGTCGAAATCGTCGCTCCAGAACCCGTCGCGGCCCTTGCCCGTCTTCCGGTCGAGCCCCGCCGCGCTGAAATAGGCGCCGAATCCGCCGCCGCTCGGGTGGTTCACGATGAGCACGGGGTTGTCGGGGAGCGCGCGCACGAGCGCGAAGACGTCCTTCGGGTCTTTGCCGATCCAGTCGACCGCGCCGTTGTTCGCCTTCGTCAGGTCCGGCGTCATCGGCAGCACGCCGAAATGACCCCACGTGAACGTCGTCAGCTCCTCCGACGCCATCCCGAACGCCCATTGCGTCAGGCCCATGTCCTGGATCAACGGCTGGAAATCCGCGACCCACTCGTGCTCGCTCGACACCGGGATGTCGAGCCCGTCGGCGATCGCGCTCCGCACCTTCTGCACGATCCGGTCGCTCGAGTCCGCCGAGAACTGCGAATGAATGTGGAAATCGGCGCACATCACGCCCGTCGAGTCCACCGAATGCACGAGGTTCGCCGGGACCTCCAGCGTCTCGCCCGCCGCGACCGTCACGTCCGTCGAGAGCAGCTCCCATTCGTAGCCACGCGACACGATCACCGTATGCTCGCCCGGCGGCACCGCCACCGTCGCATTCCCGTCCATCGCGAAGACCTGGTGCAATCGGCCGTTCACCTCGTCGGGCACGCCGAACGCCTCGGGCGCCGCGGCGAGCACGTCCTTCGGCACGACCTGCACGCGCACCGGCAGCGCCACGCCCGTCGCCGTGTCCTTCGCGACCACGTGAATCGTGCCGTTCGGATCGAGCGGAATCGTCGCCGTCGCCTCGTTCGCCCCGACCCCGAAGCCCGCGTGCGGCGCATATCCCTGCTTCTGCGGCACGAGCGTCACGGACGCGCCCGGCGGCGCGTGCACCACGAACGCGCCTTCCGAATCCGTCCGCGTCCGGCTCAAATACGCGCCGTCCGCGCCCACCGCGTGCAGCCACGCCGAAGCGATTCCGTTGCCCTGCGCGTCCTCGACCTTCCCTTTGATCTCGCGCCACGGCGCCTCGCCGGCGACGCGCCGCACCGCCTCGGCAAGGCCGTCGTAATCAGGCCCGCCCGCGATGATGTCCGCCCGATCGATCGACTTCGCCGAGCAAGCCTCGACGACGAAGCCAGGACCATAAAAGAGCGAGAAGCCGCTGACCGTCAGGCCATACGCGAGTTCGTGGTCGGGAATGCGGTACGCGAATCCGAAATCGCCGCCGTCGAAGCCCGCCCACGCGACGCGCCCCTTGGGCTCCGCGAACCCGAACTCCTGCGTCACGAGCTGCGCGTTGCTGGAATGGAAGAAGCCGAGCAGCTCGTCCGGATCCGGGCGCTCCACGCCGAGGTCGAGCGGCTCGTTTGTCGCATTGACCACGCCCATGCGCATCGTGACGCGCTCCTCCCCCGGCCGGAGCACGTAATCGTAGACCGCTTCGAGCTCGTATGTCCGCGGGAACAGATACGAGAGCGGCCCCTGCATGAACGGGATCTTCGAGAGCTTGCCCGCGACCCGCACGATGGCCTCGCCGCCGTCCGAGCCGTCCTTCAGCACCGTGACGCTCGTCGGATCGATCATCTCGACCGAGATCCCGCTCAGCGTCTCGTTGTACATCGACACGCCCGTCGGCTTGCCTTCGGCGTTCGCCTTGTCGATCGAGAGGATCTCGCCGCCGAAGCGCGCATACCCGTCGGAGAAATCCTTGTCCTCGATGAACACGACGATCTTGTCGTTCGCGAGGACGAAATCCCCCGGCTCGATCCGCTGCCGGCCATGCCCCGGCTGCGCGATGCCCGCGAGCTCGGTGACCTTGCCGGCGCGCGCCTGCCCCGCCGCCTTGGCCCCGAACGGGTCCTTGTGCCCGCTCGGATCCCCGGCCTCGAACTTCAGGGCCGAGCAGTCGGTGGCCCCAGGCGGCTCCTCGTCGGTGCCACTGCACGCGGCGACGAGTGGCATCTGAACGAGGACGCAGAGAAGGGCACGAAAGGAAGGCGCGGCAAGCGAAGGACAACGCATGAGACCTCCTCGCGAGGCGGGGGACGCCCGACCTCCATGGATATCTCTACGTTTTGGTGACGATCTTGTGAAGTCTTTCCGGCAGCGCGCGCCGGTCGTTGGGGCTCAAAACGAAGCGCTCATCGCGAGGGCTTCTCCGCCGTCTTTTGTGGTGCCGTCTTGCTTGCGTCCCCGGGCACGAGCCGCACGACCCGGTGCATCAGGCCGTCGACCCGCTGCAACCACGCGCGCCATTTCGTGTACTTGTCGACCGAGATCGTCGACAGATCGAACACGAGCGTGCGCTTCACGACGACCGCGCCGCCCTCGCCCGGAGAGAACTCGATCTTCGCGCGCCCGAACTCGCCGCCCGCCTCTTCACCACCCGGCGGCAGCTCCGCGAAGACGTACCCCTCGGGCGGGACGATCGTGATCGCGCGGGTCTCGTGCCGCGGCGCGAGGGACGGCGGGAGCACCACCGGCAGCGTGCGCGACGAGAGCGGCGCGAGCTGCGACGTGAGCGTCGCCGTGTCGCTCACCGGCACCACGAGCTCGTTTCCTTCGCGCCGCGCGATGCCCTGGCTCGTCGCCTCGTACGAGAGCTTCGCCGCGCCGCCCGGCAGCGCGCCGTCGAAGCCGACCTCGCCCTTGAGCTCCACGCCGGGCACCCACTTGCCCGTGAGGTACGTCTCGGCCCATTGCTTGCGCGCGTCGGGCTCGACGAGGTTCGTGCGCAGCTCGAACGCCGCATCGCCCACGTGCCGCTCGTTCGCGGTGAGCTTGCCGCGCCCCTGCGTGTCGAGCTCGATCCGCCACTCGGCGTCGATGCCGTGATCGTCGGGCGAGCTCGCGGGCGTCTCGATCATCTTCGCGGGGCCGTCGTCGATGAAGAACGCGAGCGTGCGCGCATCCATCGCCGGCAGCGGTCCGAGGCGGCTCTGCGGGCTCGTCGCGTCGAGCCACATCGCCGGCGCGCCGTCCTTCGCGGGCAGGTACGCGATGCCGTGATCGAACATCGGCACGGCGACCTTCTCGCTCCGAAGCAACATCGACTGCCCCGTGTACCGCGTCTGCACGAGCACCTCGGTCGCCTCGATGCCGATCGCCTTGAGCAGCGTGATGAGCAGCATCGCCTTGTCGTCGCAGTCGCCTTGCTTGCGCGCGAGCGAGATCTGCGGGCGGTTCGGCAGCCACGCCTCGCCCGAGACGTAGTTCACGTACCGGATCGAGTCGGCGACATAGTCGAAGACCGCGCGGATCTTCTCGTCGCGTGTCTTCTTGCCCTTCGTGAGCTCGGCCGCGAGCTCCTTGATGCGCTCGTCGGGCGTGGAGAAACCCTCGATCGCGCTCTTGTACCAGGTCCGGAAATCGCCCCAGCCCGCGAACGTCGAGCCCACCACGACGGGCACCGTCTCCGCGATCGGCGGCGCGAGCGGCTCGTCACGCACGTTCGTCGGGTTGTCCCATACGAAGCGCTTGATCACGCGGTCGCCGACGGTCTTCGTCTCCGCCCGATCGGCCTTGCCGTTGATCACGTCGACGGCGAGCGGCGAGGCCGCGGGCGAGTCGACGACGACCTCGTTGAAGAGGATCGGCCGCGTATCCATCGAGCCCACGTAGTCGATGAAGTAGAACGGCGCATCGCCGCGCCGGCCCACGGGATCACGCGTCCACGAGCGCACCGCGATCTCGACGACGTCGCCCGACGAGAGCTTCGGCCAGCGCACGTACGCGCCACGCCCGCCGCCGCCTTGCTCCTCGGGCAGCGCGATCGAGCCGTCCTTGCGGTGCACGCGCGCGAAGAGCAGCTCCGTGCGATCGCCCTCGGTCGGGATGTCCGGCTCGTAGAGGTCACTCTCCGTGCGCGGCTCGACCACGATCTCGCGCGCGTAATGCATGAGCTGCGAGACGCGCCGATCCGCGTGGTACGTCACGACGCGCGTCCAGTGGAGCTGCCGATCGAAGACCTCGCCCTTCTTCGCGGGGTTCGCCTTGGCCCGCGCGAGAAAGACGCTCGGCTGCACGATCGACTGCTCGTCGGGCATCGTCGTCTTGCCCTGCGGCGTGCGCGTGCGGAGCGCGATCTCCGCCTTGCGTTGCTGATCCGTCGGCTCGAGCGCGAGCGCCCGCGCAAGCGCCTCGGTCACGCGCTCGGCCGGCTCCGACGGCGGTTTGCCCTGCCGCGCCTCGTCCGCCAGCACCGCGGTCCGCGCGGCCGCGAGCCCGTCGAACGCCGACGCCTTGTTCGGCGAGACCAGGGTCGCCACGTAATACACTTCGCGCGCCCAGGCGTTCCTGCCCGCTTCGAGGAGCTGCCCCCCGATCGCCACGAGCTCGTCGGCCGATCGCTGGTGCGCGAGGCTCTCGGCCGCGGCGCGCTCGAGCTCCGCGCCGCCCTGCACCCGGAACGCCGACACGTAGCGGCTGTCCCGCGCGCCCGCGCGTTGCTCCACGAGCTTGCGCGCCGCGAGCAGCGCCGTCTGCGGATCGGACCGCGACACCGAGGAGAGCTCGGCCCACACGGCCGTCGGCGCGCGCCCGCGATCCTCGCCCGACATCGCCATGAGCTCGTCGCGATGCGCCCGGTACGCGCCCTGCGCGCCCATCTGCGAGCGCCCCGCGATCTTGAGCAGCCGCGCTTCGAGGTCCGTCGCGGTGGAGAGCGGCGCCTCGCGGACACGCGCGATCGCCCAGTCGGGGTAACGCGCCGCGAGCGACGATTCGAAGAGCCGCCGCTGCGCGAACGCCGCCGTCGCGTCGTCACTCGCAGCCTTGCCGCGCTCGAACGCGAGGTTCAGCCGCTCGCTCCGCTCCGCGCCGAACGGCGAGACGTACCCCGCGAGCGCGAGCAGGTCGGGCGGCGTCTCCTTCGCTCGCAACGCGGCTTCGAGCAGCCCCGGCGCGCGCGGCGAACGCGCGTCCTCCGCGCCCCCGAGCGTCCGCAGGATCGCCGCCCGCAGCGCCACATCCGGGCTCGGATTCGCGCCCACGTCGAGGCCGACTTCGAGCTGCGTTTTTACACGCGTGACGCCCTTCGGCGGCTTGATCTCCGCAGCCACGCGCGCCTCCTTCGCCGGATCCACTTTCCCTGCTTTGCCCGGCTTCTTCTCCGCGGCCGCGGGCAGCACCACGTTCGTGATGTCCGACGACGACGACACCGTGACCGGCGCGCCCACTTCATCCGTGAAGCGCAAGCGCACGCGCCCCTCGTCCGAGGTCGCGCCCGAGCAGACCTTCACCGCGACGAGGTGCGGCCCCGGCGCAGGCTCGATCTGCGCCGCCAGCCGATCCAGCACGAGGCGCGGATGCACCTCCTCGCTCATCACGACATCGGCGCCGTCCCAGAGCAGCCGCACCTTGCCCGTCGACGCCACGTGCACGAGCACGGGCTTCTGCGCCTGGCCCGCGGGCGGGTTCGGGAAAACGACCTTCGACGCGAGATACGTGCAGCTCTCGGCGCGCGGATGCACGTAGAGGTCGAGCGGAACACCCCGCCACGTCGACGACTGCGGCAGGATGCGCCGCCACGCGACGTCGTACACGCCCCACGAATACCGCGCCGCCGCGTCATTGAACTTCTGCCCCGGCGCCTCCGGCCCTTCCTTGTCGCGGATGCCTTCGCCCTTGTCCTGGAACGGTCCCAGGATCGCCATCGACCGCACGAGCCCGCTCGTGTCGGGCGCGACGTCGTACGCGATCGACTTCGATCCGGCCCACGCAGCCCCCGCCGGGCTCGGCGTGAGCCACGCCGCGAGCGCCCGCGCATCCCCCGCGACGGGCGACTTCGTCGCGGCCACCGCGCGCAGCCCCCCGCGCACCTTTCCGAGCGTCGCGCGCTCATCGAGCGTCGTCGCCACGAGCAGCCCCGCGAGCGCATCCGGCCCGCCCGCCGTGGCGCGCTGGATCGCGAAATCCACCATCGGATCCGGCTGCGCCGCCGTCCACCGCGTCGGCGCCTTGGGCAAGGACGGCTGCGCGCTCGCACCTTTGTCCTGGACGCGCTTGTCCTTGTCCTGGACGCGCTTGTCGGTGTCCTGGACGCGCTTGTCCTTGTCCTGGACGCCCGCGGCGGGCTTCTTTGCCGCCGCGGCATCGGGCTTTTTCCCGGGCGATTGCGCGAGCGCCGTGCTCGAGACGAGCCCGAGCGTGATCACCCACGCGATGCCCCTCTTCCACGACGCCCCGGCGCGCAGACGTCGTGTTCCCTCGCCGATGGCCTGCGCGATCGAAGACCTTTCCATGGGTACCTCGATGCATAGCGCGGTCGCTCGGAGGGAGCGAGTCTCTCGGTCCGGTTCTTGGCCCACCACGCCGCGCGCCTCTACCCTCCCGCGCATGCGCCGCGTCTCTCGTTTGATCGCTGCCCTCGCGCTCGCCTTGACCGCCTCGCTCGCGCCCGCTTCGAGCGCGTTCGCGCGCGGCAAGGCCACCGTCGAGTGGACCCGCGTCGACGCCCCGGAAGGAAAAGACGGCGACCGGATCGCCCGCACCCTTCGCAACCTCCTCAAAGAGGCCAGCCGCAAGGCCGATTTCGGCAAATCCGGCAAGGTCGCGCTCCGCGCCAAGATCACCGAGTACGTCGTCGAGAAGAAGGGCGACGTGCTGCGCATCCGCTGCACCGTCATCGGCCGCGTCGAGGGCGGCGCAAGCGCCAAGAGCCGGATCTCCTTCGGTGGCGACCCGAACGACCCGAAGGCCCTCGAGAAACAAGTCCTCACGATGGTCGCGCAGGGCGTCACGAGCCGCCTGGCCGCGATCGCCCGCTCCCGCGCCGAGGCCGAGGAAAAAAAGAAAAACGCGGCCCGTGAGGCCGAGGACTAGAACACGACGCGTTTCGGTTTCGCCTCTCGACCCTCGCGGCAAATTGATTTAGTCCAGGGAGTCGACATGGAATACGACCGCATGCTCGCGACCCTCTTCGAGGAAGAGGACCGCGCGCGCGAGATGGCGAGCAAGCTGATGAAGGTCTCCCAGGAGTCGCGCGAAGCGTCCTCCGCGGAGCGCCAAAGCCTCGTCGCCTTCCTCAAGGGCCCGATGGAGCGGCATATGGCGTACGAGGAGCGCGCCGTCTTCCCGCAGCTCGACCGCCGCGGCCTCGGCGCCGAGGTGCAAGTCGCCCTGCGTCACCACGCGATGATCCGCGAAGACGCCGAGAAGCTCGCCGCCGCGAAGCCCGGTGACGACGTGAGCCAGCTCATCTTCGACGTGGCGCGCCGCATGCTGCACCACACGAACTTCGAGGGAGACTACATCTACCCCGAGCTCACCTACGAAGCCTGGCGGGACCTCATGAAGGAGACCGCGGGGTGAACGCCGCGCTCTCGACATCTGCCCCGGGCGCCACGTACTCTGTGGGTTCCTGATGAGCCTCGAGGCAGGCCGCGTCCTCAGCACCCGCTACCGGCTCGTCCGACCCCTCGGGCAGGGCTCGCAAGGGGCCGTGTGGATCGCGGATCACCTCGCGCTCAACACCGAAGTCGCGGTCAAGCTCATCGACCCCGAGCTCGCGAAGCGCGAAGACGCGCTCGAGCGCTTCAAGCGCGAAGCCACCGCCGCCGCGCAACTCCGCAGCGCCCACGTCGTCCAGATCCTCGATCACGGCATCGACGAAGGGCAGCCCTTCATCGTGATGGAGCTGCTCGACGGCGAAGACCTGTTCGAGCGGCTCAACAAGCGCGGTCGGCTCTCGCTGCGCGAGACGTCGAAGGTCATCACGCAGGTCTGCCGCGCCCTCGCGCGCGCGCACGCCGCGGGCATCGTGCACCGCGATCTCAAGCCCGAGAACGTCTTCCTCTGCAACAACGAGGACGACGAGGTCGTGAAGGTGCTCGACTTCGGCGTCGCGAAGGTGACCGACCCGGCGAAGGCCACGATGCAGCGCACCAACGTCGGTACGCTCATCGGCACGCCGCACTACATGAGCCCCGAGCAGGTCAAGGGCATCTCGGAGATCGATGCTCGCACCGATCTCTGGGCGATCGGCGTGATCGCCTACCAGTGCGTCGTCGGCGAGCTGCCCTTCGACAGCGAAGGCGTCGGCGATCTGCTCATCAAGATCTCGGTCGCCGAACCACCCGTGCCCTCGAAGGTCTGGAGAGGCGTCCCGTCCCAGTTCGACGCGTGGTTCGCGAAGGCCTGCGACAAGGACCCGAACAAACGCTTTCAAAGCGCGCGTGAGCTCGCCGAGGCCCTCGCCCGCGTCGTCGCCTCCGTGCCCGAAGCGATGCGCGGCGAGCTGCCGCCGCGGCCCGCGTCGATCCGACCGCCGCCCGTCGCGCCCACGTCGGCGCCCGGCACGCCCGCGCCCACGAGCGCGAAGCCGAAGAGCGCGAAGGCGCCGGCGTTGCCCCCGCGCGCGACCGCGTCCCCAGCAAAACCGCCCCCGCGCGCCGAGCGCGCCAAGACGGAGCTGCTCGACCCCGCCGATGTCGAGGTCCTCGCCGACCACACGCCGCACGCCCCCGCCTCCGAGGACATCGACGACTTCGAGTTCGACTTCGACGACGAGCCGCCGGTCGTCGTCTCCACGGCGCCGCCCCCCGTCGTCGCGAGAGCGCTCGCGACGGCGACGCCCGCGCCCGCGCCGAAGGTCGCATCCGGCGTGCGCGCGCCGATGCCGTCGCCCGTCACGCAGCCCCCACAAGCCGCGCAGCCCGCGCAACGCGGGAGCGCGCCGCCGCCACAGTCGCAGCCGCAGCTTGCCGCGAACCCGTTCCTGACCGACCTCGGCGCGCCCGTCCTGCCCGCAGGCCTGCTCGATGCCCCCGCGGCCCGGCCCTCGGCCCCGGCGCCGGAGCCCGTGCAGGCGAGGATCCCGCGGCATCCCGCGCCGATCACGGCGCCCGGCGTGGACAGCGGCGATCGGATCTCGGCGCCCCCCGAGATCGACGGCTCGCGCCGCAAGCGCATCCTCGCGTTCGTCGGCGTGGCGTTCGTCCTGGCCGCGGGCGGCATCGCCTACGTCGTGGTCCGATCGAACATGCTCCCGCCCGGCCCTGTCCCGGCCGCGTCGGCGCCGCCTCCGCCCGAGCCCATCGAGCCGCCGGCCGTGGTGGCCGTCCCCTCGCCCACGGCGAGCTTCGGCTCGCCGATGCCGACCACGAAAAAGGGCACGGGCAAGACGGGGGGGACGACGAAGAAGACGACGTCCCCCGCGAACACGTCCAAGACGACCCCGACGGCGACGGCCAAGCAGCCGGATCCTCCGCCCGAGGACGGCACGATCGTCATCCCGGATCCGCCGAGCGAAGTCCCTCCCGCGGACTGATCCAAAAGGAAAAACCCCGCAACCGCAGGACGCGGCGCGGGGTTTTTCGAGACGCCCCGGCGTGTTCTCGCCGGGGCGTCCTCGTTTCGAAGGATCAGGAGCCTTCTTCGAACTCCGCGTCGATGACGCCGTCCTTGCCCTTGCCACCGGCGGGCGGGGGCGGCGCGCCGCCGTTGCCGGGGGGCGGACCGGCCTGCGGACCGGCCTTCTCGTACATCACGCTCGCGATGCGGTGCATCTCCTTCTCGAGCTTCTCGAGCGAGGTCTGCACGGCCGCGTCGTCCTGCTTCTCGATCGCCTGGCGCGCCTCGGCCACGATGCCGTTCAGCGCGGACACGTCGCTCTCGGGCAGCTTGTCCTTGTTGTCGGCGACGGTCTTCTCGATCTGGTAGCAGAGGTTGTCGAGCTTGTTGCGCCGCTCGATCTCCTCGCGACGACGCTTGTCCTCGGCCTCGTGCTCGGAGGCCTCGCGGACCATGCGCTGGATCTCGTCCTCCTTGAGACCACCGGAGGCCGTGATCGTGATGCGCTGATCCTTGCCCGTCGCCATGTCCTTCGCGTGCACGCTCAGGATGCCGTTCGCGTCGATGTCGAACGTCACCTCGATCTTCGGCACGCCGCGCGGCGCCGGCATGATGCCTTCCAGGTGGAAGCGGCCCAGCGTGCGGTTATACCGCGCCTCGGTGCGCTCGCCTTGCAGCACGTGCACCTCGACGGAGGGCTGGCTGTCGGTCGCCGTCGAGAACGTCTCCTTCTTCTGCGTCGGGATCGTCGTGTTGCGCTGGATCATCGGCGTCATCACGCCGCCGAGCGTCTCGACGCCGAGCGAGAGCGGGGTGACGTCGAGCAGCACGAGGTCCTTCACGTCGCCGGAGAGCACGCCCGCCTGCACCGCGGCGCCGACGGCCACGACCTCGTCCGGGTTCACGCCCTTGTGCGGCTCTTTGCCGAAGAACTTCTTCACCGTCTCCTGCACGAGCGGGATGCGGGTCGAGCCGCCGACGAGCACGACCTCGTCGATCTGCTGCGGCGTCTTCTTCGCGTCCGAGAGCGCCTTGCGCACGGGCTCCATCGTCCGCTCGATGAGCGGCCGGATCATCTGCTCGAGCTTCGCGCGGCTGAGCTGCTTCTGCAGGTGCTTCGGGCCCGACGCGTCGGCCGTGAGGAAGGGCAGGTTGATCGTCGTCTCCTGCACGTTCGAGAGCTCGATCTTCGCCTGCTCGGCCGCGTCCTTCAGGCGCTGCACGACCATCTTGTCGGCCGCGACGTCGATGCCCGTGTCCTTCTTGAACTCGGCGATCAGCCAATCCATCACGAGGTGGTCGACGTCGTCGCCGCCGAGGTGCGTGTCGCCGTTCGTCGAGATGACCTGCACGACGTTGTCGCCGACCTCGAGGATCGAGATGTCGAACGTGCCGCCGCCGAAGTCGTAGACCGCGATGACCTCGTCGTTCTTCTTGTCGAGGCCGTACGCGAGCGCGGCCGCGGTCGGCTCGTTGACGATGCGCTTGACTTCGAGGCCGGCGATGCGGCCGGCGTCCTTCGTCGCCTGGCGCTGCGAGTCGTTGAAGTACGCGGGGACCGTGATGACCGCCTCGGTCACCTTCTCGCCGAGGTAGTCCTCCGCCGCCTTCTTCAGCTTCTGCAGGACCTTCGCCGAGACCTCCGGCGGCGAGTTTTGCTTGCCGCGGATCTCGAGGATGGCGTCGCCGTTCTTGCCCTTGATGACCTTGTACGGGACGCGCTTGACCTCTTCGCTCACTTCTTCGAAGCGGCGGCCCACGAAGCGCTTCGCCGAGTAGATCGTGTTCAGCGGGTTCGTGACCGCCTGGCGCTTCGCGATCTGCCCGACGAGCACCTCGCCCTTGTCATCGAACGCGACGACCGACGGAGTGATCCGTGAGCCCTCCTCGTTGACGATGACCTTGGGCTCCTTGCCCTCCATCACCGCGACAACGCTGTTCGTCGTGCCGAGATCGATGCCGATGATCTTGCCCATGGAACCTTTTCCTCCGAGACGGTCGCGCACGAAATTCGGCGCGTGCGAGGCAGAGCGGCCGGGGAGAGCCTGCCCGGAAAACGCTACGTAGATGAGCCGGAAACCTCTGAAATTCTTCCTGTTTCTCGAGTCGCTCCGGCTTCGCGGGTCGCTTTGGCGTCGAAAGTAACCACACCCCCCATCACGTCAACGGAAGCGCTGGCAGAACCCGGAAAAATCCATGCCCGGGTCGGGGCGCCCCGGAAGAACCTGCCCGTCTTGATGACCGTCCCTTGCGATCTCCGGAAGGTGCGTGCTAAGAGGCTCGGCCCTTCTCGGAGGAAGCGCCATGAAGCAAGGCATCCACCCCAACTACGTCATGTCGACGATCAACTGCGCCTGCGGCTCGGTCGTCGTTACCCGTTCGACCCGCGGCAGCTTCACCACCGACATCTGCTCCGCGTGCCACCCGTTCTATACGGGCAAGGCGAAGGTCATGGACGTCGCCGGTCGCGTCGACCGCTTCCGCAAGAAGTACGGGCAGACGCAAAAGGCGACCTGATTCCGCGCGGAATCTCATATTCCGCCTATCTCCCCCCGTGGGGCGCCCGCTCTGCGGGGGGGCGCCTCCCACTCGGGTACTTCCCGCGCTAGAGTCTTCCCGATGAGCCAGGAAGTCGCGCGCCCGTACATCGGCGGGCAAGCCGTGATCGAAGGGGTCATGATGAGATCCCCTCGCTCGCTCTCCATCGTGTGCCGAAGGCGTTCGGGTGAGCTCGTGGTCCGTGAAAGGGCCGCGCCCACACTCGCCCAGGGCCCACGCACCTGGCCGCTCGTACGCGGCATGGTCACCGTCGTCGAGTCCCTCAAGCTCGGCTCGCAAGCCTTGCGCTGGTCAGCCGATCTCTACGAGCAAGACTTAGATGACGATGGGGGCTCCGCTCGGCAAAGCCGAGCTACGCCCCCAAACCCCCACGACGACGACAAGCCGAAGTCGAAGAAGACGCCGCCGTCGGCGAGCAACGTCCTCACGGCGCTCTCGCTCCCGATCCTCTCGCTCGTCACCTCGGGCGGAGAGGCGGCCCCGTCCACGGGGAGCAAGGGCGCGGGCGGGTTCGGGTTCATCTCGATCCTGTTCGCCGTGGGCCTGTTCGTCGCGGCCCCGCAGGCCGGCGCCGAGGGCATCAACAAGCTCTTCGACCTCGGTCTCCCCATCGGCTCGCCGGGCTTCCAGGCGCTCACGGGCGCGGCGAAGCTCCTCATCGTCGTCGGCTACATGCTGCTCATCCGGCAGGTCGCCGAGATCCGCCGCGTGTTCCAGTACCACGGCGCCGAACACAAGGCGATTTCGACCTACGAGGCCCACGAAGAGCTCACGGTCGAGAACGCGGCCAAGAAGACCACGCTCCACGCGCGCTGCGGCACCACGTTCCTCGTGATGGTCGCGCTCGTGTCGATCCTCGTCTTCTCGGCGATCGGCGCGTTCCTCCCGACGATCCCGGGCGGACGTCTCGCGCAGAGCGTGGGCTTCTTCTTCATGAAGCTGCCCTTCCTGCCGTTCATCGCGGCCATCACCTACGAGCTGCAGCGCTTCTTCGCGCGCTTCTGCACGGTGGGCCCGCTGCAAGTGCTGCTCTGGCCGGGCTTCCTCGTCCAGAAGATCACGACCGCGGAGCCCGAGCACGCGCAGCTCGAGGTGGCGCTCGCCTCGCTCCGCGCGACGCTCTGGCGCGAAGCCGCGGCCCAGGGCGCGCCGGCCGAGGTGCCCGACCGCGTCTTCCCCGATTACGGCCGACTCCTCGCGGACCCGGGCTACGTCGGCGCGCGCGTCTGAGTTCGGAACGACCCCCATGTTGCCGATCGCGAAGCTCGAAGCCGTGGCGCGGCGCTTCCGGGAGCTCGAGCACTTGCTCTGCTCGCCCGAGGTGCTCGCCGATCACGCGAAGCTGCAAAAGCTCAACAAGGAGCGCACGGACCTCGAGCCCGTCGTGGCGCAGTTCGCGCGCCTGAACGACATCGAGCGTCGCATCGCGGAGGACCGCGAGGTGCTCACCGATCCGGAGCTCGGTGAGCTCGCGCGGGCCGAGCTGCCCGAGCTCGAAGCCGAGCGCGAGACGATCGCGAACGAGCTCGAATTGCTCCTCCTGCCGAAGGATCCGAACGACGCGAAGAACACGATCGTCGAGATCCGCAGCGGCGAGGGCGGCGAGGAGGCGGCGCTCTTCGCAGCCGACGTCTTCCGCATGATCGTGCGGTACGGCGAGACGAAGCGCTGGAAGGTCGAGATCCTCAGCGTGAGCGAGGCCTCGGCCGGCGGGTACAAAGAGGTCATCGCGCTCGTCACGGGCCAGGATGTCTATTCGCACCTGCGTTACGAGGGCGGCGTGCACCGCGTGCAGCGCGTGCCCGCGACCGAGGCGCAAGGCCGGATCCACACGTCGACCGCGACGGTCGCGGTGCTGCCCGAGGCCGACGACGTCGACGTGCAGATCGACGACAAGGATCTCGACATCTCGATCGCGGCCTCCGGCGGCCCCGGCGGCCAGGGCGTGAACACGACGAACAGCGCCGTGCAGATCCGCCACATCCCGTCGGGGATCATCGTGAAGTGCCAGGACGAGCGCTCACAGCTCAAGAACAAGGCGAAGGCGCTCAAGGTGCTGAAGAGCCGCCTGCTCGACATCGAGCGCAAGCGGCAGGAAGAGGCGCTCTCCGCCGAGCGGCGCACGATGGTCGGCTCGGCCGAGCGATCGCAGAAGATCCGCACCTACAACTACCCGCAGAACCGCGTCACCGATCACCGCATCGGCCTCACGCTGCACAAGCTCGATCGCATCATGGACGGTGACATCGACGAGCTCATCGCCGCACTGCGCACGCATCGCCAGGCCGAGCTCCTGAAGCAGGGCGGCGCGGAGGCTCGCCCCGCCGAGCTCGAATGATCACGCGGCCCGACCTCGAGGCGCTGCTCGTCGCGCTCGTGCTCGTCCCGGGGACGTACTCGCGCAACCGCTTCTTCGCGCTCTACACCGACCCCGAGGCGGCCCACGCCCGCCGCCGCGCAAAGCTCCTCCGCAGCGTCGTCGCCGAGGTCACGCAGAGCGACCCCGCGCGCCGCGGGCACATCGTCGCGATCGACGAACGCGACGACGGCGGCGCGACGTTCACGTACGTCGTGCCCTCGTTGAACCTGCGCCGCACGACGACGCTCTCCGAGCTCGAGCTCGCGATCGTGCGCTACGCCCTCGCGCACCGCGCGGGCTCGATCGCGCCCGCGACGCCGCCCGACGAAAAGGCATTCGCGCCGCTCGGCGAGGACGATCCGGTGCGCGCGCGCATCGAGGACACGCTGCGCAAGCTCGCGCCCGATCTCGCCGCGCTCACGTCGAGCGGCCCGCTCGCCGCGGACGAACCCGACGACCTCGACGAACCGTGTGATCCGGACGAGCGGGACGAGACCTCGGCGTCTGGAGTGCCTTCCGGTCTTTCTTCTTTACCCGAGGGAGCGACCGAGCGATAAGGCGAGCTTCGTGCATCCGGGGAGGACGAGATGTGCATCTTCTGCAAGGTCGCGAAGAAAGAGATCCCGGCGAGGATCGTGCTCGAGGATGATGATCTCGTCGCGTTCCACGACATCAACCCCGTAGCGCCGATCCACGTCCTCGTGATTCCCAAGCAGCACATCACGGGGATCGGCGACGTGACCGACGAGCACGCGCTGGTGCTCGGCAAGCTCCTCGTCGCGGCGCGGCGCATCGCCGAGGACGCGGGGCTTTTGCAATCGGGTTTCCGCGTCGTCATCAATCACGGCCAGCACGCGGGGCAGACCGTGCATCACGTCCACGTGCACGTGCTCGGAGGCCGGCTGCTCGCGTGGCCGCCGGGCTGATCGAGGCGAGGAAGACGATGCGTAGAGCATTCTTTATGGTTTGCCTGGCCGTATCGACCACGCTCGTGGGCTGCGGCGACGAGAGCAACGGGCAGCCGGCGCCCCACTACGTCAGGAAGACGATCGAGCTCGTCGAGCACGTCGAAAACGAGACGGTCACGCACACCGACGCGGAGAAGGTGGATTCGGTCGGCGACATCCTCACGTTCGCGAACCCGGTCTTCGACAAGGCGAACGCAAAGCAGGTCGCCACCGACCAGGGGTATTGCATCCGCACCGAGGTCGGGAAGTCCTGGGAGTGCGAATGGACGATGTTCCTCGAGGACGGCCAGATCTCGGTCGCTGGGCCGTTCTATGACACGGAGGAGTCCGAGCTCGCCATCACGGGCGGCACGGGCGCCTACGAGCAAGCGAGCGGTGAGATGCACCTCGGCTTCCGGGACGTGCCGCCGCCGAAGGTCGAATACGATTTCGTGTACCACGTGATCGTCCCTTATTGAGGGACGTCCCCGTCAATCGACGCGCGAGGCGGCCTCGGCCATTCGATCGATCCAGGCCGCCTCGACCTCCCCGAGCGGCGGATTGCGTTCGAGGCGCGCGTCGAGCGGGTGCGGGCGGGTGAGCGGATCGCGGGAATGCGCGCGCAAATGCGCCGAGCGGATCACGCCGGCGCGGCCGTTCATACCGAAGAAGAGCGCGAAGAGGTCGGGGCCGACGGCGCGGCGCGGCGACGGGCGCACCTCGAATTCGACGCCGGAGCGAAGGCGCGCAGTGAAGCCGGCGACGAGGTGATCGGCCGGATCGAGCCACGGATCGGGCGCGCCGGGGGCACCCCGCGAGAGCCAGGCATCCACGGTCGTCGCGGCGAGGTCAGGCGCGCCTTTGCCGAGCCCGAGCGTGAGCCCAGACCGCGCGAGGAACGTCTCCACGTCGGCGAGCGTGGCCTCGCCGCTCGCATGGACGAGGAGCGAGGCGCGGTCGAGCGTGAGGCTTTGGGGCGGCGGCGGGACGGGGCGGCGTTCGGGCGGATCACGCGGCAGGAGGTTGCCGGGGTTCATGATGCCGCGCGGGTCGAGGACGTGCCGCAGGGCGTGCACGACGTCGATGCCGCGGCCGAGCTCGGCCCCGAGGCGCGGCGCCTTGCTGCGCCCGACGCCGTGGTGATGCGAAAGCGTGCCGCCCGCGCCGATCGCCGCGTCGAGCGCGGTGCGCCAGGTCCAATCGTAGATGGATTCCATCGCCGCGGGCGTGGGCGCGCTGCCGGCGAACGTGAAATAGATGCTGCAGCCGTCCGGATAGGCGTGCGAGAGGTGCGCCATGACGAAGACGTTCTTGCCGAGCGCCTCGCGGACCGCGCGGTAAAGCTCGCCGAGGCGCGACCACGGGGCCGCGACCTCCATCGTGTCGCTGAAGGCACCGGCCATGAAGACCGGCGATTGCCGATAACTCACGCTGTACCGATGCGAGAGCCAATGCCGCGCCGGCCCCTCGCCGAGGTCGCGCGCGCCGCTCGCGAGCGCGATTTGCTTCGCCCGGGCAAAATCCGCCTCGCTCTGCGCGGCTTGCCCCTCGAAGACGAGGATCAACGTGGCGCCGCCGAGCCAATCCGACGGCGCCGCGTCGACGATCCGATTGAGCACGCCCGGACGGCGCAGGATCCGTCGCAGGACGGCCGCGCCAAACCCGGCGCCCTCGCCCCTCTCTTCGAGCGTCTTTTTCGGCCCGGCATGTTTGCCCCGGCGCACGGATCCGAGCCGGGCGATGAACGAATCGAACACGTCGTAGAGGCGCGCGACGGCGGGGCGGATCCCGCTCTGGAACATCTGCCGCATCGCCTCCCAGCCGGCCTCGACCGTGGGGAACGAAAACGCGCCGAACGCGCGCGCCGCCGGGGCGGCGTGCAGCCGGAGCCGCGCGGAGGTGACCACGCCGAGCACGCCCTCGCTGCCGATGATGAGCGGCGTCGCGTCGGGTCCGTGGAGGCGGCGATCGAAGCGAACGATCTCGCCTTCGCCGACGACGCATTCGAGCGAGGCGACCATGTCCTCGATCTTGCCGTACAGCCCGGAGCATTGCCCCGCGCTGCGGGCCGCGACCCAGCCGCCGACCGTCGAGCAGAGGATCGACGAGGGGAAATGGCCGAGCGTATGGCCCGCCGCATTGAGATCCTCCTCCAGGCGGATCCCCAGCGCGCCGGCCTCGACGTCGAGCACGCCCGCCTCGGCGTCGAGCCGCCGGACGCGATCGAGGCGTTTCAGATCAAGGACGACCGTGCGTTCATCCGGCAAGACGCCGCCGCACACGCCCGAGCCCGCGCCGAACGGGACGAGCGGAATGCCTTCCTTGGCGCAGAAACGGACGACGGAGGCGACGTCCTCCGTCGTGTTTGGCCAGACGACCACGCCGGGCCGGTGCTCGGCGATGCGACCGTCGGAGACGGCGAGGTGATGGCGCGGCCAGAGGTCACGCGCGTACGCGATGCGATCGACCGGCGAGGCCGAGACCGTGAGGTTCGGCAGGGCCTGACCGAGCGCCGCTTCGAGGTTCACTTGCGCTCGGCCACGATGACGAGCCGCGGCGACTCCGAGCCGAAAAAGACGCCCGGATGCGCGGGGTGGCCGGTGACCTCGACGACCTTGAAATCGGCGTCGTGCATCATCTTGCCGATCTCGTGCAAGGCGTAGAGGCGGAGCGAATACTCGATTTCACGCGCGCGGCCGTCGTCGAACATGGCCGTGCGCTTGACCTTGAGGCGGCTCGAGAAGAAATCGACCTGCATCTCATCCATGCACACGCAGCCGTCGCCCTCGAACCAGACGAGGCTCGGCTGGCGAGGGGCCACGTAATCACGGTTGATGATGTCGAGGACGAGGATGCCGCCGATGCGCAAAGCGCGGTGCATGCGACGGAGGACGTCGAGGTTCTTCTCGTCGTCGAAATACCCAAAGCTCGTCGACCAGCAATACAGGCCGTCGAAGACCTGGTCGAACGCCATTTCCCGCATGTCGCCCTGCAGGAAATTGAGCTTTTGTGCGCGGCCCTGCGCCTCGTCGGCCGCGAGCGCGAGCATGTTGAGCGAGAGGTCGTAGCCGACGACGCCATATCCGCGGCTCGCGAGCTCCACGGCATGCTGGCCGGTGCCGCAGGCGAGGTCGAGGATCGTCGCGCCCTTCTCCAGGCCGAGGCACGATTCGATGAAATCAGCCTCGCGACGGATCACCTTGGCGTCGGTGCGATCCATCGTGCGGATCATGTCGTCGTCGAAGAGGTCCTCCCACCAGGGGCGCTGACGGCGGCGGCTCGGCTCGGGCAGGCTGATCGGCTTGGAAGGCGCCGAGGCCGCAGGCGGCGGGGTCGCCTGCGCGGCGGGCGGAGGCGGCGGGCCCTTCGGCGGCGGGAGCGAGGTCGCCGCAGCGGCCGGCACGACGTCGGGGACCGTCGGCGCTTGACGTCTCGGCGGCGGCGGCGGGGGCGGCGGCTTCTTGGGCGCGGACGCCTGCTGCGCGTCGGTGGGAGCAGACCCCTTCGCCTCGGAGACACGCTCGGGCTCGATCTCCTCGAACGCATCGACCTCGTCCGCCCTGGCCTCCTCGGCGACCGCGGAGACGACGTCGTCGTCCGCCTCCTCCTCGGCGACCTCGACCACGAGCTCCGGCGCCGATTCGAGCGGCTTTTTCCGCGGGGCCGCCTCGAGCGCCTCGATCGGCGTGACCGGCGTATCCATCGCGGGGCGAGGCGGAGCGGCGGGCGGCGGCGCGAACGCCACGGTCTGCGCCTGCTCGGCCGCGAACTGCGCGGTGATGACCGCGACCTCGGGCGGGCGCGGCGTCCAGCCCTCCTCGACGAGCTCCTCCCCGGGGAGCTTGGCCGGCGGGACCCACGAGCCCCGCGGCTTCGACGTCGCCTCCGCCGCGGGCATCGCGGGCGGCGGCTCCGAATAGACCTTGACGGGCGGCAGATCGTCGCCGACCGAGAGGATCCGCATCGGCTGGATGACCTCGGCGTCGCTCGCACCCGGCGCAGGGAGCGGCTCGGGCGGCGCGGCTTCGGCCACGGGCTCCGGCCCCGGCGTCGCCGTGTCGTCCAGCAGCGCGGGTTGCCCCTCGGACGCGGGCATCGTGTCGTCCTCGGTCTTCACCGCGCGGCGCGAGCGACGGCGCGGCAGCGGCGGGGACGCCGCACGGTCCGGCTCCGCGGCGGCGGCGGCCGGCGTCTCCGTGGACGTTTCGATCTGAGGAACGGCAGGCGCGGGAGGCACGGCGGACACGGCGGGCGCGGCGGGCGGGTTCGACGCGCGGGGCGGCGGGACGTTGGTGTTCGGGCGCGGCGGCGGAGACGAGCCGCTCACGGGCACGCGCGAGGGGCGCGGCGGCGCCGGGACGCTGCCCCCCGGGCGGGGCGGAAGGGGGCGTGGCGATCCCCCGTCCACGCTCCCCGCGGCACCGGCGACGCCCGAGACGCCGGGAGGGTGCCCGTCGATCCCGTTCGAGGTTTGCGTCGCCGTGGAATCTTCAATCCCGCGGGGAGGTGTGTCGTTCATCGGCTGTCTGCTCCGTGCAGCGACTCGCCCATCCGAATCGGACCGCCCTGGATCCCCCAGGGACGGGCCTTGCCTGGCTCGACGAAGATGACGGCGGTCGAGCCGAGATGGAACATGCCGATCTCGTCCCCGCGCTTGACGGCGTACCCCGGCTCGAGCCGGTGCTCGCCGAAGGGAACGTCGCGCGCGTCGATCCCGCTCACCGTGATACGACCGACGATCATCGCGGCGACCATCACCACGGTGACGCGCCCGTGCGCCTCCGTGTCGATGCAGATCGAGACGCGGCGGTTCACCGAGAAGAGCTTCGGCACGTGCATCTCGCCGACCGAGTTGACCGGGAAGTACTCGCCGGGGAACGAGCGCACGAGCGAGATCGTACCGCCCGCGGGAGCGTGCACGCGGTGGTAGTCGCGTGGGCTCAGGTAGACGATCGCGAACTGGCCGCCCTCGTAGCGGCGCGCGTCGTCGGCGTCGCCGACGAGGTCGAGGGCAGTGTAGTCCTTGCCCTTCACCCGGAAGACTCCGTCTCGTTCGATGATCCCGAACGAGTCGATGCGCCCGTCGGCGGGGCTGACGAGGGCGCCCTCGTCGGGGCAGAGAGGACGCGCGCCGTCGCGTAACGGGCGCGTGAAGAAGGCGTCGAAGGACGAGAAGCCCCCGTCGGGGGTCACGGCTTCGGCCATGTCGACACGATAGGCGCGGGCGTAGATCCCGACCACAGCGGACGTGACCGCTTGGGGCATCGGGAGGTCGCAAAGCCGGCCTACGGCCTTGGTAATGCGCTCGCGCGGGAGCACACGCAGGATCTGAGCGGCAGCGTACGTAGCGATCATCGTTGAGATCGGAAAAAGTCGGCCTGGCGGAGCTTAGGCACCGGGCGGGATTAGGGTCAACGGCGGAGCGCGACCGCGGCACAGGTTTTCACGGGGTTTCACTCGTACGACCCTGCTGCCTGACGCAAGGCTGTGTACGCTCGGACGTCTGGCTCGTGAGGCGCGCGTGTGTTCGGACCAACATGACGGCCCCTCTCCGCCTCGTCAACGTGGACGGGCGCCCGGAGGCGGGCGCCGCGGGCGGGGGCGATCCGTTTCGGCGCGGCACCGCTCGGTCTTGGTGCAGTGCCGGAGGCCTCTCCTCGCGATCCGCGGGAAAAGGGCGGGATTTCGCGACGGCACGCTCCTCGCAAAGGGGAAGCGTCGAAGGCAACGACGAGGAGGCATCACATGGAGATCACGTTCTGGGGTGTTCGCGGCAGCATTGCTTCTCCGGGTCCGGACACGATCGGCGTCGGCGGCAACACGAGCTGCGTCGAGGTCCGCTGCGGCTCGACGAAGATCATCCTCGACGCGGGCACGGGCATCCGCGCGCTCGGCGACAAGCTCCTGCGCGAGGGGTCGGTCGAGGCGTCGCTGCTCCTCTCGCACGTCCACTGGGACCACATCCAGGGCATCCCCTTCTTCGTCCCTGCGTACGTGCCGTCGTCGCAGATCCAGGTGATCGGCAGCGCGAACGGCGTGATGTCGCTGCGCGACGCGCTCGCCTACCAGATGACGGCGCCGGTGTTCCCGGTGCGGCTCGACCAGCTCGGCGCGAAGATCGACTGGCGCGAGGTCCGCAGCGGCGAGCGCTTTCAGATCAACGACGTCGTCGTCCGCGTGGCGCGGCAGAACCACCCGGGCGGCTCGTTCGCCTACCGCCTCGACTGGAACGGCCGGAGCGTCGTGTACGCGACGGACACCGAGCACTTCGCGTGTATCGATCCCGAGCTCTACGCGCTCTCGCGGGGCGCCGACGTCCTGATCTACGACTCGCAGTACACGCCCGACGAGTACCGCGGCACGGCGCCGGGCAACTCCAAGGTCGGCTGGGGTCACTCGACGTACGTGGCCGGCGTGGAGCTCGCGAAGGCCGCGGGGGTCGGGCAGTACGTGCTGTTCCACCACGACCCGCGCCGCTCGGACGCGGGGGTCGCGGACCTCGAGCAGAGGACGCGTGAGCTCTTCCCGAACGCCGTCGCCGCGCGCGAGGGCATGGTCATCGGCCTCGACTCCATCGCCAGGGCGGCCTGATGGGCCTTCCCGCGCTCCGTGTCCGAGACGAGCCGTCGATGGTGACGGCGGCGGCGTGGCACCTTATGCTCGAGCTCGCCCCAGGCTCCATGTCGCGCCTCTCTCTCCTCGTTGATCTCGCATCGCTCCTCGCGCGCGAGGTCGACCTCGACGCGCTCCTCGGCACCGCGTGCGAACGCCTCGCCCAGGCGATGTTCGCCGACCGCGCGACGATCTGGCTCGTCGACGCCGAGCAAGGCGACCTCGTGACGCGCGTGGCACTCCTGCCCGAGCTGCCTGCGCTGAGGCTCCCGCTCGGCCGCGGCATCGCGGGATACGTGGCCCGCACGGGTGAGGTCGTGCGCGTCGACGACGCCTCGACCGACGCGCGCTTCGATCCGACGGCGGACCGGGCCACGGGCTACACGACGCGCTCGATGCTGGTCGCGCCGATCCGCGAGGAGGCGCGCGCGCCGGTGCGCGGCGTGGTGCAGCTCCTCAACAAGCAGGTCGGTGGCAGCTTCGACGACGAGGACGAGCGGTACCTCGTCGCGCTCGCGAGCCAGCTCGCCCGCGCGTTCACGATGACCACGCTGCGCGCGGCCGACGGGGGAAACCCCGGCCTCGTGCTGCAAGGGCCCTTCAACCGCATCGTCGGCCGCAGCGCGCCGATCACGGCCGTCTACGAGAAGATCCAGCTCGCCGCGCAGACCGACGCGACGGTGCTTTTGCGTGGCGAGACGGGCACCGGCAAGGGCCTGTTCGCCCGCGCCATCCACGTGAACTCGCGGCGCCAGGCGCGCCCGTTCGTCACGGTCGACTGCACGACCCTGCCCGCGCAGCTCGTCGAGAGCGAGCTCTTCGGCCACGAGCGTGGCGCGTTCACCGGCGCCGATCGGCGCGTCCCGGGCAAGGTCGAGCTCGCCGAAGGCGGCACCTTGTTCCTCGACGAGCTCGGCGACCTGCCGCTCGACATCCAGGGCAAGCTCCTCCGATTCCTTCAAGATCGTACGTTCGAGCGGGTCGGCGGGCGCAACACGATGCGCGGCGACGTGCGCGTCGTGTGCGCGACGCACCGCGATCTGGAGACCGCCGTCGCCGAGGGACGCTTCCGAGAGGACCTCTACTACCGCGTGCGTGTCGTGGAGATCGAGCTGCCGCCGCTCCGGACGCGCGGGCGTGAGGAGATCGAGGCGCTCGCGCGGCACTTCGCCGACGTCTATGCGCAGCGCTACAGCCGGCCGAGCCCCACGTTCGATCCGGCCGCGCTCCTGGCCATCGGCAGCCACACCTGGCCGGGCAACGTGCGCGAGCTCGAGCACTGGATCGAGAGCGCGATCGCCCTCGCGCCCGACGGCCGCATCACGCCGGCGCACCTACCCCAACGCAGGCGCCCGACGACGATCTCCGATGGACGATCGAGCGGCGAGGAGGAGGTCCGCCTGCCGCTCCACCTCTCGCTCGACGACGCGATCGAGCGGTACGTTGGCTCGGTCGTGGCCGCGTGTGACGGCAACAAGACCGAGGCCGCGCGCAGGCTCGGCGTCGGTCGAAACACGATCGCGCGCGCCCTCTCGCGCCGCCACGGCGGAGGCCCGACCTCGCGCGGGCCGGACTCGCTCCTCGGCGGCTCGCACAGCCGCGGCGACGACGACTGACGGACGTTCCTAGCGAGGCATGCGGCGCGCGGCCTCGCAGATCGCCGCGCGGATCGCGTCCTTCGGAAGCTCCGGCGCGGCCTTCTCCTCGCACGCCACCGCGGGCTCGAGCGGATCGAGCGCGATGCCGAAACGGAACGGGCGATCGAGATCACTCGTGTCCGGGTGCAGGAGTCCGTTCAGCGAGTGCCACCGCCCGAAGCGGTTGTACACGTCGTCGATGCGCTCCACGAGCGGCGCGGCGTTCTGCGTGTCGCCCATCGCGAGCAACGACTCCGCGAGGTGGCATCGCACGGAGGCCTCGTGCGGGATGAGCGCGTGCGCGCGCGCCCGCTCGATCGACGCCGCGCGCGCGTGCCCTCGGCCCTGCAGAAGCTCACCGAGACGAATGCGCCGCGCGATCTCCTTCACGTTCGCTGGCATCGCGCCGGGCTCGAGCTCCTGCGGCAGGTCCTTCGGCAGGCTCGTGATGTGCGCGCGCCAGCGCTTCACCCACGTCTGGAAGTCTGCGGCGCTCACCTCGGCGATCGCCTGTTCGAAGTCCTTCGAGCTCTCGGCCGCCTTGAGCCGCACCACGAGCTGCGGCAGCGCCTCGTCTCCTGCCTCGCGCGCCCAGTACCGCACGAAGCTCGCCACCTCGGCGAACGCCACCTGCGCCTGCTCCGCCGACGGTAGCATCGCGATGGACGGCCCGATCTTGTCGAGCTCCACGCCGAGCCCCTTGTCGAGGCCCACGCGCGCGACCACGTCGATCGGCGGGAAATCGTCGAGCGGCTCCTTCTCGCGCCACCGCACCTCTTGCCGCTTCGCCACGCCCTCCTGCAGCCAGAGCGGCGCCTTGTCGCGCGTGCCGCGCGTGAGCGCGAGGTGCGTCAGCTCGTGCGCCAGCGTGTCGAGCCACGCGTAGCCGTTCGTCGTCGCGCGCGGCGAGATCATCGTCACGCGCCCCCACTTCGCCACGGCCACCGTGCCCGTCGTCTGCGCCGCCTCCTCGGGCAAACCCGTCATCGCCGCGAGCGTGAACTGATCTCGCACGAGATCGATCCGCATCGGCAAAGGCAGCTCCACGCCGAGGTCCTTCGCCAGGTTCTCGCGTGCCCGCAGCGCCACATCGACGATCAGCGGCACGAGCGCGCGATCCTCGTCGTCCTGCAGCCGCACGACGACGCCGCGCTCGTCGTCGCGCACCGTCAACGTCCCGGCCGTCGCGCGCGCGCATCCACGCGACACGTCGCCGAGGTCCATCGCCTCCGGCCGGTTCGTCAGGTCCGGCCGCGAGAGCACGGCCACGGCCCCGTCGCAGTCGCCCTCGTAGAGCCGAAGGCGCGCCGTTTCGAGCGCGAGCGCCGTGTCCGACGTGTCCGCGCCGTCCAAGATCTTGCGCGCTGCCGCGACGTCGAGCTCCAGCGTCGCTTCCCGCGCGCGCCGCGCCCGATCCAGATCACCGAGCAGCGGCACGTACGCCTCGCTCGACGCCGCGACGCTCATCGACGTCACGACCGCGAGCGCGCCCATCACAACCTTCCGCATCGCGACCGACCTCATCGCAGGAGCCCCTCCGCGTAGCGCTTCACGGCTTCCTTCAGCAGCGGATCCGACGAGCCGCCGAGCCCTTCGAGCACGCGCTTGCGGAACGCGTCGGGACCCTTGTGGCCTTCTTTGCCCGGGATGTCCGCCTTCTTCGCCATCGACCGCCCGTCGCTCGACTCGGGCCGCTCCTGGCTGCTCTCGTTCTCCTCGTTGTTCCGCTCGCCGCGCGCCATCTCCAGGAGCCGCTGCGCGTTCTGCTGATGTTCGAGCCCCGCCTCGCCGTCGCCCTCGGCGAGCGCGCGCTCGGCGTCACGCATGCTCTTCTCGGCGCGGTCGAGCAAATCGAGCGTCTCTTCGGGCAGGCTGCCGTCGCCCGACGCGCCCTTCTCCCCGAGCTTGCGCGCGCGCTCGGCCATCTGCGCCTCGCGCTTGCCGCTCTTCTCCAGATCGCCCTTCGCGCGCTCCGCGGCCGATTTGCGCAGCTTTTCGAGCGCCTGCTCCGCCCACGCGAGCTCCTCGGAGAGGCCCGGCCGTGCTCGCTCCGCCTCGCGACCGGCGCTCTGCTCGCCCATGTCCCACTGATCGGCGTCTTGCCCGCGCTTCTTCGCGTCTTCGAGCGCGCGCAGCGCCTCCTTGCCGCTTTGCACCGCGTCGCGCGGCCGGCCTTGCTCCAGCGCGTCCGCCATCGACTCGGCGAGGTCACGCGCCTGTTTGCCCGCGGCCGTCGCCGAACCCGGCTCGCCCGCGCGCCTCGGAAGATTCTTGATCGACTCGCGGATCGCCTCGGCGTGCTTCTTCGCCTCGTCCTTCAGCTCGTCGAGCTCGTCCTGCGAGAACGCACGTTCGAGGGCCTGCTCCACGTCTTCGAGCTCGTTCGAGTGCTCGCGGATCAGGTCTTCGAGCTCCTGCTCGCCGGCCTCCGCCGCGTCGTCCGCGCTCGAAGGATCCCCATCGCCCGTCCCACCCCCACCGGCGGCCGACTCCGTGCCACTCCCGCTTCCGCTTCCGCCTCCACCCGCGAACGACGGATCGGGATTTCGCAGCCGCGCCGCGAGGTCCCGTGCCGCCAGCTCCGCGTGGAACAGATCGTTCGCCTTCCGCGCCCGATCGATCCGCCGGAGCCCGTTCGCCACGATCTCGCCGAGATCCAACCCGAGCTGCCCGAGCCGCAGCAGTTGCTTCCCTCCCCCATCGAGCACCGTCACCGCCGCATCGAGCCGCGCCACGCCGTTCGCCGAATCGCTCCCGCGTTGCCCTGCCGCCACGGCCGTCGCCTCCGCGGCTTCATCCGCGACCGTCGCGAGCCGCTTCGACACGCGGCGTGTATCCGACGTCCCGAGCGAGCGCGCGGCCGCGTCGATCGCGAGCAGCACCTCCTCGCTCTCCTCGACGAGCTTCTGGTGCGTCACGGCCGACGGCTGCTTCTGCTCCTCCGCGAGCGCGACCTCCAACCTGCGAAGCTGCCCACGCGCGAGCGCAAGCGCGCGACGCGGGAACCGCAAACCGCCGTACGTCCCGGCGAGCGCCTCCTCGACCACGCCGAGCGCCTTCTCTTGCGCATCGCGCTCCTTCTTCACGTGCTCGGTGCTCTGCTTGCCTGTCGGCGCGTCCTCCACGAGCCGCATCGCGACGAGGTCCGTCAGCGCGTCGCGCGCTCGCACGAGCGCCTCGTACCGGAGCGCCTCCGGCTCGCCGACCTGCGGCGGGATCACCACGACGGCCGCGCTCTTGCCCCACTTCGGCCCGACGATCGGATCGTTGTCGCGCGCCTCGACCGTGATCTCCACGGGCAGGAAGTTGCGCTTGAAGAACGCATCGCCGCCGAAGACGATCCGGTGCGAACCTCGATCCGACTTGGGATCTCCCTGCGGCCGCGACAGCACACGCCGCGCCTCGCGCCCACCCGAGCGGTACACGAGATCCACCTCGCGCAGGCCGTGATCGTCCGTCGCCTCGTACGACACGACGATCTCCGGCTCGTCGAGCATCCGCACCGTGCGTGGCGCGTCCTCGACCAGCACCTTCGGCGCGAGGTCCGGGATCGACGTCACCTCTTGCTCGTCGGCCTGCGCGATGCGCACGTCGCCGAAGCGCGCCGCGATCCGCAGCGTCGCCGTCTCACCGAGCTCCCACCGCGCCACCACGCCGCCCCCGCCGTCGAACGCGAACGGCACCTCGACCTTGCCGTCCGTCAGCACGAGCGTGCGGCTCGGAAACATCGGACGACCGTGCACGGTGAGCATCGTCCCGCGCGGCAACGACGTCGCCTCGAACGTGTCGATCACCCGGCCGTGCTGGTGCAGGTACTCGGGCGGCTTCGCGACGATGTTCACGTCCTCGAGGTACGAGAGCGGCAGCGGCGCCTCGCCGTTTCGCGCCACGAGCACGTCGAGCCCTTCGACCACGCGTTGCTCGATCGCCGCGCCGAACACGGCCACGAGCGCGAACACGAGCCCCGCGACGGACCACCTCCGCGCCGCGGCCGACGCGCGCTCCGCGATGCGCTCCATCGACGCGCGGCTCAGCAGACGCGCGAGGTGAAGCCGAGCGAGCGACGCCGACCCGCGCGTCGCGTCCTTCGCCGTCTGCTCCACGAGCCCGAGCCCTCGCACCGTCGCCGCGGCGAGCTCCGGGTCCGTCGGGCCGATCGTCTCCAGGATCGTGCGCCTTGGATCTTGCCGGCGCCGGTGCAGCACGATCGCGCGGACCACGAGAAACACGCAGAACGCGGCGAGCAGCGAGGCCACGGTCGCTCGCACGGCTGGGGTCCCTCGGCGGGCGAGGTGCGCGAGGCCGATCAGCAGGGCGGCGGCGAGCGCGACGAGCGTGCGGCGCGCGGAGGGACGGATCTCGGCTTCCCAGGTGGAACGGAGCTGGGCGAGCAAGGCAACCGGGACGTCGTGCTCCACGGCGGAGAACGTAGCAGACCGGAGGCTCGTCGCTTCTCCCCTCCGTTGCCGCCCCCGAGCACCTCCCGTACGATGCGGAGCGGCCCTCGTCCTTGCGGCGCGCCGGCCCCTGCGAACTTCTACATCCCGACATCCGGGAGATCTCGCTTGGCGAACATCGGCTACATCCAGGTCGTCCGGCATTGCAACCATTTTTGCGGGTTCTGTTCGAACCCCACGACGCCCTACGTGCACACCTTCGACACGATGAAGGTGCTCGTCGACGATCTGGTGAAGCGCGGGTATTTCGGGGTCATCCTCACGGGCGGCGAGCCCACGCTGCACCCGGAGCTGCCGCGCATCGCGGCGTATGCCTCCGCGCAAGGCCTCCACGTGCGGATGATCACGAATGGCTCACGGCTCGCGGACCCTGAATTCGCGCGTGCCGTGGCCGAGGCGGGCGTCCGGCTCGTCCACGTCTCGGTGTATTCAGTGCGCCCGGACGTGGAGGCGATCCTCCGCGGCACGGACGGTACGCTGGAGAAGGCGTTCGCCGCGGTGCGCAATGCGCACGACAATGGCATCGAGATCAACGTCAACTGCGTCATCAACAAGCTGAACGCGGATCACCTCGACGAGAACATCGATCACTGGATCGAGCATCACCCGTACGTGCGCCATTTCGTGTGGAACAACCTCGACCCGTCGATGGGCCGGGCCGAGGTGAACCAGGCGCAGTTCACGCCGCGCCTCGCCGATTTCGAGGTCTCGCTCCAGCGCGCGATGCGCAAGCTCCACGCCTCGGGCCGCACGTTTCGCGTGGAAAAGGTCCCGCTCTGCTACATGACCGAGTTTGCCTGGGCGAGCACCGAGACCCGCAAGATCGTGAAGGGCGAGGAGCGCATCGTGCATTTCCTCGACAACAAGCAGACCGTCCGCCAGACCGACTGGGAGCACATCTACGCGCCCGCCTGCGCCCATTGCACACTCCGTCCGATCTGCGGCGGCCTCTTCGACCGAGGCGCGGCCTACGACCCGGAAGAGCTCTCGCCCGTCTTCGTCTCCATGGACGCCGTCGTCGAGACGATCATCACCGACCCGAGCGACCCGAGTTATCCGCTGCGCAATCTGTCTGCGTGGAAGAAGGATTTCGAGCAAAGGCTCGCCGTCGCGCGGGGCGCGGGCGAGGAAAAACCCCATACGTCCGCCGAGGAAATGCGCCCACCGGACGCGCCGCCCGTCGGCATGGTGACCGAAAAGGGCCTCCGGCTCTTCGAGGCGAAGCGGAAGAGCGAGGCGAAAAAGGCGGAATCGCTCGGTGTCTCGATGGAGCACATCGACGTCGCCGTGCCCGACGACGGCCCGAACGGGATCTAGGATGTACCGTGCGAAGTAGAATGGATTCGACGGATCTTGGCGGCGAGCTTCATGCCGGCCCGTATCGGCTCGAATCGGTGATCGCCCGCGGCGGCTTCGGGTTCGTCGCCCGCGCGACACACGCGCCCACCGGCCGCACCGCCGCGGTGAAGGTCATGCACGCCGAGCTCTTCGCCGACCCCACGGCGATCCCGCGCTTCGAGCGCGAGGCGGCGATCATCTTCGAGCTCCCCCACCCGAACGTCGTCCGCGTCCACGAATTCGGCCGCCTCGCCGACGGGCGCCCCTATTTCGCCATGGAACTCCTCACCGGCCAGAGCCTCGACGCGCGCCTCGCCGCGGCCGGCCGGCTCCCGATCGACGAGGTCCTCGGCATCCTCGAACCCCTCGCGGACGCGCTCGCCGCCGCGCACGCGCGTGGCATCGTCCACCGCGACATCAAGCCCTCGAACGTCTTCCTCGCCGAAGGCCGCACCGAGGGCCGGGTCGTCCTCCTCGATTTCGGCGTCGCCAAGCTCCTCGACAGCGCCGGCCCCTCGCTCACCGCCTCGCGCGCGACGCTCGGCACCCTCCCGTTCATGGCGCCGGAGCAGGTGCTCGGACAACCCCTCGATACACGCGCCGACGTGTATGCCCTCGGCGCGCTCGCATTCGCCATGCTCACGGGAAAACCGCCGTTCGGCGATCAGGCCACCGCCGTCGTCCGCCAGATTCACCTCCACGCGCGACCGCCTCGCCCGAGCGAACGCGCTCCCGTCGATCCCGCGCTCGACGAGCCCCTCCTCCGCGCGCTTTGCCGCGATCCTGCGGGCCGCCACGCCTCCGCGCCGGAGTTCGTCCGGGCACTCCGGACGGCGAGCGGCGCCGCGACGAGCCCGCAACACCCGAAGCCCGACGCCGCCTCCGTCCGCCCCTCCATGGCCATCTCCGTCTCGCTCCGCGCCGATCCGGCCGCGCTCGCGGACGGCGACGAGGCGCTCTTCACGGCCCTCGAAACGAGCCTGCCCCTCGTCTCGGCCGAGCTCACCGCGGCCGGCCTCGTGCTCTCCCGGGAGACCGCGACAAACCTGCTCGCCGTCTCGCCCGCCCCGCCCGACCCGCCGTTCGCCCGACGCGTGCTCGAAGCGTGTGTCCGCGCCTATCGTCGCGTCCTCGCGGGCCCCTTGTCCGGACAACCTGCCGACCTCGGCATCGTCGCGCACGTCGGCGCCCTCCACACGAGCGAGACCGGCACGATCCTCCCCGGCGGCCTCCTCGACGTCCCCGCGTGGTCGCCGGGTCCCGTGCGAGGCGTCGTCGCCACGAGACAAACGCTCGAAGGCCAGGATCTCCCGCGGTCGGCATTCCCGAACGACCCGCGGTTTTTCTTTCTGGAACGATGAGGGTGGCGCGCGGCGTCACTCCTCCACGGCCGATATCCCGTGCCGCCGCAAAAGCTCCCGCAGGTGGTTCCGATCCATGTGCGCCGAGCGCGCCGCGCGGGAGAGATTGCCTCCGCTCTGCCGCACCAGCGTCTCGATGTACCCGCGCTCCCATCGCGCAACCGCCCGCTCCTTCGCTGCGCGAAACGAGCCAAGCGCGAGATCATCCTCGTAATCGACCGAGGGCGGCGCCGCCACCTTGGGCTCCGACCCAGGCGCCGCGCCGAGCGTCGCCTCGAACCAGAGCTCCTGGTCCTCCATCAGGATCGCCCGCTCCACCGCCGCGCGCAATTCCCGCACATTCCCCGGCCAATCCTGCTTCGTGAACGCCGCCACGAGCTCGGCCGGCGGCAGCGGATCGCCCGACCGCGCGAATTGCTCGTAGAAATGCGCCACGAGCGGCGGAATGTCCTCACGCCGCTCCCGCAGCGGCGGCAATCGAATGCGCACGATGTTCAGCCGATAGTAGAGATCCGAGCGGAACGTCCCGCGGTTCACCTCCTGCCGGAGGTCACGGTTCGTCGCGGCGATCACCCGCACGTCGAGCTTGACCGGATCGAGACTCCCGATCCGCCGCACGAGCCGCTCTTCGAGGGCCCGGAGCAACTTCGGCTGCATGTCGATCGGCAGCTCGCCAAGTTCGTCTAGAAAAACTGTCCCGCCCGCGGCCGCCTCGAACGCGCCCGCGCGCGATTGCAGCGCCGTCGTGAACGCCCCGCGCATGTAACCGAAGAGCTCGGCCTCGATCAACGTCGGCGGGATCGCGCTGCAATCGATCACGACAAACGGCCCCTGCGCGCGTGCGCTCTTTTGATGGATCACCTCGGCGAGCAGCCCCTTGCCCGTGCCGGTCTCGCCCTCGATGAGCACTGTCGAGTCCGAGGCGGCGATCCGCGGCAAGGCCGCAAAAAGCCTGCGCATCGCCATGCTCTGACCGAGGATCCGGCCATAACGCTCCTCGTCGGCGAGCGGCTCGACGATCTCGTCCGGCAGCGGATCGAAGCGCAGCGTCGATTTGCCGATGCCGAGCACCGCGCCCGGGGCGAGGTAGGCGCCTTCCACACGAAAGCCGGCGACACGCGTGCCGTTGCGGCTGCCGAGGTCGCGCACGAGAAACCCGCGGTCCGTCACGGTGATCACGCAATGGTGACGCGAGACGGCGCCGTCGGTCAGGACGAGGTGGTTGCCGGCGGCCGTGCCCACGGAAAGCTCGGCGCCGTCCGAGACGCGCTCGATGCCTCGATCGGGCCCCGCCGTGACCTGGAGGCGAAAGCGGCCGATGGCGCACTCGCGCGGGCGAACGACGAGGGCCACCGTCTCCTTCGCGTGCGGTTCCTTGCTCATGGTGCGGGCACGGTATCACGAATTCCGTGACCTGACCCCGACACCTCCGCCCGTGTACGCCTCTCTGCTCCACGTGTACACATACCCGTCCCGGGTGCGCTTCGCGCTCACCAATCCGGTGGTCACGATTTCGGCGAGCGCGGTGCGGCAGGTTTCCTCGTGGTACTTCGTAATGCGCGCCATCAACGGCGCGGTCATGCGACAGACCCCATCCCGCTGCGTGTGCCGCGCCAGTTGAAACGCGACGAGCTGCGTGGTCCCGCCAAACCGCTCCTGAATCAGCCGCGCCACAGGCCCCCACGGGCGGAACGGTCCCAGACGTGACGACTCAAGTGCGTTCTCCGCGTCGCCGGCCGTTGGGGCGCTTGACGAACCGCGTGCGGGGGCTATAGACTCCCCATTAAAGGTCGAATCCGACACAAAGACCTCCTAGACCCCTGAGGCTCCTACTTTGCGGGATGGGCCTCGGGGGTTTAGCTTTTTGTCTGGTCACCTACCAAGACCGGAACGGTCTCAGCGGAGATGGTCGGAGGGTGCATGGCGGCCCTCCGGAAATCAAGTGCCCTCGATCGCGCGTTGCGCTGCGTTTCGAAAATACCCCGGATCCCTATAAGGAGCGGACCCCCGCCCAACCACGAACTTGGCTGGGACCTGTCCTCGAAGGGCCCTGGCCCCGTGGCCCAATTGGACTGGCTCCTGAAATAGCTTGACGGCGATCGTGGCATGCGCCGTAGCAAGCGCCGCGTGTGACATGAGCCACCGACATGTGGATTGACACGCACATGAAAACCTGCTCGCAGCAGTCGAGTGTGTTGTAGAGTACGCCGGCATATCAATGCCTGCGGTGAACGGCGTGCGATGTTGACACGCCGCGATCGGTGTGTAGTCGCCGCCCGATTCGGGGACGAACCGCGCACACCGGGGGGCACGTTTCTGGTTTGTCGATGGGTTTGCCTGCGCAACATGTGCGGTACGCTACGGTGCGTGTAGGGGAGGAGGCGCTGTGCTCCCCGGAACCGTTAGGACGCGAACCGGCGGACGTGTGCGAGGGTCGTAGGCGGACATGGCGGGACGCCGGGGGCACGCAGGACGGATAATTGTAGGGAGCCATGACGCTTGTCCCGGTTGCGCCTGACGGTGCCGAGCTGAACCCCGCCCTCGTCTACATCGGCAGCATGAAAAGCCAGGAATCCAAGCGGACGGTGCGCGCTCGCCTCAACAAGGTGGCGCGCTTCTTCCGTGAGGGTGCCACCGCCGCGACGTTCCCGTGGCACGAGCTGCGATACGAGGACGTTCAGAGGCTCCGCGGATATCTGGCCGAAGCGTGCAGCTACAAGACCGCCAACATGTGCCTTTGCTTCCTGCGGAAGACGCTTCGCGTGGCCTGGCGTCTCGGCCTGCTAGATGCGGAGGAGCTCGCGCGTGTGACTGACGTCGAGAGCATCCGCGGCGAGTCCCCGCCCACCGGCCGTGCGCTCGAGCTTGAGGAGGTGCGCGCGCTTCTCGACGCGGCGGCCAAGGACGAGCGTCGATGGCGAGCAAAGCGAGACGCGGCACTCGTGACGATTCTATACTGCGCAGGGATCCGCCGCGCCGAGGCCTCGGGGCTTCAGGCGACGGACATTGAGGATGCGGAAGGGCGGTACTGGCTTCGCGTGCTGGGGAAAGGGAACAAGACGCGACGGGTGCCATTGCCTCGGGATGCGCGGGCTGTGGTCGACGCATGGCTCGACGTGCGGGGGAGGACGGCAGGGCCACTCTTTCCGGCGAGGTCGCGCCAAGGGCAACAGCTCCACGGCAAACCGATGAGCGAAAACACGGTGGGGCGGATCGTAAACCGGCTCGTAAAGCGAGCGTCGCTCGGGCACATCACGCCGCACTTCTTCCGTTACACGTTTATCTCGACCCTTCTCGATGAGAGCGGGGACGTCTCAGCCATCCAAAAGCTTGCGGGACACGCGGACGTGAGCATGACGCTTCGCTACGACAGGCGAGCGGAGAGGGCGCGCGTACGCGCGGTGGACAAGTTACCGCTGCCGTTCGGGGGTGAGTGATGGCGAGGTCTAGAGCGTGTCGAGCTCCGCGCTGATCACCCTCTGGACGGCGTCATCGTCGCGGAGCTCGAAGAGGACGGAGGCCGCGAGGCGGAGGAGCGCGGAGCGGCTCGGGGGGTTCTGGCCGAAGGTGCGCCCGACCCACGAGCGGAACGCCTCGAGCTCGCGCAGCTCGGCGTCGGTGAACCGAACGGCGGTGACGGTGGTTTCCTGCGTCCCGACGCGGTGAGGGCGGCCCATGGGTTACGTATTACGTAACTATGGGCCGCCTGTCGAGCGTTACTCGTTGAGGACCAGAATCCGATAAAGGGCCATGACGTCGGCGAGAGGGCACAAGTAGAGCCTCTCGCCGTACAGGCCCAGCGTGTCATCGCGCCAGAAGAAGGGCTGTCCAAACATCACTCCCACCATCCCGACTCGATGAGCGCGTCTATACCGGCTCGAGCTGATCGACACGGAATCCGAGAGGCACGTGCGCGGGCTCATCGTTGACGAGAAACATTGAAGTCCCTTTCAGGGCGTGCCGGTGCTCCACCTCGTCAAGCGCGACCCACACGAGGGCGTAACAGCCTGACTCGTCGCGGTTGTCGATCAGCACCCGCCCCACCTTGCCGCTATGCCGCACCCGCACGCGGTCGCCCTTCTGGTAGCGCACGGTGGCTTTAGTCGTCACTGCCGAACCCGGCGAGGACCAACCCACCCACAACCATCGCCAGGGTGATCAGAATGGCGAGCTCGGGCTCCGTGTCAGCCAAAGCCGCCACCCTGCCGGTCGAGTTGGCGAGCACGAGCGCGAGCGCGCAGAGCGCGAGGAACCCATAGGGCGGCGGCTCCCTGGGCCAGGGAGCAGTCTTGGTCACGAGTCGACACCCGCGATGTTGTCGGGCGACATGTACGGCATGACGCTCGGCAAGGGGATGTGTCGCACACCAACGCGCCGCCTGGCCACGGCCGCGGCCGCCATCGCCTTGAGCCCCTGGCGGAGCGCGGCGACGGCGATGTTGTGGTCGGTCGGATGCTTGACGCCAGGCGGGAGCTTGGCACCATCGCAATCGAGACGCGCGAGCTGCGCGACGGTGTCGAGCAGGATGCGGCACTCCGGGTCGTCGAGCACGAGGGTGAAGAACGGATTGTTGGACGTGTCGGCCATGGGAGTCTCCTATTCGTCGCGGAACGGTTTCGTAACGCGTTAATCGAAGATGCGGAACCCAGCCTCCTCGAGCTCGCGTTGCTGCGAGGGGGACAGGCCGGGGTAGTCGAGCGGCTTCGCGTCGAGCTCGTCGTCGAACGAGACGGCATCGAGCAAAACGTAGTAGGTGCGCTCCTCCCCATTCTCGACCAGGGAGACCCGGCACGATTCGAGGAGCGTGTTGACGCGGTCTGCGTAGGCCTTTCGCCCTCGGTCGGGCCCGGAAAGGATGACCACGCGGCGCTTCGGGTTCTTTCGCTTTGCCATGGTCACACCACGAGCAGAGGGTCGAGCGAGCCAATCCCGAGGAGCCGCGGGTCCGCGAACGTGCGGTACATCAATGCGACGCGATCGCTTCTCGTGCCGCTGTTTCCCTCGATCGTGTGGAAGCCCTTTCCATCGCGGTCGACGCTCTCGACCACGCCGATGTGGCCCATCCACGACCCCGGGTCGCCGCGGTGCCACACCGCGATATCGCCGGGGCGAACCTTCGCGGCGGTGAGCTTCGCCGCGGGAATCCAGGTTCCGCGCGCCTCGAGCTGCTCTTTGAAGGCCTTCGCGCGGGCGCCACCGGCGATCGGGGGCGGACCACCGAGCCCCATGTACGCCTCGCGCATCCACGCGGTCACGGCCGCGGCGCACCAGTTGGCGGGTGGGGAGATCCCCACGGCGGCGAGGTAGCGGTCGACGACCGGCCCCGTGTTCGCAAAGGTCTCAGCGACGCCCTGCCGCAGGGCGCGTTGCGCGGCCGCGAGCAGAGCGGGACCACCTCCGAGCGGTGGCGCCGTGGGGGAGGAGCTGCGCGACGAGGGCGCCGCCGCCGGCCGGGGGCGGCGCGTTCCGCCGAGGAGCTTGTAGGCGACCAGGCCGACGGCGGCGCCCGCGACGGCCACGCCGAACCCCAAGGCCGGCTTCACGAACGCCTCCGGCGCCCGGACCGCGGCGCGTCCACGCCGCTCGTCGTCGGCGCGCTCTGCGCGGCCTCGGCGGCGCGCCTCGCGGCGTCGCCGAACCTCGAGCCAGCCCCGCCCTGCGCTTTCTTCGGCGGGGGTCTGCTGTGGTACTCGTGGATCTCCAGGGGCCGCTCGGGAGCCGGCTTGGGGGGCGGCGCTGGGGTTGTCCCAGGCGACGCCGAGGCCGCCGGGGGCGCCGCGGGCCGCTCCTTCGCGGCGGCCTGCTCGCGTTCGGTGGCCTGGACGATTTGCTCCGGTGTCGCCCGCAGAGCGCCACGGAACGCGGCGTCGATGCCGTCACCAGAGCCGCTCCCACGCGCGAGCTCGGGACGCTCGCGCTCGCGGTCATGGAGGAGGCGATAGACGACGTATCCACCGCCGCCGACGCCGAGGAGGAATAGGAACAGGAGGGGCATGGCTGGTCTCCACCACGGGTCCGACGCGGCCCACAGACAGAGCCGGCCCCGCGCGGCGAGAGGGTCAGGAGGTGGGGTTCAGGACTTCGCGGCGTCGTGCTCGGTCGGCTTCGGCAGCTCGGCCTTGGCCGCCGCGGCGTCGTGCTCGGTCGGCTTCGGCAGCTCGGCCTTGGCCGCCGCGTCGTCATGCTTTGCGAGCACCTCGATCGCGATCCCGAGCACCTGGAACGCGGCCTGCGTTCGCACCTCCGCGACGCCTGCAATCGTGATGGCCTTGGCGATCTGCCCCGCCCGCGCGGACTGCACGTCGTTCGGCATCACGTGGGAGGCCAGCCACCGGCCGAACGTCTCGGGCTCCACGGTCGCGGCCGCCGCCCGGATCGCCTGCACCGACTCGATGGCGAGTTGCTGCGCATAGGTCCCGACGGTCACCCCGTCCGTGGGGACCACGCACCAACCTGCCATGAAAAAGGCCACCACGGCCACCACCACATTCCGTTCCGCCTGGGCGTCCATATCGCTCCTTCCCTTGTGAGGGGTCAGCCTCGGTTCCGAGGAGCGTCGACTATGGCCCGCGAAACGGGGCGTAACGCTTGCGCAAGTCGAAACCCCCCGTGTGTCCAGCGGCTTCGACTTGCAAGCGCAATCGTATTCCGGTCGGCTGGTAGCTCTTGCTAGCGCGGCGACTTCTTATCTACGCCGCGGGCAAACCGCTCGACGGTCGGGACCACGCGCTCCCGAAAAAACGCGCGCGCCTTCGGAGCGCACGACGCGCAGAACGGCACCGACTGGGGATCGAAGCCCTTGCCACAGGCAGGACAGCGCCCGGATACCGCGCGGTCGCAGACGATCAGACCCACGATCAGTCCACGTATGACGCTCATCCGTGCAGTGCAAAGGCGGCCGCGGCCGCGAGTTGGTCCGAGGGCTCCTCATGCTTCGCCACCCGGACGAGCGTGTGAAACGAGGCGTCGTTGACCACCTGAATCACCGCACAGCGAGCGCAGTTCTCGTGCGAGCCGTCGTGCTCCTTCAAACGCATACGACGTGCGATCCGGAGGATATTGTTGCGGTGCGACGGCGTCGGGAACAGCCGCACGCACTGCACGGTCGGCAGTGCAGCGACGGCGCGGCAGCGCGCGAGAAACGGGCCCTCAAGACAGGCACGTACCGTGTCAAGACGAGCCGCAATCGTTACGTCCCCGGGGAACCGATCGTACCGACCGTCAAGGCAATTCACGGCCATAGCTCACCTCACGCTTGCAGACTTGCGGGCGCAAGCGACTTGCGGCGCAAGCCTAGCAGTTGCAAGTCGGAAGTGGGTCGCGCCGGACTTCGATAGCGCTTGCGCATGGGAAAATTCGACCCATGCCTCCGCCTCCTCCGAAAGCAACGATTGCCCGTGCCGCGCCGAAGCCCAGCGCGCCGGGCGCGGGCAAGGTCAGTAAACGGGCGATGGTCCTCGCCGCGGGCCGGAAGGTGGCCGCGGGTGGCAAGACCGCCGGACGCGCGATCGTTCGTGGCGCCGTCGTTGGCGGGCGAGCGCTCGCCACCGCTGGCAAGGCCACGACGCGGGTGATCTATCGCCAGGTCCGGGAGAACTGGAAGACGGTCCTCTTGAACGAGGGGCTCGGCTTCGGGGCGCACACGGCCACGTTCTTCGCCGATCGGGCCGCATACCGCTCTTACCTTCGCGACCTCGAAGGCAATCCGATCCTCCAGTGGCTCGCGAAGCCCAGCAACATTCTGGTGGCCCTCGAGGGTCTTGGCCTCGCGCTCACCAGGGGCAACGTCCGCAAGGCGATCCGCGAGGCCCTCCGCGGGACGCTGCACGCCAAGGTGGGCGAAAACCTCCACGCATGGTTCGGCAACGGCCGCGAGGCCGTGCCGCAGATGACGACGCGCGGAGTCGAGGACGTCGCGGGCGTCGACCAGGGCGAGCCCGAACCGGCGCCCCACGACGTGAGCGGCGTCGAGCCGGATGCGCCCGACGAGCCGGACGAGCTCGAGGGGCCGCCGGACGAAGAGGGCGAGCCCGAATAGGGGCACGCCCATAACCCAACCGCTTTCCCATGCAGACGAATAGGAAGGTATGACCCACCACAGCCACACGCAGCCGAAGATCGCGCTGGTCGGTATCAAAGAGCTCGCGGGCATCCTGGAGGAGATCGGCGCGACGCCCGCCGCCCAAATCGCGAGCCTCGCGCCGAAGTACGTTCAGGCGCTCCAGACCCAGGCGCAACGCATTCAGCTCCCGCAGGTCCGCAGGCTCGCGACGAGCACGGCCGCGAGCCTCTCGCAGATCCACAAGTTCTCGCTCGAGCGGAAGATGCAGCGGGCCGTCCAGCCGAGCCTGCCGATCACGATCTCCTGGGACGGCGTCCCTGCCAATACGGCGGGCGCGCAGGCGACGATGAGGGCGCCCTACAGCGGCCAACCGTTCCGTGTGACGGAGATCGAGTGCCTCACGCAGGTCCCGTTCCGGTTCACGGAGTTCAATATCGGCGGCATCGATTTCGCCGAGCCGTCGCGGAGCCGCGTCACCTACGACGGCGCCATCGGAGCGGTGGCCACGGCGAACCGCGGCTTGGACTTCCCGACGATCAAGGCTCGCGACAAGACGCGGCCGATCGATGCCAACTGGTCGCCGTGGGTGAACGTCGACTTCACGAGCGACGCGACGATCACGGTCACGCCGTTCAACTACGGCACCGTCACGGGTGCCGTCCTGCTGACGATCTACACGCGCTCGAACCCCTGCGGCAACCAGTTCAACAAGCAGGCGTACTACAGCGGCGCGGCGAAAGCAGTTGCCGCGAACGCGATCATGGGCGCGTCGTACATCAACGCGCTCGACGGGATCGGCTGAACCGTGCTCGTCTCGGTTGACACGGATGCGGCGGGGGCGGCGGAGCTCGTGGCGGGACTCGTGCGAGTCAACGTCCGCGATTGCCTCCGCTCGCCCACGTTGCGCCGTGCGCTGATTCTGCGGTGTCGGGATCGCCGGGACTTGCTGCGGTACGCGGACGACGCAAAGGCCAGCCCATTCAAGCGTGATGAATGGGCGGCCTGGTCCGTGAATGCCACGCGCTACGGATGCGTGCGTGCGAATCCGAATGCGAGGAAGGGCGATGACCCGTACCTCCCCGGCGACGATGACGCAGTCGTCATTGACGACTGTGAGGGCCTCACGGCCATGGACTTGGCCGCGCTCGTCCTCACGGAGTTCCCGGACGAGCTCTACGCCGCGATCACGCACCCGAACGGCACGACGGTCGCCCACGCGTACCTGCGGCTCGGCCCACGCGGGCCCACCCAGCGCGTGTGGGATCCGTCGGTGCCGGCGGGGATGAAGGCTCCCACGAAGCCTGGCTGGTACGACCAGGACGACACCCGAATGGTCAGGATCGAGCCCCTTTCGCATTTCCTGGAGGCCGCATGAACCCTATCCAGATCCTCGTCGCTGCGGTCCTCGCGGTCGCGGGGGGGCTCGGGGGCGCGTTCGCCGTCGACAAGCTCGTCGACAAACCCAAGCCCCCGAGCCCCCCGCCGAAGCCGGAGACCAAGACGTCGGGTGTCCTGTCGCCCTCGCAGCAGCGGGATCTCCGTCGTCTCGGTCCGCCGGCAGCCGGCAAGAATTACCAGCGGATCGAGGACACCGGCGCGGATGCGTTCGACCGCGCCCTCGACGCGGCGATGTTCACGCCGGCGGCGCCGTACGCCGCCGTCGTGAAGGTCATTCGCCCTCACGCCGAGGGAGCGATGCAGGACCTCATGGCGCCGCCGAAGTCGAAGAAGGCGGCGCCACCGAAGTCGAAGAAGACGGCGCCACCGAAGTCGAAGAAGACGGCGCCACCGAAGCCGAAGAAGGACGACGCGCCACGGAAGGCGGAAGCCTCCGACTGCCCGAAAGGAGTTGTGGTGCTGGACCAGGACAAACCGCAGGACGAAACCGGATTCACGAGCGTGGGCGCCGTACCGCCGAAGCCGAAGCCGCCGGACCGGTTTTACAAGGCCTGGTCCTCGGGCCAGAAGCGCTATTACCAGGCGAAGAAGTCCGACGCGCAGTGGAAGAAGGAGATCGACGCGTACAACGCGGCGCTCAAGGCGTGGAACGAGGCCGTCGCGTTCGACGCGAAGATCACGCTCGAGAAGAAGCGAATCGAGGAGGACATCCGCCGCGCGAAGAGCCAGAACGAGGTGACCGCGCTCAAGAAGCGGCTGGAAGCCGTGACGAAGGCCGGGAACCTGTCGAAGGTCCACGGCGCCAACTGGCGAGGCCGGCCGGCGCTCACCGCGTTTTTCCAGGCGACGGCGCAGAATGGCGTCCCGGCGAACCTCGACGCGAACAAGCTGCTCGAGGCCCTGAACGCATTCGCGGCGCAGCTCCAGACCCAACCGGTGCCCGGCCTCGACCCCAACGCGTTCATGACGCCGATGGCCCCCGCGGTGTCGGACTTCCAGAACCCGTGGGCGGCGCAGCCCGTGGCGCAGCCGCAGCCCTACGCCGCGCCTCCGGGCTACGCGTACGTGCAGACCCCCATGGGCCCGCAGCTCGTGCCGCAGCAGGCCGCCATGCAGCCCGTCGCGCCTCCGGGCTACGCGTACATGCAGACCCCCATGGGCCCGCAGCTCGTGCCGCAGCAGGCCGCCATGCAGCCCGTCGCGCCTCCGGGCTACGCGTACATGCAGACCCCCGTGGGCCCGCAGCTCGTGCCGCAGCAGGCCGCCATGCAGCCCGTCGTGGACCCGTACGGTCAGCAGTTCGTCGCGGACCCGTACGGTCAGCAGTTCGTCGCGGACCCATACGACCCGAACGCCCTGGTCGAGGCGGAGCTCATGAACCTCGCTGGCCACGGCGGTTCGACGGGGACCCCGGAAAGCATCGGGTGGGCGAGCGACTCGGACGTGGAGGGGCTCGAGCAGCTCTTCGGCGACCAGGCCGGGTGGGCCGACGACTCGGACGAGCTCGAGGGCCTCGACGAGCTGCTCTCCGACCAGGCCGGGTGGGCCGACGATTCGGACGAGCTCGAGGGCCTCGACGAGCTGCTCTCCGACCAGGCCGGGTGGGCCGACGATTCGGACGAGCTCGACGTGGGGCGCACCGATTCGGCGTGCTGCACGGCGTGTGCCGTCGGGCAGCCGTGCGAGGGGGGGGCGTGCGGGATCGGCGGAGGGTGCTCGACCTGCTGATCTCGCGATGAGTTTGCCGCCGCGGGGGTGACCGGCGCAACTCGGCGTGTCGGTCGCCCCCGCACTTTTCCTCAAACGGAGGCTACGATGCCCGCCAGCGCAGAACTCGCCAATCCGCTGCTCGACGGTAACTTGCTGCCCCGGCAGAGCTTCACCCGTTTTGCGGAAAATTGCCGGCACGTCGCGAATACGTTCGGGCAAAACTTCCTCCTCCTCACGTACCGTCGTAGTGACGGATACGAAGAACAAATCAACGTCCAGGAGCTCGAAAAGCCGCGGACCGGCACATACAGAGCCCGCATCAAAGGCGACGACCGTGTAGCGGAGGCCGAGTTCACCGCTGCCGCCGACACGACCGCGCACAACCGCGCGAACTTTCTCGATCGGAGCTACCAGGAGCTCATCGAGACCTTAGAGCACAAGTACGCGATCCGGGCGCAGGAAAACCTCGACCTCGAAACACGGCTCGGCGAGGAGCGGAAGCTCCGGTTTCAAGCCGAGGACGCAATGCGTCTCGCCCAGCGCCGCGCCGCGGAGCTCGAGGCGCAGCTCGAGGAAGCCGACGACCAGGTGCTCGACGACTCGCTGATCGAGCTCATCCGCGGCGTGTTCGGCGACTTCACGGGGTGGCTCGAACGCACCGAGGCGGCGCGGACGGCACTCGACGTGATCGAGGCTCATCCGGAGGTGGCCACGGCCCTGCAAGAGCAGGTCCCCGAGGTGATTCTCCTGCTCGCGCACGCGGCCGGCGAGCATACCGGCGACGACGAGGACGCCGATGCGAGCGCAGAGGCGGGATTGCAATGAGCGCTATTTGGAGCGCGGGCGGGGACCCCCTGCACATCTACACCGTGCAATGTGGCTTGCGGGAGAAGCTCGCGGCGAACCTCCTCGATCGCTGGGATCTCGTGTACGTCGACATCCGTCGGCGCGCAGGAACTGTGGAGCTCGACAACGACGGCTACCTCCCACACTTGCAGTACACGCCGCAATACACGCAGACCGAAGAGGACCGCGGTCCGTGGGTCATCACCGGCAACACGGCGGACAAGCCGGTCTTCCGCTTCGATCCCGGGCCGTTCTTTTGCAACGTCGCTGGGAAGATCGTCCTCACGGGAGGCGCGGGGACGGCGGTCTACGTTGTCAGGGTGTATTTGAAGCGCTTTTCCAAAGCCTTCCCCCTTCGTCACACGCTCACAATCGGCACGACCGGAGGGCGCTTTCAGCGTCCACTGGGCGCGTCGGGCCTCTGGCTCCCCAGCAGCACGAACGCGGTACAGGCACACCTCGGCAATTTCAACCGGTCCATTCCTGCGCCGAACGGCGGCTTCGTCGCATGCGGCCCATTCCAGGAATACGTGTTCACGCCGGGCGAGATTGCGACCTTTGAGGTTATCCCCCCATGGTAGGCGCGACCCTTGCGATCGCCGCCTCTGCATGGCTGCTCGGCGGTGGCGCGCGCCTCGTCCAGCAGGCTCGCAAGGCCCCCACGATTCCGGCGCGTCCTGTGGCACCCGCGCAGAAGGCTCAGGGCGCGGTCCTGCCCAAGGTGGGGCTGCTCAGCCCCATCGCGACGGGTCACGCTGGCGGATACCTCATGCAGGGGCTCCGCGACGACGTGTACGCGGCGATCCGCTGGCTCGAAGTGCCCGTTGGGGATCTCGTGGTGACCATGGCGGCGGACGCCGTCCAGGCGTTCGTGCCCGTGGCTTCGTGGAGGCCGCTGCGTCTCCCGGTCTCCTACGCGGACACCGTCGAGGCCTGTCGCGTCGTGGGCGACTGCGTGGCGCCGAACCAGGAGATCGTGGATGCCGCGTACGCCCTGTCAAGCCGCAACGGGCGGCTGATCTTCAATGGCCTCGTCCACAACGAAAAGGACGAGGCGAACATGACGACGCTGGACTTTACCGTGAAGTTCAACACGGGCATTGACCGGCAGCTCGCAAAGGCGCCGCACCCGGGCATGCGCTGCGGGGCCTGGAAATACTGGATCTTGCACTCGCGGATCCGCGAGAAGGGCGCGGTCAACTACGGGGGGTTTGCCGCGAGCGGCGCGCCGATCCAGACGGTCGGTGGGCGGCACGGGCCGACGCACTACGACTACAGTCAGCTGTTCCAGCCTGTGCGCCGCTATGCGCGCACCAAGGGCGGAGCGCGTCTGGACCTCCTCGAGCGGTACGCAGCGCAGGGCGTCCCGGCCGCGTACCTGGAGAAGTACCGTTGATCCTCCTCCTCGCTGCGGCTTTGGGTGCGGGCGTCGGAGCTGCTCGGCGTTACGCCGACCTCCGGCGCCCGCGCTCGCGGCCGATCGGCTACAACGTGTGGGCGTTCGAGGGGCTCGAGCGGCTCCCCGTGGAGACGGTTCTACGGCCGCTCTCGGCCGGCCTCCTCGAGCTCGGCGTCGACCCGAACGCGGTGCTTGCGGTCCTGAAGCACGAGAGCAATTTCAAGCCCGACGCGGCAAACTGGCAGATGGTCGACGGCAAACGTCGGCTCGTCGCGGCAGGGCTTCTCCAGTGGATCGCGGACACGGCGCGCCGGTATGGCACGACGACGGCGCAGATCCTGCAAATGAGCGCCGCCGAGCAGGTGCCCCTGATCCTGCTCTATTGGCGCGACATGGCCAAGACCTTCCCGAGCCAGCGCGGCCGCTGGACGCCAGAACAAGCCCTCCGCGCAACGTTCTACCCGGCGAGCGTCGGGAAGGCCGGCGGCTACGTGATCGGCGACAAGAACGCGAAGCCCGCCGACGACTCCGAAGCCGCTAAGAAAAAGGCCCGCTACTCGCGCCTGATTTACCAGCAGAATGCGGGCCTCGACCGCAACAAGGACGACAAGGTCACCGCGAGCGACGTCGACGACGACGTGAAGCGCGTCTACCTCGCAGCGAAGCAACGCCCCCCGATCCTCATCTGAAAGGAGCCACCTATGCAAGAGGTCAAGGTTCACTTTGTTGGGTTTTCCCTTGGTGTCGTGCTGCTCCCGCTCGCGACCGCGTGCAGCTCCGAGCCGCAGGTCGATGCCGCGAGCGCGAGCGGCGGGGCGGCGCCGAGCTGCTGCGCCGAGGGACAGACGACCGGCGACGTGTGCGGCGTCGAGCAGCGCGGTGTCTGCCGTGGAACGCCCCTCGAGTGTCACGAATGGTGCGTCGAGAACGGCGCTTGCGTGATCAAGCGCGTCGAAGGCCCCGAATGCCGCTCCTCGTGCTCGGCCGAGGCGTGTCCGCCGCAGTGAGTTTCGTACTACGTAACTGACCCCCAAAGGAGCCGCCCCCATGAAGACCTTCAAAGCCCTTCGTCGCTATCTCCACGCGCTTGCCGATCAGGCCGTGGCCGAGACTCGGCTGATCAACGCCGAGGCGAGCCGTCAATACCTCGCCGCGGCGGACGAGGTCGTCAACTTCGTCACGCAGCTCTTGAACCGTCCCGCGCCCACCCAGGCCGCGGGCGCGTCGACGAGCTCGAGCTCCGCGGGGGCGGCGTCGAGCGGTGCCTCAACGGCGGCGGGGGCGGCGTCCGACATCGCGCCGCCCCCCTCGCCGTCTCCGCTCGCCGACGAGGAGCCGGGGGCCGACGAGCTCGACCAGGCGCTCGAGCTGCTCGGCGAGACGCGCTTTCCTGGAATGGTGGCCTTGGCGCGCCGGTACAAGGCCGTCGAGGCCCTCAAGGATCGGCTGAACGGCCGTGGCCTCGCGAACGACGACCCCGAGCAGCTCCTCGAGGCCGTCGTTCGCATGGTGGAGAGCGAACCGGCCGGCGTCCCTACGGGCGCTTAAAGAACAGCACGCTTCCCACAAGCGTGGGCAGCAGCTTGTCCACCGCACCGATCACGGCATCCTGGCACCCCAGGTACCGCACGCACACCCGCCCACCGACGTGATGCCAGTCGACACGTTGGCCGCTCTCCTCGGCCAATGCGAACACCCACCGATTCGCCTCGGCCTTCGTTGCGTCCAACCCGATGAGCACGCTGCCCCTGCTGTAGACCTCCGGATCGCATCGGTCGGAGTTCACGTGATCAGGAGCTCCTGCGTCGCACCCTGGGTCTCGACCATGCACCCCTGCAAGTTCTCAAGCGAGTGATCCGCCACGGCGTCGCCGCAGACCGTGCAAGCCGGTATCACTCCCATCTGCTTCCCATTGACTTCCGCGATTGGTCCGTCCCAATCGTCCCACGGCGTGTCTGCACACCCGCGCAAGTCTTTGGGCGTGTGTTCGTCGATATCCTCGCCGCAGCACCCACATTTGAGCAACACGGGCCCGTCAATGCGAAGTTTCAACGTGGCTTCCATCTGCCCTTCCTCCTCGGTGTAGCGCAGCGGACATCGCTCACGCCGAACGCTGATACCGCTGCTCCCAGGCGAGCCGCTCATCCCACCCGGCCCGAAAATCCCGCCGTCCCACCTCCCAATCCCCCTCGTACTTGTACTTCGCCGACGCGTGCGCCCATGACGCCTCGTCGCACTCCTTCGTCGGTTCGTAGGCGTTCCACCCCGCGCAGAAGTCCTCCATCGCCTCCGTGCGCTCGCTGCGGACCACGTAGCGGCGTTCGGCGTACTTCGTCGCGCGGCTCGATGCCTCGCGACCGCACTGATCGGGGGGCCCGTTCGGGTGGCTGGATCCAGTCCCTTCCCGCACTGCGTGCACCCAATTGCCCATATAGCCCGCGGGCTCCCCCGGAGCGGTGAACGCCGGGGCAAATTCGACGCGCTCGAAGAGCGGCCCATCCTCCCGCTTCCACCAATACAGTGCCCCTTCGGCTACTCCGCCGTGGAATCCTGATTGATGGCGGTCGAGCTCGCAAACAAGGTCGAGCCCTGACGCGTGCCGCGCACCACACTGCGGTGCTTGCCGCGCCGAATCGTCCGGCTCGTCTTCCGCGACCGTCAATTCGTGCCGTAGAAGTGCACTACTCACCAGCCACCTCCTGCCCACCACGGCATCCGCGACGCGAGAAGCCAGGCGAGCGCGTGGACCTTCTGCGCGTCGGTGGGATAGGGGAGATCGCCGTAGGCGAGGCGCCTGCCGTTCCATGCGACCTCGGCGAAGGCCGCGCAACTGCGGTTCCGTTCGTCCGCGGTCACGGATCCACCTCCGGCCCGAACTGGTCCGGCGACCAGGTTGTCCACGGGGAACCTCGCCAGTGGTTATCGAGCTCCGGGAACCACTGCGACACGTCGCCGACCCACGCCACGAGGCGATCGTCGTCGGGGCGGCGCGCAAGGTGTGGCCTCGCCGGCTCACACTCGTTCCCCACACCGCTCGCGTTCGAGCATCGGTGTCCCGTCGGGTCCGCGTTCGCGACCGGATTCGTGCAGCGCAAGCCGGACGCGTGTCGATGTCCGCAAAGGGGCCCAATGGGCGCGTCCACGCCCCGCGCAGTGAGCATTTCGTCCAAGGTGAGCTGTTTCATTGTGCCCCCCGTAGACTCGGCCAAAGCAGGCTGCGGATACGCCGCGCGAGCGGTGCGCTTGCCCCCTCCACGCTTCCACCGCGCAGGCTTACGCAGGTCTCCGCGTCGTCGACGAGCCGCTCGAGCTCCTGCCAGTCCTCGGGCCGCCGCGGGACAAACCCACGGCCCTCGGTCGAGCGCTGCTGCTCGAGCTCGTCGGCGCTTTTCAGCGTCTTGCGCTGCTCGAGCTCGTCAGGCCCTGGGGGGTCCTCGAGGGTGTCGCGCTCCTCCCGCAGTTCATACCCAGACGGCAGCTTGTGCAACGCGCACTGTCGCGAACACAGGAACACGCCGCCGCCCAACACGAAGGCCTGCGACCGCGGCACAAGCGGCCGATCGCACTGGTGACAAAACGTCTCGGCGGCCACCTCAAACTGCTCGAGGACCGCCACGGCCGGCTCGCGCTCGGCGTGATCGGCGAACGTGTCCCGCTGATGGGCATCACCGCCAGCATCGGCGTTTGTCCACGGGCGCTGCTCGAGCGCAGCCAGTCCCGGCTCACTCCAGCCATCCGGGCAGCGCGACCGCGTGCCGTCGGCACCGTGCATCGCACGTGACGTGCCGCAATTTTGGCACGGGTCGTACCCGCCCCCGTCGCGGAGCGCCGTTGGGTCACCCGCGGCGAGACGCGCGCCAATTTCGCCCATGTACAGGCAGTCCTGAGACTCATGCCATTGAAACGTGCACCGCACGTCTAGGTGTGCTTTTTGGCGCCATCCCTTGCAACGGCGGGTGTGCGTGCCGTCTGACAGCGCGACCGAGCCGAACGCGTGCGACCCACAGGCCGGGCACGTGAACACGTCGCGCGCCACCGGCCGCCGGTTCCGCCCCGCGAGGAGCTTGATCCCGAACACCACGGCGCCCGTTCCGAACAGGAACACGGCGATGCTCGCAATAACGAGTTCCGCGCTCATGCCGCCGCTCCTTTCGCTGCCGGGCGTTTGAGAACGGCCAGGACCCCCTGCAACCCCGCACGGACTTGCTCTTGCTCGCCTTGCGACCGTTCACGGAGCGTCGGCACGAACGCCGGCTTGGGAGTCGCCGACGCCTTTGCCTTGTCGCGGACAAGGAGCGCCGTTGCCACATCGGCGAAATCCTGGCAAAGGCGCGCGAGCGGGTGCCTGTGGTTCCGCAAAAAATTGTCTTTGCCGGGCCGCTCGAACCACACCGCCATCACCTCGCTGGCATTGCGCTCCAGCGAAACGGCTGCCGGTTCTTCAGGGCTTTGCCGAGTCTCGGCCAACCACAGCAGGTTTTCGCGCAGCTCTTGTTGCTCTTCAGCGTTCAGCCGTGCGCGACGTCGAGCGGATGGCAGGTTAGCGGGAACGCGGTAGCGGTCCTCGTGCTGGGACAACCATGCAACCAGAATTACACGGTCGACGTCGACGCCCTCGAGCTCCCCGAACGAAGCCGGAGAACACGAACTCCCACGCCTGCTCGCGCCGAAGCAGTTGCTCTTCGTCGGGCGCTGCGTACCATGCCCCCGGATGATTGGTCGGCAGCTCCTCACCGACTACGAGATCGTCCGCGTGCTGGGTCAAGGCGGCATGGGGACCGTCTACGAGGCGAGGAGCACGAAAACCGGCCGCCGCGTCGCGATCAAGTGGCTGCACGTGCGCCCGTTCGCCCCCGACGACCCGGACCTGCTCCGCTTCGAGCAGGAGGCGCGGATCGCCGGCTCCCTCGACTCGCCGCACGTCGTCGCGGCCCTCGCAGTGGATCACGATCCCGAGAGCGGCGTCCCGTTCCAGGTGATGGAGCTGCTCGACGGGGAGGACGTGCGGGCGCTCCTCGGGCGCGTGGGCCCGCTCCGCCCCGACATCGCGCTGCGGATCCTGGCGCAGGCTTGCGAGGGGCTCGCGGCGGCGCACGCGGTGAGCGTCATCCACCGTGACATCAAGCCCGAAAACATCTTCCTCGCGCGGGGCGGGGACGGCGAGGTCACCGTAAAACTCCTCGATTTCGGCGTGGCGAAGATCCGGCGCACGCCCGAAGCGATGGGCGCGGGCGGCGCGCTCACGGCGCCGGCCGTATCGATGACGCAGAGCGGGCAGGTGATCGGCACGCCGCTCTACATGGCGCCCGAGCAGATCGAGAATCCGAAGAAAGTCGACGCCCGATGCGACGTGTATTCGATGGGCGTGACGCTCTACGCGATGCTCGCGGGGGCGCCGCCGCACGCGCACGTCAAATCGCTGGTGGAGCTCTTGTATGCGATCACGACGCAGCCGCCGCCGCCGCTCGCCGAGAGCGCGCCCTGGGTGCCGGCCGAGATCACGCGGTTCGTCGAGAAGGCGACGGCGCACGCCCGCGAGGACCGATTTCCTAGCGTGGAGGCGATGCGCGACGCGCTCCGCCCGCTCTTGCCCGAGGGGTTTTCCCTGCGACAGGGCACGCTCGTCGGCGTGACCGAGGACGAGCGGAAGGTTGTCGCGACACACCTGACGAACCCTCTGACGGCGGTGGCGAAGACGGAGCGGTCGGCGGAGACGGTCAAGACCGCGCGGGCCCGCGCGGGACGAGCGAGGCTCGCGGCGGCTGCGATCACGCTCGTGGTCCTCGGAATCGCGGCGTTTTTCCTGTTAGGCCGTTAGCGCCGCGTCCGATCAGAAGCAGGAGGTCGGGTCCTTGAGCTGCACCCGGATCGTGTGCGGGTTGTAGAGAATGGCGCCCGACGGTTTGCACGACCAGTATTCACCGGCGGGGCCATTCGGGATGCAGGCGGTCTGGCACGCGCCGAGGTACACGAGGCCGCAGCTGTTCCCGGCCTGGTCGCAGATCCGGTGATCGATCCAGGGCTTGCCGCCCGAGGCCGGGCATTGCTGGATCTGCTCGAGCTCGGAGCAGACGTACGCAGAAAACGCCGGCCGGCCGGGGACGATCGGGGTGCGCGAGTCGAACAGGTTCCCGTAGGCGCTCGACTCCTCGAAATCGTACGTCGCGTCGTTCGCGAGGTTCTCGACGATCCGCGGATGATTGCCTTCAAGGAGGATATCGACGTGCGCGCCGAGGACGTTGAGCCGCTGCACCATACACGCGGTCACCCAGCGCTTGCCGTCCGTGGTGAGCCCGCCGTAAAACCACTCGTCCGCGAGCCCCCAGTGCCCCTGGTAGGTCACGCCATTGACGGGATCGAGCACGGACTGCGACGGGTTCAGGGCACACTCGACCGCGTTCTTCAGGACCTCGCGACAGGTCGCGAGCAGCGTCGGCAGGGCGGGCAGGCTCCCGTTTGCGCCGGAGGTGAGCGCCACTTTGCCGAGGTCACGCAGCGCTTGCTGCGAGCCGGAATCCCAGAAACACGGGGGGCCGTAGCCGTTCGTGCCGAACGGAGGATCGTATCCCCCATATCCTGCCGTCTCGAGCGCCACATCGAAATCTTCGGCGTCAAAGGGATTCTCCTCATCCGAGAGCACGCAGCCATTGAGCAGGGCGGCGGAGGAGGCAAGAAGGGCGAGGAGCAGGTGCGACGATTTCATGGGGCTCTCCTGGGGCTCGAAGCGGCTCGACAAAAGATGCCTAGCAGACCCCATGCCACCACGTCCCCGGAGCAAATCCCAGGGAAAACGAGGCCCATACGCGGCCTCGTGCCCCGCGCTGCAGGCGGCAGCATGCAGCAGGTGCAGGCGCGCGCCATCACCCCCTCCCCGCACATCAGTGCTGGGGGTTACAGTCTTCTGTTGTCCTACGGAACGATTTCCTCGACCTCCTTCTTGAGGCTCCCGTGATCCCGCCCGAGCGACGGGTCGATCTGGAATGCCTTCGCGCACGCCTCCTTGGCCTTGCGCGTGGCCTCGGCGCGCTCGCTTTTCCCGCGCGCGCGCCGCGCCTTTACCAGATGCATCATGCCGCTCACGAGGTATGCCTTCGCGAGCTGCGGATTCTTGGAGACCGCCTCCTCGGCCCTCACGAGGCCTTTTTCGAGATCCTCGCCAGGATCACCACCCGTCTCGGCCAGCCACGCCGCCCGGAGCGCATGAATCTCTGCGAGGAGGGCATGCGGGCTGCTGTCGACGCCGGCCTTCTTCAGCAAGGGCCGTACCTGCCCGAAGGCCGCCTCGAAGCTCTTCGGGCCGAGCGCCGCACGCTTCGCGTCGACGCGCAGCGCCACGATTTCGATCCTCGCGGACAAGAGGCGGAGCTGCGTCCGCGTCGATCCACTCGTTCCGGCGGAGATACGCACGGCCTCCCGCGCCTCGGCGATGAACAGCGTCGCGTCAAGCCCCTGCCGCAAGGCATACGAGGCCTCCAGCAATCGGCACTCGGCGAGCTCCTCGAGGAGCCAGAACTCCTTCGGCATGGGCCCCGCGGACGCGCGGATGGCATCCACGGCCGTCCGCAGGGCAGGTCGAGGGTCCCGATCGAGGACGAACGCCTGAAGGCCATGAAGCCGGTGCGCCCGCGCATTCCAGAACGCGAGGATCGAAGGGCTGCTGCCCGTCTTTTCGAGGAGCGCCACCGCGTCGAAGAGCGCCTTGCTCGTCTCCTCCGTGGGACGTCCACGATCGATCTCCGCTTCGAGCAGCATGCGGAACGCCTGTAGCCGCTGCCCCACGGGCAGAATGAATCGGGGATCGAGCGCCATCGCCTGGTCGAACTGCCGGATCGCGTTGCGCAAGAGCGTGGAGCCGTCGTGCCCTTTCGAGATCTCGTAGCTGGCCTCGAAGATGTATGCGAGGCCGAGCTCGTTCACCGCCCAGGTGAAGCGCGGGTCGAGGGCGAGAACCCGCTCGTACGCTTCGATGGCCTTCGCCATGGAGGCCTCTCGACCCAGCGAGTACATGACGTCGGCGCGCATCCGATGCGCCAGGGCGACCGCATACTGCGCCATGACGTCCTCACCATTCGTCCGGGCGCTTTCTTCCGCGGCGCGCAAGGCCTCCTCGACGGCGCGGGCCGTATCCTCCGAGACGTCGTTCACGGCGACTCGCGAATAGACGCGCGCCGTGAGCACGAGCGCCTGCTGCACGCGCGCCCGGCCATCCTTCGAGCTCGATTGCACCGCGCGGCTACATACCGCCTCGGCGACGTCGAACGGCGTACCGGAGGGCAAACCCTTCGACAGGGCGGCTTGCCCCATCTTTTCCCATAACTCGCACTCCGCCCGGTGCACCTCCGGGTCGCTCCGCCCCATGTCCGCGGCGATCTTGTACGCTGCGGCCCCCGGCTCGAAGAACGATTTCATCTTCTCGTAATCAAAGGCCGCGTCGTGCCGATACTTGCTCCCCTCCGCGAAGAGCGCGTCCGCTTCGAGCTTCTTCGCCTCGTACATCCAGGGCGCCTTCTCGAACGCCTCCTTCGCCTTGGCAATCGCCGCCTCGTTTTTCCCCTCGTAGAGCGCGATGAGCCCCTCCGCGTACGCCGGCACCTCGATCTTCGCCGCCAGCGCCGCCCGCAAATGCCCGAGCGCGGGATCTCGCAATGCCCGCTCGAGCTCCTCGACCTTCTTCTTCCGCTCCTCCTCGTTCGTGATCCGCCGCGTCTCCGCCAGCGCGCGCCGGAAGATCTCTCCGATCGCCCGCCCGAGCGCATACTCCAGATCCGCCGATGAATACCCCGCCGCGAGCGCCTTCTCCAGCTGCTCGCGCGCCCCGTCCGGATCCCCGAGCGCGAGGTGCCCCCGCCCGATCGCGTAATGCCCTGGCCCCTCCCCCGCGCGCCCTGCCGCGACCATTCGTTGGTCGATCTCCCCGAGCCTCTCGCGCACCACGTCCCGCTCCCGCTCCACGTCGTGCAGCGGCAATTCGTAAGCGGCGCGCAAAAACAGCTCCATCTCCTTCACGCCCTCGCCGAGCTCTCGCGCGAGCCGCGCCTGCTCCGCCGCTTGCCGTTGCGCCCGCACCCACACGCCCACGAGCACGAGCGACGAGCTCAGCGCAATCGCGAGCAACGACGTCGCGAGCTTGTGCTTTCGCGCCTTCTTCAAAAACACGTACCCAATCGAGGCCCGTCGCGCCAGAATCGGCTCGCCGTCGAGGAACCGCTGCAAATCCTCGGCGAGCGCCCGCGCCGACTCGTATCGCCGCGACGGCTCCCGCTCCAGGCATTTCATCACGATCGTCTCGAGCTCCGCCGGCACCCCTTTCTTGACCGTGCCGAGCGGCGGCGCCTCCTCGTACGCGACCGCCATCAAGAGGTTCCACGCATGCTCCGCGACGAACGGCGGCCGGCCCGCGATCACGTCGTACAGCGTCGCCCCCAGCGAATACACGTCCGAGCGCCGATCCATCGCCCGCACATCGCCCTTCGCTTGCTCCGGCGGCATGTATGCGGGGGTCCCGAGGACCGCGCCCGTCTGCGTTTCCCCGCGGTCCGAGACCTCCCGCGCCAGGCCAAAATCCATCACGTACGGCTTCAGCGAGCCGTCCTCGCGCGCCTCGACGAGGATGTTCCCCGGCTTGATGTCCCGGTGAATCATCCCGAGCCGATGCGCCTCGTGCACGGCCGCCGACACCTCTTGCATGAGCTTCACGCTTTGCTCGAGCGTCAGCTTTTCCGCGCGCTTCGAGAGCGGCTCGCCGTCGATGTATTGCATCGCGATGTACGGCTCGCCGTCGGCCTGCCCGGCCTCGTACACGCGGCACACGTGCTCGTGCTGGATACGCGCCTGCGCCCGCGCCTCGCCGAGGAATCGACGCCAGAGCTCCGGATCGTCTCCTTTCAAGAGCTTGAGCGCCACCTTTCGGCCGAGGCGCGGATCCATCGCGCGGTAGACCGTGCCCATCCCGCCTTCGCCGAGGAACCGGATGTCCTCGTACCGGTCCGCGAGGGATCGCGGCACATGGCGCCGCTCGCTCGGCGGCCCCGGCATCACGAGCGGGAGCGTCGACGCAAACCCGAGATCCACCTGCACGACGCCGCCGGACGCGGGCGGCCCCGGCTCCGTCGGGGCCACATCACGTCCGCCCTCCGTCGACATGGAGGACGAGTTTACACCGAGCCGCCCGCCCTCCGCACGTGGCTTTTCTTCCCGTGGTATGCGACGTGGTCGACGCTTTCACTCCGGAACTTCGCAGTCGGAGCCGTACCTGTCGTAATTCTTCAACCGAACGCTGACGTGCTCTTGCCCCGACGACCCGCATTGCACGAAGCCGTCGAGGCTGTTGTAGAAGCAGGCGGAATTGCAGTTCCCCACGATGTCGATGCTGCAATCGGGGCTCGAACCACAGAGACGTTGCTCGACGACCTGCTCCACGTCACAAGCGGCCGCCAAATCCGAAAAATAACATACGTTGGCCACGAAATTCGGCGCGAAGAGGTTTCCCCACGCGCGCGACTCCGTCACCGGGAACTCCGAGATCTGCGTCGAGGTCGGCTGGAGCTCCGAGCGGGCGCCTTGGAGGAGAATGGGGACCTCCAGCCCGTATCCATTGAGATGCGCGATGAGGCAGGACGTGACCCACTTCTGGTCGTCGCTGCTCAGCGCCTGCGTCTTCCATGGGTTCGCGACGCCGAGCCAGCCGTTGTACGTGATATTGGTATCCGGGTCCGTCATCGAGGAACCCTCGGGCAATGCGCACCGGGCGAGGAACTTGAGCGCATGGCTCCTGCACGCGCTCGAGACTTGGGACAGGTGCGTGTTTGCGGGAAGGGTGCCCAGCGTGTCCACGTAGAGGGGATTTTGCGCGTAGAGCTTGTAGGCCGCCTGGACGTTGGGATTCCAGAAGCAGCTGGGGTTGAACGGATTGCTGCTGCCCGGCGGGCGGGGGTCGGGGTCGCCGGGCTCCTGCGTTTCCAAGGCGACGTTGAAATCATCGGCTCCGAAGGGATTCGCCGCCTCGGGCGCGCTGCAACCCGAGACGGCGACGCTGCCAGCAACCACGAAACAAGAAATCAAAATCGACGTTCGCATGGAGTCTCCTCGTGGTGAATGGTTAGCAACGCTCGTGCCACGCCTTAAAGCCCCGCTTTTTGTGGATTTTGGCGGCCGAAGGGTCCCCCGGCGAAGATATTTGCGGGGGGGCGCCTGCAGCGGTGATGGCCAGGGCCTGCAGCGCGGGACGGGGCGGGCGCGCCAGCTCCTTTCACCGAGCCGCCCGCCCTCCGCTCGTGGCTTCGAATCAGGGGAACACGACGTCGACCGGCGTGGAGCTGCTCCCCGACGCGGGCGCGCCATTGCCGAGCTGCCCGAGGCTGTCGCCGCCCCAGCATTTCACGCCGTCCCCGAAGAGCGCGCACGTGGAGACCTGACCGCCGTCGATCTTGATCGCGCCCGTGGCGTTCGTGATCTGCGTGGGCGCGCTCTGGTTCGTGGTCGTGCCGTCGCCGAGCTGCCGCGAATCGTTCAGGCCCCAGCAGAACACCTCGTTGTCGCTACGAATCGCGCAGGTATGGCTGTTACCCGCGCCGAGGTCCACGATGTCCGAGAGGCTCGAAAGGAGCTCGGCCGAATACGCCAAGCTCGCTGCGCCCGAGCCGAGCCCGAGCTGCCCGTAGTTGTTCGCGCCCCAGCATTTCACCTCGCCACTGGAGAGCAGCGCGCAGCCGTGGTTTTGCCCGCGCACCATCTTCACGACATCGTCGATCCCCAACACCTCGACGGGCGCGCCCTGGTTCGCGCTCGGGCTGCCATTGCCGAGCTGACCGAACCAGTCGTCGCCCCAGCAAACCACCTTGCCCGTGGCGCGGAGCGCGCACGTCGAATACGCGCCGGCGTCGATCGAAATGGCGTCGGAGAGGTTCGAGACGGTCACGGGCGACGCGGAGTACGAGCCCGACGACCCGTGGCCAAGCTGCCCGTAGGAGTTTTGCCCCCAGCAGACCACCTCGCCCGACGAAAGGAGGGCGCACGAATGCTCCCACCCCGTGGCGACCGCGACGGCGTCCGTGATTCCGGAGACGGCCGTGGGCGTTTGCTTCGGGCTGTACCACGAGCCCGAGCCCACCTTGTTGTAGCCGTTGTGGCCCCAGCAATACACCGCGCCGCCTTCCGTCGCCGCGCAGGTGTGCAGGCCGTACCCGTCGACGTCGGCGACATCGAGGAGGCTGCTCTGCTCGGGGGCCACGCGATTCGTCGTGTCGCCGAGCCCGAGCTCGTAATTCCCATTGTAGCCCCAGGCGAAGAGGTCCCCGCCGTCGGCGATGGTGAACACGTGCGAGTATCCGACCTCGATCTTCTGGACGATGGTGATGGCCTGCGAGGCCTCGGCGGTCCGTCCCTCGGCCGGCGCGTCGATCGAGCCGGCGCAGGCGGCGAGGAGCAGGGCGAAGGGGGCGAACGTGAGGGCGTGACGATTCCTGGACATAGGGATACCTCTTCGAAAATTGGAATGGTTTCGCGACGTGACTCACTCCGGGATGACGCAATCGTACCCGTACCAGTCGTAATTCTTCACGCGCACGCTGATGTGCTTGTTCCCTGACGAACCGCATTGCTTGTATCCGGCGAGGGCGTTGTAGAAGCACGCGGTGTTGCAGTTCCCCACGATGTTGAGATTGCAATAGGGGCTAGAGTCGCAGATGCGCTCGTCGAGCAATTGCTCCACGAGACAAGATGTCGCCATGTTCGTGGAATAACAAACGTTGGCGACAAAATTCGGCGCGAAGAGGTTTCCCCACGCGCCTGACTCCGGCACGGGGAACTGCGCGATCTGCGCCGAGGTCGGCTGGAGCTCCGCGCGGGCTCCCTGTAGCAAAATGGGGACCTCGATCCCGTACCCATTGAGGTGCTCGAGCAGGCACGACGTGACCCACCACTGGTTGTCGCTGCTCAATACCTGCGTCTTCCACTGGTCCGCGAGGCCGAGCCATCCATTGTACGTGACGTTGTTATATGGATCCGTCATCGAGGAGCCCTCGGGCAATGCGCACCGGGCAAGGTACTTGAGGGCCTGACCCCTGCACGTATTCGAGACCAGGGACAGGTGCGGGTTGTCGGGGAGCGTGCCCTCCGCGTACTGGTAGAGCGGCTTTTGCGCGTAGAGCCTGTAGGCCGCCTGGACGTTGGGGTTCCAGAAGCAACCGGGGACAAACAAATTGCTGCTGCCCGGCGGCCGATCCGGCGGATCGCCATCCTCTTGCGTGTCGAGACCCACCACGAGATCGTCGTGATCGAACGGGTTCGCGGACTCGGCGCCGGCGCAGCCGGATGCAACAGCGAACGTCAGGGCGGCAAGAGAAGCAAACGACCGCAATGCAAGCATGGAGCCTCCTCGTGTCGACGTGTCGACGAGGAGAGGCTTTGCACATGCCGGGCCAACCCGCACCGACGCCGAATCCGCGCATTTTCAGAGGCGTTTCGCGCCCCGCGGCGAGGTGTTGCAGGGGGCGACACGCACGAGGCGCAGGCTTCAGCCATCACCCGAGTTGTCAGCGGAGAAACGCCTCGACCTCCCGGTTGTCATCCTCATGGTCCTTCCGGAGGAGCTCGTTTTCCTGGAACGCCGCGTCGAATGCGGCCCTCGCGCGCGACGCCGCCTCCACGCGCTCGGCCTTTGCGTGCGCGCTCCGGGCCTCGATGAGATAAAGCTGCCCTCGAACGGCAAACGCCGATGCCATGTGCGGATTCTTGGCGAGCGCCATTTCGATCCTCTGCAGGCCGGCGTCGATGTCCGATCGCGGATTCGCGCCGCTCTTCCACGTGAAGGCCGCTCGCAGGGCGTATACCTCCGCCAGAATCCGGTGAAGCTGTGGCTGGTCGTTCTGCTTTTGCAGCGTGGGCTCCACGAGCTCGAATACCGGCTCGAAGCTCGACGCGCGCGCCCGGCCGAGCTGCGTGACGGCCCGGACGCGCTCGAGCTCGATGCGCGCAGCGAGGATGCGGTTCGACAGGGTCGTCGTACCACGAACCGAATCGGCCTCCCGCACGGCCTGCCGCGCGGCGCCGAGCAGCGCCTCGGGGTCGATGCCTCGGCGGAGCGCGTGCCTCGCCTCGACGAGGTGACATCGCGCGATCTCCCCGAGGAAAAATGCATCCCTGGGCGACTCGCCGGCAAACGCATGAATCTCCGCGATGGCGGCGCGGGTATATCCGCCGGGATCACGGCCGAGCGCGGCCTCGTACGTCGCGATCATGCGATTCGCTCGCGCTCGCCAGAAGGCCGTGCGCCAAGGATGGTCCTTCCGCCCTTCGAGCCGGGAGAGGCCTCCGAGCAAAGCCGTGACAGTCGCGTCTGCATTTTTCCCCTGATCGATGTCCTGCTCCAGGAGCATCACGAGCACTTCGACCGTCATGAATGCAGGCAACGAAAATGCCGGATCGAGCGAAAGCGCGCGCTCGAACTGCCGCCGTGCATTCTCCAGCGCGCCCCGTCCGTCCTGGCTCCGCAACCGTGCGACGTCCGACGCGAGCATGTACACCTGCCCGAGCTCGTTGTAAGCCCATGTGAAGAGCGGATCGAGCTCCTGGGTGCGCTCGTACGCGACAATGACCTCCTCGACGGAGACCTCCTCCTCCCCGCGCGCGAAGCGCACCTTCGCGCGCTCGTGCAAAGCCGTGGCGACCGCATATCGCGCCATCACGTCCTGCGGGCGCGCGCGCACGGCCTCCTCAGCAGCGTCAACTGCGGCCTGGGCGGTGGCCTGCGCCGAATCCTTGGCGTTGCTGCTGCTGGACACGGCATTGGCGCGCGCGACGAGGAACAACGCGCGTTGCACGAGCGACCTCCCGTCTCGGCTGCTCGCCTGCACGGCTCGATGGCAAGCCTCGACGCCGGCCTCGAACGGGACCTGCCTGTCCGCATTGCTGTTCAGCGCCGCCCACCCCATCTTCTCCCACAACTCGCACTCCGCCCGGTGCACCTCCGGATCACTCCGTCCCATGTTCGCCGCGGCCGCATAGGCCCGCGCCGCCGGCTCGAAATACGATTTCATCTTCTCGTGATCGAACGCCGCGTCGTGCCGATACTTGCTCCCCTCGGCGAAGAGCGCGTCCGCTTCGAGCTTCTTCGCCTCGTGCATCCAGGGCGCCTTCTCGAAGGCCTCCCGCGCCTTCGCAGCGGCTTCCTCGTTTTTCCCCTCGTACAGCGCGATGAGCCCCTCCGCATAGGCCGGCACCTCGATCCGCGCCCCCATCGCCGCCCGCAAATGTCCGAGCGCCGGATCCCGCAGCTCCCTCGAAAGCTCCGCGACCTTCTTCTTTCGCTCCTCCTCGTTCGTGATCCGCCGCGTCTCGGCGAGCGCCCGCTGATAGATCTCGCCGATCGCCCGCCCGAGCGCATAACGTAGATCCGGCGACGAATACCCCGCCGCGATCGCCTTCTCCAGGTGCTCCCGCGCCCCCTCCGGATCCCCGAGCGCGAGGTGCCCGCGCCCGATCGCGTAATGCCCCGGTCCCTCCCCCACCTTCCCCGCGGCCGCCATTCGCTGCGCGATTTCCCCGAGCCGCGCGCGCACGATGTCCCGCTCCCGCTCCACGTCGTGCAGCGGATACGCATACGCCGCCCGCAGGAAGAGCTCCATTTCCTTCACGCCCTCGCCGAGATCCCGCGCGAGCTCCGCCTGCTCCGCCGCCTGTCGTTGCGCCCGCACCCACACGCCCCCGAAGACGAGCGACGACACGGCCCCGAGCGCCAAGACCGACGCCAGGAGTTTGTTCTTACGTACCTTTTTCCGGAGCACGTATCCGATCGAGGCCCGTTTGGCCAGGATCGGCTCGCCGTCGAGGTAGCGCTGCAAATCCTCCGCGAGCGCCCGCGCCGAATCGTATCGCCTCGAAGGATCCCGTTCGAGGCATTTCATCACGATCGTCGCGAGCTCCGACGGCACCCCCTTGTGCACCTTGCCAATCGTCGGCGCATCCTCGTACGCCACCATCATCAAGAGCTTCCACGGGTGCTCCGCGACGAACGGCGGATGCCCCACGATCACGTCGTACAGCGTCGCCCCCAGCGAAAACACGTCCGAGCGACGATCCATCGCCCGCACATCGCCCTTCGCCTGCTCCGGCGGCATGTACGCCGGCGTGCCGACCACCACGCCCGTGCGGGTTTGTCCGCGGTCCGAGACCTCCCGCGCCAATCCGAAATCCATGATGTACGGCTTCAGCGAGCCGTCCTCGCGGCGCTCCACGAGGATGTTCCCCGGCTTGATGTCCCGATGAATGATCCCGAGCCGGTGCGCCTCGTGCACCGCCGCCGTGATTTCACGCATCAGCTCGACCCGCTGCTCCAGGGTCAGCCGATCCCGAAAGCGCGATAGCGGCTCGCCGTCGATGAATTGCATCGCGATGTACGGCTCGCCGTCCGCCTGCCCGGCCTCGTACACGCGGCATACGTGCTCGTGCTGGATGCGCGCCTGCGCCCGCGCCTCGCCGAGAAATCGACGCCAGAGCTCCGGATCGTCGCCCTTCAAGAGCTTCAGCGCCACGGTCCGGCCGAGGCGCGGATCCATGGCGCGGTACACCGTGCCCATCCCGCCTTCGCCGACGAACGTGATGTCCTGGTATCGCTCCGAGAGCGAAGGCGGCACGCCCCGCCGCTCGGCCGGCGGCCCCGGCAGGACGAGCGGCACCGTCGACTCGTGCCCGATCTCCGCGTTTCGTCCGTCGTCCGCCGCCGACATGCCCTGGAAAGATACACGCGCGAAGCGAAGGCGGCCACGACAGGTCCACGGTGGTACCCTGCTCTCCGGCCATGCTCCGCGCCCTCTTCGAACACCTCGCGCGCCTCTTCGCCCCGGCAAAATCGAAAGAGCCGCCTGCGCCCGAAGAGACCGACGACGACGAACCTTTGCCCGACCCCGACGCCATCGCCGTCCTCCCGATCGAGGACGCGATCGATCTGCACGGCTTTGCGCCCCGCGACATCCCCTCGGTTGTCGAGGAATACCTGAACGAGGCCCACGCGCGCGGCTTTCCCGAGGTGCGCCTCATCCACGGCCGCGGCAAAGGCGTGCAGCGGCGCGTCGTGCAATCGCTCCTCGCGCGACACCCGCTCGTCGAATCGTTCCGGGACGCGCCGGCCACGCGCGGCGGCTGGGGCGCGACGATCGCGCGGCTCCGGATCAATCGATCTTGATCGTCACGCCCACGCCGAAATGGTCCGAGGCAAACGCCCGGCCTGCATATTGCGGGGGGCAGCCCGAAATCTCGCCGAGCGGCGCGACGAGCTCCATCGTGATCCGCTCGGGCGCGGCCCGCTGTGACGTCCACACGTAATCGATCAGCGCCCGCTCCGGGCCGCCCTCGTGAAACGCCCGCGCCACGTCGTTCTGCTCCGTGTCGTACGTCAAGAGCCCCGCGCGGGCCGTGTGATCCGTCAAGCTCTCGCCGAGCCGCCGCGCGAGCCCCTCGTATTCGGTCGTCCCGCAAGGCACGTTGAGATCCCCGCAAAGAACCGTGGGCACGCCGCTCGAAAGCGGCTCCCGCAGCGCGTCGCAGAGCACCTCGACCTGGGCTTTACGCACATGAAGGCATTCCTCCGGCGAGACACGCCCGTCATCCGCCTGCAAATGCGTGTTCACCAGGTAGAGCTCGCGCCCCCCGGGCAAACGTACCTCCGCGAGCGCGGCGCCCTTCCGTGAGAATCCGTCCGCGCCCACGCCACGCGGCAATCGTAAAAAACGCGCCTTCAGGGGAAACCGCGAGAGGATCACGAGGCCCGCGCCGACGAGCGTCTTGTCCACCCCGTCGGGCCCCGGCGGATCGTGCCAGAGCTCGGAAAACCTCCCCGCCACGCGCAGCGCTTCCAGCCGCTCGTGCACACCGCCCACGAAGTTCTCCTGGATGCACACGATGTCGAAGCGCGAGAGCACCTCGATCACCCCCGGCGCCCCGAGGCGCTCGGGCCAGAAGGGCCGTCCCGCCAGAAAATCTTCGAGGCTCTGCGGCGCGCCGAAGCAGTTCCAGGTCGCGAGGCGAACGGACAGGGGCCTTTGATCATCCACCATCGAGACCAGATCCTAAATCAACACGCGCGCCCCGGCTGCCCCTTCATTTCCTCGAATGGACGTTTTTCCCGCGCTTTCGCTCGGAGAGCGCCCAGCGGATGCCCATCTCCAGCGTCGAGCGGGTCACGAGCGTGCCGAGATCGAGCCCAAGCCCGACGATCGTGTGCGCGACGTCCGGGCGCAGGCCCGTGAGCAGCACCTCCGCCCCGAGCAGCCGCGCCGCCTGCGTCGCCGCCACGAGCGCGCTCGCCACCTGCACGTCCACCACGCCGACGCCCGTCACGTCGAGGATCACCACCTCCGCCGCGTGCCGCACGATCCCTTCGAGCAGCGTCTCCAAAACCTGCCGCGCGCGCGCCGAATCGAGCACGCCCACGATGGGCATCGCGAGCACGCCGTGGCCAATCGGCACGAGCGGCGTCGAGAGCTCCCGCAGCGCGTCCGCCTGCCGCCGAATGAGCTCCGACGCCGCCCGCAGCTCGGTGATGTCGCTCGCGAGCCCCACGGTCCGCACGACCTGCCCCGACGCATCCTTCACCGGATACGCCCGATCCCGCACGCAACGAATCGTGCCGTCCGGTCGCACCACGCGATATTCGATATCGTATTGCCCGAGCTCCTGCAGCGGCATGGCTTCCACGACGCTCGCGCGATCGTCGGGGTGAATCGCGTCGACGAACCGGAACCGCTTTTCGTAGAGATCCGACCTCGGCCGGCCCCATACGGTTTCATAGGCCGGGCTCACGTAGACGAGCGCGTTTCCATTCGCGTCCGTCATCCAGAAGACGTCGCTGATCGACTCGGCGAGGAGGCGGAACGTCTCTTCCCGCTCGGCGAGCGCGCGCGTGGCTTGTTGGGCCTCGGTGACGTCACTGAGCGTCGCCACGTACTGCTCGACCACGTCCGCCTGGTCCCGCTGCACCGTCACGTTGACCAGGAGCCACACGCGATCGCCGATCTTCGGCCGATCCACCCCGATGATCATGGACGAGACGGCCTCCCCCTTCCCGAGGGCGCGCGCCATGGGGGATTGGTCGGGGGGCAGGGGTTTGCCGTCCTCGTTCAGCATCGCCCAGCCCGGATCACTCGAGGCACGGCCGTGCATCTGCGCCTCGGTCATGCCGAGCAGCTCGAGCGCGCGGCGGTTCACGAAGCGCATGTCTCCCCGCGGCCCCCGGATGACGAGGCCGATCTGGAGGTTCCGGAGCAGCACGTCGAAGCGCGACTCCATGGCCGTGAGATCCCGCGTCCTGCGGGCCACGGTGTCTTCGAGCTCGCGCCAGCGCGCCGACGTGTCGGTCATGTCGCGGCCGAGCGACACGACGAACGACACGCCGCCATCCGCGCCGCGCATCGGCGTGTAGCTCGTGTCGAGGTAGGCGACCGCCCCCGCGCTGCCGCGGATCTTGTGCACCACCTGCACGGTCTCGCCGCTCGAAAACGCGCGCTCCACGCACTGCTCGATGCTCGCGGCCCGGTCCCCATAAAGATCCCGCGGCGACTTGCCCGCGAGCCCCTCCGCATCCCACCCGAGCAGCCCGCACGCCGCCGGGTTCGCATACACGAACCGACGCGCCGTGTCGTAGACCACGCAGACATCCCTCGACTGCGCCAAATAAGAAGAAGGATCAAACGGGAGCGCGGCGGAACCGATTGGAGGGGTGACCATGGGCCTGATCTTCGCAGGATCGCGCATCCGACGTGCGCAACGCAACAAGGATCCGAAGTCCCCGACAGGACACGGGATCTCGCCGCGCGCTCCGCCGGGGGCGTCACGTTCTAGCGCGGAGGGCAGGCTGGCGCACCTCGACCGGGGCGTTCGTCGGGCAAGCAAAAACCAGCGCGTGACAAACGTTGGGATCCGTTGAAAATGGTGGGTGAGCGCGGCAAGCTCCGCGCTGCCTTCGAGGCACGATGAGCAAGGCGCGCGCAGGATCCAAGCCGACGCGGACGAAAAAGGCCGCCGCAAAGCCGACGAAGGTCGCCTCGAAGACGACCTCGAAGGCTGCCGCGAAAAGGCCGAAGGAGGGGCCCGCCCTCGTGCCGTCCGCGCCCCGGATGCCCGAGCTCCGGCCCGCACGCACCGAGCCGCCGCCCGCCGCGGACAAGCCGCTCGTCACGAAGTGGGCCGAGCGCGGGGCCGCGCTCCTCGAGGAGCTCGCGGCGCACGGCGCCGAGGATCACGAGTATCGCGTGGACCTGAAAGACGGACGTTTCGTGTGGCTCGACCCGCGCGGACGCGTCTCGGCCGAGGCCCGCGCGCGCGCGCTCCTGAGCTACGCGCCCACGACGTCCTCGCTGACGATGGCCTGGGCCGATCCGCTCCTGCGCGCGGCCTCCGTGCGCCCGATCGATCGGATGCCGAGGGAGCGAGACGACGTCGACGAGGAAGGGGCCTGGCACGTGGCGATCGCCGCAGCCGAGGCTTCGGGCGCCGAATGGCTCTACCGCGTGGCCGCGCCGCACTCGTGGTACTTCCTCGCGCTCACGGACCTCTCGTTCCAGCCGATCAGCCCCTCGTTCACGCCGGGATCGCCGGCGGGCCTCGTGCTCCTGGAGATCGAAGCGAGCCGCAAGGCGATCCGCTCGGGCGCCGAGCCCGCCGTCATCGTGCGCGAGCGCCTCGCCCGCGTGGGCAGCGCGCTCCTGCACGAGGCCGAATACGCCTACCGCAGCACGGACTGGGTTTCGCGGCTGGCGAGGACGGGCAAACGGCTGGAGAAGCTCGCGGGCAAGGTGCCGGTGCCGTCGTTCGAGGCGGTCGCGAAGAGCGCCTCGTCGTCGGAATGGCTGGCGCCGGACCTCGCAGGCAGCCTCGACGAGGCGTTAGGGCTGCTCGAAGACGAGTGGCGCCTGTTCGCCTAAGGCCCGCACGATCCCGTCAACGTCCACGCCCGCGCTCGCCGCGATCTCCACCGCGGCCTCGGGTTTGTCCGTCCGGCTGATTCGCAGCGATCCCTCGCTCCCCGCGGTCACCACGTGCGAAAACCGGTGCGCCGCTGCATAACGCAGGACGTCCGCCCCCGGCGCGCGCCACGCCGTCGCGATGCCTCGCGCCCGGAGCGACGACGCCAGCGCCTCGCCCGGCGGATCCGCGGACACGAGCACCCGGAGGGGCCGCTCCTCCCGCACGCCCGCGGCCTCCCGCGCCCGCGCAATCGCGTCGAGGTGCAGGCCAAACCCCACCGCCGGCATGGGCAAACCAAAACGTCCGAGCAAATCGTCGTATCGACCGCCCGCCCCCACGGGCTCGCCCGGCCCCGGCGCGAGCACGTGGAAAATCGGCCCCGTGTAATACGCGAAGCCCCGCACCTCGCCGAGATCGAGCCGGAGCACATCCCCGAGCCCGGCCGCGGACGTGTTCGGCCCGCGTGCCGTCTCCCACAATGCCCGAAGCTCGCGCAGCGGCCCCTCCGCCCCCGTCCCCGCAAAGAGCTTTTCCGCGCGGGAGAGAATCTCCTCGCCCGGCCGATCCTCCGCCCCGCCCGCGAGCTCCGGCAGCGCCACCAGCGCCTCCGCCACGCGCTTCGGCACCCCCGCCGCCTCCCGGCCCGAAAGCAGCGCGAGGAGCCGCGACGCGTCCTTTTGCGCCAGCGCGTCCGTCACCTCCACGTCGAGCGGCGACGGCACCGCATCGACCAGCGCGCGCGCGATGAGCGCGTGGCCGAGGTCGATCACGAACGACCCGAGGCCCACGGCGTGCGTCACCGACGCAAGGAGCCGCAGCGCTTCGAGGTCCCCCTCGGGCGAAGGCGCGCCGTAGAGTTCCACGCCGGCCTGCGGGATTTGCCGGTGCTTTTTGGCCCGACCTTGGCGGCGACGGACGATCGTCCCTTCGTAGCAGAGCCGGATCGGCGTGGGCTCCGCGGCGAGGCGCGTGGCCACCATCCGCGCGATCTGCGGCGTCATGTCGGGACGGAGCGCGCACACCTCGCCACTCTCCGGCTCCACGAAACGCAGCACGTCGCCGGGATCCAGGGCGCCGAGACCCTTTTCCAGCACCTCGGCCAGCTCGAACGCCGGCGGCGTCACGAGGTCGTAACCGTGCAGAGCGAAATGGTCGAGGAGGGTCCGGGCGAGCGCGCGCCTTCTTCTCGTCTCGTCCGGTAAGAGATCACGCATCCCGGCGGGCAGCGGATGCGATAGCGCCTTGGGCGGAGAGCCAGAACGGTCCACGCCGAGCTTATACCGCGGCTGGGCAATCCGTGCGCATCGTTTGTGCCCTCGCTGCGATGGCTCACGCATTCTTTGAGGCGCGGAGGCACATCCCTCACGCCCCGACGTGCCAGCGGCGCCAGCCATTCGCGCGGATCCCGACCTGCCATGCCTGGCAGATGACTTGCTAACCCCGACCACCTGCCAGGCGCGCCCACGAAGTGCCGGGAAAGCGCTGGTGATGGAGGCTCTCATGGCCGTCCAGGCCGTCACGACGACGCGTACCTCCGCGGCACCGCCCGCGCCTGCCGGGGCAGAGGCCCGGCTCAGCGAGCTCATCGAGCGCGTCAAGAATGGCGACACCGTGGCGCTCGACGCGCTCACGCGTGCCATCCGGCCGCACGTGGAGCGGCAGCTCGCTCGGTATCCCGTCTCGGACGAAGACAGGCTCGATCTCGTTCAATCGACACTCCTCCAGGTCATCCGACGAATTCGCTCCTTCCGCGGCGATTCGAGCTTCACGACGTGGCTCTTTCGGGTCACGGCGAACGAAGCTCTGATGCTGATGCGCTCCCAAAGGCGTCAGCGGGCGCGGTTCGTCGGCGGCCTCGACCTCGAGGACCTCAGCGTTCTGCCCACGATGCGCGCCCCGGCGCTCGAAGACGACGCGGCGAGCGTGGCCGAGCGCGAGCGTTTCGTCCGGCTCGCCCTGGGCGAGCTGCCGAACGACTACCGGGACGTGGTGATGGCGCATTATCACGAGGACCTCGGGCTCCAGGAAATCGCCCAGAAGCTCATGGTCAGCGAGAGCGCCGTCCGTTCCCGCCTGCACCGCGCACGCCTGCGCCTGCGCGCGATCCTGAACGCGACGCCTTATGGCCGCGAACTCCAGGCGGGATTCGGTCCGGTCGAGCGCCGGGGAACGACGGCCGGGTGACGCCATACCCACCCCCGTGCGGCCTCCCGTACGCAGCGTGTGACACGGTTTTGCCATCGACGAACCCTGTTCGGCGTGGAAAACGGTGGTAAGGTCCGACCATGCGCCCTTACGTCTTGCTTTCGCTCCTCGCCTCGACCGCCGCCACCATGGTCATTGCATGTGCCACCTCGAACGGAGGCAGCTCCTCGTGGGACCCTCCGGGGCAAGGGGGAACCGGGGGGACCGGCGGCGCCGGCGGGACCGCGGGCACGGGCGCGGGAGGCTCGGCGGGCGAGGGCGGGCTCTTCCAGGACGACGGGGGGACGGGCACGGACGCGCCGCCCCTCTCGGACGACGCCGCGTGCGCGTCGACGGCGTCCGAGGCGACCGTCGAGAAGCTCCCCGTCGACATCATCTGGGTCGTCGACAACTCGTCGAGCATGCAGCCCGCGATCACCGAGATCAAGAAGGGCCTCAATGCGTTCGCCTCGCTGATTGCCGCGAAGAACCTGGACTACAAGGTCATCATGCTCTCGCTCCGGAACAAGACGAGTCCGGTGCAGGTCAGCGGCAGCACGCGGTATCCGATCTGCATTCCGGCGCCGCTCGCGGGCAACGACAATTGCGGCAATGGTGCGCGGTTCTTCCATTCGAGCGTGGACATCCGCAGCGTGCAGCCGCTCGAGCAGTTCCTCGGCACGCTCGGACAAACGGACGGCTACAAGCTCGGCGACGAGCGAGGCGGCGAGCCGTGGAAGCAGGAGCTAAGGCCGCAGGCGACGAAGACGATCGTCATCGTGTCGGACGACAACTCGCGCCTGTCGGCGACCAATTTCGAGTCGTTCGCGGGCGGGAAGAACCCGGCGAACACGCTGACGCTCCCGCCGGGGATCCTGAGCCCGACCTGGAACGGGCTCTTCACCGATTACGTGTTCAGCGGCATCTACGGCTGGGGCTCGACCTCGAATCCGAACACGGTATGCGAGTATTCGGACGGCACCAACCCGCCGAGCTCGGGCCCGACGTACACGACGCTCGTGCAAAAGACGGGCGGCGTGCGGGCCCAACTCTGCGACGGCAGCGCCGCCTGGCAGCCGTTCTTCGACGCGGTGGCCCAGGCCGTGGACCAGACCGCGAAGCTCTCGTGCGAGCTCGCGATCCCGAAGCCTCCCACGGGCGAGGACCTCGATCCGGAGCTCGTGAACGTGGCGCTTTCGAGCGGCGGCGCGCCGACGTACCTGCCGCGCGTGAACGGCGCGGCGGCGTGTAACGGCGGCGGCTGGTATTACGACGACCCTGCAGCGCCGCAGAAGGTCATCCTCTGCGAGACCTCGTGCGACCAGGCCCAGGCCTTGGTCGGCGAGGACAAGACCGGGAAGATCGAGGTCTTCTTCGGCTGCCAGTCGATCATCAAATGACCACGCCGATCCGCTCGAACGGCGCGCGGAGATCCTCCGGCAGCGCCGCTTCGAACGTGATCGGTTTGCCCTCCCACGGGTGCACGAAGCCAAGCGACCGCGCATGCAGCGCGAGCCGCGCGAGGCCAAAGCGCTCCCGATACGCGCGGTTCAGCGCGCCCTTGCCATAATTCGCGTCCCCGATCAGCGGGTGGCTGATGTGCTTCATGTGCCGCCGCACCTGGTGGAGCCGGCCCGAATGCGGCTCCGCGTCGACGAGCGAGAGGTGTTCGCCCCGCCAAACCCTGCGGAACGAGGTCGAGGCGGGCACGCGTGGCCCGCCCTCGCGGCGGGGGATGGGGTGGTCGATCGTGCCGGCCTCGGGGGCGACGCCGCGGACGAGCGCGAGGTAATGCTTTTCGACGCGACCCTCCTCGAACATCTCGCAAAAGACGCGGGCACTCTCGGGGGCGAGCGCGAAGACGAGCACGCCGCTCGTGGCGCGGTCGAGGCGGTGGACCGGAAAGACCTTCTGCCCGAGGGTATCGCGGACCTCGTGCATCGCGGTCCGCTCGTCGTCGGCCCAGCCGGGGTGGACGGCGAGGCCAGAGGGTTTGTCGACGACGACGAATCGTTCGTCGTGGTGGAGGATCGAGAGCAAGGACCTAACGCAGCTTGATCCTCGTCGTCGGCTCGCGCCAACGCTGCACGATGCCGGGCAGCATCGAGAGATCCGGCACGGTCACGTCCGGCCCCGCCTGGATGAGCGCCTCGACCGCGGAGAAGCCGGACTCGACGCCCACGGCCCAGGTCCCGGCGTTTCGTGCACAAAGGATGTCCTGGATGCCGTCGCCGACCATCACCACCGCCGCCGGGATCGAGCCGAGCTGCTTCGCCGCGAGCAGGAGCGGCGCCGCGTCGGGCTTGCGCTCCTTCGTGTCGCCGCCGGCCACGATCGCGCCGAACCGATCTTCGATGCCGAGCGCGCGCAGCACCACGTCGGTCGTCCCGCGGTGCTTGTTCGTGCAGATGCCGAGCGCCATGTTCTCCATCGCGGAGAGGGCCTCGATCGCCTCGAGCGCGCCCTTCGCCCAGCGCGTGAAGTCGAGCGGATGCTCCCTGTAGTAGTCGAGGAAGAGGCGGATGAGCTCGTCGGTCTCCGGCGCGTCTTCCGGGATCTTCGCTGCCCTCGCGCAGAGCGCGCGCGGGCCGTCGCCGACGAGGCGCACGATCACCTGCGCGGGCTGCGGGTTGCGCCCCGTCGTGAGGAGTGCGTGGTTGATCGCGGCCACGATGTCGCCGCGGCTGTCGAGCAGCGTCCCGTCGAGATCGAATACGACCGCTGTGGGGGGAAGCACGGGGTTCATCCTAGGCGATCGGAGGCCGGATCTGGAAGGGCCTGAACGACGAACTCACTTCCGCGGGCCCGTCACGCGGATCTCCCGGAGGCGCGCGCGCAGGGCCGCGTAGCGCTCCTCCATGCCCTCGCGCGTGTCGGGCGAACGCCAGAGGTCTTTCCTTTCCTCGGGATCCTGGCCGAGGTCGTAGAGCTCGTAGCCCGCGTTGTTCGAGACGATCAGCTTGAGGTCGCCGTGGATGAGCGCGCGGCGCGCGTCGTTGTAGGGGCCGGCGGGCATGTCGATGACGACGTCACGCGCGGCCGGCGTCTGCCCCTCCGGCAAGAGCACGTCGGGCAGGAGCGAGGTGCCCGAGAGGAAGTCCGGGCCCTCGGCGCCGGGCTTCGGAGGCTCGATGCGGAAGAGGTCGAGCACGGTGGGCGTGATGTCGATGGTGCTCCTGCGCGCCTCGATCCGCGCGGGCTTCGCGCCCGGGACGTGCACGACGAGCGGCACGCGCACGAGCGGCTCCCACAACTCGAAGCCGTGGCGGAACATCTTGTGTTCGCCGAACGCCTCGCCGTGGTCGCTCGTCACGACGATCGCCGTGCGCTTGCCCCAAGGCGCCGCGCGGATCCCGTCGAGGAGGCGGCCGATGTGTTTGTCCGTGAACGCGACCTCGCCGTCGTAGAGCGCGCGCTGGCCCGTGCCGAAGCTCGGCACGTCGTCGTGGCGCAGGTAGTCGGCGTGCGGGTCGAGGTAGTGCACCCACAGGAAGAAGCGTCCCTGCGTGTTCTCCGGCTTTGCGAGCTGCGCGAGCGCCGCGTCCGTGAGCGCGTCGCTCGACTTCATGTCGGCCACGTCCCAGGGTGCGCCCTCGGGCGGCGCAGCCGAGAGATCGACCACGTCGAAGCCGGAGTCGAGGCCGCCGAACTTGCCGAAGTAGCGGTGCGCGTGGACGCCCATCGTGCGGACGCCCGCGCGCGAGAGGCGCTCGGCGAGGAAGGTCTCGGTGTCCTCGAACTTGTTGAAGTGCCCCCAGTTGCGCTGCGTCTCGCTGCCGTACTTGCCGAGGAGCATCGGGCCGACGCTCTTGCCCGTGTACGAGGCGAGCGAATAAGCCCGGAGAAACACCGCGCTCTCGGCGGCGAGTTTGTCGAGGTTCGGCGAGATGGGCTGTGGATACCCGGCGTACCCGAGGTCGGCGCGCAGCGTGTCCACCGTGATGAGCACGACGTTGAGGTCGGCCGGGACGTCGGCGCTCTTCGGCGCGGGCGCTTGCGCCGAAGCGGCGGGCGCGAGCGCGGCGAGCACCTCGGCGCGCAGGTCCGTGCCCGAGCAATCCTCGTCGACGCCGTTGTCGGGGATCTCCACGCCGAGCGGCCCGATCGACGCGTCTCCCTCGCGGCAATCCCCACCGCCGAAGAGCGCGCTCGCGCCGTCGTGATCCCGATCCGCGAGCTTGCGCATTGCCGCGAGCGAGAGCTTGCCGAGCGGCGCATCCCGCTCGATCGCCTGCGCCACCGGCGCGCCTTCGCCCCCGAGCGAGACGGCCGTCCGCGGCGTAAACAGGACCGGCGCGACCGCGAAGAGCGCCGCGACGAGCGCCCTGCGCGGCGATGCGAGCGCGGACGAGAGGACCGCGGCGAGCGCGACGAGCGAAAGCATCCCGACCGCGCGCAGATCGAGCTCGGGGCGCCTGAGCACGCCGTAGATCCCGAAGAGCCCGCCCTCGCCGCTCGGCCCGCCCGTCGCGACGCCGAGGCCCAAGAGCAGGCCCACGACCACGAGCGCGGCGAAGGCCGTCTTCGCGGGATCCACGAACGCGGGCCGACCCTCGCTCGCCGTCGCCAGCGCTTGCCGCAGCGCCGGCGTGAGCGCGAGCGAGAGCAGCGTCGCGAGCAGGCCAACGACGAGCGTGCCCGTCGCGATGGCGAGCCCCGCGAGCGGCGCCGCGACGTCGAGCGCGAGGAGCGCACGCGCGAGCTGCGCAGAGAGCGTCATCCACAGGAACGCGGCCACGATCGCGAGCGGCACGAACGCGGCCACGTCCGCGGGCCGGCCTTTGGCGCGCGCGCGGAGTGAGGCCACGGCCGACGCGGGCGTCGGCGCCGCGTCCGGGAAGAGGATCACGAGCGACGTCGCCACGACGAGCCCCACGACGAGCGCGACGGGCGCGACAAGCCCAGCGTCCGCCACGAAGATCGCGAACGCCTTGGCGGCGTCGATCCGCTCCTCCTCGCCGCCGCGCGCATACGCAGCGTCGAGCGCGGCGGCAGCGAGCCCCGCGATGGATGCGCCCATCGCCCCGCGGGCGATCCGGCTCGCCCAAGCTCGAACGTAGAGCGCGGTCTTCATCCCTTGTTTCGCGCGCGCGGCGCGCGGGGCGGCGCGACCTCCGGGCCGACCGTCTTCGTGGGGCTTCTCCGCGCGAGCGGGTGCGCCGCGTCGTACACCTTCGTCAGGTGATCGATCGAGACGTGCGCGTACCTTTGCGTCGTCGACAGGCTCGCGTGCCCGAGCATCTTCTGGATCGCGCGCAGATCCGCGCCGCCGTCGAGCAGGTGCGTCGCGAACGTGTGCCGGAGCGCGTGCGGGTGCAGGTCCGCGCGGCCCGCGCCGAGCGCGCCGTACCGATGCACGAGGTGCTGCACCTGCCGCACGCTGATGCGCCGGCCGAGCCTCGACACGAAGAGCGCTCGCTCGTCGAGCGCGCCCGTCTTCGGATTCCGAAGCTCCTCCCGCCGCCCGAGCCATCGCGTGATCGCGCCGCACGCGAGCGAGCCCACCGGCACGATCCGCTCCTTGCTCCCCTTGCCGAGCACGCGCGCGCGTCCGCCGTCTGCTGCAATCTCCACGTCGCCGACGTCGAGCCCCGCGAGCTCCGACACGCGGAGCCCCGAGCCGTACAGCACCTCCAAAATCGCCCGATCCCGCTGCCCTTCCGCCGTCGCCTCGTCGGGCGCCTCGACGACCTCCGCCGCGGCGTCCGCGTTGACGAACGTGGGCAGCGGCCGCCGCACCTTCGGCAGCTCGAGCTCGGCCGCGGGGTTCTTCTCGATCTCCCCGCGCCGTTCGAGCCACCGCAGGAAGGCCCGCACCGCGGCGATCTTCCTGCCGATCGAAGGCGGCGCGTGCGTCCGGGCGAGCTGCCCGAGGAACCCTCGCAGCACGAACACGTCGAGATCCCCGGGCCCCCGCACGCGCCCGCGCCGCTCCTGCACGTGGGCGACGAGCTGGGCAAGGTCTCGACGGTACGCGGCCACGGTATGCGGCGATGCTCGACGTTCCTCGCCGAGGTGGCGCACGAAACGCGCCACGGCCTCTTCGAGGCCCGCGCCCTTCGCGGCGTTCTCCGGGACCGCGCTCTTCACGGCCCTTCCCGTAGCATCGCCCCCCGCCCCCGGGCAAAGAGAGCGTCGACCGAGGGCCCCTGCGTCGATCGGCCGGACCGGGCCGGGGGCCTCTGCGAAAAGATGCCTTCCGTGGAGGGGAACAGGTAGATTGCTCCTCGGGGAACCTATGGAAGGCGAGACGCTCGAGGGCCGCTACCAGCTCGGGGAGGAGCTCGGCCGCGGGCGTCATGGCGTCGTGTACAGGGCGAACGACCTGCAAACCGGCACCGAGGTCGCCCTCAAGCGGCTGCGCGTGCAGGCCCAGGACGACCCGCAGCTCTCCGCGCGCCTCTTCCGCGAAGCCCAATCGCTCGCCTCGCTTTGGGGCACGAGCGTCGTGCGCGTCCACGCCTTCGGCACCGACCCCGAAGGCGCCTTGTACATGGTCACGGAGCTGCTCGAAGGCGAGAGCTTCGAGGCCCACCTCGCAGACCTGGAGCTCTTCGGCGATCGTTTGAGCTCCTACAACCTGCTCACGCTCCTCGACCCGATCGCGCGCGCGCTCCACACCGCGCATGCGCTCGGCATCGTCCACCGCGACGTCAAACCCGCGAACTTCTTCCTCGTCTCGCCCGAGCACGGCGGCGGCGTGCGCATCATGGACGTCGGCCTCGCCCAGGTCCTCGGCTTCGAGGCGCTCACAGCCGCGGGCACCCAAGGCGGCTCGGCGAGCTACGTCGCGCCCGAGGCCTGGCGCGGCGAGCCGCTCGATCATCGCGCCGACGTTTACGCCTTCGGCGCCGTCGTCTTCCGCGCGCTCGCCGGCCGAACGCCGTTCCAGGGCGACACCGTCGCGGATCTCTCCCTCGCCGCGACGACCGCGCCGCGCCCCGAGCTCTCCCCGCTGCGGCCCGACCTCGCGCCCGAGATCGACGGTTGGGCGGCGCGCGCGCTCGCGGCCGATCCAAACCAGCGTTACCCGTACATCCCCACGTTGTGGAACGACCTCATCCGCGTGATGATGAACGGCAAAGGCCCGAGCGCCGATCGGGTGCGACAAACCTTCCGCCTACCCGGCTAGCCCTGCATGTCGCCTACCCAAGAGAGCGCGCAGTCCATCGAGATCGACGACGCCGAGGCCGAACAGCCGGTCGACGTCGACCAGGCCAACGAGGAAGCCCACCAAAAAGCGCTCGAACGCGCGCGGGACCTGATTGGCCAGACGATCTCGGAGCGCTACCGGATCATCGACCTCCTGGCGATGGGCGGCATGGGCGCCGTCTACCTCGGCGAGCACGTGCTCATGCACAAGCGCATCGCCGTGAAGATCCTGCACCCCGAGAGCGACGACAACCCCGAGATCGTGGCGCGCTTCGAGCGCGAAGCCCTCGTCGGCGCGCACATCGACAACCCGAACATCGCCCACGCGACGGACTTCGGGAAGCTCGACGACGGCTCGTACTTCCTGATCCTCGAATACGTCGAGGGGAAGAACCTCGCCGAGGTGATCCGCGAGGGGCCGATGAAGCCGCGCACCGTCGTGCACGTGGCGCGGCAGATCCTGCTCGGCCTGCAAGCCGCGCACGAGCTCGGCATCGTGCACCGCGATCTGAAGCCGCGAAACGTGATGCTCGAATCGGGCTTCGTGGCGAAGCTCATCGACTTCGGCTTCGCGAAGGTCTCCGTCGGCAAGCTCCCGCTCACGGTGCCCAAGGAGGGCCGGCCGCCGTCGCGCCTCACCGGCGTCGGCGTGATCTTCGGGACGATCAACTACCTCGCGCCCGAGGCGGCGCACGGCATGGACGCGGTCGACGAGCGCGCGGACCTCTATGCGCTCGGCGTGATGATGTACGAGATGCTGACGGGCAAACACCCGTTCGATTCGACCGATCCCGTCGAGATGTTCCAGCATCACCGAACGACCCCGCCGCCACGTTTTTCGGTGCGCGCGCCGGACGTGACGATTCCCGCCGAGCTCGAGCCACTCGTGGGCAAGCTGCTCGAAAAGGACCCGTACGAGCGATTCCCGAACGCGGCCGCGGCGATCGAGGCGCTCGACGCGCTTTCGATTTCGAGCGAGCCCGTCGAGGAAGCGGCCGTTCGTTCGAGGAAAATCACCCCGCCGCCGCCCTCGGTATCGACGCGCCCCCCGGAGCAACCGAGCACGAATGCGGAGCCGGCGAAGGCGCCCGAAGCGGCGCCGGCGAGCGCTGTGCGCAAGAAAAAGAAAAAGGCGCGGGCCGACGAACTCGCGCGGCGCGCCCCCGAAAAAAAGCCGAGCGCCATCAATTACACGCTCGCCGTCATCGCGATCGTGGCCGTGGCCGCAGCGGCGTTCTTCGCGTCGCGCTAAAAGCCCCTCAATCGCCCGACATCGGCCCCGGATCCGGGATCGGATCCCGCATCGTGACGAACTCCTCGGCGGCCGTCGGGTGAATGCCGATCGTCGCGTCGAATTGCGCCTTCGTCGCGCCGCATTGGATCGCAATGGCCACGCCCTGGATGATCTCCGGCGCGTCCGCGCCGACCATGTGCGCGCCGACCACCTTCTGCGTCGCCCGATCCACGATGAGCTTCATCATCGTGCGCTCGTCCCGCCCCGAGAGCGTGTGCTTCATCGGCCGGAAGCGCGCGCGGTAGACGTCGACCTTGCCGTACCGCCGCCGCGCCTCGTGCTCCGGCAGGCCCACCGCAGCCGCCGGCGGCTGCGAGAACACCGCGCTCGGCACGTTCTCGTGGTCCATCACGGTCGGGCGGTCCCGGAAGAGCGTCTCCGCCACGGCACGCGCCTCCGCGATGGCCACCGGCGTCAGGTTGATCCGATCCGTCACGTCCCCGACCGCGAAGATGCTCGGCACGCTCGTGCGTGAGTACGCGTCGACCTTGATCGCGCGCACCTCGTCGAGCGCCACGCCGACCTCCTCCAGCCCGAGCCCGTCCGTGTTCGGCGCGCGCCCCGTCGCGAACAGGACCACGTCCGTCTCCAGGATCTCGCCGCCTGCAAGGCGCACGGACAGGCTGTCGCCTTCCTTTGCCACGCTCCGGAGGATCGTCTCGCGCAGGATCCGGATGCCGCGCTTCTGCATGCCCTCGGCCACGGACTCGCGCACATCTTGATCGAAGCCGCGCAGCACGTTGTCACCGCGCAGGGCGAGCGTCACCTCCGCGCCCGCGGCGCGCCAGATGCCGGCGAACTCCACGCCGATGTAGCCGCCGCCCACGACGAGCGCGCGGCGCGGCACGTACGGCAGATCGAGCGCCTCGTCCGAGGAGATGCCGAGCTCCTTGCCCGGGATGTCGGGCCGCACGGGCCGGCTGCCCGTCGCGAGGAGCAGGTGCCGCGCCGTGTACCGCTTGCCCGCGACCTCGACCGTGTGGGGATCCACGACCCGCGCGAAGCCCTCGATCGTCGTGACGCCCGCGTCGCGCAGCATGCGCACGTAGATGCCGTTCAGCCGATCGAGCTCGCGCTCCTTCGCCTCGACGAGCTTCGCCCAGTCGAGCTTGGCCTCGCCGAACGTCCAGCCGAAGCCACGCGCGTCTTCGAGCTCCTCGGCCACGTGCGCGCCGTAGACGAGCAGCTTCTTCGGCACGCAGCCGCGCAGGACGCAGGTGCCGCCCACGCGGCGCGCCTCGCAGATCGCCACGCGCGCGCCGTACGAGGCCGACCTGCGGCTCCCCGCCACGCCGCCCGAGCCTGCGCCGAGGGTGAACATATCGAAGTCGAACGTGGTCATCGCGGGGACTCCTCGGCGGGGAGTATGCGGGAGGAAAGGCGAACGCGCGATGGGGTTTGGGGCTCCGCTCGGCGCGGGCTGTTACTTGCGGCCCGCCGCGCTCGAACGCATGCAGCGCCGGAGCGCCTCGCGCAGCGTCGCGAGCGTGCTGATTTTCGTGAGATCGATCCCGATCTGCACCATCGTCTGCGCGACCGCGGGGCGAATGCCCGTGATGATGCACTTCGCGCCGAGCAGCTCGGTCGCGCGCACGAGCTTGCCGATGTGGTCGGCCGTCGCGGTATCCACGATGTCGACGCCCGTGAGGTCGATGATCGCGTACGTCGCGCCCTTTTGCGTGATCGTGTGGAGCAGCCGCTCCATCATCTCGGCCGCGCGCTGGCTGTCGACCACGCCCATGAGCGGCAGCGAAAGCACGCCGTCCCATACCTCGATGATCGGGGTCGAGAGCGCCCGGATCGCCTCCTCCTGCCGCGCGATGAGCTCGAGTTTTTCGCGCAGCTCGCGCTCGGCCGCGGCGCGCTCGTCGACCTCCTTGCGCACGCGTTCGAGCGCCACGGCGAGGTCCGCCTTCGTGGCCTGGTCCGATTCGAAGAGCGCGTCGAGCCGATCTTCGAGGCTCCTTTCCGAGGGCCCCACGACGAACTCGTCGTAAGCGTCGCCCCGGGCCGCGAAGGACGTCTGCTCGGCCCAGCACGAGGGCACGCCGAAATGACGCTGAAAAATCCCGGCGAACTTGCCCCCCACGTACGCGGAGCCCCAATGGGCCGCGATCGCGCGCTGCGCCATGGATTCCCAGCTATTATGGATCCGCACGCGCGCCTCGCGGGCTTTCAGATCGATGGAGACAAGCTCCCAGCGCCCCCAGCCCGCCGCCGCCGCGACCGCCGCGACCGCCGCAAAGCCCTCCTCGAATGTGGGCTGCGCAGAAATGAGGCCCCAATCTCCGTCCGTGCTGTCACGACCACCGCCGTGGAGCGCAAGCCGGAATCGCTCGGTGCCGACCATCCGGTGAAAACCGGACAAGAGGCCCGCGACGGACGACTCGGTCCACATCGTCACAGCGGGAGAGCCGCCCCAGGTGCACACACCTTTCTCGGCGTCCCACTCGACGTCGATCCCTCCGATACGCACCTTGTCGCCCATCGTTCGGCCCCACCTCGCAATGACGACGGAGCGTATCGCCGGCGCCGAGATCAAGCCAGTAAAATAAAAGATACAGCCATAGCGTAGCGCCATGCCGCGCGCATCATGACCGACAACGGCCTGACACCGTTTCTGCGCGCAATCGTGACCGTGTGCCTGGAAAACGGCGCACGCGCGTCGTCGCTAGAGCGAGGCGCGGGCGCTCAGGCGACTTCCGCGTGGTCAGGAATTTTTCTGCATTTGAAGATCCGACGGGCGCATGCAACGGCGCAATGCCTCGCGCAACGTGGACAGGGTGGCGATTTTCGTGAGGTCGATCCCGAATTCGACCATCGTCTGCGCGACCGCGGGGCGAATGCCCGTGATGATACACTTCACGCCGACGAGCTCCGCCGCGCGCACGAGCTTTCCAATGTGATCGGCCGTCTCCGCGTCGATCGTGTCGACGCCGGTCAAATCGATGATCGCGATCCGCGCGCCCTTGTGGGTGATCGCGTCGAGCAACCGCTCCATCATCTCGGCCGCGCGCCTCGTATCGACCACGCCCAAGAGCGGGAGCGTGAGCACGCCGTCCCATACCTCGATGATCGGCGTCGAGAGCGCCCGGATCGCCTCCTCCTGCTGCGCGATGAGATCGAGTTTTTCGCGCAGCGCGCGCTCGGCTTGGGTGCGCTCCTCGACCTCCCGGCGCACACGCTCGAGCGCCACCGCGAGGTCCGCTTTCGTGACCTGATCCGATTGAAAGAGGGCGTCGAGCCGCGCTTCGAGGCTCCTGTCCGAGGGCCGGACGACGAATTCGTCGAAGGCGTCGCCCTCCGCCGCGAACAACGTCTGCTCGGCCCAGCAGGTCGGGACCCCGAAATGGCGCTGAAAAATCCCGGAGAGCTTGCCCGCGACGAACGACGCGCCCCAGGAGACCCCGAGCGCGCGCTGCGCGAGGGATTCCCAGTTGTTGTAGACCCGCACCCGCGCCTCGCGCGCGGCGAGGTCGACCGAGACGAGCTGCCAGCGCCCCCAGCCCGCCGCCGCCGCGACCCGGACGAGCCTTTCGAACCCCTCCTCGAACGTCGGCGCCGACGCAATCATCCGCCAATCCCCGTCGATGCTGTCGCGCCCCCCCTGCTGCATCGCGAGTTCGAACCGCTCGGCCCCGACCATTCTCTGCACCGTCGTGAGCAGCCCCGCCATGGTGCTCTCGATCCACGCCGTCATCACCGGCGCGCCAGCCCATAAGCAAAGCCCGTCCTCCTCGCGCCACTCGATGTCGATGCCGCCCACCTCAAGCTTCGGATTCATGCGGCCGAACATAAACCGAGGACGGAAAAACCGCATCCAGAAATCGGGAAAAGCTGGATGCTACAGGGGACCACGTTACACTACACGGTCGAGATGCTCCTGGAAGAACGCGAGGACGCGATCCTTTGCGTCGAGCGCGGAGGGCTCGTGGTAGCCGGCGTGCATCGGCAGGAACGGGCCGATCTTCTGGAGAATTGCACCCTCGGTGCGCGTGAAAAACGAATGCCCCGCGTCTTCATAGACCTTGATGTCCGAAGGGACGTCGAGCCGTGCGAGGTTCCGCCGCAAGCGCTCGGGCGCGTCTCGCAAAGGCTTGTCGAGGCCGCCGAAGCTCGCCACCGTCGGGCAGGCGCTCGGCAAATCCTCGGGGACCTCGCCATAAAAAGGTGCAGCGACCTTGTAATGGCCCCGCATCGCGAGAACGATCGCGAAGCCGCCGCCCATGCAAAAGCCGACGACGCCGAGCCGGTTGCCGTCGACCTCGGGGCGCGACGCGAGATACCGCCTCGCCGCGTCGAGGTCGTCGAGCGGCCGGCCGCGTTGCTTGATGATCGAGCGAATCGCGCCCGCCACGCATAAGAGCTTCGGGCCGCGGTGAAAGAGGTCCGGGATGAGCACGACATACCCCGCCTCGGCGAACTCCCGCGCGACGCGCTTCATCTCCTCGTTGAGGCCAAAGACCTCATAGATGAGCACGAGCCCAGGCCGCGGCTCCGGCCGGTCCGGCAGCGTGAGGATGCCCCGCATCGAGAAACCGTCGTCGCAAGGAAACCTGATCTCGCGCTGATCCATCGAGCCCCCCTTGTACCATGGGGGAGGCCGCTCCTCAGCCGAGGTTGCGCTTCTTGTCGGCCGGCGCGCCCTGCCTCGTGGCCGCCGGCATGCGCACCGAAGGCTTGCGCGCAGGCCTGCCCTCGGCGCGGGGAGGCGCGAGGCTACGCAGCGTCGCCTGCACCTCCTCCCGCACGTGCGGGCCGAGGAGCCGCTCGGCCTGCGCCACGATGCGGCCCGCGAATGCGGCGAGGATCGCTTGGCCTTCGAGGTCGTCCTGCTCGGGGGCCCCCAGCTTGCGTCGATGCTCCTCGTAATCCCGGGCGCAGGCCCCGACCGGACCCGGCGCGGAGAGGGCACGGCGCACGACCAGGCGCGCGCCCCGTTCGCCCGTGACCGCGGGCAGCTCCGCGGCGATCCGCAACGCGCCCTCGACATTGCCGGCCGCGGCGAGCATGGGCGCGAAGTACTTGCGCGCGAGCTCGACGAGGCGCGGGGCGAGCGCCTGCTCGTCGAGCACGGTGACGTCCGGCGAGAGCAGCCCCACCACGCCGGCCTCGTGCAGGAAGGCGTTGAGGACCCGCGAGCGCGTCGGGACGGGGCGCAGGTAGGTCCCGGAGCCCCGCTCGGTCGGACGCACGGCAGGCATGGCCTTGACGGACCGAGGCTTCCGCGCCCGCGCGAGGTGCCGGTCGGCGAGCGCCTTCTGCGCCTCCGGCTCGGCGCCCGAGACAAGCTCGGACACACGTTTGGCGGGGCCAAAGGCTGGATCCGAAGGAGGCGTGTGACGCTTTCCGCTGGACATGCGAGGGGTGGCTCCCAAAAAGGAGCCTGCTCGTCCGTCTACCACGCGGAAAGCGTTCAGGTGTGGAGAACTTGGACAGGCTCGGACGAATATTGTCCGAGGCTGGATCCAGGCTGGTTTCCGCGACAGCTCAGGCGGCGCGGAGCACGGCCTGGATGGCGTCGAAGCTCGCGGGCTTGACGAGGTGGGCGTCGAAGCCGGCCTCGAGGGCGCGGGCGCGGTCCTCGGCCTGGCCGTAGCCGGTGACGGCCACGATGAACGGACGCAGGGTCCCGTCGTCGCGCAGGCGCTTGCAGACCTCGTAGCCGTCCATGCGCGGCAGGCCGATGTCGAGGAGCACGATCTCGGGGTGGCCATTCGACACGGCCTCCAGGGCCGCCTCGCCATCATGCGCGACGGAAACCTCGTGGCCGAGCGTTTCGAGCAGCGCGGCCATCGTCTCGGCCGCGTCGATGTTGTCGTCCACGACGAGGACGCGGCGGCTCTGCCCGGCCGCGGGGATGTCAGCGGGTTGCGGGATCGTCATCGGAGCTTCCTCCAGCGCGAGACGGACGACGAACTCGCTGCCTTTTCCGAGCCCCTCGCTATGGGCTTCGACCCTTCCGCCGTGCAGCTCGACGAGGCGGCGAACGAGGGAGAGTCCGATTCCGAGCCCCCCCTCCGAGCGGTCGAGGGTGCGCGTCGATTGATAAAATGTGTCGAATACATGCGGCAAGTCCTTCGGGTCGATCCCACGGCCATTGTCCTTGATCCGGATGAGCGCTTCGTTTCGGGGTCCCCTTTCGATGCCGAGGTGGATGCGGCCTCCGTCGTCGGTGTACTTGGCCGCGTTGTTCAGCAGATTGGCCACGACCTGCGTGAGCCGCGCCGCGTCGACATTCACGTGAAGCGGCTCCGAGCAAGGCGCGAGGTCGAGATCGTGCTTGCGGGCGTCGATGAGCGGCCGCGTCGATTCGATCGCCTGGTCGATGATCTCGCAGAGCTCGTGCGTCTCTTTTTGCAAGGTGATCCGTCCGCGCGAAATGCGTGAGACATCGAGCAAATCGTCGAGGAGGCGCACGAGGTGGCCGACCTGGCGCTCGATGACGTCGCGGGACCGCAAAAGCCGCGGCTCGGCGAGCTCGACCCGCTTCTGGATCTCCACGGCCATCTTGATGGGCGCGAGCGGATTGCGGAGCTCGTGCGCCAGCATGGCCAAGAATTCATCCTTGCGGCGATCGGCCTCGCGCAGAGCCTCCTCGGCGCGGGTTTGATCGGTGACGTCCTGGACGACGATGCCGATGCCCATGATCTCGCCCGCCCGTCGGTCGCGCACCGGATAATAGTTGCAGAGCCAGTGGCGGCTCTCGCCCGGACACGCGCGCGTCTCGCCGACGAGGGACACATTGAGGAGCCGTTCGCCCGCGAGCACGCGGCGATACACATCCTCGAGCAGCGGCCACAGGTCGGGGACGACATCGGCGACGCGACGGCCGACGTGCTCGGCGATCGAAGCGCCATTCATCGACGCCAGGCTCTCGTTGACACGCACGAACCGGCATTGCGGGTCGACCAGCGCAATGCCGAGGGGCGCATACGCGAAGAGGTTGTCGAGCAGGCCGAGCGCCTCCTCGGTCGAGCGCTGCGTCTCGCGGAGCATCTCCTCGTTGCGCTTCCTTTGCGTGATGTCCTCGATCACCGCGGTCGACGTGGAGATCCCCCCATGCACGTCCCGCAAGAAAAAGGCGTGCACGCGCACCCAGACGATGCTGCCGTCTTTGCGGAAGTACCGCTTTTCGGTGCGATACACCCGCCCCTCCCGCGCGGCCTCTCGATAACCGGCCACGTCCTTTTCACGATCGTCGGGGTGCGTGAGCTCGCTGAACCTCTTGCCGAGGAGCTCGGCCGCCGAATACCCGGTGATCTCGCAATAACAGGCGTTGACCCGGAGCAAGCGCCCGTCCTTGGCGTCTGCCTGCGCCATTCCGAGGGGGATCCAATCGTAGAGCTGCCGGAACAGCTCGTCGGTCCAGCGCGCCACGCTCTCGGCGGCGCGGCGCGGCGTGAGGTCGCGGATGACCGTCGCGCGCGCCGGGCGGCCCTGGACGTGGACATTGCCGCCCCGAAGCTCGGCTACGAATCGGCTGCCGTCCTTGCGCTGGAGCACGGCCTCGTACGAGGTCTCGGCGCCGCTCATCATCCGCTCCGCGAGCAAGGGGCGAAAATCGTCCGGCGCGAGCAGCTCTTTCCGCGCCCCGAGGACCTCCTCGCGGCGATACCCGAAGGTCTCGGTGAAGGCCTGGTTGACGTCGAGGATCACGCCCTCGCTGTGGAGGACCAGCGGATCAAACGAGGCCTGCGCGAGGGCGCGGAATCGCCCCTCGCTCTCGCGCAAGACCTCCACCTCCGCGGTCACGCGCGCGTCGCGAGCACGCAGCCGATCGAGGAGGGAGGTGCAATCCCCGAAGCGGCGATCGGAGCGGCGCATGCGCCCGCCAATCCAGCTCATGGCGAGGCCGAACGCGAAAAACAGGATGACGAGCACCGCGTCTCGACCGGCCGCCGATTGGATGAACACGGCCAGACCACAGAGCCCCGTGGCGAGCAGGCCAGGCCCGAGGCCACCGAGCACGGCCGGAAGCGCGACCGCGAGGGAAAAGAGCGACCACGGTGGCGACGCGCCGAGCCATCGTTCAAGCGACACGTGCACGACCATCGCCGTGGCCGTCGACAGGACGGCCACGACGAAGCCGAGCGACGTGGACCGTTGGGTTCGCGGCGTCTGCATTCGGTTCCGTGACGTCACGGAGCGTTCGTACAGACCCCTACTAGGATCCGCGCAGGCCGCACGTCACGGCGAATGCATTTGCTCGAAGCTGTCCGGAAAAACCAGCCTCGGGGGACACGCGGGCTCAGCAGCCCGGGGCGTTCGGGCAGCTTCCTTCGCGGGGCGTGGAGCTCGCCGCGCCGACGTCGCACCAGGTGGGGAAGGTGTCGGGCAAACCCTTCGCATAAGGCGATTCACCGGCGCCGATCCAGTAGGGATGGTCGAGGACGAACTGCCACATCGACGCGTAGCTCGTGAGCCCGTTCATGGCGTCGATGGGCGGCTCGGCGTGGCCGCAATTGTGGATGCATTCGAGGAAGAAATGCCCGCGGGAGGCGAGGTTCTGCTCGAGATCCTTCGACGCGGTCTCGAAGTTCATGACGCCGAAGCAATTGTCGGTGGGCCCGCCCCAGAGGACGATCGCCGGCATGCGGTGCTCGGGATTCGGGAACGGCTTGATGAGGCCGCCCGTGCCGCCGGAGAACGAAAGGATCGAGGAGAGGTATTGCCCACGGCCACCCGCGAGCTGGCTCGTCCAGAGCGCGCCCGCGCTGACGCCGGCGCTGGCGACGCACTCCTTGTTGACGCTGAACTGCGCAGACACGCAGGCGAGCATGTCGTCGAAGAAGACGAACTCCTCCTCCATGCGCGCCGTGCTCTGCGTGGCGTCAAAGGGCCATTTGAAGGTGATGTCGTCCTTCGATTCGGGGATGACGGCGATGAAGCGCTGCTGGTCGACGGCGGTCTGGATCTGGCCCTTTTCGTAAAAATCGTCGGCGCTGCCGCCGAGCCAGTGCCAGAGGAAGATCACGGGGAGGCGCTCGTCCGGCATGATCTCCGCGGGGACGACGAGGCGGAAGTCCCGATCGGCGTTGCCGCTCTTGAGGAGGTTGTGCCCGGAGACGAGCGCGGGACACTCGCCGCCCGAATACGTGGGCGCCTCGGGCGCGAGCGTCGCGCCGGGCGGAGGCGCATCGCCGCACTTCAAAAAGACGCTCGCGCCACCCGTGCCGCCTTGCCCCCCGCCCGCGCCGCCCGCGCCGCCCATCCCCCCGTCGCCGCCCGCACCGCCCATCCCTCCGTCGCCGCCCGCGCCGCCCGCGCCCCCGGCCGCGCCGGCGCCCGATCCCGCATTGCCGCCGGTATTGGCCGACCCGCCGTCATCGCCGCAGCCCTCGGCCATTGCGACAAACCCGAGAAGTGCAAGAAAAATCGCGCCGTACTTCATAGCGAAGACCTCCCGGAATGGTCTTACACCCGGGGCGGCGCGGCGGAAAGGGAATTGGGGGAGGTTCGTCTTTCAAAACCGCGGGCGCGTCCGCGGGATCATCGGCAGCTCGCCCGGCGGCAGCGCCTGCAGCGCCGCCAGGAGGTTCGCGGCGCCGGCTTTCGTCTTCTCGATGCCCGGCGCGATCGGCGCCGTCTCCTCGCGCTCCTCGTAGAGCTCACGCGGAAGCTCCAGCAAGAATCGGCTCGGCGTGCGCGGCACGAGCTTGCCGCGCTGCCCACGCGCCATGCAGCGCGACAGGTGGAGCTTTTCCCGGGCGCGCGTCACGCCCACGTAGAAAAGTCGCCGCTCCTCCTCCAGGCTCACCGCCCCGTCCTGATCGCCGGGCACGAAATCGGTCGCGCGCTCGGTCGTCGTACGAGAATGCGGGCAGAAGCCCTCCTCGACGCCGATCAGGAAGACGTACGGGAACTCCAAACCCTTCGAGCCGTGCATCGTGGTGAGCGTGACGCGGTCCGTCGCCTCTTCGTCCTTCTCGTCCATGCGCAGCGCGAGCAGGCGCAAAAACTCGGCGAATTGCTCCCGATCCCCCTTGCCCGCCTCGTCACGCCGCGCGAAGACCTTGAGCAGGCCCTCGATGTTGCCCCAGCGGCGCGCCGCGACCTGCGGGTTCGCCGAGGCCGCCATGATGTCGGCCTTGAGCCCGATCGCCTCGCAGAGCTTCGCCGCGACCTCCGCGCTCGGCAGCTTTTGCTCGAACGCGAGCCGCCCGCCCTCGACGATCCGCACGAACTGCCGGCACCCCTCGAGCGCTCCCGGCGGCAGATCCCGCACGGCGTGCGCGCGCTGCACCACGGCCCACAGGCTCATGTCCTGCGCGGTCGCGTGCGCGGTGATCTTGTGGAATGCGACCTCGCCAATGCCTCGCGCCGGATAGTTCACGACACGCCGCAGGGACATCTCGTCGTCGGGCGAGAGCACGACCTTGAGGTACGCGATGAGGTCCTTGACCTCCTTGCGCTCGAAGAACTGCTGGCCGCCGATCATACGGAGCGGAATCCCCCGCTCCTTCAAGGCCTGCTCGATCGGCTGCGCCTGGAGGTTCGAGCGGTAAAGCACCGCGATGTCCTTGGGGCGCACGCCGTGCTTCTCGATGAGCTCTTGCGACTCGGAGGCGACGAAACTCGCCTCGACCTCGGGATCGGCGCAGACGACGACCTGCACGATGGGCCCGTCGCCCTGCGTGGGCACGAGGACCTTGCGGTGCCGTTTGCCCGCCTGCCGCGCGAGGATCGCGTTCGCCACGTCGAGGATCGGCTTCTTCGAGCGATAGTTGTGCTCGAGCTTGACGACCTTCGCGCCCGGAAAATGGTCCTCGAACGAGAGGATGTTCTTCACGTCGGCGCCACGCCACGCGTAGATCGACTGATCGTCGTCGCCGACGACCACCACGTTCCTGTGCGCGCCCGCGAGCTGCAGCACGAGCTCGAGCTGCGCGTGGTTCGTGTCCTGGTACTCGTCGACGATGAGGTACCGGTAGCGCATCTGGTACTTCTGGAGCACGTCGGCGCGTTTTCTCCAGAGGCGGACGAGCTCGCAGATGAGGTCGTCGAAGTCGAACGCCTGGAACGTGCGCAGCGCCGCGAGGTACTTCGGGTAGACGAGCATGCTGATCTCGTCGTACTCGTCCACGCCGCGGCCCTTGCGTTGCTTCTCCAGCCATTCCTCTGGCGTGATGAAGTCGTTCTTCGCGGCCGAGATGCGCGCAAGGATCGCGCCGATGTCGTAGTTCTTCGTGGTGCGGAGCTCGCGCAGGATCTCGCGGATCGCGCTCGTCTGGTCCGCCTGATCGAGGATGGCGAACTTCGAGCCGCGGAAGCCGAGCGCGCGCGTCTCCTGGCCGAGCGTGTCGAGGCCGAAGCGATGGAAGGTGCAGACCTTGAGGTCCTTCGCGGCCTTCGGGCCGACGAGCTTCGCGACGCGCTCGTGCATCTCGGCGGCGGCCTTGTTGGTGAAGGTCATCGCGAGGATGCTGGTCGCGGGGACGCCCTTGCCGAGCAGCCGCCCGATTCGCTCGGTGACGACGCGCGTCTTGCCCGAGCCTGCCCCGGCGAGCACGAGCATCGGCCCGAGATCGTGCTCGACCGCCTGCTTCTGAGAGGGGTTGAGATCGATCGCCACGGCCGGGGGGTAGCGCGGCCGCGGCGGGTTGGGTAGTCGGAAATTCTCGCGGTGCGTCAGGGCCCAGGATCAGGCCGGATTCCAGGATTCTGGTGCACCGTTCGGCGCGCCGCGAGATCGCGCAGCGAGCTCGCCTCGGGGGGTGAATCGGCCAGGCTTCGCCCGGACGAGAGGGGGGCGCGAGGCGTCCCCCTCGGGACTAGGGCGGCGTGGCGAACTGGCCCGGGAAGGGATTCGCGTCGTGGCGCTTGTTGACCTCGTCGTTCGTCCAGGGGAACGGGTTCGTCCCGCGCTCGTGGAAGAAGGCGAAACCGATGACGCCCACGTTGCGCGAGTCGCCGCCGGACTTCTTGGTCGCGTACGCGCCGCGCACCGAGCCGAAGCGGAAGGCGGCGACGGCGTCGACGCTCTGGCGGAAGCCGTCGATCTCGAGCTCGCCGTGCGGCTGCACGAGGTAGCCGCGCTTCGAGAAGCCCGCGGCGCGGCCGTCGATGACGTCGAGGCCGTCGACGGACACGACGCACTCGATGCGGTTCGGCGTGCGGTTGCGGATGACGATCGTGTAGCGGCGGCTCGCCTCGCCGACGATGTAGTTCTTGTCGCTCGCGACGAACCCGTTCAGGAACGCGCCGTTCTCGTCGCGCAGGCCGACGAGCAGCGCGCCGCCTGCGACCGGGGTGACGCCGCCCGAGGTGCGACGGAAGCCGGCGGCGTTCGCCATGGCGCGCGCGCCTTCCTCGTCGTTGTAGAACAGGCTCGCCATCGAGAACGGGCTCGTGGGTTCGGCGCGCTGGAACGCCACGGTCGTGATCGACGACGAGCGCGTCTCGCCCCACTCGGTGCCGAGGCCGGGCCGGTTCGTGGGCTCGGGCTGCAGGACCTCGGCCCTCTTCTCGGCCTCGAACACGCCGCCGGGGCGCGTCGCGGTGGTGCCCTGCACGGCCGGGAGCGGAGGCGCGGCGGGCGCGGCCTCGTCAGCGGCGGGGGAGGCGGCCGAATCGCCGCCGAACTGCCCGGGAGCCTCCCTCGCGCCCGTCGTCTGGACCTCGATGCCCCCCGCCTCTGCCGGCGGCTTCGAGCCACCGCCCGTGTAGGAGGCCCCTCCGCAGCCGATGGCGGAAGAAAACAACGTCGCTAACGAAACAGCCCAAAACCCACGTCGGATGAGGTCCATCGTCGTTCTCCCCACGGCTCGCGCCGTTCGCCGGTGGAAACGGAGGCGTGCACGAAGACCTTACACCGATCGCGACGCGATCGGATCGTTCACGACACCGCCGAACGAAGAGGGGGCGCCGAGGAGCCTGCCCGCGGCGAGCCCGGCGGCGAGCGAAGCGATGGCCAGGGCGGACACGACCATGCGGCGCATGCCCTCCCCGCCGCTCGAATCCCGCGGCGACGCGGCGGCGCTCGGGGACGAGGGGCGGGAGACGTCCACATAGAACACGGACGGCGTGGTGACGTCGACGGCGCGCGCGGCGGGGTCGTAGAGGGGCGCGACGATCGCGGGGATCTCGGCGGCCATGGCCTCGGCCGAGGTGAAGCGGTCGTCCGGGTCTTTTTCGAGGGCGCGGAGGAGCCAGGTGTCGAGCGCCGCGGGGATGGGCTGCGGGGCGAATCGCGACGGCGGCGGGGGGGTCCGATCGAGGTGTGCGAATCGGAGCGCGTCGATGCCTTTGATGTCGTCGAAGGGGCCACGACCGGCGACGAGCTCGTAAAGGACGAGGCCGAGGGCATACAGATCCGCACGCCCGTCGACGGGTTTTCCAGCGAATTGCTCGGGCGCCATCGTGCGCGGCGTCCCGAGCGAGGCCCCCCGCGCGCCCGGCCCCTCACCACCCGCGGCGGGCTCGGCGGCGCCGAGGTCGAGGATCTTGGCGCGGCCGTCATCGCAAAGGAAAAGGTTTTCGAGCTTGATGTCGCGGTGCACGAAGCCCGCGCGGTGAAGCGCGCCGAGGCCGCCGAGGATCTGCGACGCAAGGGCGAGGGTGGTCGGCACGGAGAGCACGCCGATACGGCCGAGCTCGGCCCGGAGATCACGGCCTTCGAGGAGCTCGAGGACGAGGTAGGGGCGGCCGTCGTCCGAGAGCAGGCCGAGGTCGAGGACCTCGACGAGGTTGTCATGACGTACGCGGGCGAGGATCCGCCCCTCGTCGGCGATCCGCTCGGCGAGCCCGTGGCGCTCGGCATTCGCGGGGAGGAGGACTTTCAGCGCGGCGCGGCGCCCGAGCAGGACGTGTTCGACCTCGAAGACCTCGCCGACGCCGCCCTTTCCGAGGGGCCGAACGACAATCCACGGCGTGCCGGGCGCGCGCTCGCCGCGGCGGAGAGGCGCGGAGCGTCCGAGGGCCTCGGTGGAGGGGGCGCGAAGGCTCTCCGCGGTATCATCGCCGGGCATGGTGGACCGCTCGGGAAGGCCCGTGCAAAACGCAGCGTTTGTCACGACGCCCTCCGCTCGGCCCCGGAGAACGCCTCGGGCGCGACGGCGCCGCGGATCGCCGCAGCGAAGGCGGCCGCCGTGGGATACCGGCGCGCGGGTTTCTTTTCGAGCGCGCGCGCGACGACGCAGGCGAGAGCGGACGGGACGTTCGCGACGTCGTCGAGGCGGCGCGGGGCGAGGCCGAGGTGGGCGCGCATGACGGTGAGAAGATCGGACCCGGCGAGCAGGTCGAACGGGCCGCGCGCGGCGATGCATTCGAAGAGGACGATGCCCATGGCATACACGTCGGTGCGGGCGTCGACGCGCCCGTCGAGGATCTGCTCGGGGGCGATGTAGCGAGGCGTGCCGAGGATGAATTGAGGGTCCGTGGTGTGGCGGACCGCGGCGCCGGAGACCTTGGCAATGCCGAAATCGATCATCGCGGGGCGCGGGGGGCCGGCATTCGCGGCGATGAGGAAAATGTTCCCGGGTTTGACGTCGCGATGCACGACGCCGTGCCGATGGGCGGCGTGCAATCCATCAAGCGCGCCGGCGACGAGGGAGGCGGCGAACGCGGGCGCGAGGGCGCCCTGGCGGAGGCGGGTCTCGCGGAGCGTCTCGCCGGGGAGGCGGGGCATGGCGAGGAAAGGACGGCCGTCCCGGGTCATTCCCATCTCGCGCAGGGGCACGAGGTTTGGGTGGCGGAGCGAGGCGAGCAGGCGCCCCTCCTGGAGAAGGCGTGCGGCGGCGTCCTGCGAGTCCCGCATCTCGTGGCGGAGCACCTTGATGGCATGAAGCTCGCCGGAAGGGCCGGTGGCCTCGTACACGTCGGCGGACAAACCGCCGCCGATCAAACGAACGACACGATAACGGGTCCCCACGAGCGGATCGGTCGAAAGCGCTGCAACGTCGATGAGCATGAGTTCGTCCTCCCGGGGGGTTCGTCCGAGCATGACCCCCACGCGATCATGTCGACAGGAAGGGGTCGACAGTTGCGTGGTAAGGACGAAAAATCGTAATGGGCTGACGAATGTTCAGGTCGCTGCGGGAGCAGACTGCACGTCGATCCAGTGGGAGGGATCTTCGACGAACCTCAGTGCCCGTTCGTCGCGGCGAGCCAGGTGGCGAGGTCTTGGGCGGAGAGATCGAGCACCAGGTCGCCGACACGCTCGGCGCCCTGTGCACGGACCCGCTCGGCGAGCCGAGCCCGCTCGGCGTCGGACAAGCCCCGCGCGAGCCGGCGCTCGAACTGACGCACGAGCGGACGCAGCTCCCCTTCCAAGCGCCCCTCGACGCGCCCCTCGACGCGCCCCTCGACGCGCCCCTTCTCGATGCCCTGCTCGAGCCCCTGCTGAAAGTACGTACGCGCGAACTCGCTCTGGTACTCGTAATTTTTGATGCTCATGACAGCCTCCAGGGCGCTTCGTGTGGCCGCGTTCAACGACATTAGCACGAGATCCATGTAGAGCGCACGGGTCGCCGTGTCCTCGATCCCCGCGCTCGCGGTCATTGCAGCGATGGCCACCTCGAACGCCGTCTCCGTCCGCCCGTGCGCCATCGCCGACAGAACCGCGAGTTCCGGCCTTCTCTGCGCCTCCTCGATGTCCGCCACGACCGGAACGCCCGCGGGTCCCAGGACAAACGGCGTGATCACGGCCTGGCCAGGGCCGAGCACGATCGGCTCTGCGAGGCGCGCCGCGAGCGCAGGGTCGGGCGTGACGAGGAGAAGACACGCGGGGCACTTGTAGCGCGCGCGTGCGCCGACGAGGTAGGCAGGCCACGCGAATGACTTTTCCTGCTTCGGATGGTGAAGCTGCGCCTCGACGATGATCGCGAGAACGGGCTTTCCCTCGAGGAGGAGCACGAGCAGGTCGGCGCGGAGCTCCCGAGGCATCACGTCGCCGAGCTCCGCGGATTCGATGCGCGCTTCCGTGAAGCTCGGCAGCGTCACGTCGAACGCCTCACGCAAGATCTCCGCCGCGAGCACGGGTCGGTTGCGAAACAGCTCGACGATCGCTTCGTGGGACAGGGAGGGCACCGGCGCGTTCTACGCCGGCGGTTCGGGCGTCGTCAACAAACCGGTTTGCCCACGGACGCGAGGAAAAACGTCGCGGTCCACGGACCGTGCATCTTTTGCATCGTCGGTCCGGCACGAGGACGGGCACGCCGGCGACGTCGTCGCTGCCGCGAAGAGCAGATCCGATTGACAGGCCGCTGGCATTCGCGCCACGCTCCCCCGTTCATGCGCCGCAAAGTCCCTTCGCTCGCCATCGCCGTCGCGCTGCTCGTGTCCACGAACCCGAGCCGCGCCGATGGGTGGAACGTCTTCACGGTCGGGCCGATGGGCGGCATCGTGTTCGGCCCCGAGCAGCCCGTGCTGGGGCTCCTCGGCGGGGAGGCCACGTTCGTGCATTACGCGAGCTCAACCGGCAAGGGGCTCGGGTACGGGGGCTTCGTTCAGGCGAGCACGGTGGGCTTCGAGCGCTTGCGGGTCTCGTTTGGCCCGCAGATCAATACCACGATCTTCGGTGCCGAGGTCGGGGCCACGTTCGAGAGCGCGACCAAGGATCGGGCCGCATTCGTCGGCGCGCACCTCGCGCCTTTCGTGTCGGTCGGGTTCGCTTCGCTCATGTTCCAGGTCGATCTCCCGTTCGCGTCCCTCACGAACGGCCCGCTTCCCCCCGTCGAGCTGGTCGTCGCCGGCACCCTCAAGCTGCCCATCGACCTCGAACACGGGGTGCTGCTGCAACCATGACCACACGCTTGCGAAAACGCCGGCCGCGACGGTAGAAAGAAAGGCATGCCCCTCCCCCATTGTCGCGCCACGGCGCTCCTCGCGCTGCTCTCCCTGGCCTGCGGCTGTCGCGACGCCACGACCCCGAACGAGCGCGCGCCGTCCGCCGCTCTCACGCAATCGGTTTCGGCCGCGCCGACATCGACATCGAAAGAACCTCCTCGCAACGCCGCGCCGCTCGGGCCGGCTTCGCCGCTCGTCGAATTCGAGGGACTCGCCAAGCTCGACCACAAGCCGCTGGCCGTGCTGCGCGAAAGGAATCCCTGGCTCATGGTCCTCGGCTCGGACGTGCCCACGATCGTCGTGTACGAGGACGGGCTCGTCGTTTATCACAAACTCGTGGGCGACAAGGCCGAGGCGCTCACCGTGAACGTGGGCGCGGAGGCGGCGAGAAAACTCGTCGAGGAGCTCGCGACGGCCGAGTTCATGGCCCTGCCTGCACAGATCTCGGTCACGGACGCGACGGATCAGCCGAGGGTAGGGATCGCGCTTCGCCAAGGCTCGCAATGGAAATACGCTTCCGTCGAGGGCATCACGCGGAATGGGAAGGCCACCGCCGGGGAGACGGGCGTGGCGCCGGCCGTGTTCGTCCGGGCGTATCAGCGCCTCGCGAACTTCCACGCGCCGGGCGCCACGCCCTGGGCGCCCGAGACCATCGAGATCATGCTGTGGGACTTTTCCCACGCGCGGACTCCGCCTTTGCCCTGGCCCGCAGGCATTCCGGCACCTCCCGCCGACGTGAAGGCGCCCAAGGAAGGCGTCTACCACCATCACGTGCCCGGCCGCCACGAGGCCGCGACGCGCGCGTTCATCGCCTCGCTGGAGCAGAGCCAGGGTGTCTCCGTCGGCGGCGCGTCCGCGTCGATCGGCGTCCGGCGCGTCGTCCCGAGTGATATCTACATCGGAACCATGATCCGCTGCGCTTGGATGAAGAGCATTCCCAACGCGCGGCTCCCGACGGGCTGCCGCTAGCCCCCGTCAGTGCACGAGGAACCACCGCACGCCGGGCTTGATCTCCATGTGGAAATGGTCGGCGTGGTCGGTGTTGTAATTCGGCGAGAGCACGTACGTGAAGATGCCCGCGTCCTGAGATTCGCACACGAGGGCGCGGAGCTCCTGCGCGACGGGCTGCTCGGGCTTGCGCGCGCCGTCGCCGCAGGTCTTTTCACCGATCTTGCCGTGGAAATGGTCGAGGACGCTGATCCAGGTCCCGTCCTTCTTTCGCAATCGGCCCACGTCGATCGCGAGCCCCGCGGGATGACGCGTGCCCGGCGGGGCCCAGCGCGGGTGCGGCACGGTCTTCGCCGGCGCTGCGTGCGTCTCGGCCTTCGCGGGTGTTGCCTGCACGTCCGGCTTCCCCGGCGCCGCTTTCGCCTCGGCCTTCGCCGGCGCGTGCTGCGGAGCGGCCTTCGGGGCGTGCCGCGGCGCGGATTTCGGCTTCTCGCTCGCCGTCACCATCTCGCGCGGCTTGGCCTGGACCGCGGCCGGCGCCTTGTGTTTCGTGCCCTTCGCCGCGCCCTCATGGGAAGGCTTTGCCCCGAGCCCGCCCTTGCCGAGGTCCGGCGCCTTCGCCGCATTCCCCACGGGCAACTTCGAGCTCGTCTTCGGCGCTTCCGCTTTCGGCGCCTCCGCTTTCGGCGTTTCCTTTTTGGGCGCCTCTTTCTTCGCCGTTTCCTTCTTCGGCGCTTCCTTCTTGGCCGGTTCCTTTTTCGCCGCCACGGGCACGGACATCTCGCGCGGCACGTTCGGCCGGTACATCGTGTAGTGGACGAGCTCGTCGATCTCGTGACGTTCGAGCACCGCCGTGAAATCGTCGAGCGCGAGGGCCAGGCGCGCGTCGAGGATTTCGAACACCGACGTCGCCCGCTGCTCCTCCGGCAGCGCCGAATGAATCGATACGCCGTGCAGCCGGCCCGTGAGCCGGATCGGCGCGCGGACGCCGGGCACGGGTTCGACGCGTACGTACGGGAGGCTGCGGCGGTCGAGCTCGGCGATCGCCTCGTCGTCCGTCATGTTCGCGTATCGATACGCCGGGCTCGCCTCGACCACCGAGGCCTCGGGCGTCACCAGGAACGGCGAGAGTGCGCTCGCCGGGCGGGCGCAGAGCATGCCCGCGCCGAGCGTGAGCGCCGCGAGGCAGGACGGGGCCAGGGAGCGGAGAAGCGAACCGAGCACCACGGACCGACTGTACCCGCCGTCCCCAGGAAGGCCAGAAAATCGAAGATCTTCCCGGACCACCCCACGACCACGGGCTCGCGCCGCCGGCCAGACGAGGCTATCCTCGCCCGCGCGTGCTCCCGGATCCTCCCGCCCCCTTCGAAACGCCCGAGCCGCCGCCCGCCCCGGGCCTCGGCGCCGAGAGCCCCGCGCCCGCCGCGCCCGCCGCGCCCGTCCCCGAGGCGCCGAACGCGCGCCGCCCGCTGCTCGTCGCGCTCGCCACGACGATCCTCGTGACCGCGCTCTCGTACCTCGCGCCCAAAGATCACGCGGGGACGGCCGTCGGGCTCGCGTTCCTCGCGGTCACATGGTGGCTCGTCCTGCGCGCGGACGAGCACGTGATCCGCGCGCACGGGCTCTCCCTCGGCGGCCTGCTCGAACCGCTGCCGCTCGATCGGCGCCGGCTGCTGCGCGACGCGGCCGTGGCCTCGCTCTGGGTGCTGCTCCTCGCAGCGATCATCTTTCCGCCGTTCTGGATCGGCTTCAAACTCTTCTGGCGCGTGAAGATGCCCTTCGTGCTCCGGGGCTTCGCGTCGCCGTGGAACGAAATCTCCGGGCATTTCCTGGCCGTGGCGCTCCCCGAGGAGGCGTTTTTCAGGGGATACCTCCAGACCCGCCTCGATGCCGCGTGGGCGCCCCGGTGGCGCGTGTTCGGCGCGGATCTCGGCCCGGGCGTGGTGGTCTCGTCGGCCATCTTCGCGATTGGGCATTTCTTGACCGTGCCGAGCGTGGACCGGCTCGCGGTGTTTTTCCCGTCGCTCGTCTTCGGCTGGCTGCGCGCGCGGACGGGCGGCGTCGGCGCGGGCGTCGTGTTCCACGCGCTCTGCAACATCTTCTCGGCGACGCTCCAGCGCGGCTACGGGTTCTCGCGATGAGCGCGCCGAAGCCCCGCGCCGCGCTCTTCGACATGGACCGCACGCTCGTGCGCAAGGAGACCGCGAGCCTGTACGTGCGGTATCTGCGGGACATCGGCGAGGCGTCGACGTTCGACCTTTTGAAGACGTTTTACTGGGTCGGGCAATACACGCTCGGGCTCCTCGACGCGGAGGGCATGGCGGAGAAGGCGCTCGCGCCGCTCTCCGGCACGCCCGAGAGCACGCTCGTCACGCGCTGCGAGGACTGGTTCGGCAAATACGTGGAGCGACACGTCGCCGACGCGGGGCGGCGCGCGGTGAAACGGCACAAGGCGGCGGGCGACGTCTGCGCGATCGTGACAGGCGCGACGAAATACGCGGCGCGGCCGCTGGCCCAGCGATTGGAGATCGAGCACGTCGTCGGGACGGAGCTCGAAATCGACGCGCGTGGCCTTTTCACGGGTCGCGCGGAGCGGCCGCTTTGCCTCGGCGTGGGGAAGGTGCGGCGCGCGGAGGCGCTCGCCGAGAGGCTCGGGTTCGTCCTCGAAGAATCGACGTTTTATTCGGACAGCGTCACCGACGTGCCCCTGCTCGAACGGGTGGCCGAGCCGATCGCCGTGAACCCCGATCCGCGGCTCGAGCGCCTCGCCCGGCAGCGCGGGTGGCGCATCGAAAGGTGGTGAGGGTATCTCATGGATTCAACCCGACCCCCCGCGCGCCTCGACCTGATCCACGAAGAGGACCTGCTCGTCGTGCGGCTCGACGGCAATTACGACCTGGAGGTCGAGCTGTGCGTCCAGCGCGCGCGCGACGCGACCGAAATGACCTACGGCTACCGGCTCATTCTCCTGGACGCGCGAAAGATCGGCACGGTCACCCCCGAAGCCCGAAAGACCATGGTCACGTGGAGCCGCGGCCGGACGGCGCCGAGCGCGATCGCCATGTTCGGCGCGAACTTCGCGGGGATGACGCTGGCGAAGATGGTGCTGAGCGCGGTCCGGGTGCTCTCGAAGCGGCACATGCGCTTCGAGTTCTTCGAATCGGAGGCCGCGGCGCGGGCGTGGCTCGTCGAGCGGCGCGAGGAGCTGCGCAAGCTCGTCCCGTGAGGTGCGGAGGGGAATGACGATGGCTGGGCCGACGCCGGACGAACGACGGCAATTCGGGGAGCAGGTCGCGTGGACCGAGGCGCCGAACATCTTCGGCATGTGCCTCTCGGGCGAGGTCGACGGCCCGTCGCTCGACGCGCTCATCGCTTATCAAAGGGCCTGGGCCGCCGAGCGAGGGCACATCTTCGTGCTCTGCGACCTCTCCGCGGTCACCGGGGCGACGCCCGAGGCGCGGCGGGTGCTCCAGGGGACGCGCCACACGAGCGCGATGACCCACGTCTGTTTCGGCGCGAAATTCACGATCCGGATCTTCGCCGAGATGGTCATGCGGGCGGCGCGGTTCCTCCGGACGTCGCCGCCCGACATGCATATCGTGTTTTTCGACAACGAAGCGGAGGCACGCGCCTACATCGCGTGCGTGCCCCCGTCCCGACGAAGAAGGCGCGCATGAACGGGATTCCGCGGCGAAAAACCGCATTCGTGACGGGCGGAACGGGCTTCCTCGGCTGGGAAATCACGCGGCAGCTCCTCGCCTCCGGGCACCACGTGGTCGCGCTGTCGCGGAGCGGCGGTTTGCCCGGAGACCTGCCGCGCGACGAGCTCGACATCGTGCGGGGGGACCTCGACGACGTGGAGACGCTGACCGAGGCCATGCGCGGCGTGTCGGTCGTGTACCACGTCGCGGCCGACGTGCGGATGTGGCGCGCGCAGTGGGCGGAGATCGAGCGGACGAACGTCACGGGCACGCGGAACATGCTCGCGGCGGCGCGACGCGCGGGCGTACCGCGATTCGTGTTCACGTCGACGGGCTCGACGATCGGAAAGCCGTATCCCCCGACCGAGGCGATCGTCACGGTCGACGAGTCGAGCGTGTACAATTTCGCGGCGCTCCAGATGGTCTATCCGCACACGAAATGGCTGGCGGAGCAGGAGGTGGAGCGGGCGGGGCGCGAGGGGCTCTTCGTGGTGATCACGCACCCCGTGGCGGTGTTCGGCCCGGGGGACTGGAAACGCAACGTGCTCCCGCTCTTTTCGGCGACGCAAAAGGGCACGACGATCGCGGCGCCGAGCGGGATCCGGACCACGTGCGACGTGCGCGACGTGGCGACGGCGCACCTCGCGGCCGCCGAGCGGGGCAGCGCGGGACGGCATTACATCCTCGGCGGCGAGGCGCTCTCGGTGGGGGCGCTGCTCACGCGAATCGCGGCGGCGGCCGGCGGAAAGGCGCCACGCTTCACGTTGCCGGATCGGGCGGTGATGGGTTTGTCGTTCTTGATGGAAAGCGCGTCCCGCCTCACGGGACGGCCGCCCCTGCTGAGCCACGAAATGGCCCTGCAGAGCACGCTCCGGGTGCGGATGTCGTCGGAGCGGGCGGCGCGGGAGCTCGGATACACGTCGCGGCCGCTCGACGTGTCGCTCGCGGATGCGGTGCGGTTTTATCGGGAGCAGGGGTGGTTGTGACGCTTCGACGCGCTGGGCGCGTCAGTGCGTATTCTCGACCTGCACCCGCCGAACATCCTTGACCCGTTCGAGCCGCTCGATCAGATCGCCCACGCGGAGCGACGGGGGAAACCCCACGTCGAAAGCGATGGAGATCCGCCGCTTTTCATCGAGGCGCCGCTCGTATTCGATGTTGAAGACGACGCCGCGGAGCTCCTTGAGCAATGCCTCCACGTCGTCGAGTTGCTTGGAGTCCTCGGCGAGGACCACCGAGACGCGCCGCCGGACGAGCAGGTTGCCTTTGCCTTCGAGTCGCCGCACGACCGTCTGCACCACGACCCCGATGGCGGTCACGAGGGCGGCTTCGACCATCATGCCCGCGCCCGCACAAAGGCCGATCGCGGTCACCAGCCAGAGGCCCGCTGCGGTCGTGAGCCCCTGAATCGTCAGCCCGGTCCGTAGAATGGCGCCGCCCGCCAGGAAGCCGATGCCCGACACGACAGACGCCGCAATACGTGAGCCGTCCACCTCGACGAGCTGACCTTCGGCGTACCCTTGGAAGTAAACGAAGTGCGCGGACACGATCATGAACGTGGCCGAGGCCGTCGCGACGAGGAGGTGCGTCCGGAGGCCCGCGCGCTTGCCGTGCCGGTCGCGCTCGTATCCGATGACGCCGCCGAGCGCCGTACCCACGGCGATGCGTGTGATCATCTGAACGTGGGAGATCATGGCCTCGACTCCCCGGCGATGGGTCCGGCGCGCCAGACGCGCTGGCACCGTCGTGACCGGTGCGAATGACTTCGAACCGAACCCATTGTGCACGCGTGGACCGGCCGCGCAAGCCTCGGAGCAAGGAGCCGTGCTCGCGGGTTGCACCCCTGGATCGGCGCTGGTTCATCTCCGCGCTCTTCGGTGGAGACGCACGATCCAGACTCCTCACGACGCTCGATCGTCGCGGTCAACGTCGCGCTCGGGTGCGTCGCGCTCCTCGGCGTGGCGTGGATCCCCTTCTTCTGCTGGTCCGTCTCGCTGGAGAGGGACTGGGCCCGCGCAGCGGGGGAGCGTACTGCGGCAACCCCGTCGGCGATCCCAGCACCGCCGCGCAGCGAGACGGTCACGCCCGAGCACGAGCAGGTAGGCTCGCTCGTCGTGGGATCGTCGGGGCCCTCCGCAGCGCTCGGATCGCTCGACGACGCGTTTCTCGACGAAATCGACGACACGCTCGGCAGTTGCCTGCCGGACGACGACCACCGCGAAGGGGCGACGATCCGGCTCGTGGCCGACAAACAACAAGGAGCCGCCGACGCCGGACGCGACACGCATATCCTCGCGCTCGAATACCGGCCGCCCGTCGGCGAGCCGTCGCGGTTCTACGAGTTCGTAGGGCACGACGCGCAGGGTTATTATGACGCGACGGGGACACAGGCCTGCTCGACCGGCTGGCGTTCGCCCCTCGCCAAGCTGCGCAGGACGTCCCCCTTCAACCCGCGCCGCATGCACCCGATCCTGCGCCGGCCCATGCCGCACCAGGGGACGGATTTCGGCGCCCCCAAAGGGACGCCCGTGTATGCCTCGTATCGAGGCACGGTCAGCTTCGTCGGCCCCCACGGGGCGCACGGCAACTGGGTCGCCATCGTGCATCCCGACGGAACCGAGACCGGGTATGCCCATCTCTCGAAGTTTGCCCAAGGGCTCGAGGTCGGCGATCACGTGCGCCCCCACCAGCTCATCGGGTATGTCGGGAGCACGGGGCGCTCCACGGGGCCTCACCTGCATTTCAGCGCGCGCACGAACGGCCCCTTTGTCGACGCCGAGTCGCTCCTCAAGCCGCCCACCACGGCCGTGCCCGAGGCAGAACGACACGCCTTCCTGAAGGCGAAGGCCGAGCTCGATCAGCGGCTCGACGCCGTGCCCCCCCTGGCGCACTGAGCTCAAGGCACGGGCGGGATTTCCGGCGGAGGCGCGGTCTTCGGCGGCGGGGGCACGCTCACGTCCGCGGGCGGCGCGGTGGCCTCGCGACGCGGCGCGTGCAGCTTCTCGTAGGTGTCGACGGTCCAGACGGCCATGGCCGCGATGACGGGGCCGAGGAAGACGCCGACCGGGCCAAAGAGCTCCAGGCCGCCGAAGATGCCGAGCAGCGCGATGAGCGGGTGCATGCGGGTCGACGAGCTCTGCACCCACGGGCGCACGACGTTGTCGGAGAGGCCGATGACCACGGCCGAGACGATCATCCCGATGCCGCCGCCGACGTGCCCCGTGACGAAGAGGTAAATCGTCGCGCCCACCGTGACCGGCGTCGTGCCGACGAGCGGGATGAACGAGAGGAACGCGGCGAGGACGCCGAGCAAGAACGCGTTTGGCACGCCGAACACGTTGAGGGCGAGCAGCGCGAGGCTGCCCTGGACCACGGCGGTCGCGAGAATGCCGAGGATGGCGCCGTTGACGGTCTCGCGGACGGAGGCAAAGAGCTCGCGCGTCTGGTTCTGCGGGAACGGCGAGAAGCGGAACATCCAGCGGACGAGCTTGCCGCCGTCGCGCAGGAAGTAATAAAGCGAGACGCCGAACAGGAAGAGGCTCAGGATGAACGCCGGCAATGCCGTGGCCAGGCCGCCGACGAACGAGGCCGCGAAGGACGCCGCGCGCTGGCCAATGTTCTGGATGGCCGCCTGGAGCTGGGGGCCGCCGATGTGGATGCTCCGGCCGCGAATGTCGATGCCTTCCGTCAGGAACGACTGGAAGCGCTGGATCGTCGGCGTCCAGTCGCGGGTCAAAAATTCGTTGATCTGCTGGATGGCCTCGATCGTGAAGAAGACGAACGGGATGACCACGAGGATCATCGTGCCGAACGTGAAGAGGAGCGGCGCGATGCGCTCGGCGCGGCCGAGCCGCGGCTTCGCCTTTTCGACGAGGGGGCTCAGGAGGAGCGCGAAGAGGCCGCCCAGGGCAATCGGGACGAGGAGCGTCCGGATCATCCAGAAAAACAGGACGAGCAGCGCCGTCCTCAGCACAACGGAGAGCCAGCGGTCTCGGTCCATGGGCAACACGCCTCGCTGAGGGGGAGACGTGGGATAAAAGAGGCGCGGCGTCAACCGGAACGGGAGGTCCCTCGGGGGGCCCAGCCCCCGTCCGGTCAAAGGCCGTCGCAGACAGGGGCGCCGGTGCTCGGGCTGCACGCGCCGGCGTCACAGAAGCCGCTCGCGCATTCGGCGGAGACCATACACGTCGCGCCGTCCGGCTTCGTGGGGGCACATGCGCCCGTGCCCGCGGCGTCGCCGCAGAAGCCGCTCGCGCATTCGACGCTCGTCACGCACGCCGCGCCGTCGGCCTTTTTCGCGGCGCACATTCCGGCCGCGACGTCACAATACCCGCTCGCGCAGCCCGCGTTCACGGCACACGCGCCTCCGACGGGCGCGGGCGCGGCGCAGATGCCGGCCTGGAAATCGCAATAGCCGCTCTGGCAATCGATGTCGAGGTCGCACGCGGCGCCGTCGGCCGTCGGGGCGACGCATTTCAGCATGCCCTCGTCGAGCCTGCACGTGAGGCCCGGCCCGCAGAGGCCGTCCTGGCAAGGCTCGCCCGCGCCGGGCGGGGCCTTGCAGGTGCCGAGCTCCGTGCCCGAGGCGCCCGCGCACGAGGCGCCCGGGGCCTCGCATTCTTCGTCGCCGAGGCAGCCGCCGCCGAGCGCGACGGTGCCCTGGAACATGGCCTCGCAATCGGGGTCCTCTTCGAAGAAATGGGAGCCGAAGAAATCGGCGCAGGCCGTCGCTTCGGCCTTCGTGAAGCACGTGTCCGCGCGGGCTTCGTCGTACGCGATGCGGCCGGCCTCGATGCCCTTGCGAAGTTCGACGGCGACGGCGCCGAAGAAGCTCTCGTACCGGGCCTCGCATTCGGCCTGGGTCGCGGGGGCCGGGTCGAAGAGGAGCACGTCGTCCCGCTCGGCGGCGTCGCAGCAGGCGAAGACACGGCCGCACTCGACGCGGGCATAGGCCTTGGGAAGGCCGGCGAGCGGATCGTCCGTCGTTTGCTGGGGATCGTCGCTGCAGCCGGCCGAGACGACGCCCCACGTGAGCAGGGCGCCGAGAATCTTCGCAATCGTTCGCACGGCCCCTTTTAGGAGAGCTCCGGCGGAGAAGCAACCACGCCGTTCGGGCCCTCCGGATCAGGGCTTGAAGAACCCTGGGTACTTGGTGATGAGGCCGATGATTTCGTCGAGCTCCGGATCGGGGGCGCCGGCCTTGGCTTCCTGGAGCAGCGCGAGCGCGCTCGCCAAGGACTCCTGGGTCGGGTCCTTGAGGGCCTCGGCATAAGCGACGATCGCCTTGCCCTTGGCGAGCTGGGGCTTCGGGGCGGCGAGGAGCTCGGCGAGGGTCATGGTGACCTTCACCTCGCGGTCGAGATACGTGAGCGGGGTCTTCCAGCGCGCGACGACGGTGATGCTGTCGTTCGGATCGACGACCGAGGGGTCACACGCTTTGATGACCTGGTTGAAGATCATCGCGTCGCTCGGGGCGAGGTGCTGCGGCTCGATTTCCTCGGGGTTCGCCGAGTATTCCTCGCCGTAGAACTTGTACATGCGCATGTACCAGGGCAGCGTGATCTCGACCTGCACGCCGCGCGCGGCGACCTCCATGGTCTCGTCGAATCGATCGACGAACATGCGCGTCGCCTCGGCCGGGCTGTCGAGATACACATAGGCGCCGCGGCCTTTGTCCGTGACGGTATCCATGAGCGCATCGTTGTAGTTCTCGCCGGGGCCGGCGCCGATGCCGACGAGGTAGATGCCCTCCTTGTCGGCGTCCTTCGATTGCAGGCCGATGAGGTCCTCGTCCGTGACGCCGACGTTGGCGCCACCGTCGCTGATCAGGATGACGCGGTTCAGCCGGCCCGCGCCGTAATGCTGGTTCGCGAGCTTATAGCCCGTCGCGAGGCCATTCGAAAGATCGGTGCCGCCGCTGGCCTCGATGGATTCGGCCATCGCGAGGACTTCAGGATCGTTCGGCCCCGTGACCTTGTGGCCGGAGAGCACGATGTTGTTGCTCGTGTTCCACGTGACCGCGTTGACGATGTCGCCCTCGGCGAGGCTCTTGGCGATCGCCGTGACGGTGGCGCGCTCGCGCTCGATGGGCTCGCCGCCCATGGAGCCGGACGTGTCGAGGACGAACGTGATCGTCATGGGGCGGCGCGGCTTGACGGCGTCGAAGGAACGGACGCCGAGCTGGAGGTCGAGCTCGCCGGCGATCTTGGTCTCGCCGAGGTGCGGGAGGATCGAAAGGTCGCCGGCGGGCGGCGCGGGGTACTGGATGCGGTAGTAGTTGAGGAACTCGTACGTGCGGACGAGGTTCGCCGGCGGGATGATGCCCTTGTTCAAGAGCTCGCGGATCTGGACCGGCGAGCCCATCGAGTTCGAATCGTCCGCCGAGAGGTAGAGGATGACAGGGCTGTCCTTGTCGAGGTCCTCGCACGCAAAAGGTGCAGCGGCGTCGGCGCCCGCGTCGTTCCCGTCCGCCGGCGGAGGCGGCTGGGCCGGCGGCGGCGAGACCGCGCCGCCCGACGTACCGCCGCTCGGGTTTTGCTCATACCCCGGATAGTCCGAGAGGCCCTCGGACGACTCGCCGCACGCAGCGAGGCCGACGGCGACGACCAGAGAGAGAGCGGCCGATCCCACGAAAACGACGTTCTTCATCGAGCACCTCCGAAGCTATGGCGCGGAGGGCGCCTAGCAACGGACATGCCCCTCCGTGATCAGCGCAATGCCAGCATCCGCACCGTGCGCGGCTTCATGCGCACTTCGAGCGTGCCCGCGCGGGCCTCGAAGGTGGAATCGTCGATGAGGTCGCTCGCCTTCGTGCGCACGGCGCCGGCGCTCACACGCGCGACGATGTCCCGCTCGGAAGGATTGACGACGAAGAGCACGCGCGGCGCTCCCGCGGCATCCTCGTGCACGGTGACGTAGATGCCGCCGGGGTCGCAGGCGTACGCCGGGAGGCCGAGGGTCCCGATGGCGTGCGAGACGGCCGCGTCGGCCGCGGCGGGGACGTCGCCGGTGAGGGGGCCGTCCTCGCCAAGGCGGCGCAGATCGAAGGGGACGGAAAGCGGACGGAAGGCGCCGTCGAAGCGAGGCTCGTGCGGGCCGATCGTGACACGCGCGCCACGCGCGTGGGCCTCGGCGAGCCGGTCGAAGAGCTCGGGCTTCAAGGCGCCGGAGGTGGCGCAGATGAGCCAGCGCGCGTCGCCGAGCGCGATGTCGCGGTCCTCGCCGCCGACGACGGCGAAGGGCACGCCGCGCGCTTCGAGGGCCTGCTCGAAGGCACGGGCGAAGTTGTCGGCCTCGATGGCGAGCGGATACCCGAGGCCGAGATCGTCCTCGACACAGCGCTCGCGCGCGCCGGCCCCGACGATCGAGAAAAACGCGCCGGAGAGCGGGCCGAACGCATGCATGACCCGCGCGAGCCTGCGCTCGGTGCGAGGGAGGAGAAGACGGACGGGTGCTCTTCGGCGCAGCTCGTGAAAGTTCGTCTGTTCGAGGGCGGCGCAGAGCTTCCGCCAGAAGACGGCGTACGGGCGCGCGCGGCCATGCCGATCGATGGGCGCGCCGATCCAGCGGTCGCGCTCGACGGCCATGTACACGTTGAAGCCACGCAGGCCGTACGCGAGGGCGCAGAGGACGGTGAAGGCGCCGTCGCGCTCGTCGAGGGGCGGGAAGAAGGGCGGAAAACCCGCGCCCATCTCGCAAGCGAACGCGGGGACGGAGAGGGCCTCGCAGCGCGTGGCGAGCTCGCTCGTGCGGCGCGCGATGATGGCGCGGCTCGTGGGATCGGCCATGTGGTAGTAGTCGAGCCCGACGAGGTCGACGACCTTCGTGACGCGCGCGGCGTTGAGGGGCGTCGCGTCCTGGCCCGGCGGGAGGTTGTGCGTCGTGGGCAGCCCGTCCATGCCGGCGGCGGCGAGCGCGCGGCCGAGGCGCTGAAACGCCGTGGTGAGCAGGTGCTCGTGAAACTCCGACCAGTCGAGGTGACGCGCGAGGTCACGCGGGCGCTCGGCGTCGAACTTGCGCGGCGGGTCGATCGCGGAGAAACGCGTGACCTCGCCGCGGCGGCTCGACGGGACCTCGCCCTCGTCCAGCGTGGGGGTGCCGTAGGAGGCGCGCAGGGCGTCGATGGTGCCGTATTTCTCCCGGAGAAACTCGCGGTAGAGGCGGATCGCGTCGGGGTGGTAGTCCTGGTCGTAGGCGCCGTCGCGGAAGTAGAGGGCGCCCTCGTTGTCGATCTGGAAGAGGACGATCGGCCCGTTCGGGTAGAGCAGCGGCGTGAGGGCGGGGCCGAGGGCCTGGAAATACCGCGCGGCCTCGTCGTGGAAGGCGTCGCTCGCGTAACTCGGGACCGGGAACGCGAACGGGAGCATGGGGAGCATCACCGGGTTCTGGTCGGGCGAACGGGCCTGGCAGGCCGGGTCCCACACGATGCGCTCGGGCAAGCCGAAGTAGGTGAGCTCGGCGTTGATGTGGGGGCCAGGGCGGGCGATGACGTAGAGGCCGAGCTCCTCGGCGATGCGGCAGAAGCGGGTGATGTCGCGCTGCGGGTCGGAGGCGCCGAGCTCGAGTTTGCCGGGAGCGACCTCGTGGACGGCCCAAGGGATGTAGGTGTCGACGAGGCGGAGGCCCATGGCCTTCACGGCTTCGAGGCACGCGCGCCACTCGTTCGGGTCGAGGCGCCAGTAGTGGACGGAGCCCGCGAGGAGCGGAACGACATCGCCGGCGATCTCGATGCCCCCGGGGACGAGACGCACCCTACGCCCGAGGCCCTCGCCCCCTGCCCTGTCTTCACGTGCGGTCATGACGCCGGGCGAAGGGTAGCAAAGAAGGGACGAACCCGTGAGCTTCGAAAGGCGGAAGAGCCGCCGAGCTCTGGTACTGTACGCCCATGGCGAGCAAGACCCACGTCGATGGCAACAAGGTGACGATCGACGACAGCATCTACCACGTGAGCGCCGCGGGCGGTCAGTACGCCGTGAACGACGAGTTCGGCCTGCGGACCGGCTACTTCTCGGTGCGCGGCCGCGTGGTGACGCCGGAGGACTACGGCGTGGAGGGCGCGCACCCCATTCTCCAGATCGGCAAGCTGTGGGCGGCGGCGAACCTGTGGAAGGCGAGCGAGAAGTCGGCGTCGTCGGTGCCCACGAAAGGCCTCTGCCGGGTGGTGACGCACGAGAAGGCGGGCGAAGCGGACCTGGAGAAGGCGCGCGCCCATCGGGCCTGGATGCGCAAGCAGCCCGGATGCAAGGCAAGTTATTTCGTGACGGATCCGTCGACCGGGAAGGGAATGACCATCAGCATTTGGGAAACGCGCGATCAGCTCAATGCGTTCAAGGAGGCGAGGCCGCCGGAAGGGGCCGTCGCGCTCAAGTCGCTCGGCGTGGAAGTGTTTCCGATGGTCGAGGAGCCGTGAACGTGGGAATGTGACCTCCTTCGCGGAGGTCACATGCGTCGACATTTCTTTCTTCTTTCATTGGTCCTCGGCGGCTTCTGCCTGCATTGCGGCGGCGGAGGCGGCTCGGCGTCGAGCTCCGAGCCGTCGAACTCCGGAGGCTCCGGGGGCGTTGGCGGCTCCGGCGGCGTGGGCGCGTCGGGCGGCGTGGGCGCGGGCGCGTCGGGCGGCGGGGGCGCCGACGCGTTTGTCCCGCTCGACCCGAGCTTCGACAAGGCGGGCTTCGCCAGGGGGCCCGGAATCGGGCCCAACGCGGACCACATGTATGACTCCGTGTTTCATCCGAGCGGCAGGTTCTTCATCGCCGGCACCACGTCGCCCCATCTCCACGGCGACGCCTTTCTCCTCGGCGTACGCTCCGACGGCACGCTCGACACCCACTTCGGCCGCGACGGCGTGTGGGTCATGAGCACGCTGAGCCGGGCCTCCTTCCATGCCGTGACCATCAGGGGCAATGGAGACGTCATCTTCGCCGCGGGCGCGGCCTCGCGTCACCTCGACATCCAGCGCGTCCTCGTCGCGTCTTTCGATTCGACCGGCTGGCCCGATCCTTACTTCGGCGAAGACGGCGTTGTGCTCGGCGCGAATGGCAGGGCATTCGCGATCGCGATCCAGGGCGACGCCAAGATCGTCGTCGCCGGCGTGCGCGAGGAGCCCTCGCAGCCGCCCCGCTACCTCGTCCAGCGCTTCTTCGGCAAGGGGAACGTGGACGTGGACTTCGGGAAGGAGGGATTGGTCGAGCTGCCCTTCGACGACGCCACGTTCGCCTCGGCGATGGTCATCGGAAACGACGGCAAGATCATCCTCTGCGGCAAGCACGAGCCCTCGGGCGGAGCGGCCATCGTGCGGCTCTTGCCGGACGGGACGCTCGATCCGAGCTTCGACGAGGACGGCATCGTCACGACGACGCTCCTCGACATGACGCATCTCTCCGACTGGGCGCCCTCGCGCGCGCCCTCGACGTGCGCCGTCGACTTGCACGGCAAAATCGTCATGACCGGCGGGTCGCTCGGGAGCACCGCGGTCCTGCGCCTCGATTCGAGCGGCAAACCCGACACGACCTACGGCGAGGGGGATGGGCTCGCGACTCTCGCGAACGGGAGCCCCGGGGAGTCTTTGCGGCTCCTGCTCGAGGACGGAGACGGATCGGTGCTCGTGGCGTCCGGCGGCCCGGGGGGGTCACGTGTGGTTCGCTTCCACGAGAACGGGCTCCTCGACACGAGTTACGGGACGGGGGGAATCGTGGACCTCCCCGCGGCGCTCCGGGTCCGCGAGATCGTGAAGGGCGGCCCGGAAGGGCTCGAGAGCGTGATGGTCTCGGGCAAAGCGGAAGGTTTGCCCAACATCGGCACCGCGCTCGCGCGAATCACGCCCGAAGGCGCGGTGGACACCACGTATGGCGCGGGAGGGCTCGCCGTCGTGCAAACGGGGGCGACGCCGGAGGTCGCCATTTCGGTTGGGCTCTCGAATGGCGGAAAGCTCGTCGCCGCCGGCACCACGCGCCGCGCGGAGGACAGGAGCAACGCCATGGTGACGAGGCACCTGCCGGACGGCACGATGGACGCGAGCTTCGGCGCGGGCGGCGTCGCCGTGCTCGAAGAGCTCCGCGATGCCGTGGATGTCGCGGTGCAATCCGACGAGAAGGTGGTCGTCGCAGGCGCAACCGGCGATTTGACGGTTCCCCGGGTGGCGCGGCTCGACGCCGCGGGCGCGCTCGATGCGAGCTTCGGGGCGAATGGTTTCGTCGAGCTCCCGAGCCCGCTGCATGGTGATCCTCGAGCGCTCGGCGTCGACGGCCAGGGGCGCATCGTGATCGGGGGGCTTTACGAGGCTCCGCAGCCGGCTGGGGTCCCGTATTTCGCGAGGCTGCTCGGGACGGGCGAATTCGACACGAGCTTCGGCGGCGACGGGGTGGTGTCGCTCGACGGGATCGGCGGCAAGGTCTACGACCTGGTGACGCTCGCGGACGGCACGCTCGTCGCGGCGGGCAAGGTGGGGCCCACGGCCGCGCTCGTCGTTCGGCTGCTCCCGAGCGGCGCGCTCGATACCGCCTTCGGCGAAGGAGGCGTGACCGTGGTGAACGACGCATTCCCGGCCGGCCGCCTGGCGCGACAAACGAACGGTGGGTTTCTGGTGGCGGGCATGTTCGACACGACGGGCGTCATCGATCACTTCGAGGTGGGCGTCGCGCGCATCGACGCGAATGGCCAGCGTGACATGACGTTCGGCACGAACGGGCTCGTCCGGGAGACGGTCGAGGGCGTGGTGACGGTCACGACGGGCCCGGCGGTGGTGCCGCTCCCGGACGGCTCGTTTTACGTGGCGACCACGGAGCAGCGCGACGTGGATACGATCGTCGTCTTCAAATATCTGCCCGACGGCAAGCGCGACCCGAGCTTCGGCCTCGGAGGGCGCGCGCTGGTAGCGGCCGCGGCGCCGTGGGGAGCGTATGACGGGCTCCTGCAACCGGACGGGAAGGTCGTCCTCGCGGGTCGCGGATTCTCGGCCGGCGGGACGGATTTCGGTCTCGTGCGGTTCACGCCGTAATGGCGGAAGCGGGCATTCGCGCGCGCCGGTGAAGGTGTTTCCGATGGTGGAAGCGCCGTCGACATGAGAGTGTAACCTCCTTCCCGGAGGTCACATGCGTCGACATTTCTTCCTTCTCTCCTTGGTCCTCGGCGGCTTCTGCCTGCATTGCGGCGGCGGAGACGGCTCGTCTTCTTCCAGCTCGGATTCCTCGAACGTGGGCGGCTCCGGCGGCATCGGCGGCTCCGGCGGCGCGGGCGCGTCGGGGGGCGGCGGCTCCGGCGGATCCGGCGGATCCGGGGGTTCTGGCGCGTCCGGCGGCGCGGGCGGCGCGGGTGGCGCGGGCGGCGGTGGCGCGGGCGGCAGCGAGGCCTTCGTCGCGCTCGACCCGAGCTTCGGCACCGACGGCCTCGCCACGGCCGCCGGGACCAAGCAGAACCCGGACCTCATCCACGCCTCCACGCGCCAGGCTGGCGGCAAGATCCTCATCGCCGGCGGCACGTCGGACTGGTATTACGGCGAGGGGCTCCTCCTCCGCGCCAACGCCGACGGCACGCTCGACACCTCGTTCGGCGAGGGCGGCAAGGTGCTCGCGACGACCCGGAGCCGCGCCTCGTTCCACGGCGTCCTCGTCGCGCCGAACGGCGACATCCTCGCCGCGGGCCTGGCCTCGCCGCAGTTCGGCATGAACCGCGTGCTCGTCGCGCGCTTCGACGCGACTGGCAAGCCTGTCGCCTCCTTCGGCGAGGGAGGCCTCGCGCTCGGCGCCGACGGGACGGCATTCGCGATCGCGCTCCAGCCCGACGGCAAGATCGTCGTCGCCGGCCAGGGCGGGTGGTCCTCGCCGTACTCACACCTCGTGCAACGCTTCCTCGCCGACGGGAGCGTGGATACGACGTTCGGGGAGGCGGGCGTCGTCGAGACCCCGTTCGACAACGGGTCGTTCGCCTCGGCCGTGGCCCTCACGAGCGAGGGCAAGATCGTCCTCTGCGGGAAAAACGGCAACGGCTCCGAGACGACCCTCGTGCGGCTCCTGCCGAACGGGGCGCTCGATCCGAGCTTCGACGAGGACGGCATCCTCGTGACGCCGCTGCTCAACCTGTATCAATATGCCGACTGGACGTCGGCCTTCGCCGGCTCGATCTGCGCCGTCGCGCCGGACGGCAAGATCTTCGTGGCCGGCGGGACCGTGGGCTCCACCGCGGTGCTGCGCCTCGACACGAACGGCAAGCCCGATACGACGTACGGCGAAGGGGATGGCCTGGCCACGGTCAGCGACGCCGCCGGCGGCTCGGGCTCCGCGGAGTCGCTGCGGCTCCTGCCGGATGGCTCGGTGTTCGTCGTCTTCCGCTCGAAGAGCTCCTACGCCGTGGCGCATTTCGCCGCCGACGGGACCCTCGACGCGAATTACGGCACGGGGGGCCTCGCGCAGCTCCCCAAGCAGGGCGGGGTCCGCGATATCACCGTGGCCCCGGATGGGAGCGTCGTGGCCGCCGGCCGCCAGACCATCTCGACCCTCGGCGCCACGCTCACGCGGCTCGCGCCGCTCGGCGTGCCGGACACCGCCTATGGCGGCCCGGGAGGCGTCGGCACGCTGCAATCGGGCGCGACGCGGGACATCGCCGTTTCGGTGAGGCTCGGCGCGGACGGCAAGATCGTCTCGGCCGGCGCGACGGGCGGCTTCACGGACATCACGACCGCGATGATCACGCGGCACTTGCCGGACGGCGCGCCCGACGCGGGCTTCGGCACGGGCGGCGTCGTCGTGCTCGACAACCTGGCGAAAGCCGTGGACGTCGTGCTGCAACCGGACGGCAAGACGGTCGTCGCGGGCATGCCCGTCGGCTCGACCAACCGCCGGGTCGTGCGGCTCGACGCGGCGGGCCTGCCCGATACGAGCTTCGGCGCGAATGGCGTGGTCAACCTGCCGGATGCGACGCATGGCAGGCCGACCGCGCTGGGCATCGACGGCGACGGGCGCGTGCTGATTGGCGGGATTGGAAACGGCTCGGTGTACGGGATCGCCTATTTCGCGAGGCTCCTCGCGACAGGCGCGCTCGATACGACGTTCGACGCCGACGGGCTCGTGACGTTTCCCCAGGTTCTGGGGCAGGTCTACGACCTCGTGGTCCTCGAAGACGGCTCGATCGTCGCCACGGGCTACAAAGATTACACGGCGTCGTTCGTGCTCCGCGTGCTCCCGAGCGGCGCGCTCGACGCGTCCTTCGGCGATGCGGGCGTGGCGACGGTGCCGAACAGCGCCTTGTTGAACCGAATTGCGCGAGAAGCGAACGGAGGGTTTCTCGCGGCGGGCGTGTTCTTCTCGCCGGGGAACATCAGCAACTTCGAGGTCGGCGTCGCGCGCTTCGACGACAAGGGCGTGCGTGACATGACGTTCGGCGAGAATGGTTTCGTCCGGCAGAACGTCGCGAGCGTCATCACCTCCGACCCTCCCACGGTCGTGCCGCAGCCGGACGGCTCGTTCTACCTCGCGACCACGCAAGTGCTCGACCGCGAGACGATGGTGGTCTTCAAGTATTTGCCGAATGGAAAACCCGACCTGAGCTTCGGCAATGGCGGACGCGCGCTCGTCGCGGCCCCGGGGCCGTGGGGCGCGTACGACGGGCTGCTCCAGCCGGATGGAAAGCTCGTCCTCGCCGGCCGCGGATTCTCGCCGAAGAGCGGGACGGATTTCGGCCTCGTGCGAATTGCGCCGTAATGGCGGAAGCGAGCATTCACGCGCACCGGTGAAGGTGTTTCCGGTGGTGGAAGCGCCGTCGACATGAGAGTGTGACCTCCTTCGCGGAGGTCACATGCCTCGACATGCCTTCTTTCTCTGCTTGGTCCTCGGCGGGCTCTGCTTGCATTGCGGCAGCTCCGGCGGCTCGCCCTCTTCGAGCACCGCTTCCTCGAGCGCGGGCAGCTCTGGAGGTGTCGGCGGCGTCGGCGGCTCCGGCGGCGTCGGTGGCTCCGGCGGCGTCGGCGGCTCCGGCGGCTCCGGCGGCGTCGGCGGCTCCGGCGGCGGTGTCGGTGGCTCCGGCTGCGTCGGCGGCTCCGGCGCGGGCGGCTTCGACGCGGCGGGCCTCGCCGTGGCCGCCGGGACCCAGCCGAATCCGGATCTCGTCCACGCCTCCGCGCGCCAGCCCGACGGCAAGCTCCTCATCGCCGGTGGCACGTCGGATTCTTATTACGGCGAGGGGCTCCTCTTCCGCGCCCATGCCGACGGCACGCTCGACCCCTCGTTCGGCGAGGGCGGCAAGGTGCTCGCGACGACCCTGAGCCGCGCCTCGTTCCACGCCGTCCTCGTCGCGCCGAACGGCGACATCCTCGCCGCGGGCGTGGCCTCGACGGGCCTCGACCACGACCGCATGCTCCTCGCGCGCTTCGACGCGACCGGCAAGCCCGTCGCCTCCTTCGGCGAGGGAGGCCTTTTGCTCGGCGAATGGGGGACGGCCTTCGCAATCGCGCTCCAGCCCGACGGCAAGATCGTCGTCGCGGGCTGGAGCAACTCGTTAAGCTCCAGATACTTCGTGCAGCGCTTCCTCGCCGACGGGAGCGTGGACATGACCTTCGGCCAGGCAGGCATCGCCGAGCCTCCCACCTTCAACACCCCCTGGGTGTACCCCTCGGCCGTGGCCCTCACGAGCGAGGGGAACATCGTCCTCTGCGGGAACAACGGTTATGAAGCGGGCGCGTCCGTCGTGCGGCTCCTGCCGAACGGCGCGCTCGATCCGACCTTCGACGACGACGGCAGCCTCGTCACGCCGCTCCTCGACCCGGTGGATCATCCGGACTGGATGCCGACGCCCGCCGGCTCGATCTGCGCCGTCGCGCCGGACGGCAAGATCCTCGTGGCCGGCGGGACCGCGGGCTCCACCGCGGTGCTGCGCCTCGACACGAGCGGCAAGCCCGACACGACGTACGGCGGAGGGGATGGCCTGGCCTCGATCAGCGAAGCCGCCGGCGGCTCGGGCTCCGCGGAGTCGCTGCAGCTTTTGCCGGATGGCTCGGTGTTCGTCGTCTTCCGCTCGAAGAACTCCTACGCCGTGGCGCATTTCGCCGCCGACGGGACCCTCGACACGACGTACGGCACGGGGGGCCTCGCAGAGCTCCCCAAGCAGGGCGCGGTCCGCGATATCACCGTGGCCCCGGATGGGAGCGTCGTCGCCGCCGGCCGCGAGACCGCCTCGATCCTCGGCGCCACGTTGACGAGGCTCACGCCTCTCGGCGTGCAGGACGCCACGTATGGCGGCCCGGGCGGGGTCGGCACGCTGCAATCGTGCGCGACGCGGGACGTTGCCGTTTCGGTGAAGCTCGGCGCGGACGGCAAGATCGTCTCGGCCGGCAAGACGGGCGGCATGAAACACCTCACGAACGCGATGATCACGCGGCGCTTGCCGGACGGCACGCCCGACGCGAGCTTCGGCGTGGGCGGCGTCGTCGTGCTCGACAACCTGCTGGAAGCCGTGGACGTCGTGCTGCAACCGGACGGCAAGGTGATCGTCGCGGGCGCGCCTCTGCCCCTCGGCACGTACGTCCGCCGGGTGGTGCGGCTCGACGCGGCGGGCCTGCCCGATGCGAGCTTCGGCGCGAACGGCGTGGTCGACCTACCATTCACATCGTTTGGCGAACCGACCGTGCTGGCCCTCGACGGCGACGGGCGGGTGGTGCTCGGCGGGGGCGCAGACGGCTCGTTCGAGGGGACCAGCCATTTCGCGAGGCTCCTCGCGACGGGCGAGCTCGATACGACGTTCGACGACGACGGGGTGATGATGTTGCCCAACGTCAAGGGGCACGTCCAGGACCTCGTGGTGCTCGACGACGGCGCGATCGTTGTCGCGGGCGGGCACCTCTATTCCACCACCTCGTTCGTTCTCCGCTTGCTCCCGAGCGGCGCGCTCGACGCATCCTTTGGCAATGCGGGCGTGACGACGGTGCCGAATGACCCCAGCCCCTTCTTGAAACGCCTGGTGCGAGAAGCGAACGGAGGGTTTCTCGCGGCAAGCGCGACCTTGTCCACGGGGTACAACAACTTCCCGGTCAGCGTCATGCGCTTCGACGACAAGGGCGTGCGTGACATGACGTTCGGCGAGAATGGTCTCGTCCTTCAGCACGTCGAGGGCATCACGACCTACCTCGCCCCCACGATCGTGCCGCTGCCGGACGGCTCGTTCTACTTCGCGACCACGCAAGTGCTCGACCGCGAGACGATGGTGGTGTTCAAGTATTTACCGAATGGCAAACCCGACCTGAGCTTCGGCAATGCAGGCAGCGCGCTCGTCGCGGCCCCGGGGCCGTGGGGCGCGTATGACGGGCTGCTCCAGCCGGACGGGACGCTCCTCCTCGCCGGCCGCGGATTCTCGCCGAAGAGCGGGACGGATTTCGGGCTCGTGCGATTCGCGCCGTAGGGAGGATGGCAGAGTCGTGCTCTCCGACCGAGGAGCGGTTCCTCCGCTTGCCTCCACGACGCAGCCCGTGCTACCCGCCATCGGATTCACTTGGACTTACCAACCATCGCCCCTCGCTCCCCCACGCGGCACGTCTTCGCGAAGAATCTATCGTTCGGCGCGCTGCTTTGGCTGCTTTCGGCCTGTGCCGCGCCGGGCATGCCCCGAAGCATCGAGGGCCCCGCGCGCCCGGCGAGCGTCGACGTTCCGCCCACTGGCGCGGTACCTTATGCAGGCGATTTCACCTGGAAGACCGAGGCCATGGGCTTTTACGAGACCGGCCTGGCCCTCGCGGACATCGATGGAGACGGTCACGCCGATCTGCTCACCGCCAGCGGCAACGATACCGGACTCCAGCCGCTTGCCATCTACCGCAACGACGGCAAAGGCAACTTTCCCGCCCGACCGAGCGCCCTCTCCGAGGACCTCGACGCGAATATGAACCTCGCTGTCGGGGACATCGATCACGATGGATTTCTCGATGTGGCCGTCTCCACGCTGGGCCCGCCGTACGGCACCGGCGGGGTGAAGATCTACTTCAACCGGCAAGGTACGCTGGAAAGAAAACCATCCTTTCGCTCCAGGGACCTGTTCAGCTCCTTTGCTTGTGCGCTCGGGGACGCCGACGGCGACGGGGATCTCGATCTGGCCGTCTCCGTGATGGCCGAGCCGGGAAGCCCGGAGGGCGGGTCCGCGCGTGTCTATTTCAACGACCGAGGCGTGATCGCAGAGACCCCCGGCTGGAAGGCGCGCCAGCGGATGTTCGGCGCCGCTGTCCTTTTCACGGACGTCGAGCAGGACGGCTTCCTCGATCTGGTGGTGGGTGGGTCGCGGGTCTTCGTGTACCGAGGTGGACCCGTCGAAAGCGGATCGGCGCAGCTCTCTTTGGAGCCGTGGTGGGCCTCCCGGGAAGGCCCCTTCGTCCCTTATCTCGCTGCGGGCCCGCTTGGCCGCGCGGGGAGCTGGGCCCTCGTCGCCTCGCGCAATGATCTCCTCTGCTTGTTCGCCGGCAAGCCTTGCCCTTCACCCCGGTACGAAGCCTACCAGCCAGCGTTGGACAGGCACGAGCCGATATGGAGCTCGTCGTCCACCGGCCTCGGTTCAGGGGTCCGGCTCGCCGACGTGGACGGGGACGGCGTGACCGACCTCTTGGGCGGCTCCTGGGGTGAGACCCGACCCGACGGCGGGCGGCTCGAGATCTACCGCGGCGAAGGCCACGCGTTCACGCGCGAGCCCGAATTCCGCGCCACGCGTTCACGCGCGAGCTTGATTCAGTCCATCGACGCCGCGGACCTGCGGGGCGACGCCACGTGCTCGCGCTTGCACCGCGCGGTCATCCCTCGCCGCGCCGCGGCGATCTCCCTTCCCGAAGTGTTGATCGGCAACGTCACCGGGATCCGGAGAAACGGCGCCGCGCTCGACGCGCAGCGCGACTACACGACGATCCCGGCCGCGCCCTGGATCTCCTTCGCGAAGCCGCTCGGGGCCGGGGATCACCTCGAAATCGCGTACACCCGCCCGAGCTTCGTCGACGTCGTCGTCGCCAACCAGGATTGCGGGATCGGCGCCTATCGCTACGACCACCACATGAGCGCGCCGCGTTGTGCCATTGACGAGAGGGCGCGATGATTCTCTCTCCCCTGGAGACCCTCGACTGGTTCGCCCCCCGGGTGCCACCGGCGCTCGTGTCCGCGGCGGCCTTTTCTCGCGTGCGGCAGGCGGCAGCCTGGCTCCCGGCCGCCCGCGGGCTCAGCTTCGAGTGTTACCTCGGCGCCGATTCCGCGCGGGTGGATCTCATCGCCTGCTTTTCGCCTGCCTGGGGCTGCGACGAGCTCGCCGCCGGCGCGCCGCGGGGCGAACCCGGCTCGCACATGGAGTCGGTCTGGCAAACCATCGCGGCGTTGTGCAGAGATTGGGCCGATCCGGCGAGCGTGCTTCACGAGCGCATGCCATGCCTGTGGCTCGAATTCGACCTGCACCCGGACCGAGAGGGTGTCCCGCCGCCCTTTGCCACGGCCTGCGTGCAGCCCGGGTATTTGAAGGGGAAGCTCGTGAGCACCTCCGACCCAGGGGCGGACGAGGTGGAGCGAATCACGTGGCGCGTGCTGCATCTGCTGCACGGAGGCCCGCTGTCGCCCGGCGTGGAGCGGAAGGTCCGCGCTTGTATCGACGAACTGTCCGAGGGATCGAGCGTGACGCTCGTCTCCTCGCACAAGCCGCGCGGACGCGACGCCGTGCGCCTCATCGTCACGATGCCGCGGCGCGAGGTCATCGCTTATCTGCGCCGCGTGGGGTTCCCCGGCTCGACGGACGAGGTGGAGGAACACTTGCTCACCTATGCCGATGTTTCGAGCCAGGCGGACATCTACCTCGATATCGGTGAGGAGCTCCTCCCGATCACGAGCTGCCCATCCCCGGTCATGCGTTCGCCCGACGATCCCCGGCTCCACCAGATCGCCGATCGGCTGGTCGAATGGGGTCTCTGCCCCCCGGCGCGCCGCGACGCGCTGATCGCATTCCCGACGCGGCGAAATGTCGTTCTCCCCGGCACCGCATGGCCCACGACGCTGATCGAGGCCACGAGCTTCAAGCTCGTGCACCGTTCGGGTCAGCCGCTGGAGGCCAAGGGGTATCTCGAGCTCCAGACAGCATTCTCCTTGGTGGATTGAGCCAACCTCTCGAAAGGAACCAACGTACCGTGTCCATCCTCAAGAACTTTCTTTCTCGCCTGCTCCGCGACGAGAAGCTCCAGCGCGCCTTCACCCAGGATCCCGAGACCACGATGAAGAACGCCGGCCTGGGTGACGAGGATCGCGCTCGCCTGCGCGCCCCCGATCGACGCCAGTTCATGGGTCAGCTCACGCTTGGCACGGCTGTCTTCATGACGCCTCCCATCGGGGCGTGGATCGCGCCGATCGTGGAGATCACCGGTCCGGTGCAGCCCGATGCGGCCAGCCCCGGCGTGGTGATCGAGGGCTTCACGGTCAAGGGGCGTTACTTCTCGGCGGGGATGAAGGCGACCCTCGAAGGGAAGGATCGCTCGGTCCCGGTGGAGGTGAACCGCGTGGAGGGCGCCGGGCTGGAGGAGAGCAAGCTGATCGGGACGCTGCACCTGCCGAAGGATCTGCCGCCTGGCGCCTATACCCTCCGCGTGACGCGCAGCATCGACGACCAGAGCGCGACGTTGCCGCAAGGCTTCCGCGTCCAATGACGAGCGGAACGATACGGCAGCACCCCGGCTCGACCCCGCTTTTCGGGCTCGTGCGGATCACGCCGTAGTATCCTCCAGGGCGTGCTCTCGCCCCACGAAGCCCGGCTCGGCGCGGCGCCGGCCATCTTCGACATGGATATCGGCACGGATCCGGACGATACGTGCGTCGCGGCGATCCTCGCCGCGCGGCCCTCCCGATTCCAGCCTGCCCTGCTCGTCACGAGCGACGAGACCCACGAACGAGGCCGCGCGCGTTTCCTCGCGGGGCTGCTGCGCGCCGCGGGTGTGTCTCGCTCGTGGTCCGGGCTCGATACGGACGACGAGGCGGCCCGGCGAGCGATGGCGGAGGCGTCGCTCGGGGAGGATGGCGCGCGGGTCGCGGAGGCCTGGGGGGCGTGGAATCGGGGTGGTGGGAGGTCGCTCACGGGCTCGTCGACTCCGCTCACAGGCTCGCCGACTCCGCTCACGGGCTCGTCGACTCCGCTCACGGGCTCGCCGACTCCGCTCACGGGCTCGTCGACTCTGCTCACGGGCTCGTCGACTCCGCTCACGGGCTCGCCGACTCCGCTCACGGGCTCGTCGACTCTGCTCACGGGCTCGCCGACTCCGCTCACGGGCTCGCCGACTCCGCTCACAGGCTCGTCGACTCTGCTCACGGGCTCGCCGACTCCGCTCACGGGCTCGTCGACTCTGCTCACGGGCTCGCCGACTCTGCTCACGGGCTCGCCGACTCCGCTCACGGGCTCGTCGACTCCGCTCACGGGGTCCGAGGACTTCGATCACGAACTTTCGGATGTCGAAGGACCCCAGGGCCGGACAGGTCCCCCATCAGGAGGACCTGGCGCCAAGCGAGTTGTTCTCGAAAACTCGATTCATTCACGCGCTTGCGGGGGTGCTCTTCGGAGCTCAGTTCACGTCGATGACGTTCCGAGGCGCGCAGCCCAACCGAGCCGCGACCGGGAAGCAGCTCGGGACCCCCGACACGGCGTCTCCGAGCTTCACGCGAATGCATACATTTCCGGGTCGCTCCGAGCGGGAGATGAACGCGGCTTGCCTTCCTCCCACATCTGCGGCTGAACAGACCGCTGCGCTTTCCGCGGACTCCAAGTCGGCGATCGTCGTACAGCCGAAGTGCTGATCCTGGGCGACCTGCCAGCAGTCCGCAACATTGCCAGGCACGGGGGTACCGAGCTTGACCCGTACACATGCATTCCCCCGGGGCGAGAGGGCGACGACCGCTGCTTGCCTGCCCCCGGCCATCGACGCCGAGCACTCCGCCAATTCTTCGGTGACCATGTCGACAATTTTTCGACAACCCAAGCCTTGAAAGCGAGACGCCTCCCAACAATTCGGAGTCCCGGGAGCTACCCGGGTACCATGGGTGATCCGAAGGCAGACCCCGGGAGCTTGCGGCAGCGTGGTGAGCGTCGCGCTTTGCCGTCCCCCCGCCATCGACGCCGAACAGGCCACCGATGTCGCGTTCGCCGCTCCGGTCGTCAAGGCGACCGCAGCCCAAAGAGAGGCGCCGATCCCAAGCTTGATAACCATTGCGATTTTGCGATCCTTCGTCATGTGCACACCCTCCTCATCCTGGTCCTGCCCATCCCGCAGCACGCGCCGCGATGACGAGAGCGAGCAGACCCCCCTGCTGTTCATCACAACAGATATGTGTGGGCCCTGGTTTGAATGACAAGCCCCGCTCAGGACGGCCGGCGCCTCTGGATGTCACGAGGTTCGTAGCAGGGAAATCGGACAAATCGGGACCGCGCTCGTCAGCTCCCCGAACTCCAGCCCCTCCTCGTGGAGGTTGAGCTTGTCCCAAGTGCCGACTAGCTTCCGCGGCATGTCCGACGCCTGGCTCGACCTCCCCCTCGTCCGCGCCCGCCTGAACGGCCCCGACGAGGACGCGCTCCGCAGCTCCTTCAAGCACGACAACGAGGCGCACGCGGCGACCCTCCTCGCCCTCGACGACGCCGAGCGCGTCGGCCTCCTCTCACGCGCCAAAGGGGGGTACGCGGGCGGCGCCTTCCAGCGCGCGTTGAACCAGCTCTCGCACGCGTGGCTGAAGACCCGGCCGCGCGACGCGCTCGTGCTCTTCGATGCGCTCCTCCAGGGGAAGAACCACGACCTCGCCACGTACTGCAATGCGCTCTGGGCGGTGCAGGACGACAACACGCACCTCGGCAAGGATCCCGCGCGCGCCCGCAGGTACATCGACGCCTGCCTCCCCCACGGCCCGGAGAACCCCGCGATCTTCTTCAATGCCGCGTGTGTCGCCCTCGAGCTCGACGACCTCGACGCCGCGCTCGGCTTCGTCAAGGACGCGGTGCGCTTCGGGTACGACGGGCGCGAGAAGATGCGGACGGCGTTCCGCACCGAGGCGTTCTTCGCGAAGATCCGCGACGACCGCCGCTTCTTCGACGCGCTCGACGACCGCGGTCCGCAAGGCGTCGCGCTGGTCGAGCGCGTGATTGCGAAGGTGAAGGAGAAAGGCTGGCCGGCGTTCGGCATCGAGGCCGCGAAGAACAAGAAGAAGGACGCCTGGCCGAAGCACGACAAGGACTTCCGCCCGCTCTCGCCGGAGGTCCTCGGCGCGCTCACGCTCCCGAACGGCGCGCCGCTGCCGCAAAGTCTGCGGACGTGGCTCGCGTTCGACGCGCAATGGCTCTCGGCGCTCGGCTGGTTCGAGCTCACGCCGGCCTTCCGGTGGACCTCGCGTTCGCTCGAAGCCATCGCGAAGGAAGAATTCGGCGATCTGGACGAGCCGTCCTCCGATCCCGAGCCGGACGCGGAGGGCGCGAAGTCCTGGGCGGACTTCTTTGCCGTGCCGGCGATGGAGCACGGTTTCCTCGTGCCCGGCGGGAGCGAGCATCGCCGGGTGTGGATGCTCTCGAAGGAGCCGGATCACGAAGGCGACTATCCGGTCCTTTATATCGACATCGACGACGTGCCCTCGCTCGGGCCGATGTACCCGGGCTTCGACGTGTGGCTCGCGCAGGAGGCCAACGTCATCGGCATCCGGTACGAGACGTACTCGAGCGCATTCGACGATTTCCGCTTCGCCTCCCGCCTCCGGCACCATGCGCGGACGATGTGCGACGGCGCAATGTACGTGCAATGCCCGGGGATGGTGCTCGGCGTCTCGACGCGGGATGATGGTATCGCGGTGTCGCTCGACCGGGACGATTGGTTCGAGCGTCTTCTCGCGCTGCGGGCATCGCTTCTTCCGGCCGACGACGCGCCGATCCGCGGCGCCTCGGCGGAGGACCTCGCCTGGCTGCAAACGCACCTCGGCGCTCCCCTGCCCCCCGCCGTCGTTCGTTTCTACGAACGGGTGAATGGGCTCTCGTGGGGGACGTTCCGCTTCCTGTCGATCGACGAGATCCGCGACAGCGCGGCGCAGCGTGGCTTTTTCGGAGAGACGAGCCCGCCGTCAGCTCCGTTCGCCGTCCTCCTCGCGCAGCCCAAAGGGGCCGACCGGTTCGTTCTCCTTTCGGAGGACGGCATCGTCGATGGATACCGCTTCGCCTACGACGATTTGTCCCTCGCGTCGCCGAAGTCTGCCATCGAAGGCGCGATCGAGATCCTGCGGCACGCGGCGCTGTTCGCCGCGGTGGAGGAGGGGTTGGAGGAGGACGAGGAGGGCGAGGACGAAGGCGACGAGGACTGAGGGCGTCGTTGCTGCTATCTGTAGGGAGCCATGCGCCGTGGCACCCTACGAAAGGCAGCACGATTGAACCCCGGCGGGGTCTTGCGCCTCGCGCGCTTCCTGCGCCTGCGCGTCGAGGGGATGAGCCCGCGGCAGGTGGCGAGTCTCGTGTATTGGCGGATCACGCGGGGTCGGTATCGAAGGTAGGGCCCACGCGGCCGGGACGTTCACCACCCCGGCCCCTGCCCTCCAATCACGATATGCAACCCCGCGTCGTGACGTAGATCCTCGCCCCAGGTCCCCAAAGCTCGTTCCTCGCCGAACGAATGGAGCACCAGGTGCGGCACGAGCCCGAAGGTGAACGCTCCCTGCTTGCCTTCCTCCTTGCCCACCGCAAACGCGACCCCCAGGGCCGCGCTCAGCCGCGTCTCGTTCCACAGGACGCCTTGAAGCTGGCCGCAGGGTTGCCAGGGCGCCTCCTCGGGGCAATCGTCGTCGCCGGGCAAATCGAGGTAGGCGCTGTTGTACGTGGCCCCGTGGCTCACGTAGAGGTTGAAGAGCGGCGCCACGCGGCCGAGGCGAATGCTCAGGTCGAAGCCGGCGCGGCCCCAGGGGCCATGGCCGATCGCCGAGTAATACCCGCCGGCGCCGAGGGCCATGGAGACAGGGTCGCCGTTGTCTTCATCGAGGACGGCAAAACGCGCTTCGCCGCCGAGGCGCTGGAAGCCGAGGGAGGCGCCGAGCTCGAACCAACGATTGACGCCATAACGAAGGCTGACGTCGTATACGCTGAAGCCGGCGCTCATGAACCAGGGGAACGTCTCGGTCTCGGGGTAAATGTCCGCGCCGCCGGTGGAGACGGATTCGTCCTCGGCGTTACCGCGCTCGAAGTGGCCCGTGCCGAAGTTCCAGAGCGTGGCGTGCACGGACCAGCCGAACTGGCCGGCCGGCGTGGTGTCGCCCGTGCGCGGCGCGATGGCGGGGCTGCACGCGGGGAGGGTGACGAGGAGGGCAAGCAAGAAAAGAAGGTGCTGCATCATGGCCTCAGAATAAGGCCATGGGGCGCGCGATCGTCACGCTTTCTTGGATACGTCGAGCGCGCCCGAGAGGAGCAGCGGGAGGAGCGCGTCGCGGATGCTCGAAAGGCGTCGGTTTTGCTCCTGGAGCGCGACCATCGCCTCGGGGCGCGTGACGGATTGTTCGAGCGGGAGGCCGAGGAGCGAAGCGAATTGGAGGGCGCTCAGGACCTCGATGATACGATCCTGGACGGAAAGCGGGGGCACGGCGAGCTCGAATTCGAAGAGGTCGCTCTGGTAAAGCTCCGGGTACGTCGAGCCATTCGCGACCTTGTCGAGGTAAGGCCGGTTCGCGCGCAGCCAATACGCGAGGTAAAGCGGTCGTAAGGCCGGGCCGCAGCGAAAGTTCAAAAACCCCTGGTTCGTGGCCATCGGGACGGCGTTCACGGCGACGGCCCCGACGGGCGCGCGTTTGCTCAGCATCACGGTCCCCGGGGGCAAGAGCTTCGCCGAGGAGTTTTCCAGGCCGAGCTGCGTGATCGAGCGCTCCGTGCGCGAGACGAAGACGCCGTCCTCCAGGCTCGTGATTTCTTTCGGCGTGAGCCAGGGGAGGTCGCCGTCCCAGTAGGCGTCGACGGACGTGCTCGGGGTCCCGCCGCTGTCGACGCGCGCGATCAACTCCCCGTCCGGCTCCAGCGTGCTCCGGCGCCAGCTTTTCGGGCAGATCAAATACGGCTCAGCCACGGAGGAGCTCCGTGAGGACGCCCAAGGCCGCATTCGAGGCCCGATCGATCTGCTGGAACCGCGCGAGGATCTCGGTGAGCTCCGCCTGCAAGGCGCCGTGATCCCAGGTCGCCTGCAGGCGGCTCTCGAAGCCGACGTAGCGACCCGGGACAAGGACGTACTTGTGCGCGCGAATGTCGGCGAGCGTCGCGGAACGAGCAAAGCCGGGCACGTCGGCATACCGGGTCGGTTCACGCTCGCCGCGCCAGGCGTGGTAGGTGTCGGCGATCTTCTTGATGTCCTCGGCGGTGAGGACGCGCTTGACGCGGTCGACCATCGTCCCGAGGGTCCGCGCGTCGATGAGCAGCACGTTCCCGCTGCGATCCTTCAGTCGTTTGCCCTGCTCGCCGATCCCGCTTTTCTTGTCGCGCGCGAGGATCCACAAGCACACCGGGATTTGCGTGGAATCGAAGAGCTGGCCGGGCAGCGCGACCATACAATCGACGAGGTCCGCCTCCACGAGCTTTCTCCGGATGTCCCCCTCGCCCGATTGCTGCGAGGACATGCTCCCATTCGCGAGCACGAACCCGGCGATGCCCGTGGGCGCGAGGTGGTGGAGGAAATGCTGGACCCACGCGAAGTTCGCATTGCCCACGGGCGGCAAGCCGAACGCCCAGCGCGGGTCCTCGCGCAGACGCACGCCGCCCCAGTCCGAGTCGTTGAAGGGCGGGTTCGCGAGGATGTAATCGGCCTGGAGGCCCTCGTGCAGGTCGCGCTGGAAGCTGTCCGCCCATTCGGCGCCGAGGTCGCCTTCGAGCTGGCGGATGGCGAGGTTCATCTTCGCGAGGCGCCACGTCGTCGGGTTCGACTCCTGGCCGTACACGCGGAGGTCGCCGATCCGCCCGCCGTGCTCCTCGACGAACTTCTCGCCATGCACGAACATGCCGCCCGAGCCACAACACGGGTCGAAGACACGGCCCTTGTACGGGGCGAGCATTTCCACGAGGAGCTCGACGATGCATTTGGGCGTATAGAACTGGCCGCCGCGTTTGCCCTCGGCCGCGGCGAAATGGCCAAGGAAATACATGTACACGTCGCCGAGGACGTCACGGCCGCGTTTCGCCTTGTCCTTGAAGCCAATGTCGCAGAAGAGCACGAGCAGCTCGCCGAGGCGCCGCTTGTCGAGCGCGGGCCGGGCGTAGTCCTTGGGCAAGACGCCCACGAGCGCAGGGTTTTCCCGCTCGATCGCGAGCATGGCGTCGTCGACGAGCTTGCCGATGGTGGGCTCGGCGGCGTGATCCGCGAGGAACGACCAGCGCGCTTCCCGGGGGACCCAAAAGACGCTCTCGGCGCGATAGGCGGCCGGATCCTCGGGATCGGCGCCGGCCACGGCGGAGAGGGCGGCGTGTTTCTCCTCGAAGGCGTCGGAGATGTATTTGAGGAAGATCAACCCGAGGACGACGTGCTTGTACTCCGCGGCGTCGAGGCTGCTCCGCAGCTTGTCGGCCGCCGCCCATAACGTCGCCTGGTAATCACCCACGCCTCCGCCCTCGGCGGGTGGCTTGGGCGCGCTCGTTCTGGCCGTGCGCGTCATCGCTCAGACGAGCCCACGGGGCTGCTCCGTCGACGCAATCTGCAGAGGCCCGGGTCGATCCACGAGCCTGTGCATTCCGAGGCACGCCTGATCCACCATGCCAAGGAGCGGCCGCGGCGCCACGCCGAGCAGCACCAATCCAATCGCGAGCGGCAGCGCCGCCGCGAGCTCACGCCTGTACATCGCGGGGAACTTGCCGCCGAACGGCTCCAGGTACTTGCTCGTCGGCCACTCCTCGCGGGCCTCGCCAAAGAGAAGGTGCCCCATCGCGAAGATGTGCACCGCCGCGAGCGTCACGATTCCGATCGCCCCGAAGGCGCCCACCGCCCGCTCCCGGGCGAACGCGCCCCAAAGCGCGAGCAGCGGTCCCCAAAAGCCCGCGAGCAGCGGCAATCCGAGGGACGCGAGCATGCCGAGGCCAAAGAGCGTCGCGAAGAGCGGCATCTCCCGCGAGAGGCCGCCGAATCGCCCGAGGTCCCGTGTCTGGACGCGCGATTCCAGGACCGACACGAGCACGAAGAGCAGGCCGAGGATCACGCCGTGCGTCGCCGCCACCACGACGCTCGCCTCGAATCCCTGCGGCGTGAGCGATCCAATCCCGAGGAGCGTGATCCCGCCGTGTGCACCGGCAATGCGCGCCAAGAACCGCTTGAGGTCGTCCTGCGCGATCGCCGCGAGCGCGGAGACCAGGATGCCCGCCGCGCCGAGGATCGAGATCGTCGTCGCCGCCCAGCGCATGCCGTCCGGCAAGACGCCCACGTTGAGGCGCAGAATGCCGTACACGCCCGTCGAGAGCAGCGCGCCCGAGAGAAGCACGCTCGTCGGCGCGTCGGTCTCGGTATGCATGTCCGCGAGGTACCCGGGGAACGGGAACGCAGACATGCGGAGCGCAAAGGCGGCGAAGAGCGCGGTCCAGAGGACCTTCACGGCCGAAAACCCGCCCATCGCGAGGCCCTTTTCGACCCAGGCCACACGCGCGAGCTCCGGGATTGCGGCGGAGCGGCGGACGGATTCGCCGGTCGCGAGGTACGTGGGGTCTGCGTGTTGCCAGAGGAACCAGGACGCAGCGCAGAGGAGCGCGGCGCCGATCAGGGACGAGACGAGGACACGGGCCGCGGCGCGGCGCGGGCCAGAGCCGCCGCGGCGCGCGACGAGGAGGCTCGTGGGGAGGAGGGCGAGGAGCCAGAAGGCGCAGAACAGGAAGAGGTCGAGCGAGACGAGGACGCCGAGCGAGGCCGTGAGGAAGACGCCGGCGAGGGCGTGGTAGGTGGCCGCGCGGTCGCGCAAGCTGGCGCTGGCGATCGAGGCGACGAAGGCGAGGAGGACGGCCGCCGCGACGAGCGCGAGGGAGATGCCGTCGACGCCGAGGAAGTATTCGACGCCGAGCGAAGGGAAGAGGCGGCCGCGTTCGATGAGCTGGAAGCCGTCGTTGCCGTCGGCGCGGCTGAAGGCGCGGTCGAACCGGACGCAGAGCCAGGCGACGAAGACGAGGAGCGAGCCGTGGACGAGGGCGCTCGTCGCGGCGAGGAGGCGTGGGCTGTCGCGGCGCGTGACGCGGAGGAGGAGCGCGAGGAGCGTGCCGAGGAGAGGGAAAAAGACGACGACGGAGAGCGGCGTGCGGCCAAGGAAGCCGAGGCCGAGCGGTCGTTCGGCGTGGATGGCGAGGGCGAGGGGGCGGCCAGGTTCGGCGCCGTCGCCGGCGCGGGCGTTCGATTCGACGAGGACCTGGCCGTAGAGCTCGCGGGCGCGAGCGGATTCGTACCGCCAGCGGATGGTGACGCGGCGCTCCTGGCCCGGCGGAATACGCGTGGAGGCGTGCGGGCCTTCGACGGCGACGGTGATGCCGGGCGGGAGGCGTGGATCGTTCGCCGAGGTGCGGACGTCGACACGCGAGAGCTCGAGCGGGCCGGGGCCTTCGTTGCGGAGGAAAAACGCGCCCGTCATGTGCTCGCCGTCGGGCGCGAGGGTGAGCTCGACGTGATCGCCGCCGAACTCGGGGCGAAGGACGGCGCGGCCCGCAGGCTCGTCCGCGAAGGCCGGAGCGGCGAGGCCGAGGATGACGAGCGCGGCGAAGAGGGAGAAGAGGCGCTCGAAGAGGCGCGCGGGCAGGCCGAGGACGAGGTCGTCGATCGCGGAGACGAGCTTCGAGGCGCCCCGCGCGATCGTGTTGGCCACCTCGAAGAGGGCCTCGCCGCGCTTCGTGCCGGTGCCTTCGAGGAGGAGACGCGCGCCGGGGAAGGCGAGCGTCTTCGCAGGTCGCGTCTCGGCGCGCTCGGTCGTTCGCAAGCACGTCGCCGCGCGCACGAGCGCATGGAGGGAGAGAAGGACGACGGCGAAAGCAGGCTCGTCGAGGCCCACCGCGACGAAGGCGAGGGCCGTGGCGGCGAGCGTGCCGTACACGAGGCGATGGGGGTTTCGTGGTTCGAGCGCGGCACGAAGCGCCGCGAGCACGGCCGAGAACGCGCCGAAGATGGTGACGACGCCGGCGGCCATGGGGCTCAACGTGAAGAGATCGGAGAGGCGCACGAGGAGGAGCGGCCCAGGCGCGAGCGCGAGGCCGAGGACGAGCGCGAGCGCAGGGGGCGAGAGAGACGCCGCAGCGCTCGGAAGCCAGGCGGAGAAGGGAAAGGTCGCGCTCGTCGCAGCCGCGCCAGCAAAGAGCAGGAGGCACGCGAGGGTGACGAGGCCAATCGAGCCTGCGCCGAGCTTGCCGAGGAGCGAGCGCGTGACGCTCTGGCGCCCCGCCTCGTCGCGGATCACGAGCTGATCGTGGATCTCGCGAAACGCGACCGTGGGGCCGAGCGGCGTGATGCGAACCTCCTCGCCCTCGGGGACGACGAGGCCCTCGATCCAGGCGACCTCGAAGCCATCCCCCGTGACCGTGGCGCCGCCGCCCGGCGCGATGACGATCGAATGCGGGCCCGCCGCGATTTCCCGGCGCACGAAGGGTGCGACCGCAAAGGGAACGGGATTCTGCGCGAGCTGCGCGCGGTCGGAGACGCCGACGTACACACGCGCGCCCGGGTGGCTCGTGAGCGTGAGGAATCCGCGCTTCTCCGCGCGCTCGGCGACGATCTTCACGTCACGCTCGCCCCGCGGGCGTTCGACGTCCTCGGCGAGCGTCGCTTCGGCAGGAATCCGCCCCTCGGCATACACCGGGACGAAGCGCGCGCGGGAATCCGCGAGGAAACGGCCCTCGTCGAGCCACGCGCCGCCGAGACCCCAGAACAGGAAGACGAGGCCGGAGACGATCGCAGCGCCGCTGAGGCTCGCCACGACGCCCGCGCGCATGCCCGCGGACGCGGCAGGCTGCGAGCTCTTGCCCTGCACCACGAAGAGGCCCGTCGCGAGGACGACGGCGCCCCAGCCGAAGAGCCACACGATCGCATCGGCCGCGAGCGCGACGAGCGAGAGGCCGGACGAAAAGAGCGAAGCGGTCGCGGTGAACCGAATCGCCGCGCGATCGTCGTCGAGGCGCTTCCACGCGGCGACGTGCACGATCGTGACGACGAGGAGCGCCGTGAGGAGGAAGCCCGCGCCGAGCGGGTCGAGGGAAAACGAGGCGTTCGCGTCGAGCGAGCCGATACGCACGAGGCGGAAGGCCACGTCGAAGAGCGCGCGGCGCGCAGGTTCGAGCGAGGCGAGGCGCGCGGCGTCGGCGAGGGCGAGCCCGAGCGCGAGGAGCGTCGCGCCGAGGCCGAGGTGCGTCGCACGGCGTCGCCCCATCCGCGCGCCGAAGAGGGCCACGACGATCGCGGCGAGCAGAGGCACGAGCGGCACGAGGCCGAGCGGCACGAGGGGCGCCTCGACGGGCGTGAGCGGACCGGCATACGCGGGCATGGCTGTCCGGGAGAATGTCGCGCGCGTCGCAAGGCGCCAGCCCCGTTCGTCAGGCCCCGCAATCGAGCGGGAAAGAGCAGGGCACCGTCGGGGCGAGAAGCGGGCGGGCGTGTCACGATCCACGGATGCTGACGGACACCAACGTCACATCCCGGGGCGACGAGGCGGCGAGCGAGCTCGCCAGGCTACGCAAGGAGAACCGGCGCCTGCGCGAGGACCAGCGCCGCCTGGAGATGCTGGTCGAGGTGACGAACGACTGGGTCTGGGAGATCGACGCGAGCGGGGTCTACACCTTCGTGAGCCCGCGAATCCGCGATTTTCTGGGCTTCGAGCCGGAGGAAGCGCTCGGAAAGACGCCGTTCGATTTCATGCCGGCCGAGGAGGTGCCCCGCCTGCGCGCCCTCTTCGGCTCGCTCGTGGCGGCGCGCGCGCCGTTCAAGGACGTTGAAAACGTCAACGTGCACAAGGACGGGCGGCGCGTGGTGCTGGAGACGAGCGGCGTGCCGCTCTTCGACGAGGCCGGCACCCTCTGCGGGTATCGCGGCGTGGACCGCGACGTCACGATGCGCAAGGTGGCCGAGTCGGAGCGCGCACGGATGCAGGAGGAGATCATCCGGGCGCAGGAGTCGATGCTGGAAGAGCTCGAAACGCCGCTCCTGCCCGTGGCCGAGGGCGTGCTCGTGATGCCGCTCATCGGCTCGGTGGACAAACGCCGCGCCGCGAGGATCGTCGACGCGCTGCTCGCCGCCGTGTCCACGCGCGCCGCGACGTTCGCGATCATCGACCTGACGGGCCTGCGCGCGGCCGATCAGGCCGTGATGCGTCTGCTCTGCGAGGCGGTGCGCGGAGCACGGCTGCTCGGCGCGGAGGTGCTGCTGACGGGCGTGCGGCCCGAGGTGGCCCGCACGATGGTGGAGCTCGAGCTGCACGGCGTGCGGACGTTGAGCACGCTGGCCCGGGGGATCACGTTTGCGCTGGGGATGCAGAGAAGGCGCTGACTTACTCGTCCTCGCCGCCGCTGCCCACGCCTTGCATTTCGAGCGGCCCTTCGAGGGCCACGCGTAGCGCCGAGAGAGCGCGCGCCGCGCGGGATTTCACGGTGCCGAGCGGCACGCCGTCCCGCTCGGCGATCTCGGGATAACTGAGCCCTTCGAAAAACGCCGTCTCCAGGGTCGCGCGTTGCGCCGCGGGCAAACCGCCGAGCGCAGCCCGCACCGCGCGGCGTTCGAGGTCGAGGACCGAGCGCGACTCAGGATCGATCACAGGCTCGCTCGGCTCGTGCCGCAGCTCTTCGTCCGTGATCTGCGCCCGCCGCGTGCGTCGCCGCGCGCGATCGAGGGCGAGGTTTCGCACCGTGGTGACGAGCCAAGCGACCACGGTGCCTCGCTCGGCGCGGTACTGATCGGCGCGCTCGACGATCGCGACGAACGCGTCGTGCACGACGTCCTCGGCTTCGAGCGCGTCCCGCACAATCTTGAGCGCGAGGCCGTACGCGACGCTCGCGTGACGATCGTAGATCTCCGCGATGGCGTCGTCGTCCCCATCACAGATGCGACGCATGGCGCGCGCGTCCAGCGCGTCACGCTCCGCCCGGCTCTGGCGCCCACCCGCCGTCATCGCCACCTAACGAAAGGAGCACACAGGCCGAACGTCAACCGATTTACGGTGCGCATCGCCGTACGCTCCCGTGCTGCTGGGCACGCTTCCCAAGGGCGGGCACGCCGCGTACGGGTGGATCAGGACGCACACGCGCGCCGTCAAGCAGGCTCCGGCTCCTGGTCCTTCACGACGGGCGTCGCCTCGGGCGTGCCGAGCGTGACCTTGCGCAGGAGCGCCCACAGCTCCGCGCGGCCCTCGCCCGTGACCGAGGAGAAACCGATCACCTTGCGCCCGGTGCTCTTCGCGATCGCCGCCACCGCGCTTCGGCTCGCCGAACGCCCGATCTTGTCGGCCTTCGTGGCGACGATGACGATCTCCACCGGCCGACGCTGGACGTCACGCGCCTCCTCCACGAACTGGATGAGCTCGAGGTCGTCCTCCTCCAGGCCGCGACGCGCGTCGACCAGGATGACGAGGGCCGCGAGCGTGATGCGGCCGCGCAGGTACCCCTCGATGAGGTCCCCCCACGCCGTCCGTTCGGCCTTCGACCGTTTGGCATAGCCGTAGCCGGGCAGGTCGATGAGGTGGAAGGTCGCGCCGTCCCGCGCGCGCGCCTCGAAGAGGTTGATCTGCCGCGTGACGCCGGGCGTGGCCCCCGTGCGCACGAGGCCCTTGCGCTCGACGAGCGTGTTGATGAGGCTCGACTTGCCCACGTTCGATCGACCCGCGAAGGCGATCTCGGCCATCGTCGGCGCAGGGAGCGACGAACCCGGCGCGGCCGCGGCGAGGAAATCGGCATGCACGATCTGCTTCGGATCGAGCGCCTTCTTTTTGCCGTCGGCCGGCGCGGCCTTGGGCTTGGGTCCTGCGGCGGGTGTCTTCTTCGCCGGCTTCGTCTTTTGGTTCACGGCACTGATCCCGGGCTGAACGTGGGCTTGCACGCGTCGCACTGACAGAGCGAACGGAGGTAACGGAAGGAGTAGATCCCCGTGTCGTGCTGGTCGCCCCAGGTGAACTGCAAGGCGTAGTTGCCGACCTGCTGGATGTCCCGGAGGGAGAGGTCGCCGCCCGGCACGAAGTGGATGGTGCCGCCGTGCCCCTGGCAGACCGCGCAAGGACAGTACCCGCGCAAGATCTCGTGCGGAAGCACGCTCTTGTGCCCGTCGGCCCACTCGATCTCCATGGTCCGCGCCCCATGCGGGGCTTTGACCATCGTGGGTTCGATCCTCGGATCGCCGCTCATCGTGCTCGCTCCCTGTGATCTTGGGACTCGCGCGCTAGCATGAAGCTTCGGGCGACGTAAAGCAGCCATTTTCCTGGCGCCCCCGAGGGTCATGCGAAGGTTTTGGACTGTCCTCTTTGCCGTGACGATCGCGCTGCACGTGACGTTCGCCATGGCCACACACGCGATCCTCGCGCGCCTCGATGCGCCAACGCCTTGGCTCCTGACGCTCGTGCTCTGCGCGCTGCTCGCTTTTGCGTTTCGAGGACGAATCCAGCTCGCGTCGGCCGATCGTCCGGTCCCACGCCTGCGCCGCCTGCTCATCGAGGAGCCGTACTACGTGCACTGGTGCGCCCTCGTGGCCGCGCTGCCGGTGTGGCTCGTCAGCCTGGCCCTCGCGATGCTGGCGAGCTTCGTCGTGCCGGCGACGCACGTGCCCACGTCGGGCTCGCTCGCGATCGTCGCGTACGCGCTCGGGCTCGCGCTCGCCGGCTGGGGCGTGCTCGTGCGGCGCCGCTGGGTCCGCGTGCGCACGATCGACGTGCCCATCCGCGGCCTCGCGCCCGCCTTCGACGGCTACCGCATCGCGCACCTGTCGGACCTGCACATCGGCGCGCTCTGCCCCCGCGAGCACGCCGATCGCTGGGCGGAGACCGTCCGCACGCTCGACGTCGACCTCGTCGCGCTCACGGGCGACTACGTCACGAGCGGCAACACGTTCCACGGCGAGGTTGCCGAACTCGCGAGCTCGTTGAAGAGCCGCGACGGGGTGCTCGCCGTGATGGGCAACCACGACTATTTCGGCGACGGCGAGGCGCTCGTGGGGAAGCTGCGCGAGGCCGGCATCGCCGTGCTGCGGAACGAACGCAAGGCGATCGAGCGGGACGGCGAGCGCCTCATGATCGCAGGCGTCGACGACACATGGTCGCGCCGCGCGAACGTGCGCCGCGCGCTCGACGGCCACGATCACGGCGCGCCGCTCTTGGTGCTGGCCCACGATCCGCAGCTCTTCCCGGATCTGTCCGCGCGGGGCGCCTCGCTCGTGCTCTCGGGCCACACGCACTGGGGCCAGGTCGCCGTGCCATTTCTTTCGACGCGGTACAATCTGTCGGCCCGCGTGTATCGCTATCACGCGGACCTTTATCGCGAGGGCGACGCGTGGCTCTACGTGAGCCCGGGGCTCGGTACGACGGGGCCGCCGGTGCGGCTCGGCGCGGCGCCGGAGATCACGATCCTTCGGCTCGAAGCGAAGCCGGCCTGAGGCCCGCCTCGCCGAGCACCCGCTCGGCCTGCCCGAGCGCGCGCACGACGACCACGCCCTCCTCGAACGGCGTGCGCGGCGCGCGGCGCTCCTCCACACAACGCAGGAAGTGATCGATCTCCACGGCCATCGGCTCACGCCACGGGACGCGGATCTCCTCGGTCGGCCCTTCGAAAAGCCCGTCGCTGCTCACCGGTGAACGGGAGAGAAAAATGCGATCCGGCGCCCGCACGTCGTCGAGCATCGCCACGGAGGACGAGCCCACGACCACGATCCGCCGCTCCTTCGTCGCATGCACGCGCGAGAGCTCGATCCGCGCGTCAAACCCGGTCGCGAGCCGCAAGCCGAGCACGACCGGATCGCCCTCCGGTCCGCTCGTCGCTTCGAGCGACTCGATCCGGAGCGGCTCGATCGCGTGCACGATCGAGAGATCATGCGGGCCGAGCGACCAGAGCGCCGGCACCGATCGATCCCCACGAATGGAGAGGCGCGAGGCCGCAAGGTGCCGGACCGTGCCGAGCGCGCCCTCGTGCACCAGCGCGACGAGCCGCTCGACGGCCGGGTGATACCGCAAGAGGTGGCCCACCATCGCCACGCGCCCGAGCGAGGCCGCGCGCAAGGCGCAACGCTCGGCGTCCGCGGCCGAGAGCGCGAGCGGCTTCTCGACGAGCACGTCGAGCCCCGCGTCGAGCGCCGTGAGCACGAGCGAAGCATGCGAGCGCGGCGGCGTCGCGATCACCACGGCGCGCGCGCCGAGCCCGATCGCCTCTTCCAGGCTCTCGACGATCGCCGCGGAGGGCGCCTTCACGCGCGCGAGCTCGCGCCGCGCCGCGCTCGTCTCGGCGACCGCGACGAGATCGGCCCGCGGGCTCTCGCAAAGCACACGGAGCAGGTTCTCGCCCCACGCGCCGCAGCCGACGAGGGCGACGGGTACGGTCACGACCGCTCCCTGTTGATGCACATCCGCGGCGTATAGCGCCGGCCCGCCGTGCGGGAAAGGTCAGGCGAGGAAAGAGCCGAGCGCGCGGAAGCGACGATACCGATCGTCGACGAGCTCGTCCCCCGAGAGGCCGTCGAGCGAGATGAGCGTCGGCCACAAGGCCTCGTCGAGCCGACGCGCCGCCTCCTCGTGGTCCTGGTGCGCGCCGCCCGTCGGCTCCTCCACGACGGCGTCGACCACGCCGAGCTGCAAGAGCTCCGGCGCCGTGATCTTGAGCTGCGCCGCGGCCTCGTCCGCGCGCGTGCCGTCGTTCCACAGGATCGCCGCGCACCCCTCGGGCGAGATGACCGAGTAACAACCGAACTCCATCACGAGCACGCGGTTCGCCACGCCAAGCGCGAGCGCGCCGCCCGACCCGCCTTCGCCGATGATCGTCGCCAGGATCGGCACGCGCGCCCTCGCCATGGCCGCGAGCGCCGCGCCGATGGCCTCGCTCTGCCCGCGCTCCTCGGCGCCGATGCCGGGATACGCGCCGGGCGTGTCGATGAACGTGAGCACGGGCAGGCCGAACTTGTCGGCGAGCTCGTACATGCGAATCGCCTTCCGGTAGCCCTCGGGGTGGGGCATGCCGAAGTTGCGCTTCACGTTCTCCTTCGTGCCGCGGCCCTTCTGGTGGCCGACCACGACGACGCTGCGGCCGTGGTACGACGCGAGCCCCGCGACGATCGCCTGATCTTCGGCGAAGCGCCGATCTCCTTTGAGCTCAACCCATCCGGTGAAGAGCCGCTTCACGTAATCGAGCGTGTAGGGCCGGTTCGCATGGCGCGAGAGCTGGACCTTCTGGATCGGCGTGAGGTCCGCGAAGATCTCGCGCGCGAGCCGCGACGTCTTCTCTTCGAGGCGCAGGAGCTCGGGTTCGAACCTGCGATCGGAAGCGGCGAGCGCGCGCAGGGCCCTCACCTTCTCGACCAAATCCGCGACCGGCTTCTCGAATGGCAGCACGAACATGGCAGGTTGAGGTCACTCCGAGATCGTCGGCTCCGCGAGGATGTTCGCGGGGACCTGCACCGACGTCGCCGCCCGGATCACGTTGAACACGCGCAGCGGCTTCTCCTTGCCCTTCACCTTCGCCGAGGGCAACTCCTCCGTCTCGAAGCGCCCCACGAGCCTGTCGTGGGTCATCTCGCTGACCACGATCTGTCCCGCCAGCGCGACCGAGCAAAGCCGCGCCGAGGTGTTCGCCGTGTCGCCGATGACCGTGTACGAGAGCGCCTTCGAGCTGCCGATGTAGCCCGCGACGAGCGGGCCCGTGTGAATGCCGATGCCGATCGCGAGCGGCGCGAGGTCGCGCTCGAGGCGCCTCCGATTGAAGTCGCCGAGCACCTCGCCCATCTCCAGCGCGCAATGCACGCTGCGGATCGCGTCGTCGGGGTGGATCACGGGCGCGCCCCAGATGGCCATGATCCCGTCGCCCATGAACTTGTCGAGCGTGCCCTCGTACTTGAAGATCGTGTCCACCATGAGCTCGAAGTACTCGTTCAGCATGTCGACGAGCTCTTCGGGCGGGGTGTTCTCGCTCATCGCGGTGAAGCCGCGGATGTCGCTGTTGAAGACCGTGCACTCATCGACGCGCTGACCGCCGAGGCGCACCTCGAGCTGGCCGCTCATCACGCGCTCGGCGATGTTCGGCGAGAGCAGCCGCGAGAAGCGCTCGCGGGCGATGATCTCGTTCTCGATCTTCTTTCCGAGGATGTTGATCTCGATGAACATCGAGGCCTGGTGGGCCACGGCGACCACGAGCTCGAGGTCCTTCGGCTGGAACTGCGCGAGCGTCTCCGAGTCGAGCCAGAGCACGCCGAGCACGTCCTGCGTGTTGTTCGGCGCGACGAGCGGCACGACGATGGCCGAGCTGATCCGGTTCAGGATCATGCTCTTGCCCTTGGAGGCCGCGAAGTCCATGGCCGCGTCGTGCGTGAGGACGGCCGCGCGCTCCTTGACCACGTGGTTCAGGATCGTCGACGAGACGCTGATCGGCGCCGTGGTGCCGTCGCGCCGCTGCGAGGCGCGCGGCATGAGCTCGCCGTTGTTGTCGTCGCGGAGGAACATCACCCCGCGGTCGGCCTTGATGAACTTGATGATGCTCGCGAGGATCTTGTCGAGCAGCTTCGACGTGTCGCGCTCGGAGGCGATGTCGCGCGCGAGCTCGTGCGACAGGCGCAGCCGCTCGTAGTCGGCGCGGAGCTGGTTGAGATCACTCGCGAGGCGGTCGAAGGGCAAAAACCCCTTTTCGACCGCGGCGATCTGCGTGCCGATCTGGCGCGCTTGATCGTTCAGATCGATGCGCGTGCCCTGCGCGACGTACGAGTGCGGGCCCGTGATGAACGTGTGCGCGCCCGAGCCCTTCCCCATCATCGTCATGTTGGGGTTCGCGCTCGGGATGCCGAGCGCGGGGTTCGGCGCGGGGAGCCCAGGCCCCTGCGGACGCGGCGGCAGGTTCGGCGCGACGGGACCGGCTTGCGGCGGCGGACGCGGCGGCATCGGCGGCGGCGCGAAGGCGCCCTGCGGTGGCCGGTTCGCCTGCGCAGCAGCGGGCAACGCGGGAAGGACGTGCGCGGACTGTGCAAGCGGGGAAGGCGCGACGGGCGCGGGCTGCGGCGTCGCGGCCCACGCTTGCGGCTGCGGCTGCGGAGGCGGCGCGGGCGGCAGTCCCCCGGCCGCGCCTGCGACCGGCGACGGCGTGTCATCGAAGCGGCCACGCGTCGATCCGAGGGCGATCTCGTCGCCGTGCTTCAGCGGTGCCTCGCCGCGAACGCGTTCGTTGTTGACGAACGTCCCGTTCAGGCTGCCCAGATCACGCAGGTAAAACTGCGCTCCGCGGAGCTCGATGATGCAGTGCTCCTTGGAGACAATCTTGTCGAGCAGCTGGATCGAGTTGTTGGGGTGGCGCCCCAACGAGTTCACGGGCCGCAGCTCGATGGCCTGCTGCCCTTCGGCGGTCTGCAGGATCAGTCGAGCCATCAGGTGAGCCGTTGCGCTTGCATTCCGAGAACCACGGGAGGCCCTGCCCGCACGAATGCAGACGGCCGCCGAACGGGTACGGGCAGAAGTGTATTCCTTCTCGTGGAATTAAGCGAGAGGTTCGACGCGCCGATCGTCCTTCCCCCAGCGCGGCCGCCGGGCTAGGCCCGAAACCATGGCCGCCGACCTTCTGCTCGCGATCGACCAAGGGACGACCGGGACGACCGCCCTCGTGCTCGACACAGCAGGGACGACGCGCGGGCGCGCGACGCGCGAGTTCCCACAGCACTTCCCGCGCCCCGGCCTCGTCGAGCACGAGCCCGAAGACATCTGGCAAAGCGTGCTCGAATCGGTCGAGGCCGCGCTCGGCTCGGCCGGCGTCAAAGGCGATCGCATCGCCGCCGTGGGTATCACGAACCAGCGCGAGACCACGCTCGTCTGGCAACGCGCGACCGACAAGCCGATCCACCGCGCGATCGTCTGGCAAGACCGACGTACCGCGGACGCGTGCGCGCGTTTGCGCGAAGGTGGCCACGAGCCCGCCGTGAAACGCACGACCGGCCTCGTGCTCGATCCGTACTTCAGCGGCACGAAGCTCACGTGGCTGCTCGACAACGTCGAGGGCGCCCGCGAGCGCGCCGAGCGTGGCGAGCTCGCGTTCGGCACCGTCGACAGCTACCTCGTCTGGCGCCTGTCCGGCGGCGCGATGGGCGGCTCGCCCGTGCACGCGACCGACGTGACGAACGCCTCGCGCACGCTGCTCATGAGCCTCGCGACGCTCGATTGGGACGACGCGATGCTCGAGCTCTTCCGCGCCCCGCGCTCGGTGCTTCCGAAGATCGTCGACTCGGCCGGGCTCATCGCGAAGACGCTGGGCTTTCCGCACCTGCCCGACGGCGTGCCGATCACGGGCATCGCGGGCGATCAACAAGCCGCGCTCTTCGGCCAGGCCTGCTTCGATACGGGCGACGCGAAATGCACGTACGGCACGGGCGCCTTCGTCCTCGTCAACATCGGCGCGCAGCCGATCGCGAGCCGCTTCGGGTTGCTCACGACGGTGGGCTGGAAGGTCGGCAGCGAGGTCGTCTTCGCCCTCGAAGGCAGCGCGTTCATCGCAGGCGCGGCCGTGCAGTGGCTCCGCGACGGCCTCGGCATCATCCGGAGCGCGGCCGAGATCGAGCCGCTCGCCGCGAGCGTCCCGTCGAGCGAGGGCGTGACGTTCGTGCCCGCGCTTTCGGGCCTCGGCGCGCCGTACTGGGATCCGGACGCGCGCGGCCTCATCCACGGCATCACGCGCGGCACGACGAAGGCGCACCTCGCGCGCGCCACGCTCGAAGGCATCGCGCTCGAAGTGACGGACCTGCTCCGCGCCATGTGCGACGACCTCGGCAAGCCCCTCGGCCGCATGCGTGTCGACGGCGGCGCCGCGAACAACGATCTCCTCATGCAATACCAGGCCGACACCGCGGCCCTCACGATCGAGCGCCCGATCGAGCTCGAATCGACCGCCCGGGGCGCCGCCATGCTCGCCGGCGTCGGCGCCGGCCTCTTCAGCGGCATGCGGGATGCCGCCCGTATGTCCCGGGTCGAGCGGACGTTCGAGGTCGGAATGCCCCAGGAGGAACGAAATGCCCACCTCGCCCGCTGGGCCGACGCCGTCGCCCGCGCCCGGTCGTCGCGCGCTTGAGGCGCGGGATCCGCCGCCCGGGACAGACGAACTCCGGCCAGACACGCTCGGCCGTTCGCTGGACGAGCATTTCCGGCGCGAACCTGCTACTTCGCTGTTTTCGGATGCCAGACGTGGGACGCTTGGCAAGCCGGCACACCCGACGCCTTGGACGAATCCGTCGCGGCGGCGCCCATCGCACGGAGATGGCCGAGCTTCCGGCCTGGGGAACAGGCACTATGTTGCGAGAGTTCACCCCAAAGCGACCTCACAGAGCGTAAAATTCTATGTCAACGGAGAGCTCCCGTTCTCACTTGGTTCCCCTGCAGAGGCCCGGCCGGCCCGCCACACGTCGGGTCGTGTCGCTCGATGAGGAGGAAATGCCGAAGCCTGAAAATCCTTCCACCTCGGGGGTGGTCTACCGGGACATCCCGATCGATTGGGAGGCGCTGGAGGACGCGTTCGAGAACAACGCGCCCGAGGTCCACTCTTACCTTCACCTCGTGACGGGTGACGTCCTGCGCGTCGTCGACGGAGTCGCAGACCCACAGATGCACGCGCGCATCGCGGCCGATCCGAACTACCTCCGCATCGATCCGGTGAGCTCCCGCGAGCAGTACCGCTGGATGGAGCGCTTCATCCCGATGGTGGAGGACCCGGAGCTGCAGGGAAAGCTGACGCAAGCGATCGACGGAAAAGGCGCCTTCCGCCGCTTCAAGGACGTGCTGATGAGCTACGGCCCGGAGCGCGAGCGCTGGTTCTCGTTCCGCAGCGAGCGGCTCCGCATCTTCATGGAAGCGTGGTTGAACGCGCACGCGCTGAACCCGATCGCGCGTCCCGTGTGGGTGCCCGAGCAGCCGCCCTCGCGCACGGGCGCGGAAGGCCAACCTGCGGACGCCCCCGTCGCCCCGCCCGTCCCGAGCACGCGCGAGCTCCGCGAAGAACCGCCGCGCGAGCTGCGCCGTGGCAAGAGCGTGGAGACGCTGCGCAAGAACCTACGCGACATCGCCGATGCGCTCGGCCCGCGGGACCTCGACACGCTCACGGCCTTCGCAGAGTTCCTGAAGGCACGCCGCGCCGCGCGCTCGTTCGCCCATCACTACGAGGGCAGCCACGCGCACACCGAGGAGGAGCCCGCTCCCGCCTCGCAAGAGATCGTCGGCGGCGAAGCGCGCTCCGCTTCGTCCTGACACGCGCGCTAGCGCGAGCGAACGATCGTGACCGTCACGCGAGAGCGCGCGGTCTGGAAGTAACTCGCGATCGCCTCGCCGAGCCGCTGCGCCACGACCCACCGACCGAGCGCGACGGAGACCTGTTCGTACGGACGACCCGTGAACGGCGTCGTGCCCGTGCGCAAGAGCGCTCGGAGCTCCGGGTCGCTCGGCGCGAGCATCGGCGCGACCATGCGGTCGAGGTAAATGCTCGCGCGGGCGTGGCGGCGCAGGAGCGCGTCGATCTCGTCCGAGCCGATCCCCTCGGCCTTGGCCGCGGCGATGAGCTTGTCGCGCCCCTTCACGCGTTGCTCGAGCACCGCGCGGGCGGACTCGGCGCGGCTCGCGATCTCGGTCGCGTCGGGCGCAGGCAGGACGGGCAAGCTTGCGAGGAGCGTCTCGGCGATGTGGCGATCGAGCGCCGCGCGGACGTGGCGATCCGTGAACGGCGCGGGATCCGGATCCGGATCGGCCATCGCCTCGATGCGCGCTTCGAACGCGAGCTCGCGCTCGTAGACGAACTGCGGACGCGCGACGCCGCCCGTCTCGGGCGCATGCCAGCGGACGACCACGCGATCGAGCAGCGCAGGCTTCGCATCGGTCTGTGCGCCGGCGGGCACCGCAAACGCGAGCGCGGCGAGGACGAGGAGGACGGCCGGGCGCATCGAGGATGCGAACTATACCGCGGGCACGAAGCTCCGCCGCTCCATCGAGGGAGCGTCTGCGCTAGCCTCGTTTCATGGCCGAAAGGAGCCCCCCTGCCGCATCACGGCTGACCGTGGTCACGCTCGTCGTGTCGCTCGCGGCGGCCGCGTCGACGCTCCTTCCGGCGCGCGCGGAGGAGCCGCGGCCGGAGGGCCCGCACGCGAACGTGCGCGTGGGCCTCGTGTTCGACGTCGGCGGACGCGGCGACAAGAGCTTCAACGACGCGGCCTACGAGGGGCTGTCACGCGCGGCGCGCGAGCTCGGCGTGACGACGGAGGTGCTCGAGCCGAGCGGCTCGGAGGATCGCGAGGCGGCGATGCGCCTCTTCGGGGCGCGCGGCTTCGACCTCGTGATCGGCGTGGGGTTCATCTTCTCGACCGACGTGAACGTGGTGGCGCGTGATTTCCCGAGCACGCGCTTCGCCTGCATCGACTACGCGCCGCCGATGGAAGGCGCGATGCCGCCGAACGTCTCGGGGCTTCGTTTCCGCGAAGAAGAAGGCTCGTTCCTCGTCGGCGCGGTCGCGGGGCTCATGTCGAAGACGGGCCACGTGGGGTTCGTCGGCGGCATGGACATCCCGCTCATTCGCAAGTTCGAGGCGGGCTACCGCGCGGGCGTGCACGAGGTTTGTCCGCGCTGCGAGGTGCACGCAGCGTTCGCGGGCACGACCCCCGAGGCGTTCCGCGATCCGGTGAAGGGCAAGGCGCTCGCGAACAGCGAGATCGCCGCGGGCGCGGACATCGTCTACCACGCGGCGGGGACGACGGGGCACGGCGTCTTCGAGGCGTCGCGCGACATGGGCGTGAAGGCGATCGGCGTCGACGCCGATCAACACGACGAGATGCCCGGCACCGTGCTGACGAGCATGATCAAGCGCGGCGACGTCGCCGTCTTCGACACGATCCGCGACGTGGCCGAGGGCCGCTTCCAGGCCGGGCTGCGCACGTTCGGCCTCGCCGAGGGCGCCGTCGGGTACGTCGACGAAGGGCCCCACGCCGCGGGCATCCCGGAGGACACGAAGCAGAAGGTCGAGGCGCTCGCGCAGCGCGTGATCCGCGGGGAGATCAAGATCCCCGAGCGCTAGAGCAGCGAAGGGCTCGCTGCTCTGCGGGGTCGCGCAGCGAGCCCGCCTCGGGACGAACCTTCACCACTTCACGAGCACCTTCGGCGGATCGACCACGACCTTCACGTGCGGCACCTCGAGCAGCACGTCGAGGTACACGCTGCCCGGCTTGCTCACATCCGCGCCGGAGCTCTTCGGCTCGACACGCGGCACGAGCGACTCGGGCGAGACGGCGTTCACGTCCTCGTTCGATCCGACGAGGCGCACCTTCACCGTGGGCGGCGTCGTCACGGCGCGCGGCAGGCCCACGACCTCCACGCGCAGGTTCGCGAACTCCTTCTTCGCGAGCTCGCGCGCGATCTCGACCGTCGCGATCACGCTCTCGACGTCGTAGCTCACGAGCTTCGGCGGCTTGTCGAGCGGGAGCGGCCGGCGGTAGACGCCCTCGGTCAAGCCCGTCACGTCGAACGGCGCCGCGCGCGCGTACTGCATGACGTCCACGATCGAGCGAGCGCCCCGCGCCCGCGCGACCTTCGGCTCGGAGCCGATCACGCCCTTCACCGCGAACGTCGGCGCCGGATCACCCGTGCGCGCGATCTGCACCGGGATCTCGCGCTCGACGACGTCGTCCCAGCGCAGCTCGATCGAGGGCGGCTGGACCTCTTCGATCTGCACGCCCGTGGGCACGCGGAACATGCTCGGCTTGAGGTCGAGGTTCGTCTCGCGCCCGCTGCGCAGGTTGAGCTGGAGCGTGCCGAGATCGTCGCTGCGCAGGTCGTCGAGCTGCGTGCGCGAGCCGCGCAGCGTGACCTTCACCTCGTTCGGGATCTGCGTCATGAGCTGCCGGTTCGCGCTGTCCGGCGGCATGATCGTCACGACGCTGACCGAGAACGTGCGCTGCGCGTTCTCGGCGCCGTGGATGAACGCGTAGATCCCGAGCGCGCAGAGGAGCGACAGGATCTTCAGCCCGATGTTGTCGAGCAACGCCGCGCGGATGTTTTCGCGAAGCCCGTCCTTGGCCGTCATGAGTCGTCACCATGGGTGGGGCTGCCGGCGCCCTCGCCCCCGCCAGCGCCCGCGCGCGCGGTCGTCGGCTGCGTGCCCGGCGGCGCGCTCGAAGGCGGACCGGGGGGCGTACTCGGAGGCGTGCTCGGAGGTGTCGTGGCCTGCGGCGCCGCAGGGACCACGCCGGGCGGCGGCATCGTGGCCGCAGCCGCGGCCGGGGGCGCGGGGTCCGAGGACGGCGGCGGCGGCGGCACGGTCGACGTGGGCACGAACGTGTTCGGCCGCAAGGTCGGCGCCGCGACCGAGGCCGGTGGCATCTCCGTGGTCGTGGCCGGGCGCATCGGCATGGCCGCGCTGCTCTGCGGCATGCGCGACGCGGGCGCGCCCGAAGCGCCGGGCATCGGCGTCGCGCCGACCGAAGGGGGCGTAGGGATCGACGGACGCACGGGCGGCGCGGGCGGCGGGATCGCCGGCGTGCGCGAGGGCTGCGGCGGGGCCTGCGTCGGCGGGGCCGGGGGCTTGCGCGCAGCGGCGGCCTTCTGCTTCTTGCGCGACGAGCGCCCGAAGAGGCCGAGCAGCGCGTGCCGGAGCGACTGGCCGTCGAGGTTCGAGACGATGTTGCCGCTGAAGCAGAAGCTGATCGTCCCGCGCTCCTCGCTCACCACGACGACGACCGCGTCGGTCTCCTCCGTGATGCCGAGCGCGGCGCGGTGGCGGGAGCCGAGGCTCGCGTCGAGCACCTTCGTCTCGGGCATCGGGAAGAACACGCCGGCGCGGGCGATCTTGAGATCACGGATCAAGACTGCGCCGTCGTGCAGCTTGTTCACCGACTCGGGGACGAACATGCTGACGAGCAGCTCACGCGTCACGATCGAGTCGAGGACGATGCCCTCGCTCTTGCAGAACTCGAGCACGTTCGCGTCCTGCTCGAAGGCGATGATCGCGCCCATGCGATGGCGCGCGAGCTCCGTCGCCGCCGCCACGACCTCGTCGATGACGCGCGACTGCTGCTCGCGCCCTCCGGCGAGCCACGCCTTCGAACCCATGCGGATCAGCGCGCGGCGGATGTCGTTCTGGAAGACGACGACGACGATCAGGATGATCGACGAGAGCAGCCACGAGAGCAGGTGCAGGAGCGTGACGAGCTCGAACGTCTTCGCCGCGAGGTAGAGCAGAAAGACGATGCCGAGCCCGAGGCCCATCTGCATCGCGCGCGTCCCGCGCATCACGAGGAGCGCGCGGTAGATGACGTACGCGACGATGAAGATGTCGATGAAGTCCCGCAGGATCTGCAGGAACGGGCGCGGGGCGAAGAGGCGAAGCAGGCCGTCGAGCATGGCTCAGGCGTCCCCTCCTCGGCGCGCGTCGATCGCCTTCGCGACCGCGAGCGCTTGCACCACCGCCTTCACATCGTGCACCCGTACGATCGCCGCGCCGCGCGCCACGCACGCGAGCACCGCGGCGATCGTCCCGCCGAGCCGATCTTCCGGCGGCGCGATCACGCTCGCGTCTGGGTTCGCCGCGCGCGCGACGAACGATTTCCGGCTCGGCCCCACGAGCACCGGAAAGCCGAGCTTTGCGAGCTCGTCGAGCCGCGCGCAAAGCTCGATCGAGTGACGCACGTTCTTCGCGAACCCGAGCCCCGGATCGAGCACGAGGTCCTCGCGCGGCAAACCCTTCGCGAGCGCCCGCTCGGCCGCTTCGGTCCACTCGCGCGCGACGTCTGCGACGACGTCCCCGTAGGCGGCGTCGTCGTACATCGAGAAGCCGCGCATGTCGGTCATCGAGCCGCGGCAATGCATGAGGACGAGCGAGGCACCGACATGTGCGCAAAGCGCGCCGAGCTCGGCCGCCGGTTCGAGCGAGACCGTGTTCACGATGCGCGCGCCCTCGCCGAGGGCCCACGCGGCGACGTCGGGCAAGGTCGTGTCGATCGAGACCACCGCGCCGAGCTCCACGCTCGCGCGGATGAGCCCACCGATGCGCCGGATCTGCTCGGCGGCGTCGATCGGGGAAGACCCCGGCCGCGTCGACTCGGCGCCGATGTCGAGGATGTGCGCTCCTTCGATCACGAGCCCCCGCACATGCGCAACGGCTGCCGCATCATCCAGGAATCGTCCCCCATCCGAGAAAGAGTCCGGGGTGCGATTACAAACCCCCATGACGAGCGCGCCCCGTCGGCTCGAAAGAAGCGCGCGGAGCGGGGACGACATTGTGTGTGCGTAGCAAGTTCCGAGCCGGCCGGCAATCTTCGACCGTGTGCGGCAAAAACCTCACGATCCGTCAGCGAAATCCTTGGACTTTCCCGAGGTCGTTCCTGCGGGCGTCCGGACGTGGCCGGTCGGTGTGCGTTCTTCGGGTGGCGCGGCCCATGCGATCCCCCTGACGCGCGGCGAAATGCCTGCTACGGTCGGCCGATCCGCGTGTCCGAGGCGTCTCGGGCCGCATTCGGCCGAGGCCACGCCGCGGCCCGAGCGAATGATGCTAGCCACGCGTGTTCGAGCAGGGGCGACGGCCGGCCTGGTGCTGAGCCTGATTTTCGCCGCACTGTTCACGGCCATCGGCACCTTCGAACTGTACCTGCCCTCCATGGCGCCGCGCCTCGGACAGACGGCGCCGGTCACGCTGCGGATTCCCTACGGCCCGCGGATCGTCCGCGACGCTCGTTCGGGCCGGCTGGCGTACGAGCACGCCCGCGTTGTCGTGCCGCGCGGCACCCTCCTCCACGAGGACAACGACGAGCACCGCGCCGCCTTCGCCTACGAATCGACGCGCAGGCCCCCGGCGGCGGCGCGCCTCGTCTCGGTGTTCGTCATCCACTTCATCGTCTGCCTCATGCTCACCGCGTACCTGCGGCGCTTCGGGCAGAACCGCGTGCGGCTTTTGCGCGCGCAGATCGGGCTCCTCAGCCTCATGGCGGGCAGCGTCGCGCTCGCCAAGGGCATGCTCCTGTTCACGGCGCTCCCGGAGTTCTGGGTGCCGATGGCGGCGCTGCCGCTCTGGGTCGCGCACGCGTTCGACCGGCGCACGGCCTTCCTCGTGGATCTCGCCGTCGCCTTCGTCGCCGCCTCGCTCCTGCGCTTCGACAACGTCCTCTTGTCGGTGCTGCTCGTGCGCGGCGTCGCGGCCACGCTCTTCTTCTTCGATCGCAAGCACGCGCGGCAGATGGTCGTCGCCGGCACGCTCGCCGGCATCTCGGGCGCGGTCGTGTTCATCGCGCTCACCGTGGTCTACGAGGGGCGCTTCAACGTGCTCGCCGACATCTTCCGCGGCACGAGCTCGAACGTGCTCGGTTGCATCGGCGGCGGCATGCTCGCGGGCATCCTGGCGCGCTCGCTGCGTGATCCGGCCGAGCGCGCGATGGGCCATGTGTCCCGCGAAAAGCTGATCGATCTCACCGACCTCGAACAACCGCTCCTGCGGAAGATGGCCGCGGAGGCGCCGGGGAGCTGGGAGCACGCGCGCGCGATGGCGAACCTCGCGGAGGCCGCGTCGAGCGCGATCGGCGCGGACGCGCTGCTCACGCGCGTCGGCGCGTACTACCACGACCTTGGCAAGACCGTGCAGCCCAAGTATTTCGTCGAGAACCTCGCGCACGGCGAGAAGTCGCCGCACGAGGACCTCGACCCCGAGGTCTCGGCCGACGCGATCATGGCGCACGTCGTGATGGGCACGAAGATCCTGCGCGACGGCCGCATCCCCGAGCCCGTCGTCGAGTTCGCCTACACGCACCACGGCACGCAGGTCGTCGAGTTCTTCTGGCACAAGTGCAAGGAGCAAGGAAACCCGCGTGGCCTCACGCAGGAGTACTTCCGCTACCCGGGCATGAAGCCGCAGACGAAGGAGACGGCGATCCTCATGCTCGTCGACTCGATCGAGGCCGCGAGCCGCACGATCTGGCCGCCCGAGCAGAAGAAGTTCGAGGAGATGATCCAGCGCGTCATCTTCACGAAGCTGTCGAGCGGCCAGCTCGACGAGTCGGGCCTCACCCTGGAAGACCTGCGCATCATCACGACGCGCATGGCGACGACGCTCGTGAACCTCTACCACGGCCGCATCAAGTACCCGTGGCAACGCGACAGCGCGAAGCAGGAGGCGGAGAAGACGCCCATCGTGCACGGCGCGCCCCCCGCGAACACGACCCCCGTCGTCCACTCGCCCGCCGAGCTTCCCGAGCCGAAGAGCTCGAAGGAAGGCCCGAAATCCGGCGAGGCGAAGGGCGAGGGTAAGCCCGCGACGACCGAAGAATCCGCGAGCTGACGACCGCGATCCTCGCGGGAAAACTTGCTACAACGAGCAAGTGCCCCCGCTGATCGAGCAAAGCTTCACCAAGGCGCTCTTCCACGGCGTGATCGCCGAGGACATGATCTTCCCGTACCCGGAGATGACCTCCGAGGAGCGGCAGAGCACGTCGATCATCCTCGACAGCGTCCGCCGGTTCTTCGCGGCGAACGTGGACAGCGCCAAGATCGACCGCGACCACGAGATCCCGCCGGCGGTCATGGACGGCCTCCGCTCGCTCGGCCTCTTCGGCCTGCAGATCCCCACCGAGTACGGCGGCATCGGCCTCTCCACCGCGGCCTACGCGCGCGTGATGCAGGAGATCGGCGGCATGGATGCCTCGATCGCGGTCACGCTCGGGGCGCACCAGTCGATCGGCTACAAGTCGCTCCTGCTCTTCGGCACGCACGAGCAAAAGCGGCGGTATCTGCCGCAGCTCGCGACCGGCGAGTCGGTCGCGGCCTTCGCGCTCACCGAGCCGTCCGCGGGCTCCGACGCGGCCGCGATCAAGACCCGCGCGGAGGCGGTCGACGGCGGCGCGGCGTACCTGCTGAACGGCTCGAAGATCTGGATCACGAACGGCGGCTTCGCGGATGTCTTCACCGTCTTCGCCCGCACGAGCGCGCTCGAAGAGGGCTCGAAGCCGAAGATCACCGCCTTCATCGTCGAGCGCGGCATGGGCGTCACGAACGGGCCGAACGAGCACAAGCTCGGCATCCGCGGCTCCTCCACGACCGAGATCTTCCTGGAGAACGTGCGCGTGCCCCGCGAGAACGTGGTCGGCGACGTGGGCAAGGGCTTCAAGGTCGCGATGGAGGTCCTGAACTCGGGGCGGCTCGGCCTCTCCTCAGGCTGCGTCGGCGTGTGCAAGACGCTGCTCCGCCTGGCGATCGCGCGCGTCGAGGAGCGCCGCGCCTTCGGCCGCAACATCGGCGACTTCGGCCTCATCAAGGACAAGATCGCGCGCATGCTCGCCGAGACGTACGCGCTCGAATCGATGACGTACCTCACGGCCGGCCTCGTCGACTCGAAGATCGCCGACTACTCGCTGGAGAGCGCGATCTGCAAGGTGAAGGGCTCCGAGACGCTCTGGAGCGTGGTCAACGAGACGCTCCAGATCGCGGCGGGCATCGGCTACATGCAGGACTATCCGTACGAGCGGATCCTGCGTGATTCACGGGTGAACCTCATCTTCGAGGGCACGAACGAGATCCTCCGTTGCTTCATCGCGCTCTCGGGCATGGCCGCGCCGGGTAAGGCGCTCGCCGAGGTCGTGAAGGCGATGCGCGAGCCCATCAAGGGCTTCGGGTTGCTCAGCGATTTCGCGCTCCGCAAGGCGCGCGCCGCGCTCGGCCGCGAGCGCATGACCCGCGTGCACCCGCTGCTCGGACGCGAAGCCGTGATCTTCGAGGAGTACGTCTCGGAGCTCGCCGTGCAGGCGGAGAACGTGCTGCGCAAGCACGGCCGCGACATCGCCGAGATGCAGTTCACGCAGCTCCGCATCGCCGACATGGTGATGGATCTCTTCGCCGTGGCCGCGTGCCTCACCCGCACGACGCGCGCGATCGAGCGGCGCGGCGAGGACGGGGCGCGGCGCGAGATCGATCTCTGCTCGCTCTACCTGAACATGGCCCACAAGCGCCTGCGGCAGAACGTCTCGGACTTCGCGCGCAACGACGACGAGCTGCGCAAGGCGATCGCCGGGCGCGCCTACATCGACGGCGCGTATCCATTCGACGTGCTCTAGCGCGGGCGGTCGAGCGATCCCGGCGCGTGCCTTGCACGACGCCCGGGCGTGACGACTTCTCCTGGATTCCTCATCGAACGCGCCGCCGCGCGACATCGCGACTTCGTGCAGCATTTGCTCTCGGAGCACCTGCCCGGGTCGGACGTCGCGCGCAGGTACACCTGGCTCTACGAGCAGAACCCGCACGGCCGCGCCGTGACGGTCATCGCCCGCGACGAACGGACCGGTGAGCCGCTCGGGATCACCTCGGCCTTCCCGCGCCGCATGCTCATCGCCGGCCGCACGCGCCTCGGCTCGGTCGGAGGCGACGGCTACGTGCGCCCCTCGGCCCGCCGTCGCGGCATCGCCACCGCGATGCACCGCGCCTCGCTCGAATGCATGCGCGCCGAGGGCGTCGAGATCATGTTCGGCCCGCCCGAGCCGCACAACCTCCGCGCCCTCGAGCGTGCCGGCGCGCGTGTGGTTTGTCACGTCCGCCGCTTCTCGCGCCCGCGTGTCTTGCAGAGCCTCCTCGGCCCCCTCGGCCGCTTCGTCATCCCCGGCGCGCGCCTCGCGCCGATCGAGGGGCGCGACCGCCGGGTCGATCAGATCTTCGAGCGCGCCGTCGACGGCAAGGTCGTCACGCCCGTGCGCGACGCCGCCCACTACGCGTGGCGCTTCGTCGACAGCCCCGCCCGCGCGCAGCGCGCCTACGTCGTCCTGCGCCGGGACAAACCGCTCGGCCTCTGCGTGCTCGAGCGCGCGGGCCGCCGCGTCGCCCTCGTGGATCTCTTCGCGCATCCGGGCGATTTCGGCGACGCGCTCACGATCATCGCCTCCGCGTCGGGCGCGGACTCGCTCGTGACGCAGCTCAACGACCGCGGCCCGCACACGCGGAGCCTCGCGCGCGCCGGGTTCTTCCCGCGCGAGGGCAAACCCTTCCAGGTCCACGCCTGCGAGGGCATGGATCCGGCCGTGTTCGACGCGAGCCGCTGGTACCACACCTGGGGTGACGGCGACCTCGATCGCGTGCTCTGAACCCTCAGCGCACCGCCATCGGACCGATCACTTCGAGGATCGCATCGATCTCCAGCACGCGGGCAAACGCCGCGAGCGGCACGCGCTTCTGCGATCCCGAGCTCGCCTCGTTCACGCCGATCTGGCCCGCGTCGATCGCCTCGCGCAGCGTCGCGATCGCGTCCTTGTGCTGCCCGAGCGGACCGTCGCTCGGATCGAGCGTCGTCTCCGGCTGCACCTTTCGACCCGGCAGCTCCACCTCGAACATCCGACCGGTGCGGTTGTCGATGACCCCGTAGACGTACACGCTCATCTCGGGCGCGGGCAGCGCGCCGAAGGTCCGCTCGAGCTCGTTCAGGAGCGCCGCGAAGCGCGCGCCGTCGAGGCCCGTCGGGAGCAGCACGCCGTCGCGGGAGAGCTCGACCATCCGCTCGTGCAGATACCCGAGCAGCATGCCGCGCAGCCGCTCCGTGAACATCGGCGACGACGCGCGCCCCGATGCGGCGTTCGTCGCCTCCTCGACGGCCGTGATCAGATCCTCCGCGGAGAAGATCGACACGTCGATGCACAGATCCTTGCAGAACGCCTGGAGGAACGCGGCGGCGTCTCTCCGAATCCCTTCGTCGAACCCTGCGAGCGCCTTCGTGACCGGCTCGGTGATCATGCAGGTGGGCCTCCTCGGCCGACGCCCCAGCGTAGCGCCGGAACTCGCCCGCAGGTAGGCGCGCTCCGGCCGCGGTTCGTGCTCAGATTGCCGCTTCTTGCAGGGCCGCGCTCGCCTCGGCCATCACGTCCGGCCAGGTCGGATCCGGCGTCGACACGTACTCGGCGATCGAGCGCGCGTCCTCGCCCGCTTCGATCGCGCGCCGCGCCTGATCCGATCCCGTGAGCAGATCGAACGCGGGGATCGTGTCGATGTACTCGTACCGCTCCGTTCGGAACGCGAAGCTCTGCGGGTTCTGCCGGCGCGCCAGGGCGACGAGCGCGGTGTACGTGGCGACGGGGCGGAACGTCATACGATCGGCGACGTGGATCTGCACGCCGCCGCAGATCTGCCCGGCGTGCTTCTGGAACGTCGGCCGGAACGTGAGAGGCCGCGCGACGAACCCTTGCAGGCCTGTCGCCCGGAGCCCCTGCGCGAGCTGATGCCCGTCGATCCACGGCGCGCCGACGATCTCGAAGGGCTGCGTCGTGCCGCGCCCCTCGGAGAGGTTCGTCCCTTCGAGCAAGCAGCCGCCCGGGTACACGATCGCCGTGCAGCACGTCGGCATGTTCGGCGAGGGCATCACGAACGGCCGGTCCCAGGCGTCCGCGTACTTCTCGCGATCCCAGCCTTCGACCGTCACGATCGAGACCGCGTCGCCGAGCGGGATGCCCTCGCGCCGCGCGAAGAGCGCCACGGCCTCGCCGATCGTGAGCGAGTGCCGGACCGGGATCGGCTCGAGGCCGACGAACGACAGGAAGCCCGGCGCTTGCGAGCGGCCTTCGACCATGCGGCGCGAGCCCGTGATCGGGTTCGGCCGATCGAGCAGGATCACCGGCACGCCGGCCTTCGCCGCCGCGCGCGTCGCGAGCAGCGCGGTCCAGACGAACGTGTAGTACCGCGCGCCGACGTCGGCGAGATCGATGAGCAACACGTCGATCGACGCGAGATGCTCGGGCCGCGGCGAGAGGTCCTCGAAGCGGTCGCCGTAGAGGCTGATGATCGGCGCGCCCGTGCGCTTGTCGCGCGCGTGCGGCACATCGACCATGTCCTGCGCTTCTCCTCCGTAGCCGTGCTCTGGCCCAAAGAAGAGCGCGGGCTTGGCGCCGATACGCGCAAGCACGTCACCGATGTGCTCGATGCCCCGATCCACGCTGGCCGGATGCGCGAGCACGCCGAAACGCGTGCGGTTCAGGCGGGAGGTGACCGAAGGGAGGCGAGGGAGCCGATCAAGTCCTGCGAGCACTGTCCGGCCGTACTCCGGCCCTGGCCGCTCGTCCAGGGGTGAGCACAGGACTTACCAGGGTCTCCACAATTCTGAGGGAAATCATAGGGGTTCGCGCTTTGCAAGCGCAGGAATCCGTCGCCGTGGTAGCTTACATTTCGTCTTTTCAGGGGGTTACGGCGCCGGACCATGGCTCTTCAGATCGGCCAGATCTACGGCGGCAGGTACCGCGTCCTTCGTGTGCTCGGCGAAGGCAAACACGGCCCCGTGTACGAAGGGGAAAACGTCGAGATCCATCGGCGCGTCACGGTCGAGGAGCTCGCGCCGTCGCCACGCGCGCGCCCCGCCGCCCTCGCAGCGTTCGCACACGACGCACAAGCCGCGAACGGCGCGCCGTCCCTCCACGTCGACAAGATCCTCGACGACATCGAGCTCGCCGGCGGCGCGCGTGTCCTCGTGAAGGAGTCGCGCGAAGGCGTGACGTTGCGCCAGCGCATGCGCGAGCGCGGCCGGCTCGACGCCGACGAGACGAGCCGCATCGGTATCGAGAGCACGCGCGGCCTCGCCGCCGTGCACGCCGTCTCCGTCGTGCACCGCGCCCTCGAACCGGAGAGCGTCTTCCTCGCGCGCGGACACGAGCCCCGCATCGAGCACGTCAAGCTCCTGGACGTCGGCGTCGCTCACATCGCGGAGAAGCAGCCGCCCGACCATGCCACGCCGTACACCGCCCCTGAACAGATCCGCACCACGAACGAAATCGACGCGCGCGCCGACATCTACGCGCTCGGTGTGATCCTCTACGAGTGCCTCGCCGGGCAGGCGCCCTTCGCCACGAGCGCCGAAGATGAACTTCTTTTCAGCATTGTGATGCAGGACCCTGCACCTTTGGAGAAGCTCGCGCCGGACGTCGACCCCGAGCTCGCGACGATCGTGCACAAGGCCATGGCGCGCGACCCGAGGGTCCGGTATCAACGCGACCAAGACCTCGCGCAAGCGCTCGCCACGTTCCGGGCTCGACGTGGCCTCGGCGCCGTCCCTGAGGTGCCTTTTGCACCGCACTCTCCGCGCCCGCCATCGCCCTCCATGAGCGCCCCCGGGGACGACGACGACGACCTGATGATCGCGGACCACGGCACGGTCATCATGGACCGCAAGCCGCACTTCCCCGCGCGCCCGGCCCCGCCGAACCCGCCGCCGCCGCCGAGCCAACGCCATCCGGCCCCCATGTCCATGGGGCACCCGCCGATGTCCAGCCCGGCGCCCGTGGGGCTGCCCGTCCTGCCTTCCTCGATCACCGGCGTCCCCGCCCGACCGCAGCCGCAAGCGGGTCGTCCGTCGCGAGCGCTCGCCCCGATCGTCGGCGGCGCGGCGTTCGTGATCGTGTTCGTCCTCGGCGCGATCATCATGCTGATCGTGCGCTTCACGCAGGATCCGACCGAGGCGGCCACGCCTCCGGCCGCCGTCTCGGCCTCCGCAGCGCCCGTGCCTTCGGCCGTGCTCCCCGCGGTCACGGTGGAGCCGATCGAGACCTCAGAGGCGGTGGAGGGGTCCACGCGGGTGATCACGCCGCCGCAGACGCCTGCCCCGAACACGAAAGGCACAGGGACCACGCGCACGTCCCCCACGAAAGGTACGGGCAAGCGCCGCATTTCGGACGACCTGTGAGCGCGCCTCGGGGATCGTTCGAGGCCCTCGGCCGGACCGTCGAGAACTCGACTCCATGCGCCTTCCGCGCGGTATGATGCAACGCCCACGCGCGCTCCGGAACTGGTTCCGGATCTTCTTCCCGACCCGATAGGGCAGCCGATGACGCTTCAGCCCGGCAACACCATCGAAGGCAAATACCGCATCGTCCGCCTCCTCGGGCAGGGCGGCATGGGCGCGGTGTACGAGGGCGAGAACGAGCGCATCCATCGCCGCGTGGCGATCAAGGTCCTGCACGCGTCCGTCTCGGGCAAGGAGGACGTCGTCCAGCGCTTCGAGCGCGAGGCGCAAGCCGCGGGCCGCATCGGCTCCGAGCACATCGTCGAGGTGCTCGACCTCGGCAACCTGCCGACCGGCGAGCGCTTCATGGTCATGGAGTTCCTCGACGGCCAGAGCCTCGGCGATCGCATCAAGAAGCGAAAGCGCCTCACGCCGCAGGAGCTCGCGCCGCTCATCCACGGCATGCTCGAAGGGCTCGCGGCCGCGCACGACGCGGGGATCGTCCACCGCGATCTCAAGCCCGACAACGTCTACCTGATCAACAACAAGAACCAGCGCGACTTCGTCAAGATCCTCGACTTCGGCGTATCGAAGTTCTCCGCGCTCGACACCGACATGAGCATGACCAAGACCGGCGCGGTCATGGGCACGCCCTACTACATGTCGCCGGAGCAGGCGCGGGGCGGCAAGATCGACGCGCGCAGCGATCTCTACTCGGTCGGCGTGGTCATGTACCAGGCGATCACGGGTCGCCTGCCCTTCCAGGCGCAGACGTTCAACGAGCTCGTCTTCAAGATCGCGCTCGAGTCGCCCGATCCCGCCGAGCTCGTCGTGCCGAACCTCGATCCGAACTTCGCGGCGATCATCGCGAAGGCCATGATCCGCGACGCGAACGTCCGCTTCCAGACGGCGCGCGAGTTCCAGGCGACCGTCGCGCAGTGGATGATGGCGAACCCGGCGGGCCCCGAGCTCAGCGCAGGCCGCATCCCCACGATCCAGCCGGGCATGTTCGATCCGCGCATGAGCCAGCAGAACCCGCTCGTCGGCACGGGGCCGCTCGGTTTGCCCGCGGGGTTCGATCCGCGCATGAGCCAGCAGAACCCGCTCGTCGGCACGGGCCAGCTCGGTTTGCCCGCGGGGTTTGACCCGCGCATGAGCCAGCAGAACCCGATGGTCATGGGCCAGCAGCCCATCCCCGGGACGAGCCTCGGGATGTCGCACCCGAACCTCGGCATGTCGCATGCCGGGCTCACGGTCGTCGGCGCGCCCCCGAAGAGCGGCAACGGCGCCATGGTCGCGATCGGCCTGCTCGGCACGTTGCTCGTCGCGGCGAGCGGGCTCATCGTCTGGAAGTTCGTACTCGACAAACCGGCCGCAGGAACGCCGCCGGCCGTGACCACACAAGCCGCGGCGACGCAGCCGCCGCCGATGCCGACGCCCGCGCCGACGCTCGCGCCGACGCCCACGGCCGCAGCGACGGAGGAGGCGCCGACGCCGGCCGATACGAACACGGCGGCGGTCGGCACGGCGACACCACCGATCGGCGTCGGTGGGCCGCTGCCGACGGGCGCGCGCACGAGCAGCACGGCGCCGGTCGGCACGGGCACGGGGACCGGGACCGGCAAGAAGCCGCCCACGCCGACGACGACGGCGACGTCGACGGGCGGCCGCAAGATGGGCAGCGATCTCTGAGAACGCTGCCCGCGCGGACCTAACGAACCGCCGTGTAAAACGTCGCCTTGTCGCGACGAATCCGCAGCAAGAGCCGCCCGTCCTGCGCCGCTTTCTGCACGTCGGCCGACGACGGCAACCGCGCGAAGTCTGCCTCCAGCACCACGTCGCCGCGCTTGAGCCCCGCCCGATCCGCCGGCGAATCCGCCGACACGGCCACGATCTGCGCGAGCGAGCTACCGCCGTCGCCCTCCACGTCCCGCAGCGTGATCCCGAGCCCCTGCGGGCTCGACACCTTGCGCTCGACCGGCAAGGCCGGCGGCGACGTCTCGCTCTTCGCTTCGAGCGTCACCTTCGTCTGGTAGCGCTTGCCGCCGCGGATGACCTCCATCGCCAGCACCTCGCCGTCGTCATGCAGGAAGAGCTCGCGGATCACGTCCTGCGCGTCGGCGATCGAGCGCGCGCCGATCTTCGTGACGATGTCGCCCGGCTCGAGGTGCGCCTTCTGCGCAGGCCCGCCGGCCACCACGGTGTTGACGAGCGCCCCCGAGGTCGGCGCGCTCGGAATCTCGGCCGCGAGCTGCGGCGTGAGGTCCTGGATCCCGATGCCGATCCAGGCGCGCATCACGCGCCCCGTCTTCAGGATCTGCGTGGCCACGCGCCGCGCGATGTTCGAAGGTACGGCGAGGCCGATGCCCTGGCCCTTGCTCACGATCATCGTGTTGATGCCGAGCACCTGACCGTCGAGGTTCACGAGCGGCCCGCCGGAGTTGCCCGGGTTGATGCTCGCGTCCGTCTGCAGATAGTCCTCGATCGCGTTCATCCCCACGCCGCCGCGTCCCTTCGCGCTGAGCACGCCGGTGGTCACGGTGTGGCCGAGGCCAAAGGGCGATCCGATCGCCACGACCCACTCGCCCACGCGCGCGGCATCGCTGTCCGCGAACGTCGCGACGGGCAGGTTCGTCGCGTCGACCCGGAGCACGGCGAGGTCGGTCGCGGGGTCGCGGCCGGCCACGCGCGCGGGCAAGGTGCGGCCGTCCTTGAGGCGCACGTTGATGGCGCGCGCGTCCTCGATGACGTGGTTGTTCGTGAGGATCGCGCCGTCGGCCGAGAAGATCACGCCCGAGCCCATGCCGCGCGTCGTCGCGTCGGCGCGGAACCAGCGGCCCGCGGAGCTCTCGCCGCTTCCGACCGTCACGTCGATCTGCACGACGGCCGGGCTCGTCTTCTCGGCGACCGCGACGAACGTATCGCCGAGCGCGCGCACCTCGGCCGCCGAGGGCAAACCTCGCGCGGGCGCGGGGAGCGCAGGCGGCGGCGACGGGGCCTTCGGGCGCGGGACCTGCGCGGAAGCGACCGCAGAGGCCGAGCCGAGCCCGGCCATGACCAGCATCGAGGCGAGCATGCAGCGAGGGCGCATCGTTCCTCCGACGAAGACAGGGGTTCGATTATGGATCTCTCGGGGCCACGAAAGCACGCGGAAGACGCGCGCCTACGCCCCCGTCACGCTCGGCCACGCTTCCCGCCCCTCGTCGGCGAGCGTCACCGAGACCAGGTACAGCCCATCCGGAGGCGCGGTGATGCCCGCGTCGTCCCGGCGTTTCGAGGCGAGCGCGCGCGACACGGCGCCCGGCGCGAGCCGCTCCCGCGCGACGTCCACGAAGGTCCCGACGAGGATACGCACCATGTTGTGCATGAACGCATCGCCCTCGACCTCGATCCGGACGAGGCGGGGATCGTCCCGGTCGACCTCCACCGACACGCGCCGCAGCGTTCGCACCGTATTCTCCCGCGGATCCGCGGCGGATCGAAACGCGGCGAAGTCGTGCGTGCCGACAGCGAGGCTCGCCTCGGCCGCGGCGCGCGTGATCGCGGCGTCGTCACGAAGCTGGTCCACGCGCCACACGCGCCCTTCGAAGAACGGATCCCGCACGAGGTCGCGCAGGAGCAGATATCGATATCGCTTGCCCTGGCTCGCGAACCGCGGCGTGAACCCGCGCGGCACGAGCGACGCGCGGCGCACCGCGATCTCCTTCGGCAGATGCCTCGCCGTGCCGAGCACCCATCCTCGCGGCGGGACCACGCGCGACGGATCAAACGCGACGCGCTGGCCGAAGGCGTGCACGCCCGCGTCGGTGCGGCTCGACCCGCGGATCTCGCGGATCGTCGGGTCGAGAGCGCGGACCGCGGCGAGCAGCTCGCCTGCGATCGTGCGGCGATCGGGCTGGTGGGCGAAGCCCGAGAAGGTCCGGCCGTCGTAGGCGACGGTGAGAAGAATGCCGTCGGGAAGGGGGGTCTCGCCCCTCTCGTCAGCGGGCTCGTTCATGGAAGGGTCGCGTGGCTAGTTGCCGCCGCCGCTGCCGCCGGAGCCTCCGGTCGGCTCGGGCCCGGCGCCGTAGCCGTAGAGGCAGGCTTGGAGCTCGAAGCCCTGGAGGTCCTTGCAGCACTCACCAGGGGGCGAGACCTTGCCGTTGACGACGCAGGTGGCGAACGGGTTGCAGCCGTTGTCGACGTCGATGTGCCCGTTCTCGCTGAGGTCCTGGTTGCACGTGGGCGTCGTGCCCTCCTCGGACGCGCACGCCGCGGCGCCGCACATGAGCGCCACGACGATCGCCGCGAGCAGCGGAGAGGTCTTACCGACGCCTTTCGGGGAAGTGAGGGGTTTCATCGAGGTCGTGCTCATGGCTGGAAAGGGGTGCGCTCGAGCGCGCTGCGTGCGCTCTCTCGCGAAGCGATGCCTCCCTGTACCTTACCCATCTGCGGCCCCGGAGGGAACGTCCTCCGCGCGCGTGTACAAGGAGATCGCCGTATCTCCGTAGATCCGCGTCTCGTCACGGACGAGGCGCGCTGGCTCGGGCGGGGCGTCGCGGCTCGCGTGTTCGAGCACGACGCGGGCCCCGGGGGCAGCGAGGTTCGACGTCTCGGCGGCGAGCGCGTCGAGCACGCGCGCCGCCTCCGCGAGGGCGGCGTACGGCGGATCGAGCAGGATGAGCTCGAAGGGGCCGAACGGCGCGAGCGACGCGAGGGCGCGCGTCACCGGCTGCGTGATCACCCGCGACGCCCCCTCGATCCCGAGCGACGTGAGGTTTTGCCGGAGCGCGGCGAGCGCGGGGCGGCCATTCTCGACGAACACCACGCGCGAGGCGCCCCGCGAAATCGCCTCGATCCCGAGCGCGCCCGTCCCTGCGTAGAGGTCGAGCACGGCCGCGCCGGAGACGTCGCCGAGCACGTTGAAGAGCGCCTCGCGCACGCGGTCGCTCGTTGGCCGCGTGGCGTGCCCCGACGGGGCGACGAGCCTGCGTCCGCCGAGCGAGCCGCCGATCACGCGCATGGGAGGAGAGGTGGAGAGAGGTTTGTGGTCAGAAGCGGAAGCCGACGTCGAGCTTGCCGCCGGTCCGATCGACGCGGGGCAGGACCATGAAGCCCGTCGTGGGTTTTTCCTTCGAGGCCGTACCACTCGTCGCGATGAGAAACACGCCTGCGCCAGCCGCGATGGCCGCGAGCGGGTAGAACACGAGCTGCAGGAGCTGGCCCGTTTCGCCCCTCGAGCAGAGGCTATCCACGGCGGGCCCGTCGAAGCCGGAGACGGTCGGCTGGTTGCCCCGCGCGAGCTCGCAGATGTTCGTCTGCTGGTCGTAGAGCGCCTGGTTCTTGTCGTACACCGGATCCTTGTTGACCCCGTTCACGGTCACGGTGCCGTAGATCCCGACCGCGCCGAACGCGACGCCCGCGCCGATCGCAGCAAAGCCGCCGATGCGCTTCCAGTTCGTCGGCGACGTGTCGCCGGCGGCGACGGGCGCGACGACCACGTCCGTCGGCGAGTTCGGCTTGACCGTGATCTCGGTCGACATGTCGGCGTACCCGGCCGCTTTGACCACGAGGTTATGCGTGCCCGAGGGGACGAAGAACGTGCCCTCGCCGTTCGCGAGCGCGCCGAGGGGCTGACCGTCCACGAAGACCTGCCCGGCCACGCTGCCGGCCTTGACCTTCACCTCGCCCTTGGGCGGGCCGTCCGTCAGCTTGTTGAGCGCCTCGGTGGCGATCTTCCGCAGCGCCTCGTCCTGCGACTCGGTCAGGTTCGCGGTGTATTCGACCTTGTGGTCCGTTGTGCCCTTGCCGCGCACCCAGAAATGCAGCTCGCCGACGACGTTGCCGCCTTTGCCTTTGTCGAGCTTGCCCCACACGTACCGGTCGGCGCGGATCTGATCGGCGATGCGCGACTGACACCCCGCGTCCGGCGGATCCGGACACTTCAGCGAGAGCGTGAGCACTTCGAGCGAATAGTCCCCTTCGCCCTGCGACCAACCCGGCGTCGCGCGGACCGCGTTCCGCAGCGCCTTCGTGAGCGCCTCCGCCTGGTCGTCGGCGTCCATCGTTTGGACCGAAATGATGTGGATCGGAAGCGTGTCGGGCCCTGGCTCGGAGGCCTGGGCCGCGCCGACGGACATCCACGTCGCAAACGCGAGCGTCGTCGCCAGACCGTATCGGGGTGCGCGCATGGTCATCTTGCCGCTCTCTCTCCTCCGCGCGACCACGTTATCCTCCCTTGGGCTGGTTCCGCAATTATGCGGTGACGGGGCGAGGAGGATCACGCTCTGTCACGAGGGGGACACCTCGCGTCCCCCTCTCGGCCAGGCGAAGCCCGGCCGATTCACCCCCCGAGGGAAGATCGCTTCGCGATCTTCCGCGCATCGAATGGTTCGATGCGCTAGCCGATCTCTACCTTGCTCCACATGTCGCGGCGCATCTTCTCCTTGCGGCGGTCGGTCCGCGTGACGAGCCGTGCCGCGCCCCACGCCGCGAGGAGCTGTCCCTCTTGCCCGAGGCCGGGCAACACGCTGCGACCCACGAGCAAGGTGCGCTCGATCGGCCCGCGAATCGGCTCGCCGCCGAGCCCGAGATACCCCGGCGGATCCACGTCGAGCTGCCGGACCATGGGCTCCGGCGCGGTCGACGCGCCCGTGAGCGAGGTCCGATCCAGCGGGCGGAATCGGCCGTCTTCGTACACCCAGACCGGCAGGCCATCGTGCACCGAATCGACCACGCGCAGGTGACGTTCGAGAAACGGAAGCTCCGCCGCGAGCGTCGACAACACCACTTCGCGCATGCCGAGGACCGGAATTGGGCTCCGATCGGGCAGGAGTACTTCCGCGACGAGCAGCGACTCTCCGCGCACGCCGGGCATCACGTGCCGCTCCAGGTGCATCACGGGGCGCAACGCGGCCGGCGGCGCGCTCGAACGCGGGCCCGCCGCCGCGGCCGTGCGCGCCGTGCTCCGCAACGCGGGACGATCGCCGGGCAACACGAAGCTCTCCACGCCGAGCGGCGCGGGCAAACCTTCGTCACGCACCACGAGCGACACGACGAACCTGCCGACCGACGACGTGATCCGCGGCCACTCGCGCTGGGCGCGCTTGTGGATGCCCTCGCCCCCGGAGAGCGCCGCGAGGCCTTCGCCATCGAGGTCGGTGATCACGAAGCTCGCGCCCGTCGGCCCCTCGTCGCCGTCGACGACCACACCCGCGGCCGCGCCACGCCGGAGGTGCAAGGCCCGCGCGCGCGCGGAGAGCATGCAACGGCCGCCGTGCGCCACGATGCGATCGACGAGGAACTGTTCGAGCTCGTCCTCGCCGCCGGGGAGCGTGTAGAGGCCACGCGTCCACGCGCCGTGCAGGCGAGCGACCGCGAACGGCGGCGGCAACGAGGCGAGATCGGTCGCGAACGAGACCGACGACGTCACGACCTGCCGAAAGAAATGCCCGCGCGGCAGCTCGACCAAGAGGTCCGCGTCCGGCTCGGCGCGCACGTAGGGCAACATCGCGGCATAACGCCCCGTCTCGCGCCGCTCCCAGAACGTGCCTGGCGGCCAGACCGCGTCCCTCTCGAAAGCCTCGTCCGCGGCCCCGTTCACGCGGGCGAGCTCGGCGTAGAGGTCGTCCACCACGCGGCGCACCTCGGGCATCTCGCGATCGATCTCGCGGCCGAAGAGCACGAGGTCGGGCGGGATGTCGAGCCTGCGCCGCGGCGCGAGCACCTGCATCATGGGGCTCGCCGACACCACGCGCCGCTTCCACGTCTGCGACTGCGCGAGCTCCACGAGCACGCGCGTCCACGCGGGCGAGCTCGCCGCGAGCATGGTGAATGCGCGCCTGCGCAGCGTGCGTTCGCCGAGCTTGTAGCTCGCGGGCCTCCCGCCCTGGCCGAGCACGAGCACCGTGAAGTCACGCCGCGCGAGCAGCGCGGCCGTCACCAGGGCGCCGAGCGATCGGCCGAGGACGACGACGTCGAAATGCTTCGAGGTCACGACGCGCTCTCCCTCAATCGTTCGTCGTCTCGACCCCGAGCGCGCCGGGGACACCCACAAGCTCGACGCGCGCCCTCGATGCGACCGTGGTCGGCGGATGCACCGTGAGGTTTCCCGCGGCGATCGCGGCGAGCACGTACACGAGCAGCGCGTGCTCGCGCGCGAGGATCCGCTCGGACAAACGCTCCTCCGTGTCGTCCGGCAGCACCGGCACCGCGGCTTGCGCGAGGATCGGCCCCGTGTCCGTCCCGGCGTCGACGAGGTGCACCGTGCAGCCCGTGATCCGCACGCCGTGCGCGAGCGCCTGCGCCTGCGCGGAGACGCCCGGGAACGCAGGCAGGAGCGACGGGTGGATGTTGATCACGCGGCCTGGAAACGCGTCGAGCAGCACGCTCGTCACGATCCGCATGAAGCCCGCGAGCACCACCCACGACGCGCCTGCTTGCCGCAACGCGTCCACGAGCGCGGCGTCGAACGACGCTCGGTCCGGGTGATCCTTGTGGCTGATCACGGCCGTCGGCACGCCGGCTTCCCGTGCGCGATCGAGGCCCGGCGCGCCGGGGCGGTTCGAGATCACCAGGCGGACGCGCGCGTCGAGCTTCCCCGCGGCGATCGCGTCGAGGATCGCCTGGAGGTTAGAGCCGCGGCCGGAGATGAGCACACCGAGGTCGAGGGTCATCGGGCCGGGCCATCGTAGCCGAGGATGGGGGACGCGCATCGACCGCGCGCTCGTTCGGATATCATCGCCGCGTGCGCCCTCGTTTTTCGTGCCTCCTTTTCGCGGCTCTCTTGCTCCCGCTCGCGTGCCAGCCGTCGCGCTCCTCGCCCGTCCCGGCCGGAGACGGCGGGACGCCGCGGCAGATCCTGGTGACCGGGACCGACGTGGTGGGCCTCTCGTCGCTCGCGGTCGGCCCGTCCGGCGCGCTCTTCACGATGACGGAGAGACAACCGCTCTTGATCGAGCTCTCGCCGGACGGCGCCGTGGTCCGCAAGACGGCGGTGAGCGGCGTGCCCGAGGGCCTCGATTTCGAGTCGCTCGCGTGGCTCTCGGGGGACTCGTTCGCGATCGGCACCGAGGGCGGCTGCTCGAAGACGGGCGCGGACCGCATCCTGCTCGCCACGCGCGAGGGCGACGCGGCGCGCGTGACGCGTACGCTCGACGTCCCGCTCTCGGCGTGGAACGCGTCGTGCGACGAGGGGCATGGACTCGAGGGCCTGTGCGCCGCGTCGGGGCAAATCGTCGCGGCGATCGAGGACGCGATGAACGGCGAAGGCAAGGCGCGCCATGCGCCGATCGAGCGGATCGATCCGACGACGGGGGACCGGGCGGTCTTTCGCCTGTCACTCACGAGCACGAAGGACGAAAAAGGAAAAATCTCCGGCCTCGATTGCCGTGCCCGGGGGGACGATCGAATCGAGGTGCTGGCGATCGAGCGCCATTTCGCGGTTTCGCGCATCCTCTCGTTCACGCTCCCTGCGAAAGGCCCGGGGACTGCGGCCCCGATCGAGCCCCGCGTCCTCGTGGACCTCGCGCCGTATTCGAACGAGGGCACGCGCAATTTCGAGGGAATCGTCTGGAAGGATGAGACCCACGCGCTGCTCATCGTGGACAATCAATATGGCGAAAAGATCTCCGGGCCGAACGAGCTCCTCGAAGTGACGCTGCCCGCATCGCCGTAAAGCATCGTTTGTCAGCGCGAACCCCCGGGCCCGAGCATCCCGACGAGCGAAAGCCACAGCGCCTTCACCGTCGGAAAGCGATGCTCCGGCTCGATCGCGAGCGCGCGCTCCACCCACGTATCGATCGCCGCCGGCAAATCCGGCCGGAGCGCGTGCAAGCTCGGCCGTTTGCCGCGCGTGCTCATTTTCACCACGTCGATGAGCGTATCCGCGGGGAACGGCACCTGGCCCGCGAGCGCGCGGAAGATCACGGCGCCGATCGCGTACACGTCGGCCGCAGGCGTGACCCGATCGGGCCTGCCCTGCCAGCCTTCGGGCGCGATGTACGACGGCGACCCCACGACGAGCCCTTCCTGCGTGAGCGGCGTCAACACCGAGAGCACCTTCACCAGACCAAAATCGAGCAACCGCACCGGCCCTCGCGCCGTCGATTCCAGCACGAAGATGTTCGCCGGCTTGATGTCGCGATGCACGATTCCCCGCTGGTGCGCGACGTCGAGCGTGTCCACGATCGGCGAGATCAGCTCGAAGAGCTTCGATCGCGAGAGCCTCCCCACCTCGCGCTCGTGGTCGGCGAGGAAGCGCTCGAAATCCTTGCCGCGGAGCAGCTCCATCACGATGTACATCTGCCCCGACTTCGTGCGGTTCAGCGCGAAGATCTGCACCGCGCTCGTCCCCGACAGGGCGCCCATCGCGCGCGCCTCCCTGCGCATGCGCGTGGCGAACTCGGGCGTGTCCGCGACCTCGGGGCGCAGGAACTTGACGGCCACGGGCGCGCCGATGTCGAGATCCTCGGCCTCGTAGACGGTCCCATGTCCGCCTTCGCCAATCCGGCGCAGGATCCGGTACTGCCCGTCGATCACCTCGTTCACCTGAAACATCCCCCGATCCTCCGCAGGCCACACAGCCAAGGCAAGGCCACGAGAGCCATCCTACACGGAGCGCTGGACTTGTCAGGACGGTGGGTACAGTAACGCTTCTATCCGCGACGCACAGCCGGGAGACCTCACCATGCTCGAACGACGATTCCACTTCCTCGCCGCCCATCCCCTCGTCCGCGCCGCCGTGCTCGCGGCCCTCACCCTGTTCGGCGCGGCGTGCGGCGCCAAGGTCGTCGTCGATGCCGGAGGCGAGACCGGCGGCACGGGCGGCGCGGGCGCCTCGGGCACCGGCGGCGACGGCGCGGGCGGCGACGACGGCCTGCAGTGCGGCGAGGAGCCCAATATCGGCAAGCTCAACGCCGTGTGCGTCTCGATGAACGGCGGCGACTTCTGCCCCCCTGCGGCGTCGACCCCCGGCCTGCTCAAGACCCTCGCGGACGCGACCGGCTTCTGCGCCGAGACGACCCCCACGGCCTGCTGCAACAAGCCTGCGTACCGCCAGGTCGTCTGCGATTTGCCGCCGCTGGACGACGAGTGTTGTTACCACGTCCATTACATCCCGAACGTGGTTTGTCCGTGAAGACCACGCGGCGTCTCCTCCTCGCCGCGCTCGCGTTCGCGGGCGGCTGCACCCCCGCGCCGCAGCCCTCGACATCGCCGCCGCGCGCCGCGTGTGAGCCTGCGTCTTCCTGCGAGAGCCCTCCGGAGGGCCTGCTCATGCTCGCGGAGCTCCGCGTGTTCGCGCGCGACGAGCCCTTCGTCACGCTCTACCGCAACGGCTTGCTCGTGCAGCGCGGTGAGGTGCTCGGGACGCTGCATTCCGATGGGACGTTCGTCGACCTCGGCGGCACCCTCCACATCACCATGAACGCCGACGGCACGGTCCCGATCTCCGCGGGCACGCTCGTCCTCGACGAGGCCGGCGTCGCGACGATACGAACGCCGGACCGCCCGCCGCAGAGGATGCATTTCGACGCCGCGGGGCACATCGTCGGAACCGAGAGGGACTTCCGCGTCGAAGGAATGACCCCGGCCACGCGCCGGACCGCGATGTTCGTGTTCCTCCTGCCGGATCTCCTCCTCGACGCGCGCCCACCCCGGATCCAGTAGCCCACATCCCCGCACTCGGACATTCCCTGTCCGATCTGGACCGTCATTTCCCTGGAAATCGCACGCGCATGCGGTAATCTGTGCGCCGTTCCAACGAAGAACAACACGCGGCTCGGCGACGGGCGGCGTGACCCAACGGCGGGTTCATCGAGGGGGGCCGGGTGAAGGCGCGGAGAGCGTCCCCCGGCAACTTGTATCGATCCGCCCTCACATCAGGAGGTCCTCGTGACGCTCGCGATGCATCATTTCGACGGCGTTCGTATCCGCATGCCTATGATCGTGGCAGCTGTCGCTGCTTTTCTTCTTCTCAGCGCCGTGCTTCTCGGCGTTGCCTCGTGGATCGTGGAATCGAAGGGGCATTCCGCTTCGGGGAGCGCGCAAACGTCGAGCGTGTTGCCCTCGGACGCGCCCGATCCGGCACGCCTGCTCGAAGATCGGGGCCGCCCCGGACGCCGCTACTGATCCACGTCCCCAGGGGGGATTCCTTCCACAACACGACGAACGGGGGCGCTCGCCGGCTGGCCGGCGTCCCCGCGCCTGCCCACGCGTCGTGTCCCTACAAACGCTTCCCTGCGCGCCGTCAGTGCACAGGCGGCGGACGGGAGCCGCGCGACGTCACGCCCTGCGTTCCACATCGGATCGCCTCGATGTAGGCCCGCGCTTCCGCCTCGGTCGCGACGAATTTGAAGGGGGTCAGGATGCGCGAGGGCCTGAGCACACGCGCGGCCTTGATCGCGAGGTTCGCGATCGCGCGCTGCTTGAAGTTGCCGCCGTAGATCGCCGTACCCCGCAGGTTCTTGTTGGTGTCGGATTCGATCGCGAGCTTGCGCGCCTCGGCACGCACGTGCCCCATCTGCGTGATGTCCGCCAGCCAGAAGACCAGCCCCCCCACCTGCGCTCGGGCCTCCCGGACCAGCTCGAACATACGCTGCATGTCCTCCCGGGCGACGTCGCCGACGTTTCGGATGTGCACGATATCCGGCGCCTCGAAGCGATAGACGTGCTCCCCGAACCCCTCCCAGTCGGTATTCGATAGCGTCATGCAACCCGAAGGAAAACGCTGATTGTGGGCGTATTGCCCACCCGCACAGGATGAGCCCGCCGCCGCGACCGTGTCAAGCCCTGCGGCAGGCGTTGACGTACGGACGCACCCATTGTAATCGGGCCGCCGACGTCGTCCGCGCCGCGCGCGCCGAGGCCCTTGCGGCCAGGCCCCTTGCGCCAAACGGACACGCAACAAGCCCCATGCGTACGCTCTTCCTGTTCCTGCTCGCCAGCCCGTTGCTCCTCGCCTGTCGTGACGCCGCGCCCGACAGCACCGCGCCCGACAGCACGAAAACACCTGCCGCCAGCGCCGTGGCGCCGACGACGCCGACCGCGGCCGCGCAGCCGCCCGCGGAGCCGACCGCGAAGGCCGCCGAGCCGCCTTCCTCGGCGAAGCCCGCTGCGCCCGCGCAGGGGACGAAGGAGCCCGGGGACACGGCGCCCGAGGCGTTCGAGGGGACGTCCGCGCCGATCGAGAAAAAGATCCCCGAGGTGCATACGGTCGAGCTGCGGTCGGTCCGGGCCGGCCGTCACGCGGGATTCGATCGTGTCGCCTTCGAATTTTCGGGCCAGGCATTGCCCGGCTACCGGGTCGAGTACATCGACAAACCCGTGCACCTTTGCGGCACGGGCGAGGCCGTGACGGTGGCGGGCGATGGATGGCTCCAGGTCCGGATGACGCCGGCGCGGGCCCACAGCGACGCGGGCCTCCCGACGCTCGGCCCCGTCGAGCGAAAGCCAAAGCTGCCCGTGCTGCTCGAGCTCGCAGCGACCTGTGATTTCGAGGGACAGCTCACCTGGGTGCTCGGCGTCGGATCGAAGAATCGGTATCGCGTGCTGGAGCTCCGTGATCCTCCGCGGATCGTCGTCGACGTCCGGCACGGCCGCAGCTCCCCTTGACGCGCCTCGCACGCGCTCCTACCGCCGCAGGAGGGACCATGAAGACCGTCGAAGACATCCCCGTCCTGTCGGGACAAACGTTTGCCGGGCACGCGACGGAGTTCCGCACCACGCAAGCGGCGATCTTCCTGCGCCTCGCGCGCGAGCTCGGCGACCTCGGGCAAATTCGATTCTTCAACTTCCCGCTCGTCGTCCTCTGCGCGCCCGAGCTCGCCCACGAGGCGCTCGTGGAGAAGCAAAAGAGCTTCGAAAAGAGCCTCGCCACGAAGATGATGTTCTACCCCTTCGCCGGCCGTGGCCTCTTCACGAGCGAAGGCGAGCCGTGGCGCAAGCAACGCAAGCTCATGGCGCCGCTCTTCCACCCGCGCGCCATCGAAGGGTATGCGCCGATGATGAACGACGTCATCACGCGGTGCCTCGACGACTGGAAAGACGGCGAGATCCTCGACGCCGGGCGCGAGATGACGCGGATCACCATGGGCATCGCGGCGAAGGTCCTCTTCGACGCCGACACGCTCGACGAGTCCGACGAGATCAGCGCCGCGATCCGCGCGATGTTCAACTACCTCGGCGAGCAGACCGCCAGCGTCTCGATCTTCCTACGCTCGATGTTGGCCCAGCTCCTTCTCCAGCCGCAAAACCTCCCCGCGCCGCTCGAACGCGCGCGGGAAACGGCCCTCGAGGCCCTGCACCAGCCCGTCCCCCTGCCCACGGCCGAGCGGCGCAAGCTTTTGGCTGCCATCCGGACGGTCGACGACCGCATTCAGCGCATGATCACCGATCGCCGGCAAAAAGGCGGCGACCGGCCCGACCTGCTCTCGCGGCTGCTCGCGGCGCGCGACGAGGACGACGGCTCGTTCATGACCGATCGCCAAGTGCGGGACGAGGCCATGACGTTGTTCATCGCCGGCCACGAGACGACGGCGACGTCCACGACCTGGTGCCTCTATTTTCTCGCGCGCAATCCCGAGGTGTACCGCCGCTGGAAGCAGGAGGTCGACAGCCTGTCCGGAAAAACCCCCACCGCCGAGGCGGCTTCCCGGCTCGAGTACACGCGCGGCGTCTTCCGCGAAGCGCTGCGGTTTTATCCGCCGGCCTTCGCGATCGATCGTGTCGCCATCGAGGACGTCGAGGTCGGCGGATACCACCTGCCCAAGATGACGTCGATCATCGTCCCGATTCACGCGCTCCACCGGCGTGAGACGCTCTTCCCCGATCCGGAGCGCTTCGATCCGACGCGCTTCTCGGCGGAGAACGAGGCAAAGCGGCCGCGCGGTGCCTACATGCCGTTCGGCGCCGGCCCGCGGGTCTGCATCGGCGCGACGTTCGCCACGCTCGAAGCCGAGCTCCTGCTCGCGCAAATTGCCCAGCGCTTCGATTTCGAGCCCGTGAGCGACGCGCCGATCGGCCCCGATTACACCGCCGTCCTCCGCCCCGAAAAACCCGTCCTCCTCCGCGTCCGCGCGAGGCGCGCCGCGAACTAATCCAAGATCCCGCTGAAGCCCACGAACGGCCCGCCGCCGGGCAGCGGGCTCGCCATCATCCCCGAGAGCCGCGCCCCTGCGTCTTTGCTCAGGCTCGCGCTCGGCCGGTGCAGCCACGGCACCACGAACCCGACGGCCGATCCGACGATCGCGCCGACCATCACGTCCGAAAAATAATGTTTGTCCGCGGCCATGCGCAGATACCCCGTGGCCGTGGCAATCGTGAGCCCCGTGGCCCAAATCCAGGGCGCCGCGCGATATCCCTTCAGCGTGGCCAGCGTTCCAGCCGAGACCGCCGCGGAGAACGTGAACGACGTGTGACCGGAAAAGAAGGAAAGGTTGTTGTCGCGGTTGTCCCGATCCTCGGGAGACACGGAGCCGTATTCGAGCAGCGGGCGCTCCCGCGCCACGGAAAACTTCACGATTTGCGTGAGATCCGCGGCCACGACCATCGACTGCAAAAGGACGATCACGTCCGTCCCCCACTCTGCGAGCGTACCGCCGCTCGCGTACACGACCGCCGCGTCGAACCCAAACGCGGCGAGCGGCGCGAGCCCATACAGCCCGACATCGCTGATCCGGGCCGCCGTCTTCGTGTTGCTCCAGCGAAGCGCGCGCGCGATCGAATCGTCGAACCCCGGCGGGCTGCACCATCGACACGTCGCCGGCGCGATCTTCGATTTCAGCACCTCCGTCGTGATCCACGCCGCGCCGCCCACGCCGATCACGGTGAGATCGATCGGCAGGTTCACCCGCATCATCGGCCGAGCGGGCGGAGGCTCCTGTGCCGAGGCCACCCCCGGCGCGGCGAGACACGTGACGAACGCAAACGAAAGCAGGAAGCGCGGCATCGAGGACATCCGGAGATGCTACAGGAAGTCCCCCGCGTGGAAGACCCCTCGCGGACCCGAACGATGCGCCCGAACGATCGCGAAACCGTCGATGCCCATCGCCCGGACGAGGGCGACGCGCCGAGCGAGCCCCCTCGAACGGCCCCCTCGTGGCGCACGATCGAGCCGCCGCGCGAGGGCGAGCTCATCGTCGTCGTCGGCCCCACTGCGAGCGGAAAGACCGAGCTCGCGATCCGCCTCGCCGAGCGCTTCGGCGGCGAGATCATCAATGCCGACAGCGTGCAGATCTACCGCGGCTACGACGTCGGCTCGGGCAAGCCCACGGCCGACGAGCGCGCGCGGGCCCCGCACCACCTCGTCGACATCGCCGACCCACTCGTGCCCCTCGACGCGCAGACCTTCGCCGATCTCGGCGAGCGCGCGATCGAGGACGTCAAGCGCCGCGGCCGCGTGCCCATCGTCTGCGGCGGCACGTACCTCTGGATCAAATCGCTCGTCTACGGCCTCGCCCCCGCGCCGCCCGCCGACTCCACGATCCGCGCGCGGCACGCGGCGATCGCCGAGGCCGAGGGACGCGCGGCCCTGCACGTCATGCTCGCCGCGGTCGACCCCGAGAGCGCCGCGCGCCTCGCGCCAAACGACCTCGTCCGCGTGAGCCGCGCGCTCGAAATCCACGAGCTCTCGGGCAAACCGCAGAGCCAGTGGTTCGCCGAGCACGGCTTCCGCGAGAAGCGCCACGACGCGCGCCTCGTCGGCGTCGCCTGGCCCCGCGAGACGCTCGACGAGCGCATCCGCGCGCGCGTCCGGCGGTGGATCGACGCGGGCTGGCTCGACGAGGTGCGCGCGCTGCTCGACGCGGGCCACGCCGCGGCGCGACCCATGGGATCGGTCGGATACAAGCAGGTGCGCGCGCACCTCGCAGGCGAGCTCCCGCGTGAGGAGCTCGAAGACACGATCGTCCGCGCGACACGCGTCTTCACGCGCCGCCAGCGCACGTGGCTGCGCGACGAGCCCGTCCTCTACGTCACGCTCGACGCCTGATCCATCACGCGCCCTTGTCGCTGATGTCGAGCGTGATCACGAGCGAGAGCAACGCCGGCCCCTTCGAGGCTTCGAGCTTCTGCTCCGCTTCGCGCACCGCCTCGGCCAGGAGCGCGCGCGCGGACTTCCGGTCGGGCGTCGATCCTCGCCGCTCCACGCTCACCCGCGTGAAAGGCACGACGCCCTCCGACGCCAGCGTCTGCGTGAGCGACTTGCGCTTCGTGCTCTCCGCGCGTGGCCGCGTCGCGCTCGGCGGCGGCGTCCCGCGCGACGCCTCGATCCGCACCACGGCAGGCGCCACGACGCTCGCGAGCACCGCGCTCTTCGGCAGCATGCCGTCGTCGGGAAGGACGTGCAGCGGCGCTCCGTCGGCGCTCGGCGTGCCGCTCAGGAGGTACGCCTGCGCTGCGCCCGCCACCATGCGCAGCTCCACCGACAGCGACCGCCGCATCTCGTCCTGCCGCAGAATCGCGCGCGCCTCGCGCAGATACTTGGACGCCGAAAGGTCGTTCTTCTCGCGCCCCGCGAGCTGCTTGAGCACGCCGAGCACGAGCGGATCGTCGAGCGTCTCCAGCGAATCCTCCGCGGCACCGAGGCTCGCCTGCACGGCCGACGAGCTCGTCTCCAGGCGCGCGGAGGCGAGCGCCTCGACGATCTCGCGCGCCTCGCGCAGCGACTTGCTGGCCAGCGCCTCACAAAGCAAACGCGCGCTCCGGGCCGTGCGCAGCCTGTCGCAGTCGTGATCGATGCCGAGCTCGGCCATGCGCGCTTCGAGCACCTCGACGAGCTTGCGCGTCGCGGGCGTGATGGCGCGGATGACCTCCAGCACCTTGCGCGCGAACTCTTCCAGGGCCTTCGCAGATAGCGTGCGCTCCGTCAGGCTCACGCCGAGGATCCCCGTCCCGAGGACGACGGCGCGCGCCCACGTCGTCGTCTCCGGCAGGGAGCCTGCGCTGCTGTCGATCCCCGTCCTGCTCTTGGCCATTCGACCTCTCCGCGGCGAAGTATAGGCGAAACGGCCCTGCACGCTGGACCCTTCGGCACGTGCGGGACACACCCGCGCGCGGGCCTACGATCGCTCCCCGCTCGTTCGCTGTTCGTGGCATGATGCATTTCATGCACGTCGACGCGGACCTCTGCGGCGGGAGCATTGTCGTCACCGGCCACTACGGGGCCGAGGCCGAGCTCTCCTTGCGCGCCGACAGCGCGGCAGGCATCCGGCAATGGTTCCATTTCCGCGTTCGAGGCGCGCGCGGCCGCCACGTCGAGCTCACGATCACCGACGCGGGCGAGGCGATGCACCCCGACGCCTTCCATGGCTACCGCGCGCTCGCATCGTATGACCTCGATCGATGGTTCCGCGTCCCCACCCATTTCGACGGACGGCGCCTCGTCCTCCAGCACCGGCCCGAGCACGACACGGTCCACTATTCGTATTTTGCAGCGTATCCCCTGGATCGCCTCGCGGCGCTCCTCTCGGTCGTCGATCGCTCGCCCCGGGCGCGCGTGCTGCCGATCGGCGCGAGCGTCGAGGAACGCCCGATCCACCTCGTCGTCTTCGGGGAGGAACGACCGGGCAAGCGCCGCCTCTGGATCGCGGGGCGGCAACATCCGGGCGAGACGATGGGCTCGTGGTTCGTCGAGGGCGCGCTCGTCCGGCTCCTCGCCGAGGACGACCCGGTCACGGACACGCTCCTCCACGAGGCCGTGGTGTACGTCGTGCCGATCGTGAACCCGGACGGCAGCACGCGCGGCAATTTCCGCACGAACGCGGCCGGGCGAGACCTCAATCGTGAATGGCAGACGCCGAGCCCCGAGGTCAGCCCCGAGGTCGCCTCTGTGCGCAGCGTCATGGAGCAGGCCGGCGTGGACCTCTTCCTCGACGTGCACGGCGACGAGCACGCCGACGTCGCGTTCGCCATCGGCTGCGCGGGAAACCCTGGCTACTCCGAGCGCCTCTACGAGCTCGAACGACGCTTCACGCGGAGCCTCGCGCGCCGCGACGGCGGTTTTTCCTCGGAGCTCGATTATGGGGCGGACGACCCGGGCAAGGGCGATCTGCGCATCGGAAACAACTGGGTCGGCGAGCGCTTCGATTGCTTGTCCATGACGATCGAGATGCCGTTCAAGGAGGGCCCGAGCGGCTTTGGCCCCGAGCGCGCCGCCCAGCTCGGGCGCTGCTCGCTCGAGGCCGTGCTCGAATCTTTGGGCGCGCTGCGCTAGGGTAGCGCCCCTCGATGCTTGCTCGGCTCCTCCCCCTTTGGCGGCGCCTCCCCGCCTTCCTCGGCCGCGTCCTCCCCTGGCTCGTCGGCCTCGGCGCCGTCGCCTACGTCGGCATCTATCTCGTGCTCGCGGTCCTGCACCTCCGGTATCCATTCGAGCTCGAATGGATGGAGGGCGGCGCCGTCGACCACGTCCGCCACATCCTCTCGGGCAAACGCCTCTACGATCGCCCCACGATCGATTTCGTCCCCTTCATCTACACGCCGCTCTACTTCTACGTCTCCGCGGCCGCGAGCAAGGTCGTGGGCCTCGGGTTTTTCTCCCTGCGCCTCATCTCGTTCCTCTCCTCGCTCGGCTGCTTCGCGCTCCTCGCGCTCTTCGTGCACCGCGAGACGAAAAACCGCCTCGCGGCCGTGCTCGCGGTGGGCCTCTTCGCGGGCACGTACCGCGAGAGCAGCGCTTTCATGGATATCGCGCGGGTCGACTCGCTCGCGCTCCTCTTTTTGCTCCTCGGCCTCTACGTCCTCCGCTTCCGCGAGGGCCTCGGCTTCCGGCTCCTCGCCGTCGCCTTGTTCCTGCTCTCGTTCCTCACGAAACAATCGATGCTCGTGGCCGCGGCGCCTCTTGCGGTGTACGCGCTCTTCGCGGACGGCTGGAAGCGCGGGCTCGGGTTTGGCGTGGCGCTCTTCGGCACGATCGGCCTCTCGATCCTCGCGCTCGATCGCCTGCACGGCGGCTGGTTCCGTTATTACGTCTTCTTCTTGCCCTCGCAGCACCCGAACGTGCCGGCGATGTGGGTCGATTACTGGATCGAGGACCTCTTCGCGCCGCTCGCCGTCTCTTTCGGCGCGGCGCTCTACTGGTTCGCGGCCTCGGGCGAGGGCGCGCGCAAGGCGCGGCTCTTCTGGTTTTTCGCCGCGGCCGGCGCGCTCGGGACCTCGTGGGGCGGGCGCCTGCACGCGGGTGGCTGGCCGAACGTGCTCATGCCCGCGTTCTCCGTGCTCGCCATTCTCTTCGGTCTCGGCGTCGCCACGGCCCTCGAAAGCATCGGCCAGGCGCCGGAAGCCCTGCGGGCCCGCCTGCGCGCCGCGGCGTTCGGCGTCGCGGCCCTCCAGCTCGCCTGCGTCATCTACGATCCTCGCCGCCTCGTGCCCTCGCGCAGCGACGAGCAAGCGGGCCACGCCTTCGTGAAGAGGCTCGCTGCATTGCCTGGCGACGTATGGCTCCCGGCGCACGGCCACCTCCCGACGCTCGCGGGCAAGCGCCCATTCGCGCACGAAATGGCGATGCAGGACATCCTGGGCATCGGCGGCGGCCCGCCGGGCACCGCGCTCAGGGACGAGCTCCGCGAGGCGCTGAAAACGCAGCGCTTCGGCGCGGTCATCCCGGACACCGATTTCTTCAAGAAAGAGATCAACCTGTTTTACCAGCGCAACGAAAAGGACCCGCCGCTCTTCGGGGGGAACGATTTTTTCCCGGTGACGGGGATGAAGACGCGACCGCGGGGGGTGTTTTCCCCGCGGCCGGTGGGGCAGCGGCGGTAACGCGGCGGCTCACGGCCCGATCGAAAACGTCACCGCCTCCCCTGTGAACGGCCCTCCGTCCTGCGCCACGCGGTTGTCCTCGAAGATCGCGTTCGTCACGACGAGCGTCACCGGCTCCCCCGTGAGCGCGAGTTTCGTCCACGAGGCCGCGTCGAACGTGTACGACAGCTCCGTCGTGAAAACACGAACGAGCTCCGGGCTCTTCGGCGTCGAGAACACGAGCAGATACGCGCGACCGTTCACCGGCGCCCCGTGTGCCCAGGCCTCGCGCGGGCCGAAAAACGAGGCGATCGCCTTCGCGGCTCCGACAAACCTTTCTCCCGCCGAAGGCTCGCGCGCCGCGGAGGACCCGCCCACGTGCCATTCGATCGTCGGCGGCACGTCCTTCGGCAACGTCGCGCCCGCGGCCGGTGTGTCCACCACCGCGGCCTGCGCCGCGTCGGTCTTCGGCGCGGCCAAGAGCAGCGCCTCGAGCGCCTCGTCCGTCGCCTCGCCCGTGTAGACCACGCCGGTCAGGTCCGGCTCGTTCGTCGCGGGCGGGTTCTCCGTCCCGCCTCCGCACGCGCCCACGCTCGTCCCGACGAACACCGCGCCGGCGAGTGATACGATTCCCACGATTCGTCCGATTCTTTTCACGGCATTCCTCCCGCGCTGTCCTGCTTCCAAGGGTCCGCGAAGCGCGGATCGGTGAGCAGCGCCTCGTCCGTCAGCGACGCGAGGAAAGCAAGCACGTCCGCCTTCTCCTCCTCGGTCAACACAAAACCATTGATGAGCTCACTCTTGTACGGGTTCGTGCTCCCCACGCCCGCGTACGGGCCATCCGCGATCGTGCGCCCGCCGGCCGCGTAATGGTCGAGCACCTCGCCGAGCGTCGCGATGCTCCCGTCGTGCATGTAGGGCGCCGTGAGCGTGATGTTGCGGAGCGTCGGCGCGCGGAACCGGCCCATGTCCGTGGAGACCTGGGTCACCTCGTAGACGCCTCGATTGTTCTCCGGATACGCGCCCGTGCCGCCGATGTTGTAAAGGCCGGTGTTGTGGAACATCGTCTCGGTGAACGTGCTCCCGTCGTGCACCACGGAGTCGGAGAAATTGAAGCCGCCGTGGCAATGGAAGCATTCGAGCTTCTCCGAGAAAAACAGGTCCTTGCCGCGTTTCTGGGCCTCCGACAGCGCCTTCGAATCACCGCCGTAGTTGTGCCGATCCCAGGCCGAACGGTAGGAGGTCACGCTGCGCTCGAACGCGCCGATCGCCCGGACGACGTTCTCCAGCCGCACGGGGTCGGCCTCGTCCGGAAACGCCTTCGGAAAGAGCGCCTCGTACACCGGCTCCTTGCGCAATCGTTCGAGGAGCACGTCTTCCTTGCCCGCGAGCCCGAGCTCGACCGGCGTCTCGCCGAAGAGCGGCAGGAGCGCCTGCTCTTCGAGCTCCGTGATCAACGGGTTTGCCCAGGTGAGCGTCGACAGATACCCCACGTTCACGATCGACATCGAGCTCCGCGGGTGGACCTCGCCCGTCGATCCGAGCCCGCCTGCGCGCCCGTCCGTGAACGCGAGCTTCTGGTCGTGGCACGACGCGCAGCTCTGCGTCTCGTTCCCGGACAACCGTTTGTCGTAAAACAGGCGCCGGCCGAGCTCGACCTTGTCCACCGACATCGGGTTGTCCGCAGGAACCTTGGGCTTCGGATACCCCGCGGGCAGACCAAAATCCCAGATCGCGGGGGCCGGGGGCGTGGGCTCGGGCGGCCCCTCCCCCTCCCCGCCGCAGCCGGCGAAGGTGCCGAGGAGCAAAAGCGCGGCGAAAGGCCCCCGCGCGGCCAAGGGGAGGAGGGGAGGGTATTTCATGGATTCACTCCGCCACGAAGAGCTTCTGTTCGTCCGGATGAACCGACCCGTCGTCCACGTGAATGCCGAGCCGACCCATGACGGCCAGGCATTCGGGGTCGTCGAAGCCCGCCATGCAGCCCGGCGCGCCGCCCGCGTTTTGCGAAAGGTCATTCTCCGCGACGAGCGCCGCGTAATCGACGACGAACTTGCCCGCGAGCGGGTCGAAGTCCGTGAGGCGCACCTCCGGGCGGTTCGACCGATCGCAAGCCGTGACGGCGCCCGACGCGTCCTCCGTACAGCCCGTGCTGCCGATGTGCACGTTGAACGCCCCGCCGCCCGCCGTCGGCGCCGCATCCACGCGGAGGAACTTGTACCCGCCGTTCCAGTTCCAGAATAGCGCGCTCAGGTTGAGCGGCGAAGGCGCCGCCGCCGCGTCGCCGTGGTTCAGCTCGAAAGGCACGCCGACCTTGAACGTGATGCCTTGGTAGCTCCCGGCCTGCACCCGGCCCTTGATCGTGGTGTTCGTCTCGCTGGTGCCGTTCGCGCAGGCGCCGGCCTTGTTCTCGAAATCGAGGAGCGCCAGGTTCTCGTGTTGCCACAGCCCGTCCTGCGTGAGCTCGACCGGGAACTCGCTGCCGTCCTTGCGCAAGAGGCGCACGTCGTGCACGTAAAGCCGAAAATCGGTGATCCGCACCTCGGTAGACGCGCTTCCTGCGGTGTAGGTCTTTCCGCAATCGAATACCTCGTCCCCGACGCGCCCCTCGAACGCGAGCTCCACGTCGACGAGGTTCGGCCCGCCGCCGCCCGATCCACCGCCGCCCGATCCGCCGCTGCCGCCCGATCCGCCGTTGCCGCCCGATCCGCCGCCGCCTCCGCCGCACCCTGCGACGAGCGCCGCGCCGAGCGCCACGATGAGCCACCTTCCCCACGAAGTACCAAGTTCAGAAGCCACGTCTCACCTCCGTCCGAAAAGCCATGAACCCGTTTCCGTGTCCAGGCAATGCGACAATTTGATGCATCCCCCGTGCCACACGGCTCCGGGCTTTCCTTCGGCTACGCGGCGCCATTGACGGAACCTCGCGGGGATGTTGAAGCCACGTGGATCCGCGCGCAAGCCGCGTGCGTCGTGACCACGTTTCTTGTAGGGTGCCGGCCATGCTCGTGAAGCTCTTCCGAATCGGGTTCGTGACGGCCCTCTCGGCCGCAGTCGCCTGCGGCCCGGCGCCTACGCCTCCGGCCGCCTCGCCCGGAGACGGGTCCCAGGGACCCGCTGATCAGGGCGCGAACGCCGCCACTGCTGGAAAGGACGCCGAAACCGCAGGCCGCGGCGGGGTCAAAGGCGCGGGCGCGCCCCGCGCCGACGGCGCAGCCGAAGGCGACGGCGAGAGGGCCCTCGTCGGGGGCGCCGAAGACGACAACACCGCAAACGGATTCCCCGTGCGCACCGTGGCCCCGGCCGAGGCCGGCACGTGGACCGGCGGAAACGAGGCCGACACCGGCGAAGGCGCGAAGAGCCCGGTGCCCGTCACGGCCGCGGATCCGAGCTGGGGGAGCCCCAAGGCGCTCGTCACGATCGTCGCGTTCTCCGACCTCGAGTGTCCGTTCTGCGCGCGCGCAGCGGGCACGCTCGCGGAGCTCGGGAAGATCTACGGCAAGGACCAGCTCCGGATCGTCTGGAAAAACTTCCCGCTCGTGTTCCACAAGAACGCGCGCCCGGCGGCCGAGGCGGCGATGACCGTGTTCAAGCTGAAGGGCTCGCCCTGGTTCTGGGCCTATCACGACGCGCTCTTCGCCGGCCGGATCGACCCGCAGGTCATCGACGGCTCGCTGCCGCGGGGCATCACGCGCAAGTTCGTCGACGCGACGCTCGCGAGCGGCGAGATCGGCAAGAAGATCGACGAGGACATCGAGCTCGGCAAGAAGCTCGGCGTGACGGGCACGCCCGCGTTTTTCATCAACGGCGTGCACCTCTCCGGCGCGCAGCCGATCGACAAGTTCCGCGCCGTCATCGACGAGCAGGTCGCGGCCGCGCGCAAAGCGACGGCGAGCGGGACGGCGCCCGAGAAGGTCTATGCGGTGCTCTCGGCGCAAAATTACCAGAAGCCCGAGGACCGGCCCGGCGCGAGCCCGAGCCAGGCCGAGGACACGAAGACGGTCTGGCGCGTGCCCGTCGACGGCTCGCCGGTGCGGGGCAAAAACACGGCGCTCGTGACGCTCGTGATGTTCACGGATTTCCAGTGCCCATTCTGCGTCAGGGTGACGCCGACGATCGAGCAGCTCGCCCGCGATTACGGCGACAAACTCCGGATCGTGTACAAGAATAACCCCCTGCCCTTCCACAAGGACGCCGAGCCCGCGGCCGAGCTCGCGCTCGAGGCGCGCGCGCAAAAGGGCGAAGCGGCGTTCTGGCAAGCGCACGACCTGCTCTTCGCCGCGAACGGCAAGCTCGCGCCCGAGGACCTCGAGGGCATCGCGAAGAACCTCGGGCTCGACGTGAAGAAGGCGAGCGACGCGATCGCGAAGAAGAAGCACAAGGCCCGCATCGAGCAGGACATGGACCTCGCCGACGACGTGCAGGCGAGCGGCACGCCGCATTTCTTCATCAATGGCCGCCGCCTCGCCGGCGCGCAGCCGATCGACAAGTTCAAGGCCCTCATCGACGAGGAGCTCACGAAGTCGGAGGCGCTCGTCAAGAAGGGCACGCCCGCGGCGAAGCTCTACGACACGATCATCAAGGACGGCAAGGCCGCGACGTTCGAGAAGGTGAAGGCGATTCCCTCGTTCACGAAGGAGAACCCCACCAAGGGCCCGGCGAACGCGAAGGTCACGGTGCAGATCTTCTCCGATTTCGAGTGCCCGTTCTGCAAGCGCGTCGAGCCCACGCTCGCCGAGCTCGACGCGGCCTTCCCGGGCAAGATCCGGTTTGTCTGGCGCAACAAGCCGCTGCCGTTCCACAAGAACGCGATGCCCACCGCGCTGGCGGCCATGGAGGCATTCAAGCAAAAGGGGAACGACGCCTTCTGGAAGATGCACGACGCGTTTTTCCAGGACCAGACGCAGCTCGACCGCGCCGGCATCGAGCGGACGGCCGCCGCGCTCGGGCTCGACGTGCAGAAGGTCCTCGCCGCGATCGACGGGCAGACGCACAAAGCGCTCATCGACGCGGACCTCAAGGCCGCCGACGACGCCTCGATCACGGGCACGCCGACGTTCGTGATCAATGGGTATCTCCTCTCGGGCGCGCAGCCGCTGTCGAAGTTCAAAAAGATCGTGAACCTCGCCCTCAAGGACGCGAAGTAACCCGCGGCGCCGGGCCGCGTCGGGTTTTCGACGTGGCCCATCTTCTGCTGGGGGCACGTTTCTTGATATCCTCGCCGCCGATGCGCACACGCCTGCGGCTCGGCCCCGCCCTCGCCCTCGCCACGATCACCCTCGCGACGCGCGCGAACGCGCAGCAACCGGGCTCCGCGCCCCCGCCGCCTCCGCCCCCGCCGGCCGCGACGAACGCGGCTCCGCCGCTGTCGAACGCGCTCCCGCCGCCGTCGCCGTCGACCCCGGCGCCTCCGCCGCCCGCGGCCCCCACGCCGCCGCTGCAAGCCAATCCCTTCCCCGCGCCGCCCGCAGGCCCCCTGACACCGCCGCCAGGGGTGCCGGCTCCGCCGCCTCCTCCGGGATCGGCTGCGAATGGGGCTTCGCTTCCGCCGCCGCCGGCCCCGCCGCCGGGCGCCGGGCCTTACACGCCTTATCCGCCCGGACCTTATGCGCCGTATCCGCCGGGGCCCTATCCGCAACCTCCGCCCAACGGGGCCTGGGGGCGCGGGTACGCGATGCCTCTGCCCGGCTGGAGCACGGAGGTCCCCACGCAGAAGGTGAAACGCTGGTATGGGTGGCAGACCTTGATTGGCGTGGTCGCGGGTGATCTCGTGTCGGTCGTCGGCATGGGGACCCCGATCACGTACGTCGGCATCGCGGGGCACGTGCTCACGGGGCCCATCGTTCACTGGGCGCACGGGCACCTCGGCAAGGGCTTCGCGAGCCTCGGCCTGAACGTCGGTCTTCCCCTCGGAGGCGGCCTCATCGGGCTGATGGCCGGCGCGGGGAGCGGGTACGAAGCCCTCGGGTATACCGCCATCGGGGCCGTCGTCGGATACGTCGTCGCGCCCGCGCTCGACATGGCCGTCTTCTCGACGGAGACCGTGGAGGTGCCCGTGGAACCGGCGAAGGGCGCGCGCGCGCTCCTGCCGAGCTCGGTCACGGTCGTGCCGATGATGGGTCAGGATCGGATGGGGCTCTCGGTCATGGGTTTGTTCTAAGCACCTCCGTCGACCGGCGCCCACGCATGCACGGGCTCGCCGGAGGCCGCGCGCTCCTCGTAATGGGCGAGCATCCGCCGCAACGCCTCCTCCTGCGAATGTCGACCCCGCAAAGCCGCGAGCGCCGCGCGTTGCCAGCGCGCGCCCGTTTGCCCAGCTCGTACCCGAGCCGCGAAGACGTCGAGCCAGCGGTCGGCCTCGCTTTCGAGGACGCCCGCGCCCACGAGGCCGCTCCGGGCGAGGGGCAGGAGGCGCTCGCATAATGTGACGATCGGGGTCGCGCGGGGGGACGGGGCCTCGTTGCACGGAAAGGGAACGACGGCATCGAGGCCATGCTGCGCCGCTCGATGAAACGCGTGGCGCGCGAGCTCGAACGGATAGGCGGGCAAGAGGCGCTCGACGTCCGGAGCGAGGCCGATCGTGGCGCCGAGGAGGAACGCGGCGCTCGCGAGCATGTCGACCACGGTGGGCCCGGCCGGCAACGCGCGATATTCGATACGGAAATGGCCGCCGCTGCCCGGGTCGTAGACGGCGCGGTTCCAGCGCCAGACGGTGCCGTGGTGCAAACGGAGCTCGGCGAGGCCGGGGACGCCGCCCGAGGCGAGGGTTTGTCGGGGGTCCTCGCTCCCGAGCACGGGCAGGAGCGGAGCGTGGAGCCGGACGCTCTCGGCGAAGAGCTCGGCGGCCCCGTCGCGGACCCAGCCATACCCGAAGGACACACGCGACGGCGGGTGAAAGGCCGCCGGGGCGTCGAGGCGATCGTCGACGGCCTGGCGAAAGAGCGCGATACGCGTCTCGTCCCAGAGGCGATGGCCGATGAGGATCGGCGAGTTGCACGAGGCCGCGAGCGCCGGGATCGTGGCGATCTGTGCCGCATTGTAATATTTGGCGAAACGTCCGGGCGGGACGCGAAGGTGAACCTGGAACGAGGTGCCGGCGCCCTCCATCGCGACGTCGTCCGTGTCGAGGGCGAGCGGGTCTTCGCCGTGAATGCGGACATGAAAAGGTCCGCCGCGCAGGCGCCGGATGCGCTTGCCGAGGGCGCGATAACGAGGGACGTCGGTCATCTCCGCGGCGGTGAGATCCTCGCGGCGCAGCGTCGGCAAGATGCCGATGGGCACGATACGCCCGCCCTGCTCCCGCGCGGCGCGCGAGATCTCCACGAGCGCGCCGGCGAGCTCGTCCGCGAGCGCCGTGAACGGGCGGCCGGCGAGCGGGCACGGGCTCGCGTTGAACTCGAGGTTGAACCGGTCGAGCTCGACGGTGAACCGACGATCGACCGTGCGCGCGAGGACCTCGCGGTTCGCCGGGAACGGGAGGCCGGCCGGGTCGACCAGGAAAAGCTCGAGCTCGGCGCCGACCGTGGCCGGCCCCTCGCCGAAGCCGGGGAGGTTTGCGAGGGTGCCGAGGACGTCGAGCTGCTCGGAGAGACGCTCGGAGAAACGGACGAACTCGTCCTCGGTGAAATCGTCGCGCGTGATCAGGAGGCCCATGCCCTCCGAGCTTTGCGTTCACGCGCGGCGGGCGGGAGCGGGGGAGGCGCGATTCAGTCGATGAACTCGATGCCCGTCGCCTCGATGTTCACCTGCGCCATCTTGGCGCTGCCGCCCTGGCCGCAGCCGTCGTCGGCGCCGCAGACGCCCTTGTCGGCCTCGGGCGTGAGGACCTTGCCCTGAATGACGGCGCGGTGGCCCGAGCTGTCGCGCGGGACGAAGAAGCTGTGGCCCGCCATCTTGATGTGCGCCTTGCCCGAGGTGTCGGCGATCTCCATCCAGCAGCCCATCGACTTGCAGACCGCCGAGACCACGCCCTCGGTGCGCACCGTCTGCTCGGCGAACTTCGCGGGCTCCTTCGTCAGGTCCGTGAGCGCCGTCGTCTTCGTCTCCGTCACCGGCTGGCCGAACTTCTTCTGCGCGAGCGGCTTGATGCTCTCCGCGACCGCGCCCTGCGGCTGTCCGGGCACCTGCGTCGGCAGGGCGGCCGGCTGATCGGCCTGCGCGGCGGGTGCTTCGGACTTGCTGCAAGCCGCGAGAAGGAGGGTGAGACCGGCGAGCGAAACGAAGAGCCGAGACGTGTGCATGGCGGGCGGAGTGTGCCGCAGATTTCGGGACCGTGCCAGAAGGGATCGAAACGGACCAAAGCCGTGGTCGGTCGACCGAGGAGCCCGAACTTTGCTACAAGGTGCACGCGATGCGAGCACGGGTGAAGCGCCTCGAAGACCGACGGCGGAAAGGCCGACGTGCGCTCGCGTCCGCAGCCGCCTTCACCCTCGCGCTCGGCGGGGTGATGGGGACGGCGCGCGGCGCGGACGCGAGTGAAGAGGCGGCGGACGCGGACGCGGCGCCGGCTGCGCCCGAGCCTCCGCCACGGCCGAAGGAGCTGCCTCCGCTCGACATCAAGGAGCCGCCGTTCACGCGGCACGTCGACATCGGCGGAGGTGTGGCGCTCGTGCATCGCATCCCGAGCGGCGACACGGGCGTGCGGTATCCGGCGTCCGTGGGCATGGGGCTGTGGGCGCGGGTCGACATCACGCGGTACCTGCGCGCGAGCCTGTACGCGGTGCGCGCGGAGCGCGACTTCAACATGCCTTCGGGCGCGCTCGGGCTCGTCGGGGATCCGGGGGATGTCGAGTTCTACACGTACTCGTTTGGCCTGCGGCTCGCGCCGACGTGGCGCATCTCGCCGCGGGCGCGCGCGTGGGTCTCGGCGGGCGCGGGCTGGGGGCGGCTCGAGCTCGGGCGGTTCTCGGTCGAGACGTCGGGAGGAAGCGTGTTTCCCGTGCGCGAGCGGACGGCGTCGTTCGTGGAGATTCCGCTCGGCCTCGGCGCGTCGTTCGACGTGGTGCCCCAGTGGCTCGCGGTGGAGCTCGAGACGACGGGCGCGTTTTACCCCGCGTCGGCGCAACGAGGACGGGCCTTCGAGGACGGGCAAGCGATCGACGCTTCCGGGCGCCGCGTGACGGTGGGACCTTTCCCCAGGTTCGCTGGGGGTTTCGTGACGACGCTCGGGCTTTCGCTCGTGCTTTGAGGGGAAGCGGAGGACGAGATGCTCGAGAGCCGGCGGGATGGCGCGCGCCCCCGGATCATCGCGGTGGCTGGGAACATGGGAGCTGGGAAATCGAGCCTCGTGAAATGGCTCGAGCAGCAGTTCCGAATGGTGCCGTTCTTCGAGCCCAACGAGGAGAACCCGTACCTGTCCGACTTCTACGGGGACATGTCGCGCTGGGCGATGAGCTCGCAGCTCTTCTTCCTCGTCCGGCGCTTCCACATCCACCGCGACGTCGTGCGACGCGCGGCCGTGGATCCTCGGCCGATCGTGCAGGATCGGACGCTCTACGAGGACGCGGAGATCTTCGCCGCGCACCTGCACCAGGCCGGCTACATCGACGCCCGCGACTGGCAGATGTACGACGACCTCTATCGGACGCTGCGCGAGGAGATCCGCCCGCCGGACCTGATGATCTATCTGCGGTGTCCTCTGCCGACCCTCGTGCGGCGCATCCGGCAGCGGGGACGAAACTTTGAACGCAAAGTACCCAAGAGCTACCTCGCTGCGCTGGACAAGCTCTACGAGGAATGGCACGCACGGTACGACCTCTCGCCGACGATGGTCATCGAGACCGATCGGCTCGACTACGTGGAGCGGCTCTTCGACAGGCTCGAGGTCATCCGCGCGATCGAGAAGCACCTCGGCTGAACATTTCGCCTGACAGCCGCACCATTGCGGTCATTGCGTTACGCGAAGTTGGCGTCACCCCGCGTCAACCCATTGGCACTGGGCGGCAAATTGCCGCATGCTCGCTTTTGGCGCTTGCGCAATGCTCAGCGATGGGCGACCTATTGGAATTCCTGGAGTTGGCGTGGGGCTCATTGGCACGACGATGGGAACGACGGCGGAACATGGGGGATCCGCGCGGCGGACGCGCGTGCTGCTCGTCGACGACGAGCCGTTCATCGTGGCTTCGATCCGACGGCTCCTCGCGAACGAGCACGAGGTGACCACGGTGTCGAGCGGGCACGAGGCGCTCGCGGTGGTGGAGGCGGGGGCGCGCTTCGACGTGGTGCTGTGCGACGTGCGGATGCCGGGGATGAACGGGTTCGAGCTCTACGAACGACTGCTCGTGACGGCGCCGGAGGTGGCGCGGCAGATCGTGTTCTTCACGGGCGCGGCGTTCACGAGCGACGTGCGCGCCTTCTTCGCGCGCGTAGAGAACCTGCTCCTGGAAAAACCCTACGACCCGTCCGAGCTGCGCGCGCTCGTGCGCAAGCTGGCGACCGGCAAGCCCGACGCCCCGACGAACCTTTGAGCTCGAAGGGAGCGGCCGGCCCGATGGCTCACGAGAGCGCGAGCATCCGGTCGATCGGCACCCGAGCGCGCTCGCGCAGGTCGAGGGGCATCTCGATGCGGGGCTCGAGGTCGCGCAGCGCGAGGTAGACCTTCTCCATCGTGTTCAGGCGCATGAAGGGGCACTCGTTGCAGGCGCAGTTCTTCTCGGGCGGCCCTTCCAAAAACGTCTTGTGCGGCGAGGCCTTGCGCATCTGGTGCACGATGCCGCTCTCGGTCGCGACGATGTAGGCCTGCGCGTCGTCGGTCTGCGTGTACTTGAGCAGCGCGGTCGTCGAGCCGATGAACGCGGCCATGCGGAGGAGCGCCTCCTCGCACTCGGGGTGCGCGATGAGCTTGGCCGTGGGGTGCTCCTCGCGCAGGGCGATGATCTTGCGCAGGCTGAAGGTCTCGTGCACCACGCAGCTTCCCTGCCAGAGCCGCATCTTTCGGCCGGTCTTCTGTTCGAGCCAGCGGCCGAGGTTCTTGTCGGGCGCGAAGAGGATCTCCTTGTCCTCGGGGATCGCGCGGACGATCTTCTCAGCGTTCGACGAGGTGCAGATGTAGTCGCTCTCGGCCTTCACCTCGGCCGTGCAGTTGATGTACGTGATCGAGACGGCGTCGGGGTATTTCGCGCGCCAGGCGCGGAAACGGTCGACCGGGCAGCCGTCGGCGAGCGAGCAGCCGGCCTCGAGGTCGGGCACGACGACGATACGATCGGGGTTCAGGATCTTCGCGGTCTCGGCCATGAAGTGCACGCCCGCGAAGAGGATGACGTCGGCCGTGGTCTTCTTCGCCTGCTGGGCGAGCTGGAGCGAGTCGCCGAGGAAGTCCGCGAGATCCTGGATGTCACCCTCCTGGTAGTAGTGGGCGAGCAGGACGGCGTTGCGCTCCTTCTTGAGCCGCACGATCTCGGCCTCGAGATCCAGACCCGGGTCGATCTTGCCTCGGACGGTTTCGCTCATCGTGGGCCTCAACGTAGAGGCTCCGCGGGCGCCGCGCCAGGGGGGCGCGGGAGGGCACGCGCGAGGCGTTCGAGGGCGAGGCGCAGGTGCGCGGAGGGCTCGGCGCCGAGCTCCGCGACGTCGAGCGCGGGGCCGATCGTGACACGCACGTCGACGTCGCCGAAGCCTGGGAGCGTGAGCTGGAGGAGCGGCACGAACGCATCGGTCAACCCCGCGTGGCCCGCGAGCGCAGACGCGAAGGCGCGTGCGCGGAGCGAGACGACCCCCGAGACGATCACGGGCACGACGACGAGGTCGGGGCGCGCGCGCGCCGCGAGCGTGACGAGCGCGTCGAGGCCGGGTTGGAAGGCGTGGAGCACGCTCTCGCCGGGAGGAACGAGGCGGGGATCCGGCTCGATGCGGCCCGCGGGGAAGTGCAAGAGCGCGCCGCCGCGCGTGAGGTGACGGGCGGCAACGCGGAGCGCGAGACCGGCACGCGCGTCGGGCGGCGCGGAGAGCAGATGCTTGCGGACGTGGGGCAAGGCGAAGAGCAGATCCCGCGCGGCCGCGATGACGGCGAGGTCGTCGCGGCCCACCGCTGAAAAGAGCGCGAGGGCGTCGTAAAGGCCGGGGTGGTTCGACACGACGAGGAGAGGGCCACGCTCGGGCAGAGCTGCGCGCCGCGCGGTGAGGTCGTGCGGGCCGCCCGAGGCGTCGGCGAGGCGCGCGCGCACGCCGTACCGATCGAGCATCACGAGCGAAGCGCGGCGGAGCGATCCGAGGCGCGCGAGGTCGTGGTCGAAGGCGACGAGGTGTTTCGCGAGCGAGAGCGCCGCAGGATGGAGGACGATCTCGGCCGCGCGAAGGGCGAGCGGGCCGCGATCTTTCGCGAGGTGCCCGGCCATCTCGGCGCGCGCGATGTGGAGGATCTCGACGAGGTCCGCGTTCATCCTGCGATGCCAAGATACTCTGCTTGCGGCGGCCGAGCGCGCTCGACATCATGGGTTCATGCGCGTCGTTTCAAGCCGTTTCGCCCTTGCCGTCACGCTCGCCGGGCTGGTGTTCACGCAGGGCTGTCGCGAGGCGGCGAGTCCGCCCCCGGTGGCCGAGGAGCCGAAGGTCGCGGTTGCGCCGAAGCAGGCTGAGGAGCCGAAGGCCGCGGATGCGCCGAAGCAGGCCGAAGAGGGCGTCGAGACGCGCGAGGGCGAGCTGCATCCGAGCAAGGGATTCGGGTCGGTCGCCGATGTGTTGATCCCGCGCGACGACCTGAAAAAGCACCTCGGCGCGGATTGGCAGAAGACGACCGTGGGAAAACGCGTGCGGGTGCGGGGCAAGCTCCGGATTCACAAGTGCGGGCCGCAAGAGCAATGCCTCATTCAGGGCGAATTGCCCATTCTCACGCCGGATTCGATCGAGGTGCTCCCGTGAAGCAGCCCACGAGCGCGCGCCCGCGGGCCGGCCCTTCGCAGCAAACGCGTCAGTCGTCGTCGCACGAGAAGCGCGCGAAGAACGCCTCGTCGGTCTTGGCGCCATAACGCTTCTTGGTCTTCGACCGCTCCCGCTCGATGCATTCGCGACACTTGTCCTTGCACCCGAGCCGCTTCCAGAGGATCGCGGCATAGAAGAGCTCGAACGTATCTTCACGGGGATTGATGAATCGATCTTCCTTCTTGCGGGGCTGCGAGCAGAACTCCGCGACCGCGCGTTCGTCCCGGAACCGGTCGAAGAAGGGCAGGGCCGCCGTCTCCACGAGCCGCCGCAGCTCCTGCCCTACTTCATCGTCCTTCTCGGGCCCATCGGAGGACGTGAGATGCCACCACGGATTGCCCGCCGGTGTCAGGAATCCGGGTCGCACGTGCAGGACGCCGTCCGCTGCGTCAGGTGCCTTGGGTTCGACGCTGTGTGGACCCCAGTAGACAGTTCTGACCCCGGGAATGTAAACCCCACAATTCGTGGTAAAACTGTATTCCTCGGCCGTATTGAGCTCGTCACTCTCGTGATGGTAGAGATGCTGGACGCTCCCCACCTCCCGCACGTACACGATCCCTCGTTTCTTGAAGCCCGCCGCGTGGAGCGTGGGCGTGACCCGCATCTTGAAGATGTGGCTCATTCGGTCCCGCAGGACTCGCTTAGGGTTCATAATAGATCACCCGTCCCTTCTTCCGAAACGCCTCTTCGTACTTCTTCATTTGGCGTTTGCCCGCTTCTTTGCCCGTCGGCGTGTTCGGCTTCAGCTCGATCGGATTCCCATTTGGCGTGAGTGCGTCGGGCCGCAGTTCCTTGCCATCCTTCTTGATGCTCGGCCGGGGATCCCACCCCTCTCCCTTCTTCGCCTCGACCTTCTCCGTGAACTCCTTGTGCACCTGCCGCCCCCGCGCCGCCGCCGGGTTCTCGCCTCCCCGCTTCGGTTTGGCCTGCGGTGGAGGATCCGCCGCGCTCCCGCTGCCCCCCTGCCCCGCCGCCCCTCCGTTCGGCTTCCCGACCGGCTTGGTCCTCGTCTTGACCGTCGACTTCGCCGCCGGCTGCGGCGTGCTGGCTCCCCCCGCGCTCCCACTTCCCGTTGACAGTGACTGCCCATGGTGCGTCCCGGCGGGCTTCTTCTTGTCCTTCGGCTGGAAGTTCTTGTGCCGGGCATGGCAAGCGCCTGTGAGGCACTCCTGGGCTCGATCGAGCCGCGCCGTCTCCTCCGGGGTTTGGCTCCAGTCCTCATACCTCCATACTTCACCCGGCTGCACCTCGCTCGGGTCCTTCGGTACGGGCGCGGGCGCCTCGACCGGGCGCGGTCGATTTTCCGCGACGGCCGGCTCCCCGCCGGGCCGCTTGACCAGGATCCTCGTGCACGTACGTGAACCCGCGCCGCCGCGTTGCCGCGTCTGACCTGGCTCCCGATAGGCCGCGCACCGCTCCCGCTCCGACGGTCTCGCGATCGGTCGCGGCAGCGATTTCCGCCGCGACGTCGGCGGCTCGGCGCGCCCGGCCTCGCCCTTCTTTTCTCCGTCCTCCTTCTCCGTCGCCGCGAGCTTCTCCGGCGGGGGGGGGCGGCGGCTTGTCGCAGGGGAGATGCTGGAACGCAATCCCCAGAAGCTTCCGGCTCTCGGAGGGCGCGTTGGCATCATGGATATAAATGACCTTGGCCTCGCGGCTCTCCAAGAGCTCGTCGAGCGGCAGGAACGTCGTTCGAGGCGTCCCGTCCCCCACGTCGTACCAATAACGCGCATTCGGGTCGACGTGGGGATGGCGCCGGCATATGCGGAACAACCTCATTCCGTTCGGCGTCGTCTGCGCCCACGCCTGCGTGTGCGCGCCTGTCGCGGCGCACCCGAGGAGCCATGCCGAGACGCCCAAAGCGAGGAGCACGAGGAGCCAAAGCCGAACAAAGCGGTTCGACGACCAGGCCATGGAAGTGCCTTCCGTTTGCGCAAGGCCTCACCAGGCCACCCCCGTGGCGCCGTGCGCGGGCTCGCGTTCTTCCTGGCGAGCCGTTCTGCAACAAGCCTCGACGCGGGGACAAGAGATTGCACGCCACCGCCCCCGCGCGGCAAATCCCTCCCCCGCGGATGCGTCCTTCAACCCCGCCACGGCACGCCATCCACGTGGGAGGGCACACCCTCTCCCCGCGAAGGCACGCTCGCCCCACCCCAAGGCAGGCCCTCGACGTGTGACGGCACACATCAAACCCATGAAGGCACGCACCGACCGCAGGAATGCAGCGCGCAGACGTGTGATTGCACACGCTCGCTCCGCCGCGGCAAACGTTGCCGGCACGAAGGCACAATTCCGACCCGTGAATGCACACTCGACTTCGTCGAACGCTCCCGCTGACGGCGTCTTTACAACCTCAGAACCGCGCATATGCGCAGGTAGGACACGAACATGCCCCTCGATCTCGCGACGATCTCCCCCAAAGGCCGCGACCGTTACCTCCGCATCGGCCGCGCATACGGGTCCAGCGACACGCTCAAGCAGGCGAACAAGACCCTCCACGCCCTCGATTCGCACGCGTCGGCTCTCCTCGACGGCGGGTTCGCCTCCGAGGACGCGGTGCTACTCGAAGCCGCGCGCAATGCGCTGATCGACGCAGGCGTGGGGCGCGACGAGGCCGCCGGGAAAAAGAGGTCGACGAGCCAGGCTTATCTCGCCGCGACCACGGAAGCGAAGGGCGCGCGCGCACGCGCGCGATCGGTCCTCGTGGCCGCGCACCGCGTGCTGGAGGACGCGGGGTGCGAGGACGCAGCGCGCACAGTGGAGACGACGCTCGATCGCACGAGCGTGCTCCCGGACGACGCGGAGAAGCTCGCGACGCAGCTCGACGCGCTCCGGGCGACGTTGAGCAGCGAGGCCGTGGTCGAGGTCGCGAAGAAACGCGGGGGGACGACGGCGTTGCTGTCGCTCACCGCGGCCGCCGCCTCGCTGCGCGCTGCCGCGGAGGCGCGCGAGGGGACCGGCACGCAGCTCTCCACCGAGCAGATGGATGTCATCGACGGGATCATCGTGACCCTGTGCCGCTCGGCGAGAAACACCGCGCGGCTGGCGGCAGCTTCACAATCGCAGCCCGCGCTCCTCAAGGCATTCGCGCTCACCCATATCAAGCCGCCAAGCCGCGCTGTCGAGGACGACGGCGCCGATGAGGCCTCCGCGACTGGCTGACCCTCTCCCGACCCGCCCCGCGAGCCATTTCATCCCCATCGCAGCTCCATGACCAACCGGGGGTCCTTCTCGCCGAAATAGTGCGGCTCCTCGCCGATGACCTCGAATCCGAGGTTCCGGTAGAGCGCCACGGCCGGATTGTCCGGGTGCACCGTGAGCTTGGCCGAGGACGTCCCCCGGGCCTTCATCGCCGCGAGCAGCGCGTGCATCAGCGCTTTGCCGAGCCCGCGACCCCGGGACGCGCCTCGAACGGCGAGGGAGAGGACCCACAGGACGCCGGGCTCGTGCGAGCTGGCTCCGATGCCGTATCCGTCGAGCGAGCCATTTTCGCCGTCGGCCACGAAAAAGGTATCGCCCCAAAGATCGAACGCCTGCCGGAAGAAAAAGTCTGGATAGACGTGCGTGCCGAAGACGTCGCGCTCGACGGCGAAGACGGCGCGGAGGTCGGTGAGGTCAGCGCGACGGATCATGTTGCGAGTCCCATCGATCGATGGCCCGATGCCACGAGCCCCCGATCAGCCGAGGACCCGCTTCAGCGCGCCATACGAAATGACGTCACCGATGCGCTCCACGAACGGAATGTTCTCCGCGACGCCGCTCGCGAGCGAGCCCCGAAGGATCACCGGCGTGAAGTCGTGGTCCAGCGCGCCGCGGTAGGTGGAGAGCACGCAATGTTCGGCGCAATATCCGGTGAGGATGACGGTATCGACGTCGAGCTCGCGCAGAGCGCCCGCGAGCGGCGTCTTGTTGAACGAATTTCCGTACGTCTTGTGAATGTGCAGGTCCGAGGGGAGGACCTTCACGCTTTCGGGCACCTCGAAGCGCGTGGTGCCCGGGACCCGTTGGTCCTCTTCGCCGATGTCCTGCACGCAGACGACGGGCAGACCTTTCGCGCGAAACAACGCGATGCCGGCATTGATGTACTCGATCGCGTTCGTCAGCGAGCGAGCCGTCTCGGGGCTTTCGTCGAAAAACTGCTTCTGTACGTCGATGACCAGGAGGGCAGGCTTCATCGGGAACTCCTCGTCGCAGGCGCGTTCATGCGCGCCCACGCATGGCAGGCGCGACGGTAGCGCGGCGGGGCGAGGATCGTCTACGGCACGATTTCCTCGGCGCAAGCAGCCATCTCCCTTGACGATGCTGGTCGACCAAGCCCAAGTAACCCTTGCGGCCCCCAAGGCGCCGCGCCCCCGCATGGCCGACGACAAGCCCAAGGACAAGCCGCCGACCTCCCGGCTCGGCCGGCTCGCGAGACTCGCGAGCCTCGCCCCGCGCTCGATCCCCTTCGCCCTCGAAGGCGCCAAACGCGCGCTCTCGAAGAGCCCTCGCACCGAGGACGAGGAGGCCGCCGCGAAAGAGCGCATGGCCGCCGAGGTCAAGAAGACCGCCGAGGCGATGCTGAAGACGCTCGGCGAGATGAAGGGCCTGCCCCTGAAGCTCGGCCAGATGGCGAGCTACATCGACGGCCTCGCCCCGCCCGGCCACGAGGACAAATTCCAGGCCGCGCTGAAGAAGCTCCAGGACAAGGCGCCGCCGCTCTCGGCCGAGTCCGCCGCGCAGATGATCCAGACCGAGCTCGGCGCGCCGCCCGAGGAGGTCTTCGCGAAGTGGGAGCGCGAGCCGTTCGCCGCCGCGAGCATCGGTCAGGTGCACCGCGCCGTCACGAAGTCGGGCGAGCGCGTGGCCGTGAAGGTGCAATACCCCGGGATCGACAAGGCGATCGAGAACGACCTGAAGAGCATCTCGCTGCTCGAGACGATGATCAAGCCGCTCTCGCGCAAGCTCAACGCGACGCAGACGCTCGACGAGATCCGGCAGGTCTTCCTGGCCGAGCTCGACTACGGCCGCGAGGCCGAGATGGCCGACCTCTTCCGCCGCCTCAACACGGACGAGCCGGACATCCTGATCCCCGAGGTCCACCACTCGCTCACGACGAGGCGCGTGATCACCACGAGCTTCGCCGACGGCGCGCCCTACGCCGACTTCTGCAAGGAAGGCAGCCAGGAGGCGCGCAACCGCGCCGGCGAGGCGATCTGGCGCTTCACGTTCCGGTCGATGCTCCGCTACGGCGTGCTCTACGCCGACCCGCACCCGGGCAACTACCGCTTCCTGCCCGACGGGCGCGTCTGGTTCCTGGATTTCGGCTGCGTGAAGATGCTGCCGCCCGACCTCGTGAACGACATGAAGCGGTACATGCGCGCCGCGCTCGACGGGGACTGGGTCGAGTTCGATCGCGCGTGCATCGAGGTGCTCGGCTACGACCCGAACGACGAGACCTGGGATCTCTACCGGAGCTACACGATGGAGCTCATGATGCCGCTCACGACGAAGGGCACGTGGGTCTGCTCGCGGGAGAAATCACGCGAGACGGTGCAGTTCCTGGCGCGCGGCATCAAGAGCCTGGCCTTCAAGGAAGGCGAGGCGATCCCGAACATCCCGCACGTGCCCAAGATGCCGCAGGACTTCACGTTCGTGAACCGCCTGCAATGGGGCCTCGCCTCGGTGATGGCCGGGCTCGGCACGGAGGCGTCGTTCCGCACCATCAGCGAGGGCTGGATCCGCGACGGGGTGCACCCCCTTCCTGCGTAGCGCGTCGAGGGACGAACCATGACCGTACGGCTCACCCAGGTCGCCAAGCGCGCCGGCTGCGCAGCGAAACACCCGCCCGGCTACCTCTTCCCGCTCCTCCGAGGTCTGCCGCCGATCACCGATCCCAACGTGATGATCGGGACGAGCACAGCGGACGACGCGGCCGTCTACCGGCTCTCCGCAGACACGGCGCTCGTGCTGACGACGGACTTCTTCACGCCCGTCGTCGATGATCCGTACGACTTCGGCGCGGTCGCCGCGACGAACGCGCTCAGCGACGTGTACGCGATGGGCGGCAAGCCGCTGACGGCGCTGAACCTCGTGGGCTTCCCCGACGACACGCTCGACGCCTCGATCCTCGCGGAGATCCTGCGCGGCGGGGCCGAGAAGGCGCGCGAGGCGGGGATCGATCTCGTTGGAGGCCACACGATCAAGACGGACGAGCCGATCTACGGCCTGGCCGTGACGGGCGTGGTGCATCCGGATCGCGTGGTGTCGAACGCGGGAGGTCGTCCGGGCGATCTGCTCGTGCTGACGAAGCCGCTCGGGATCGGGATCCTGACGACGGCAGCGAAGCAGAACAAGGACACGCGCGGCGCGATCGGGAAGGCGATCCGGCTGATGTCGACGCTGAACCGCGACGCCTGCGAGGCGATGACGGCCGTAGGCGTGCACGCGGCGACGGACGTGACGGGCTTCGGGCTGCTCGGGCACCTGCGGAACGTGGTGGCCGCGAGCGGATGCGGCGCGACGGTGTGGCTCGACGCGGTGCCCGTCGTGGAGGAGGCGTGGACCTACGTGAAGGAAGGCATCGCGCCCGGCGGGACACACGCGAACTGGCGCTTCCTGAAGGATCATGTGAGCTACGAGGACGGGATCGACAAACCCGCCGAGCTCGTGCTCTCCGACGCGCAGACCTCGGGCGGGCTGCTCATCGCGGTGGAGCCGTCACGCGTGGATGCGCTCGTCGCGGCGCTCGAAGCGCAAGGCACGCCGGCGCGGGCGATCGTGGGCAGGCTCGACGACGGGCCGGCCGGGAAGATCCACGTCGCCGCGAAGCGAACGTAGCCCGCGTCAGGGCGAGAGCGCGAAGACGAAGCCGTCGGAGTTGTACGTGCTGCTGTTCATCAGCGTCTCGTCCGCGGACAGCGACAGAGAGCGCTCGAACAAGCCGCCGACAAAAACCCGCTCCTTGCTGTCGACGCCGACGGTGGTCGCGGCCTGCCCGTCGTCAGCGCCGAAGCCCTTCCCCCACAAGACCTGCCCTGCTGCGTCGAGCTTCAGGACGAACACGTCGCCCGGCGACCCGCCGCTCTGGACGTTGACGACCGCGTCCTCATCGTAGAACTCGAGCACGCCCCGGTACTCGCCGCCGACCACGATCTCGCCGCTCGGCGCGACCGCGATCGATCGGCCGACCTGGTTGCCGAATGAGCCGAAGCGGCGGCTCCAGAGGTGCTGGCCCGTGGCGTCGAGCGCGAGCACGAAGAGATCGGTGCCGCCCCGGCTCTTCAGCGTGGCGCCCCCGCCGAGGTCGAACGTGCCCGCGAACTCGCCCGTCACGAGGATCTCGTTCGACGGGCCGATCGCGAGGCCGTACGCGCGCTGATCCTCGGCCGGGCCGAAGGTCTTTCCGAACACGCAGGAGCCGTCCGGCGCGAGCCGCACGACGAACGCATCGGAGCCGCCGTACTGCGGGAGCGTGCAGCCCGAGAACGTGAGCGTCTCGTTCAGGTTGCCCGCGACGACGATGTCGCCGCTCGGCATGACCTCGACCGACGCGCTCGGGTTCTTCGGGTCGTCGCTCGCCGCCCTACCGACGCGCTGGTGCCAGAGGTGCTTGCCCGCAGGGTCGAGCTTGACGACGAAGATGTCCGTGCCGGGGTTCGGCGGGCTCGGGACGCCGTCGCCAAAGTCGACGGTCCCCCTCACCACGCCGACCACGATCACGTTCCCCTCCGGATCCAACGCGACGTCGGTCGCGAACTGCGTCTCCGCGTCCCCGACCCGGTAGACCCACTGGGCCACGCCGTTCGCGTCGAGCTTCACCGCATACGCGTCGATCCCGCCGAACGCGGCCGCCATGGCGCCGTCGACGGCGAACGGCCCTTCCCACCCGCCCGCGAGGACGACGTTGCCGACCTTGTCGACGGCCACCGTGGTCCGGTACTGCTCGGCGGGATCGCCGATGTGCTTGCCCCACACCGCGTCGCCCTCGACGACGGACATCTTCACGACGGCGAGGTCGAGCTTCCCCGTGGTCACGTACGGGGTGCCTGCGAGGTTCGGGATCTCGAGCTGAGCGTCGAAATCCACGACGGCGAAGAGGAAGCCCTCGTCGCGCAGGACGGCCATGTCGTGGACGCTCTGGTACGAGTCGACGGCCGTTTGGCCGAAGCTCTTCTGCCAGACAGGATCTCCGCCCTCGCGCCCGCCGCCGCCGGTCGTGGTGTTGGGGATCCGGGTCCCCGGCTGGGCGTCCTCGGCCGCGCAGGAAGGCGCGCCGATCGCCGCGAGCCCGAGGGCCAGCGCGAGGAGAGCTCTGCGATCCGTGCGGTCCATCAGAAACGACCTCCGATCCCGACCCCCGCGCCCTCCCGCTCCACCCAGGTCCACGGCGTGACCGAGGCCGACGCGACGCGCGGCTTCGACGACGGCGCCGTGACGATGCCGACGACGGCGACGCCGAGCGCCGCGACGCCCCCGATGCCGAGCCCGATGAAGAGGGCGTTGCTCCGGTTCTTGCGCGTGTTGTCGGACGCGGGGTCGTAAAACGTGAGCGGCGGGCAGTTCTTCTGGACGTCGCCGTCGCAGATGCCCGACTGCTTGCCCTCGATGTAAGCCTGATCGATCCGGAACGCGGCCGCGCCCGCGAGCAGCGCGATCCCCGCGCCCCCGGCGGCCCACGCCCAGATCGGGATGCGACGGCCTCCCGCAGCCTCCGCGTCGGTGCGCAGCGCGATCGCGACGTCGATGACCTTGCCCTCGGCCACCTCGACGGTCGTCGCGAACGGCTCGTAGCCGGGCGCGTCGGCGCTGATCGACTGCTGGCCGAGATCCACGGGGATCACGGTGCCGAGCAGCGCGACGGGCACGTCCTTGCCGTTGTGCGTGACGCGCAGCCCCGGGGGCGCGCCGCCGCTGACGGCGATCTTGATGCGCGGCAGGCGCGGCTCGATCTTCGTGAGCCCCTTCTGCGCCACGTCCTCGAGCGCGCGCTTGCGCTCCTCCCCTTGCGTCTCGCGGTTCAGGACGAGCGCGCGCTGGTAGGCCGACCACGCGAGCGCGAGCTTTCCTTCATGCTCGTAACATCGCGCGATGTTGAGCAGCGTGCTCGCCGCGGGGTAGAGGATCATGCTCGCCTCGAACTTGGCGCAGCCGTCCTTCCAGTTGCCGCGATCGAGCAGATCCCGGCCCGCCTGAAAGAGCGCCGCCGCCGCGGGATCGGGGACCGACGCGCTCTGCGCCTGCGCGGCGCGAGGCGGCGCGGTGACGAACGACGCTCCGAGGCACGCGATGAGCACGGATCCGACGCGCGCACGGCGAGCGCCCGCCGAGCGGATTGTCCGCGGGGAGCGAGCGACTTCTGTGCACGACAGCGCAGCGGGACCGCGTGGCTCAAAGCTCACGGAGCGGATCATACCCCGTTTGCTTCTTCGTCGTGCGCTTGGTCGCGGGGTTCGTCGTCGTGGTCGTCGGGCTTGCTGCCTTGCCCGTCGTCGCTGCCGCCGGCGTATTGGCGCTTGCGGACGAGGGCGCCGGCGTTGCGGTCGTCGTCGCGGGAAGCGCCTCGGGCGCCGCGGCGCTCGAAGGTGCGCGGGCCTCGGGGGTCGCCGCGGCGAGGGTCGGCGCAGTCGGCGTGACGCCGCCTGCAGCCGGCGTGGTGGCCGTCGCGTCGGCCGGGCCGGAGAAGCGAAGGACGATCGCCGCGACGCCGATGCCCACGACAAACGCGAGGAGCAGCACGGCCCCGATCGTCTTGCGGTTCGACTTCTTCGCGGGCCGCGCGGCCGGAGTCGCCATCGCCGCATGGGAGTACGGCCCGTACGGCGCGGCGCCCGGCGGCCGGAGCGCGGGCGCAGGCGGGAGCGGCGGCACGGACGGGGGCATGCCGGGGCTCGACGAAGGCGCGCCGGGCGCGGGCGGACGATAGAGCCCGCCCGCGAGCTTGCGGACCGAGGTCGCCGTGAGATCCCAGTCGCCGGTCGAGGTCATCGGCCGCGCGTCGAGCGGGATGCCGAGCACCTGCGCGAGGGCGAGGACGAGGTCCGTGGCCTTCACGAACCGCCCGTCCGGCTTGGGCCACGTCGCACGCGTGAACCAGGCATCGAAGGCTTGCGGCAGCTCGACGCCGTAGCGGCGCGCGCGCACCGAGGCCGGCTCCTTCGCGCCCTCCACGATGTGCAAGAGCAGCGTGTAGAGCGACTCGAGCTTGCGGCTGTCTTCGAGCCAGTACGGCTCGCCGACGAGCAGCGCGTAGGCGATGTGGGCGAGCGCGTAGAGGTCGGCGCGATGATCGATCGTGCCTTCGCCCAGGATCTGCTCGGGCGACATGTACGGCGGCGTGCCGAGGTTGATCGTCTGCTGCTTCATGCCGGCGTGCTGGCCGGAGGCGAGCACCTTGGCGATGCCGAAATCGAGCAGCTTGATGCGGGGCGTGCCGTCGTCGCGGTACGTGATGAAGATGTTCTCGGGCTTGAGATCGCGATGCACGATGCCCGCTGCGTGTGTCTTGTCGAGCGCGCGCGCGGCCTGCGAGAGCACGAGGACGATCTCGGGCGGCGAGAGTTTTCCCCGGTCGCCGAGCACGTTCGCGAGGTCGTCGCCGCGCAGGAGCTCCATCACGAGGAAGGGCGCGCCGGTCGCGGCGTCGACGTCGGCGTCGAACGTCTCGACGATGTGCTCGCTGACGATGTCGGCGGTGACCGTGGCTTCGAGCTTGAAGCGCTCGCGCATCTCGGGGCTGCCGACGAGGCCCGGCAGCATCACCTTGAGGGCGCGGCGGCGGTGCGTCTTCTGGTCGATGACCTCGTAGACCGCGCCCATGGCGCCGGTGCTGACGCAACGCACGACCTCGTAATGGCCGTGGAAGATCTTGCCGGGGGCGAGCAGCCCCGCATCCGGTTCCGCCAAGGGATCTTCCTTCTAAGCGTGCAGTGTTCCGCTTTCAATAGCCGCGCCGCGCCGCCCGCCTTCTCTCGCGAACGGGCGTCCGACATGCTGAAAACAGGCGCTCTGAGCTGCCAAATTTACGTAATTGTTACAAATATTTACAGTTATGCCGTGGGCACCGACACAACGATGCCCCGGATCCGTGGCGTTCGCGGCGGGCACGCGCTAGACCCGCCGCCTCCGCGAGGTAGCTGATGCTCGACGACAAGCTCCGCGAATGCCTGACCTTCGACGACGTGCTCCTGGTCCCGGCCTATAGCGAAGTGCTGCCGAACCAGGTGGACGTGCGGGCGCGCTTCAGCCGGCGCATCCCGCTCAACATCCCGCTCGTCAGCGCGGCGATGGACTCGGTCACCGAAGGACGCACCGCCATCGCCATGGCGCGCGCCGGCGGCATCGGCATCGTCCACAAGAACCTCACGATCGCGCAGCAGGCGCGCGAGGTCGAGCGTGTGAAGCGCGCCGAGAGCGGCATGATCACCTCGCCCGTGACCGTGCGTCCCGACGAGTCGCTGCGCGACGCGCTCGGCGTGATGAACGAGCACGACATCAGCGGCGTGCCCGTCGTCGAAGGCGGCAAGCCCGTCGGTATCCTGACGGCGCGCGACATCCGCTTCGAGAAGAACCTCGATCAGCCCGTCAGCGCGCTGATGACCCGCGAGCTCGTGACGGTGCCGCCGGGCGTCTCGAACGACCGCGCGAAGGAGCTGCTGCACGCGCACCGCATCGAAAAGCTGCTCGTCGTGGAGAACGGCAAGCTCATCGGCCTGATCACGATCAAGGATCTCCTGCAGGCCGATCGAAACCCGGACGCGCTGAAGGACGAGGCCGGTCGCCTGCGCGTCGGCGCCGCGCTCGGCCCGGGGCCCGACGCGGACGAGCGCGCCGAGGCGCTCGCAGCCGCGAACGTCGACGTGCTCGTCGTGGACACGGCGCACGGGCACTCGCGTGGCGTGCTGGACACCGTGAAGCGCGTAAAACACCGCTTCCCGCACATCGACGTGGTCGGCGGGAACGTGGCGACGCCCGAGGCCGTCGAGGCGCTCGTCGACGCGGGCGCAGACGCGGTGAAGGTCGGCATCGGGCCGGGCAGCATCTGCACGACGCGTATCGTCGCGGGCGTCGGCGTCCCGCAGATCACGGCCGTCTCCGACTGCTCACGCGTCGCCGATCGGCACGGCATCCCGATCATCGCCGACGGCGGCATCAAGTACTCGGGCGACGTGACGAAGGCGCTCGCCGCGGGCGCGTGGAGCGTGATGGTCGGCTCGCTCTTCGCGGGCACGGACGAGTCGCCCGGCGACCTCGTGCTCTACCAGGGCCGCAGCTACAAGGTGTACCGCGGCATGGGCTCGCTCGGCGCGATGCGCAAGGGCTCGAAGGATCGCTACGGTCAGGGCGGCGCGGCGGACGAGAAGCTCGTGCCCGAGGGCATCGAGGGCCGCGTGCCGTACCGCGGCTCGCTTGGCTCGATCCTGTTCCAGCTCGTCGGCGGCCTGCGCTCGGGCATGGGCTACACGGGCTGCGCGACGGTGGCCGAGCTCCGGCAGAAGGCGCGCTTCGTGCGGATCACGTCGCAAGGGCTCCGCGAGAGCCACGTGCATGATGTGATCATCACGGAAGAAGCGCCGAACTACCGCACGTAACGAGCGCTCGTCGGCGGCAGCGGCTTGTCGCGGCCCTCGCTGAGATCGAAGCGGTAGAGCAAGCCCACGCGGAAGAGGAGCGCGTTCGTCGTCCCGGCGCCGGGCGCGCAGCCCTCGATGACCTCGCTCGAAAGGCGGTAGGCGTCGAGGGATCCTTCGGCGGTGAACGAGACGGTTTTTCCGATCGGCACCTCGACGCCCACGGCGGCGCGCAGGCCGAGGTTCAGGCTGTCCGTCGCGGAGCAGGAGAACGGCTGTCCCCCGCGGAGCCCTCCATCGATGAGGAAGACGCCGTCGGCGTGTGCGCTTTGCCAAACGGCGCCGAGGCCCACGCCGAGGAACGGCACGATGGGCTCGAGGCCGGAAAAACGCACGCGGACCGAGGCCCACGCGGCGTCGGTCGAGCGAGCGATGCGCACGGCGCCGAAGGGCACGACGCCGCTGTCCTCGCGGCCGAGGCCCACATGCTCGTACGTGAGCCCGATCGAGAGGGGGTGCAGGAGGTAGGTGAGCCCGAGGCCGAACAGGGTCCCGCCGCGCTGTGTGACCGGGAAGAGGGGCGCGTCGCCGAGGCGAACGCCGCCGCCGACCGACGCCGAGAGGTCGATCGCGGTCTGTCGGGGCTTCCTCGGCTGGGCCGGCGGGGCGGCCTGGGCGCGCGCCTCCTCGGCTCCGAGGAGAGACACGAGGAGCGCGGCTGCGCCAAACGCGCGGGCTTGCCGGGCCTTTTGGGAGAGCGGGGGCATGGCCCGAGCCATACGCTGGATATTTCTTCGTTGGCAAGGACGGACGATGCTTGACCAGGCGGCCGCCTTTTGCCATCTTCGCCCGCGGAGAGGTGACCGAGAGGCCGAAGGTGCCTGATTCGAAATCAGGTGTACCCTCACGGGTACCGCGGGTTCGAATCCCGCTCTCTCCGCACAGACCAGCGTAAACGTGACGCGCGCCGATGGCCCCAAGCTACCGGCGCGTTGTCGCGCGTGCGCTTGGAGAGGTGACCGAGTGGTCGAAGGTGCACGACTGGAAATCGTGTGTACGGCAACGTACCGCGGGTTCGAATCCCGCCCTCTCCGCCAAGATCAAGATCGCGCTCGATGATGCGTCCGGACGCACGCCGCGCCTACTCGGTGCGGAGCGCCTCGATGGGGTCGAGCCGCGCTGCGCGCCAGGCTGGGTAGAAGCCGAAGATCACGCCCGTTACCAGCGCGAGGCCGAGGCCCAGGCCGATGGACCAGGGCTCGACGTGGTGGTCCCAAGGGCCCACCACCTGCGTCATCACCTGGGCCAAGAGCCACGAGACGCCGACGCCTCCGAGCACGCCGAACGCGCCGCCGACCGAGGAGACGGCCGCAGCCTCGAGGAGGAACTGGGCCAGGATGGCGCGGCGTGGAGCGCCGACGGCGCGGCGGATGCCGATCTCGCGGGTCCGTTCCGTCACGGTCACGAGCATGATGTTCATGATGTTGATGCCGCCGACGAGCAGAGCCATGAGGCTCGTGCTCAGGAGCAAGAGCTCCACCACGCTCAGGATGAGCCGATCCTGACTGCTGCTCTCGTCGTCCTCGACCTTGAAGTTCTTCACGCCGAGGTGCCTGCGCAGGAGCGTCGACGAGACGATGCTCCGCAGCGTGGAGAGCGGCGTCGTCACCTCGGCCGTGTCCGTTCGTCGCACGTAGATGCGGTTCACGGCGTGGTTCGGCGAGAGGATCGCGTCGTAGGTCGTCTCGGGGACGAGCACCTTTCGGTTCCAGATGTCGGTGCTGTCCGTCGAGCCGAAGATCGGACGATTCACGAGCACGCCGATCACCGTCCACGCGTGCCCCTCGACGAGGATCCGAGGGAGATCGTCGGCTTCGAACGCAGCGAAGCCCCGATCGCCGAAGAGCTTCTGCCAGACCTCATGACCGAGGATGCACACCCTCGCGCGACGTTCGAGGTCCGCGTCGACGAAGAAACGACCTCGCGCGAGCTCGAGGCGATAGAGCGAACGCGCGGTTGGCGTGGCGCTGACGAGCGTGATGCTCGTCTTCTTGTCGCCTGCGTGTGCCTCCGTTCGCTTCGTCGATTCGCTCTGCGCCTCGAAGCCGCGGATGCCGCCGGACGCGCGGAGCGCGCGGGCATCGTCACGTGACAGCTCACGCCGCGTGCGCTTGCGGTCTCGCGCGTTCGCTTCTTCGCGACGCACCTGGACGAGGTCGCTCTCGGTGGCCTCCTGGCTGGCGCGCAGCAGCGCTTCTTCCCCGCTTCGAAGGAGCGAGGCGAGGACCACGATGGAGCCTGATCCGATCATCACGCCGAGCAGCGTGAGCAGGGCGCGCAGCCGCCCGCCGACGACGAACCGCACGGATCGGAGCAGATCGAAGAACCTCATCGCCGCATCGCCACGACAGGATCGAGGCCGCCCGCGCGGCGCGCCGGCAACCAGCCGAAACCCACACCAAGGCCGAGTGAAACGAGCAGCGCGGCCGTGGCCGCGCCGGTCGAGACGGAGCCGACCCAGGTCGGGATGGCCGATGCGATCAGCGGCGCCGCGACCAGCGCGACGAGCGCGCCTGCGGCCGTGCCGAGCAGACCCCCGAAGCCGGAGAGAAGCATGGCCTCGACGAGGAACTGCGCGCCGATGTCGCGCGGCGTCGCGCCGAGGGCCTTGCGGATCCCGATCTCGCGCACGCGCTCCGAGACGCTCACGAGCATCATGTTCATCACGCCAATCCCGCCGATCAGGAGCGCGACGCCGGCGATCAGGCCGACGACGGCCTCCATGATCAGGAAGATCATCTCGAACTTCCCCATGATCGAGCTGAAGTCGTAGATCGTGAAATCGTCGACGCCGCGATGGCGCGAGACGAGGCGCGCGTTGACGATGCGCTTGACCGCGTCGTTCTGCGTCGCGTCGTCGGTCTTCGCGACGACCGTCGTTTCGAACCGCGTGCGCGGCAAGAGCTCCGCCACGGTCTCGAGCGGCGCGATGAGCAAGTCGACCCAATCGAACCCGAACCCGACGCCGAACCGCTCGTTGTTCGCGAGGACGCCGACGACCCGGCACCGCAGCACGCCGATGGTGACGTTTTGCCCGAGCGGATCACCGTCCCAGAGTTTTTCCGCGAGCTTGTGGCCGACGACGCAGACCCGCGCGTGGCGCTTGTTCTCCTCCTCGGTGAACGCGCGCCCTCGACCGATGCGCATCCCGTAGGCCGCGAAGAAGCTTTCGTCGCTGGCGACGAGGGACGTGCGCTCCTGCTTCCCCTTCGCCGAGAGGATGTCCTTCGTGCCCAGCGACGCGTACATCGCCGTCTCGACGACGTGCGGGACCCGATCGAAGTAGCGCGCCTTGTCGCGCAGCTCGAAGCCGAGCGTGTACATGCCCTGCTTGCGCGCGGCGCGCTCCGGCACCTTGGGCACGAAGAGGAGCAGCCGAGCGCCGCCGATCTCCTCGATGCCGCGGCTGAGCGTCTGGAGCCCGCTCTCGGCGAGCGACGACATGAGGACGATGGCGAACGCGCCGATCATGATGCTCGTGACCGTCAGGAGCGAGCGGAGCTTGTGCGCCACGAGCGCCTTGGCGGCGATCACGAGGTGACTCGTCCACATCACATCTGCGTCTCGTTTGCGGCGGCAGACCCCGGTTCGAGCAGAACGCGGTTCCCCTCCTCGAGCCCACGCACCACCTCGACCTCACGATCGGTGCGCGCGCCGAGGACGACCTCGACCTCCTCCGTCGTTTGTCGGCCCTCGGGGCCGTCGTGGACGCGCGTGACGCGCGCCTTGCCGCCGCTCTCCCGGACCGCCTCGATCGGCAGCGTGAGGACGTCGCGGCGTACGTCGAGACGAATCCGCACGTCGGCGGACATCCCCGGCTTGATTTGCGCGTCAGCCGCGGTGAGCTCGGCCTCGATCGGGAACACGTCCACGTCCCTGCCCTGCGGGCGCGTCGACGCCGGCGCGATCTTCGTCACGCGCGCCTCGTAGGTTTTCCCGGGGAGCGCGTCGAGCGTCAGGGTCGCGGCCTGCCCGAGCTGGACCTTCGCCACGTCGATCTGATTCACCTCGATTTTGACGACCAGCGTCGAGAGGTCCGCCACGACGAGCAGCGCCTCGCCATTGAAGGTGGCTTGCACGCCGGGCGTGACGACCTCGCCCGGCTCGATTCCGCGCTGGATCACCGTGCCGGCCATCGGCGCGACGATCTTCGTGTATCGAAGGCGATCCCGGGCGATGTCCACCGCGACGCGCGCCTGCCGCACGGAGATGTCCTTCGTGGCCAGGTCGTGCCGGGCCGCATCGAGCTCGTGCGCGGGGACGACGGCCCCCTCGACACCCGCGGTTTTCCGGCCGAGGACGAGTTTGGCATAAGCTACCGACGCCTGCGCGTTCGCGAGCTCGGCTTCGGCGCGGGCGAGCTCGCGTTGATAATCCGTCGGATCGAGGACGACGAGCAGGTCTCCTTTTTTCACCTGCGCGCCTTCGTCCACGAGGACCTCGGCCACCTGGCCCGGGACCTTCGATTTGAGCTCGACCTTGTTGCGCGCCTCCACCTTCCCCGTCTCGACCACCTCGAGGACCAACTCCGAGCGTTTCGCCGTCACGACGAGCGCGGGGTCGAGCGGAGCCGCTCCCGCGCCGCCGCGCTGCGAAATCACGACGCCGAGCGCGACGATCACGATGAGCGCGAGCAGCCACGGCCACCGCCGCTTCCGCTTCGCGCTCATGCTGTGGCTCCCTGCGCGGCTGCGGCGGCCCCTGGGCTGGCCGCGACAAACTTCGACGCGTCCGAGACCAAGGCCCCGTCCTTGAAGGTGATGACCCGATCCGCATAAGCGGCGATGGCCTCGTCGTGGGTCACGACGACCACGGTCATTCCCTGGGCGTGGAGCTCGCGAAAGAGGCCCATCACCTGCACCGTCGTGGCGGAGTCGAGCGCCCCCGTGGGCTCGTCTGCGAGCAGGAGCAAGGGCTCATTGACGATCGCGCGGGCAATGGCGACGCGTTGTTGCTGGCCGCCGGAGAGCTGGTTCGGCAGATGATCGATACGCTCGGCGAGGCCGACGCGCACGAGCGCGCGCCGCGCACGTGCTCGGCGTTCCGACGGGCGGATACCCGAATAGATCATCGGCAGCTCCACGTTCTGGAGGGCGGAGTCCCGGGGCAGGAGGTTGAACGACTGGAAAACGAACCCGATCTTGCGGTTTCGGAGGTGCGCGAGTTCGACCTCGTCGAGCGCCCCCACATCCTCTCCATCGAGACGATATCGCCCCTCCGTCGGCCGGTCGAGGGTCCCGATGACGTTGAGCATCGTCGACTTCCCCGACCCGGAGGCGCCCATGATGGCGACCATCTCGCCCTTCCGGATCTCCAGCGAGACATTGCGGAGCGCGTGCACCTCGATCTGCCCCATCCAGTACACCTTCGTGATCGACTCGATCTGGATCAGGGGATCCATCAACGGAACCTCTTCCGGCCGTAGCGGACGCGCCCGCGGAAGGGGCCGATGGTACGAGACTTCGTCTTACGCCACCCAGAAATTTCATCGCTCCGCACAAAAAACGCAAAACAGCGCCGACGCGGGCCGCTCCGAGCATTCTGTTGCACCACCAATTGAATTCTACAACACGCAACCGCATCTCGGCCTTCTCCGAAGACGACACGTCAACGAATGTGCTTGTGGGACGACACGGAGATTGATAAATCTGAGTATTGCTCCTCACCGGAGCAATTCACGAGCAGGAGAAAAACCATGAACGACATCGAGAAGCAGATCCAGGATCGCCTCGCCGACGAGGACAGCATGGACTTCGAAGGTGCCGAGGACCTCATCGAGGCCCACATCGACGAGGTCACGGGCGGCGGCTTCAGCCTGCACGTCCAGTTCAAGCAGCAGCAGAAGTAAGCCTCCACCACGTGGAGTGAGTCCGCCGGGCGCGGCCTCCTTATAAAGAGGCCGCGCTCGGTGGCTCGAACGCGGGCCTTGGATACGAAAGGAATCAGCGCGAGATGCTTCAGGACATCCGTCGAACCGCCGAGTATCTGAACATCGTATTCAAGGTAAGCGAGCGCTGCAATCTCAAATGCGATTATTGCTATTTCTTTTTCGCCGGCGACGACAGTTGGAAGAAACATCCTCCGCTCGTGTCGCCGGAGGTCGTCGACTCTCTCGGGGCGTTCTCGGCGCGAGCGGCGAAGACGTACGGCATCGAGCGGGTGACGCTCATCTTTCACGGCGGCGAGCCGCTGCTGATGCCACGCGCCCGGTTCGCGGACATGTGCGAGAGGCTCCGCAAGCACGAGGAAGGATTCCGCTTCGACTTCGGCCTGCAAACGAACGGGGTCCTCGTCCGCGACGAGTGGATCGATATCTTCGAGAAGTATCAAATCTCCGTGGGCGTATCGCTCGACGGGCCGCCCGCCGTGAACGACAAGCACCGGCTCGACCTCAAGGACCGCGGCTCGTATGACCGCACGGTCGCGGGGCTACGCCTGCTCCAGGAGGCCGCGGCGCAAAAAAGGCTCAGCGCGCCCGGGCTCCTCGCGGTGATCAACCCCGGGGCCGACGGCGGCGCTGTGTACCGTCACTTCGTCCACACCCTGGGCGTGACCGACATGAGCTTTTTGACCCCGGATTACACGTGGGATTCGGGCGTGAACGAGGAGATCGTCCGCGGCGTCGAGCGATATTTGCTCTCGGCCTGCCGCGCGTGGCTGCGCGACAAGAACCCCAAGGTCCACATCCGCGTCTTCTCGGAGCTCCTGTCCGCGATGGTGAGCGCGCAAGCCATGGACCTCCTCCGGACGTATCGCGACGACTATCGAAACATCATCTCCGTCTCGTCGAACGGCGACCTGGCCCCCGAGGATACGCTGCGCGTCGTCGATCCGCGCTTCGCCTCCATGGGCCTCAACATCGCGACCCACGGCCTCGAAGACCTCGTCGAATCGGATGCATGGCGCGAGCAGGCCGAGGCGTCGCTGAAACGACCGGAAGGGTGCAAGGCGTGCGGATGGTGGAACATCTGCAAGGCGGGGCGACCGATCAATCGTTTCTCCAAGGCCCTCCGGTTCGACAACAAATCGCTGTATTGCAAGGGGCTGCAAGACATCTACGCGGAGATCGCCGCATTCCTGGTCCGGAACGGGATTCCCCTCTCCGAGATCACGAACAGGATCGCCGCGATCGACCCCGCGCCCGCCCCCGACCCGGGGGGCGTCCCGGAGAACGGGCAACAGGCGTCCCCTCCACGCTGAGCCGGACAAACCCATGGCAGACATCTCCTCCCACGCGGACATCTTCGCGTCGCCCGTCCACGGCGACGCCGTCGGCGCCGTGCGCTCGCTCGCGGCAGGTCGCCTCCATGCGACGCGCCGCCGGGTGGCGGACGTATTGACGCGGGCGGGAAAGGACGAACCCGCCCGCGCCCTCGTCGCGTTCACCCCGGGCCGAGGCAGCGCATGGCGCCCCGAAATGGGTTTGGCCCTGCTCGCCCTGCGAAACGACGCCCCCGCGCTCGCCGCGCTCCAGCTCGCCGCACTGCACGGCGGCATGGGCGGGTCGGGCGTCGTGGAGATCGAAATCGACACGCCGCAATGGCTTTACCTCGACGGGTGGCTCGAACCCATCCAAGGGGCGTGCCGCCTCGCGGCGGGGGAAAACAAGACGACGGTTCATTCGGATCTGGGCCATGCGACGTACGTCCTCTCGCCGGAGAAAAACCTCCTCCCGGCCGAGGCGCCGGGAGGCCCGTGGAGGGTTTTTCCGAGCGGCGGTCTCGCGCCGCGGTACGTCACGGTCAGCGGGCTGCGCCATTCCGTCGAGGGATTCCCCTGGATTGAAGGCCCTCCGCCCGCCCCGCCCGCGACCGTGACCGCGCCGCAGGAGCGCATCGACGTCATTCGCGCCGCCTGGCGGCTCTTGCTGGAGAGCGCGCCCCTCTTCGCGCCCTGGGTCGCGAGCACGGCCGCGGGGTGCTTGCTCCTCGACCGGAGCGGCAGCCACGAGGCCCAATCCGGCAGCTCCTACGATCATCCCGGGCTCATTGCGATCGAAACGCCCGACGACGCGGCGTTCTGCGGCGAGCTCCTCGTCCATGAGTGCGCCCACCAGCACATGCTGCTCTACTCGATGGTCGCTCCGTTCGTGCAGACAGGGAGCGACGAAGTGTACTACTCTCCGATCAAGCGGGCGCACCGGCCGATCGAGCGGGTCCTCTCCGGGGCGCACGCAGTGGGAAACATGATCGTTTACTACCACGCGCTCCGCCGGACGACCGGGCTCGACGCCGCCTCGCAGGATCGATTCAGCGTCCACCAGCGCTGGTTCGACGAGGATTACCGGCCCGCCCTCGACCAGAGCAAGACCCTCACGGAGGCCGGCCAGCGGTTCTGGCGGGGCGTGTGCAACGCGGTCGATTCCGCAGCGCGACAATGAGCGAAAGCAAGGCGAGCGAGAGCCAGGAAAAAGGCGGCAAGAGCAACCGGCGGGACAATCATCGACTCTACCGCCCGGAGGCAGTGGCTGCGCACGCCACACGTGGAGCCGGTGAGCCGTGGGAAGGCCGATTGCTCGCCGAGCACGCGATTCTCGCCGTCCTGACGTTGCTGGCGGCGGCCGGCCTCGTCGCCTTGTATCTGGGAGCCCGCTGAGCCCATGGCCAGCGTCGCCGACAACGAAGCCTCGCCCCCTCGCCCTGCGCGAGCCGTCCCCATCATTCTGCAAGGAGAGCCCAGCGAGTGCGGGCTCGCGTGCCTCGCCATGGTCGCCTCGTCCTGGGGGCTCGAGGCCGACCTCGCGGCGCTTCGCGCGAAGCTCACCACCACGCCGCGCGGACTCAGCCTGCGCATGCTGATGAGCCTCGCGGGGGCGCTTGGCCTCGCGGCGCGCCCCGTGCGCATCGGCCTTCACCGCCTCGGTGATCTGAAGACGCCCGCCATTCTCCACTGGAACATGGACCATTTCGTGGTCCTGGAGAAACTCGCGGGAGACGTCGCGTGGATCGTGGACCCTGCGCGTGGCCGCGTGCGCATGAAAATCGACGCGGTATCTCCCTCCTTCACCGGAATCGCGGTCGAGCTCACGCCGACGAAAGCGTTCTCCCGCGAGCCCCTCGCGCTCTCGCGGAGCTTCCGGCGGGCGTGGTTCGACGATCCGCACCTGCGATCAGTCGCGCTTCGAGCCTTGTGGCTCACGGTCCTGCTCCAGGTATCCATCGTCTCCCTGCCTTTCGCATACCGGTCCCTGATCGACCGTCACCCCGCGGCGGGCACGTCCGACCCGGCCATGCTGGCGATCGTCGCGGGCATTGCATTGATGATCGTCGTGCAAGCAGGCGCGTCGTGGACACGCGGGGTGCTGGTCACGCGGTTCGGCAATCTCTTCGTCCACCGCGTCTCCGCGCACATCGTCGGGCGTCTCTTCTCGCTCCCGGTGTCCTTCTTCCAGCGTCAGATCCTCGGCGACGTGCTGGCGCGCGTCCGATCAGTCGACGCGATCCGGCGCTTCGTCACCGATCGGGCGATTCCCCTGCTCATCGACCTCGCGGTCAGCGTGGTGACCGCCGCGCTGATGATCCGATTCAGCCCCAAGCTCGCGGCGATCGTGATCCTCGGGCTCGCCGTCGAGACCACGATGCGGTTCGCGGCGCTGCCGCGGCAACGGGAGCTCTCCGACGAGCTCTTGCACGCCGAAGGAAAAGAGCTCGCCCGCCTCCTCGAATCGATCCGCGCAGTGCAAGCCATCAAGCTCGCGGGGCGGGAGGCCCAGCGGTTCGCGTTGTGGGAGAACGACCTCGTCCGTGTCCTCAACGCCAACATGCGCCTGAGCCGCCTGCACACCGGCGTGGAATCGGCCGCCTCGACCATCGGGGCCGTCGAATGGGTGCTCGTCCTCGGAATCGGAGTGCTCGGCGTGGGCGCCGATCCCGTGCCCCTCGGCACCCTCTTCGGCTTCCTCGCGTACCGCGGCGTGTTCCGTGAGCGGTTCGGCACGCTCACCGAGAACCTGTCCTCCCTGCAGCTCGTCAGCGTCCACCTGCGTCGGCTCGACGACCTCATGCTCGCCGAAGCGGAGCCCGTGGGCGGACGCGACATGCCGGTCGACGGCGCGGGCGCGCTGTCGCTGAAGAACGTCCGCTTCCGGTACGCGGCGACGGAGCCGCTGGTGCTCGACGACGTCTCCCTGGAGGTCCCGGCCGGCGCGTGCGTGGCGATCGTGGGGCCGTCCGGGAGCGGGAAGTCCACGCTCATCAAGATCATCCTCGGCATCGAGACGCCGAGCGAGGGCGACGTGTTCCTCGACGACGCCTCGATCCGCGACGTCCACCGGCACGGCTGGCGCGAGCGGTTCGGGACCGTCATGCAGGATGACACGCTCCTCGCCGGCTCGATCGCCGAGAACATCGCCTTCTTCGACGCGACGATCGACATGGACCGGGTCCGCGCGGCGGCCCGCGATGCCTCGATCGCCGAGGAAATCGAGGCGATGCCGATGGAGTACGGCACGCTCGTCGGGGACATGGGCGCGCAGATCTCGGGGGGCCAGCGGCAGCGGATCCTCATCGCGCGCGCCCTCTACCGCCAGCCGAAGATCATCCTCTTCGACGAGGGCACCGCGAACCTCGATGCCGACAACGAGACGCGCATCGCGGCCGTCCTCGCCAACCTGGCCCCGACGCGCATCGTCGTCGCGCATCGTTCGCACCTCGTCTCGGTCGCCGACATCGTCTACGAGGTCCGCGGCGGACGCGTCACCCGGATGCGCTGAGCCGGATCGAGCCCCCCGAGGCCGAGCCCGCTTCGTTTGATGTCAAAATGACTTCAGGTTCGACACGATCCGCTTCGAGATGACCACGCGCTGGATGTTCCCGGTGCCCTCGAAGATGTCGTAGACCTTGATGTCGCGGAACCACTTCTCGAGCAGCGCGTGCTCTGCCTGGAGCGTCCCGTGCGCGCCGCAGATCTCGATCGCGTCGATGCACGCGAGCGTCGCGGCCTGCCCCGCCGCGGCCTTCGACATGCTCGCCTCCTTCGCGTTCGGGATGTTCATGTCCGCGAGGTATGTCGCGCGGTGCACGAGCAGCCGCGCCGCCTCCAGACGTCGCCCGATCTTCGCAAGCTTCTCTGCGATCGCCGCGTACCTCGGGATCGGCCGGCCGAGCACGTAGTTCTGCTTCACGAAGTCGCGCGCGTACTCGTACGCCGCGCGCCCGATGCCCACGGCCATCGCTGCGACGAGCGGGCGCGTGTTGTCGAAGGTCTTCATCGCCGTCATGAAGCCCTCCTTCGATCGATACGCCTCCTCGCCGCCGAGCAGGTTCTCCTCCGGCACGCGACAATCCTCGAGCACGAGCTCCGCCGTCTCGTTCGCGCGCAGCCCCATCTTGTCCTCGATCTTGCCGACCTCGAACCCGGGCGTCCCCTTCTCCACCACGAACGCGCGATGCCCCGCGCGCCCGAGCGAAGGATCCACGGTCGCGAAGATGACGGTCCACACCGCGCGGCCGCCGTTCGTGATGTAACACTTGCGCCCGTTCAGCACCCAGTGCGCGCCGTCCTTGCGACAGCTCGTGCGGATGCCCGCCACATCGCTGCCCGCGCCCGGCTCCGTCAGCCCGTACGCGCCCCACTTGAGCGGGCCCGTATCCATGTCGCGGAACATCCCGAGGAACCGCTTCTTCTGCTCCGGCGTCCCCGTCGCGCGCACCGGCGGCGCGCCGAGCCCCGGCCCCGGCATGCTGAGCGGAATCGCCGCGTCTGCCCACGCGAGCTCCTCGGCCGCGATCACCGCCGTGCGGTTCGCCTCGGAGGGCTTGCTCGGATCTCGCTCCTTGCGCGGCGTGCCTTCCGAGAACTCCGCGATGTCGTCCGAGCGGAAGCCCCTCGACATCATCATGAAGTTGCGCAGGAACGACTCCGGCACCTCCTTGTTGCGATCCATGTCGAGGCTCATCGGCCGGATCACGTGACGTCCGAGCGATTGGAGCGCCTCTTTCAGCTCGTGTTGCTTCTTGCTCAAAGCAAATTCGATCATCGTCGGCTCCTCGTTCGGTCCGTCAGGTGAAGATCGCCTGGGTGTCGGGGGTGGGCAGCACGAGCGCGGGATCGAGCTTCTGCCCGAGCTCGATCGCGCTCGCGAGCTGATCGAGCTGCTCGGCCGTCGGCGCGGCGAGCATGAGCTGCTTCGCGTCGCGCATCAGCTTCTCGGCCACGAGGTCGCGGATGAAGCCCGAGCCGCCGAAGAGCTGCACGCAGTCATCGGCCGTGCGCATCGTCGCCTCGAACGCGTGCGCCGCCGCGCGCGCCGACGCCAGCAGCGCATCCCGCTCCGGCAGACCCGCGTCCCACGCCGCCGCCGCCTTCCACACGAGCCAGCGCGACGTCTCCACGTCCATCGCTCGATCCGCGAGCGTGAACGCGACGGCCTGAAAGTGGCCGATCGGCTTTCCGAACGCGACACGCGTGTCGCAGTGCTCGCGCGCCAGCTCGAACGCGAAGCGCGAGAGCCCCACCGCCCGCGCCGCCACGACGAGCGCATGCTTCACGAAGAAGCGCAGCGCAGCGCGGGTAAAACCCTCCTCGCCTCCGTCGCCATGCAGCCGATCCGCGTCGCGCACGACCGCGCCTTCCAGCACGACCTCCCCGAAGCTCGCCGCGTCGAGCCCGAGCGTCTTGTGCCGCTCCCCCACGCGGATCCCGGTGTTGTCTCGCTGCACCACGAACGCGCCGATCCCGCCCCACCCGCGCTCGGGCTCCACCTGCGCGAACACGAGGAACCGATCGGCGAGCGCCGCGTTCCCCACGAACGCCTTCTTCCCCGTGATCCGGTAGCCCTCGTCGGTCCGCTCGGCCTTCGTCGCGAAACCTTCGTGCGTGCGACACGGCCCGGGCTCGCTCCACGCGACCGCGCCGAACCGGTCCCAACCGCCTTCCTCTGCGAAGCCGGCGAGCAGCTCGGCTGCGCGCTCCGGTCCGCCGAGCTCGATCACCGCGCGACCGAACGCGCCGGGCCCTGCGAGGCCAAACGCTGCGGCTGCGTCGGCGGCGCCGAGCTCTTCCTCGATCAGCACGGCGGTCACGAGCCCTTGGCCCTGGCCCCCGGCGGCCTCGGGGACCGAGACGAGCCCGAGCCCCATCTCGTGTGCCGTGCGCCGGATGTCCTCGGGCACGCCGCGCGCGTGTTCGAGCTCGCGTGTCCGGGGCAGAAGCGTGGCTTTCGCGAATTCCGCCACGGCGTCCTGCATCAACCGCTGGTCTTCGGTCGGTTCGAAAGCAATCATGGGTCCAGGCAAGGTCGGCCAAGGGTGGCCTTGCCGTCAACGCGGCGGGTTTTACGCACCCTTCGGGTGTGAGGACGGGTGGATCACGAACGATCCGATGCGGTTTTGCCCTCGTCGATCCTTGACAGACCGCCACCCCGCCTGTAGAAGTTGCGCCCCTTTCAGCTAGCTGGTGTCCCTCGGAGTCCGAGCGATGAATCCTGTCCCCAAGTCGTACAGCGCTAAGCCTGCGCAGGCGCTCGCAGATCGTAAATGGTGGGTGATCGACGCGGAGGGCAAGCCCCTCGGCCGCCTCGCCTCGCAAGTTGCGACCATCCTGCGTGGCAAGAACAAGCCCACGTTCACGCCCCACGTCGATACGGGGGATTTCGTGATCATCGTGAACGCCCAGAAGGTGGCGCTCACGGGACGCAAGCTGGAGCAGAAACAGTACGTCCGGCACAGCGGTGAGCCGGGTGGCTTCCGGACCGAGGCGTACGGTCACCTGCTCGAGCGCAAGCCCGAGCTGCCGATCGTCAAGGCGGTCAAGGGAATGCTCCCGAAGAACATCCTCGGCCGCGAGCTCATCACGAAGCTCAAGGTGTACGCCGGACCGGATCATCCCCATGCGGCGCAGAAGCCGCAGCCCCTTGCGTGAACTGAGGCCGATCCATGCCCGAGAACAATCGCATCTACGCTACCGGTAAGCGCAAGACGGCCGTCGCGCGCGTGTGGATCTCGCCGGGTTCCGGCAAGATCTCGGTGAATGCTCGTGGCGCGAACGACTATTTCGTGCGCGAGACGAACCAGATGATCATGCGTCAGTCGCTCGAGCTCCTCGAGCTCGTCGACCAGTACGACGTGCAAGCCACGGTGTCCGGCGGCGGGCACAGCGCGCAGGCCGAGGCGATGCGCCATGGCATCGCGCGCGCCCTCTGCCTCGCCGACCCCGAGCGCCGTGCTTCGCTGAAGCGCGCCGGCTTCTTGACGCGCGACGCGCGCAAGAAGGAGCGCAAGAAGTACGGTCAGCCGGGCGCCCGCAAGCGCTTCCAGTACTCGAAGCGCTGATCGCTGCCCGTTTGGTCCCCAAAACCCCCTCTCCCCCTTCACGGGACGGACAGGGGGTTTTGGTGTTTTGTCCCGAGGTGGCCCTTGCCCACGGAGGAGATCAGCTCGCCTTCGACGCGAGCTCGTCGCGCTGCGCCTGAAGCCAGGCCCGCCCGATCTCCTCGTCCGGGAAGAAACGCACCTGCACCTCGGTACGCGTGAGCGAGCGCATCGCGCGAACCGCGAGGTCCGAGAGGACCTGCACGTAGTGGTTGCCGCCGCAGATCGCGATCGCGCGGTTGTGCGTCCCGAGCGCGGGCTCGGTGGACGCCTTGCGCGCGTCCATGGTCGAGCTCATCTGGCGCGAGATGTCGACCAGCACGAGCAAGTAGGGCTTGCCCGCGTTCCATTGGCCCTCGGCCACGCGCAGCGTCCGGAGCTGGTGCCCCTCGACGACCCCGCCGAGGCGGTAGATCACAAGGTCGGGTTCCTCCACTTCGAGCACGCTGTCGCCCGCCTGCGCGATCTGCACCGGCTTCGACGATTCGTTGCGGCTCAAACGATCCCCGACGCGCTCAATGTGCCTCGGACTCTTCACCCGGATCATCCGGGGGCGCCTCCGGCGCAGGCGCGGCCGGCGGCTTCTTGCCCGCCGCGGACCCGATCGGCGTCGCCGACGACGGTCCCATGGGCAGGCCGTTCAAGAGCGGCGCGGGGATCGGCTGGCCGCCCCCTTCATCCTCATCGTCGCCCGTCTCCTCGACGAAGCCTGGCTGGGCCGCGGCCGGCTCACCCGCCGGCTGCGACGGCGGCGCGCCCGGCGCGGCAGGCGCGGCGCTCCCCGCGGGCGACGGCGGCGCGCCCGGCGCGGCGGCTGCGGGCGCGGGCTTCTCGGGCGGCGGCTCCGGGAGCGGGATCGCGTCGAGACGCCGATCGAGCTCGGCCTTCGCCTCCAGGAACGCGGCGCGATCGATCGGCGGCAGCACGCGCTCGCCGTCCATCTGCAGCGTCAAGGCGTCGAAGAACTTGCCGTCCTTCTTCGCGCTGAAGTGCAGGTGCGGGCCCGTCGATCGGCCCGTCGAACCGACGTACCCCACGAGCTGATGCACGCCGAGCTTCATGCCGACCTTGATGCCGGGCGCGAAGCGCGAGAGGTGCGCGTAGCCCGTCTGGACGCCGTTCGGGTGCATGATCGTCACCAGGTTCCCGCTCGGCCCGGCGGGCCCCACCCAGTCGACCGTGCCCTTGTAGGCTGAGTACACCGGCGTCCCCGTCGGCGCGCCGAGGTCCGTGCCGTTGTGCGGCATCGGCCGCTTCAGCACCGGATGTAGCCGCTTCGGGTTGAAGTGCGACGTCACCGGCGCGCCCGGGAGCGGCGAGCGCCAGCCGCCCGAGTACGGCTGTTTGCCGTGATCGTCCCAGTAGCCGCGCGCCTCCTGCCCGTTGAAGAAGTAGATGCGGATCGGCTTCTCGGCGGGATCGGCGGGCCTGTACTCGAGCGCGACGATCTTCTTGTATCGCGCGAACATCCCGAGCGCCGTCTCCTCCACCGCGATCACGCGCACCGTGGAGCCTTCCTCGAACGCCTCCGACGAGATACGACCGCCGAGCGCGTCATCGATCGTCGTGAGGACCCCGTCCTCCAAGCCGCCGGCCAGAGACGACGCGACGACGTCCTTGCTCACGTAGAACGCGCCCACGACCTCGGCCTCGGCGACCTTCATGTCGAGCCGCGTGCCGGCGAGGATGCCGCCTTGATCCTCGCGCGCCTGGTAGACCTCGAGCGACGAGACCTCGTACTCGAAAGCGCGCACGCGCTTCGTCGCGCGATCGAGCGCCGCGAAGAACTTGTCCTTGCGGCCGCACTTGTCGAACTTCCGCGTCCCCTCGAAGGCCTTCATGATCCGGTAGGTCTGGGCCTTCGGAACGTCCTTCTCCGCGAGCGCCTCCACGAAGCTCCTGCGATCGATCGTGCCCGACACGATCTGCACCGACGGATCCTTCGCGAGCTCCGACAACCGCCACGGACCCGGGACCGGCTCGCGCTTGCGCTTCGTCGCCTGCGCGTTCGGACCGCCTTTCGCATTCTCCGGCGTCGAGGCCTGGTGCGTGAGCCCTGCGCCTGCGATGAGCGCGCGCTCGTTGCGCGGCGGCACCACCTGGATCAGGAGCGCGATGATCGACGTCACCGTCGCGAGCCCGAACAGGCCGCCGAAGATCGCCGTCATGCGCGGCGTCAGGTACACGCCTCCGTGCGCGCGCGGCAGCGGCCGCGCCGACGGGCCTTCGAGCCCGGACGAAGGCGATGGACCTGCGCCGCCGCCCGCGAGCCCCGAGAGCGGCCCGCGCGGCGCGGCGGGCGGGCCCTCGGCTTCGCGCCTTCGCAGCGGCACGACCAGTCGCGGACGTTTGGACCTCGAAGCGTCCGCGACGCTCCCTCCCGGCTCGGGCGACGGATCGTTCATGTCGTCGAGCTCGGGCCCCTGCGGACCTCTGCGCTCTTCGACGGGGATGATCGGCTCCGGGACGTCCGCCACGGCATGCACGTACCCCGAGCAGACGAAGGCGGCAAGAGCGGCGTGCATGCACACGCCCGAGCTTCCGCCTCGGTCGAAGTACTGGAAAACGTAGGCTTTTTTGCGCCCACGCATCGCCGAGTCGGCCTGGCCGACGTAAGCTTTGGGGCATGGATGAGCGCCTCAAGGACCTGCTCCGCGTCGCGCGCGAGCACTACCAACGACGGGATTACGACCGCGCCGAGCCCGCCCTGAGAGAAGCGCTCGCGCTCCACGGCGAGCTCGCCGACGTGCACGACATGCTGGGCGTGATCCTCCATGATCGCGGAGATCTCCTGGGCGCGCGGTTTCACTTCGCGAACGCCGCGCGCATCAACCCCGCCTACACCGAGGCGCTCATGAACCTCGCGGTCACCCACGCCGACCTCGGCGACTACGAGGCCGCGCGCGAGGTCTATCGACGCATCCAGTCGGAGCACACGGGCACCACCTCGGACCCCTTCGTCCGCGGCAAAATCGCCAACATGCACGCGGACCTGGCGCAGGCCTACCTCGACGCCGGCAGCCCACGCGACGCCATCGCGGAGCTGCGCCGCGCCGTCGATCTCTGCCCGCGTTTCCCCGATTTGCAGGCTCGCCTCGGCAACCTCTACCGCGATCAGGGCAACCACGCCCTCGCCCGCGAGCACTACACCTCGGCCATCGAGGCGAACCCGCGGTACGCGCCGGCCCACGTCCTCCTCGGCCTCACGATGCTCGCCCTCGGCAGCCCCGATCAGGCCGTCACTTGTTTCCGCGCGGCGCTCTCGGTCGACCCGGACAACAAGAGCGCGAAGATGTACCTTCGCCTGGTCGAGGCCCAGCGCAACGCGCGCGCGGCCAAGCAGCCCCGACGGTCCCGCGAGGGCGCATCAACTCCAACTTGACGCTTGGGGGTTCCGCTCCCCCAAATCCCACCTGAGACTTGGCGACCTTTTCCCTCTGGCGCGAGGAGCTCCGGCGCGCCTTCCGTGACCTCCAAGGCGAGGACCTCTCTCCCGCGCGGCTCGGCGCCGCCGTCGCCATCGGCCTGTTCATCGGCTCGCTCCCCGTCTTCGGCTTCCACCTCCTCCTCGTCCTCGTCGTCTGCCTGAGGCTCCGCCTGCACGCCGTGCTCGCGTACGCCGCGGCGAACGTCTCGAACCCTTTCTTCGCGCCCTTCCTCATCACCGCGGAGATCCAGGTCGGCGCGCGCCTCCGCACCGGCGCATGGCTCCGCCTCGATCACGCGGTTGACGCTTGGGGGCTGCGCTCGGGCGAGCCGAGCTACGCCCCCAAACCCCCGATCGAGGCCAGCTACCGCACGGTCGTCGACTTCGCCGGCTACATGCTCGTCGGCGCTCCCCTCGTCGGCCTCGCCCTCGCCGCTGCTGGCTTCGCCCTCACCGTCACATTCGTCCTCGCCAAACGCGCCATCCGCCCTGCCTCGGGCGCGCTCCCGCCCTACCGCCTCCCGGAGAACGCGCCTCCCTGGATCGTCGCCGCCGAGCGCGTCGCCTCGCGCTTCGCCTCGCCCGAGAGCCCTTCTGCCGCCGACAAGAGCCTCTTCCACTACGTTCGCATCAAGCTCTCGCTCGACCCTATCGCGCGCCTCATCGCCGACATCGAGGGCCCGCGCGACGGCGCGCTCGGCGACGTGCTCGACATCGGCACCGGCCGCGGCCAGCTCCCGATCCTCCTCCTCGATCTCGGCCGCGCCACGCGCGCGCATGGCCTCGACTGGGACGAGACCAAGATCGAGGCCGCGCGCCGCGCCGCCGCCACGCGTCCCGAGGGCGCCGGGCCCGCCGAGGCCACGTTTGCCCGCGAGGACGCGCGCCGCTTCGAGGCCACGCCGGCCGACACGGTGCTCCTCATCGACCTCCTCCACTACTTCACGATCGAAGAGCAGGACGCGATCCTCCGCTGCGCTGCCGACCACGTGAAACCCGGCGGCCGCCTGCTCGTGCGCGAGGCCGACACCGAGCGAGGCTTCCGCAGCTTCGCCACCTTGCTCGAAGAGAAAATCTTCACGGCCGTACGGTTCAACCGCGGCGAGCGTGTTCGTTTCCGGCCTGCGCAAAGCATCACCGCGCTCCTCGAAGCGCGCGGCTTCCACTGTGATGTCCTGCCGGCGTGGGGCTCCACGCCCTTCTCCAACGTGCTCATCGTCGCGCGACGACCCGCGCTGGAGAATGCGCCCGCAGCGTGATCTCGCAGCAAGCTGCGATACGTGGATGCCCCGCGCGTTCGTCCGGGTGTGATACCGTCCCGCCCAATGTTCTCCCGCCGCGCGTTCCGGCTCCTTTCGCCGCTCCTCCTCGCTCTTCCCGCCTGCGCCTCCTCCTCGACATCCGCGCCTCCGAGCTCGCCTGCGAAGGCCGAGGCGCCTCCGCCCGACGTCCCTTTCCCCTGGGAAGCGCGCCCCTCCACCGCCGCGGGCATCGAGACGCCCGCCGCCGCATCGCCGCCGATCCTCATCCGCAATGCGACGCTCTGGCTCGCCACGGGCAAGACGATCCCGCGCGGCAGCATTCTCCTTCAGGGCGGCAAAATCGCGCAGGTCGCCGAGGGGGACCTCACGCCGCCCGAGGGCGCGCGAATCCTCGACGCCGCGGGCAAGTTCGTCACGCCCGGCATCATCGACACGCACTCGCACATTGGCGTCTATCCGATGCCGGGCACCGTCGCGCACCTCGATGGCAACGAGGCGAGCTCGCCCGTCACGCCCGACGTGCAGACCGTCGACGGCTTCTGGCCCCAGGATCCGGCCATCGAGCGCGCCGTCGCCGGCGGCGTCACCACGCTCCAGATCCTCCCCGGTTCGGCGAACCTCATTGGCGGCCGCTCCGTCACCTTGAAGCTCCGCCCCGCCCTCTCGCCGCGGCAAATGCACTTCCCGAATGCGCCCGACGGCCTGAAGATGGCCTGCGGCGAGAATCCCAAGCGCACCTACGGCAACGGCCGCCACGTGGCGCCCGGCACGCGCATGGGCAACCTCGCCATGCAACGCAAAGCCTTCCTCGACGCGAAAAAATACGAAGACGACTGGCAACGACATCGCACCACCGAGGCGAACCGCCTCCGCGACGACCAAAAGAAGCGCGCCGCTTACGAGGCCGAGGTCGAATCCCGCCAGAAGCAGCAGGCGCAATGCAACGACGATCCTTCGTACCCTCCCTGCGCCGAATGGCAAAAAGACTGGGACAAACCCCTCGATCCTCCGCGACCGAGCGACCCGGACGCCACGCCCCCGCGGGACCCCGCCAAGGAGACGCTCGTCGGCGCCATGCGCGGCAGGGTCCTCGTCCACATCCATTGTTATCGCGCGGACGACATGCTCGCCATGCTCGCGCTCGCCGACGAGGTGGGCTTCCAGGTGCGGAGCTTCCACCACGCCCTCGAAGCGTACAAGATCCGCGACATCCTCGCGAAAAAGGGCGTCTCCGTCTCCACCTGGGCCGATTGGTGGGGCTTCAAAATGGAGGCGTATGACGGCATCCCCGAGAACATCGCGCTCCTGCAAGAATCGGGGGCCCTCCCGATCGTACACACCGACTCGGCCGAGGGCGTCCAGCGCATGAACCAGGAGGCGAGCAAAGCCCTCGCCAGCGGCCGACGCGCCGGAATGCCCCTCACGGACGAGGAGGCCATTCGATGGCTCACGTACAACCCGGCCTGGGCCCTCGGCATCGACAAACGCGTCGGCACACTCGAAGTCGGCAAGGACGCGGACGTCGTCCTTTGGGACCGCCATCCTTTCTCGGTCTATGCCTCGGCCGAGGAGGTCTGGATCGACGGCGCCACCGTGTACCAAAAAGGCAAAAAACGCCCACCCTGGAGCGATTTCGAACTCGGCCAAGACACCGGCCGGCCCACGACCCTTCTGCCCGGAGGTGCGCCGTGACGAACCCCCGATCCCTGCGAAAGACGTTTGCCTCGTCCCTGTTCGTCCTGACCACCCATTTCGCGGCGACGGAGGCCCTCGCGCAGCCCGCCCGCCCCGCGCCAGCCCCGGCCCCCGCGGCGGCGAAGGCCACCGAGCCTGCCGCCGCCGCGCCCCTGGCGATCGTCGGCGGCCGTGTTCATACGGGCACGGGCGAGATCCTCGAAGATGCCACGATCCTCGTGGAAAAAGGCCTCGTGCAGAAGATCGGCAAGGGCCTCGCCGTCCCGACCGGCGTCACGACCATCGACGCCAAGGGCGCCATTGTCACGCCTGGCTTCGTCGACGCGCTCACATCCATCGGCCTCGTCGAGATCTCGCTCGAAGACTCCACGCACGACGATGACCGCGGCGGCAAAGACCCCATTCGCGCGGCCTTCCGCGCCGCCGACGGCTACAATCCCGCCTCCACCGTCGTCGGCATCACGCGCGCCGAGGGCGTCACCTCCGCCGCTGTCGTCCCGCTCGGCGGCCTCTTTTCCGGACAATCCACCTGGGCCGACCTCGACGGCGACACCCGCGAATCGGCGCTCGCCGCGGGCCCCCTCGCGCTTCACGTCCACCTCGACGGCAGCCTCGACGGCGATCGCGGCGGCCCTGCGGCGGCCTTGCACCTCGCGCGGGAGGTCTTCGACGACGCCCGTACGTTCCAGAAAAACCGCGCCGCCTGGGAGCGCAACCAGAGCCGCCCCTTCGCCGCGAGCCGGCTCGACCTCGAAGCCGTCGGCGACGCGCTCGCCGGCCGGGTCCCGGTCGTCTTCCACGTCGATCGCGCCTCCGACATCCTCGCCGCCATCGCGCTCGCCAAGGAGTTCGGCCTCCGCCCCGTCATCGCGGGCGGCGCCGAGGCCTGGAAGATCGCGCCTCGCCTTGCCGAATCGAAGGTCCCGGTGATCGTCAATCCCCTCGAACCCGGCCCCACGACCTTCGACACCCTCGGCATGCGCGACGACAATGCCGCGCTCCTCCACGCCGCTGGCGTCCCCGTCGTCATCACCACGAACGACACCCACAATGCGCGCAAGCTCCGCCAGGTCGCCGGCAACGCCGTCCGCGCGGGATTGCCGCACGCCGCGGCCATCGCTGCCATTACGAGCGCCCCGGCCGCGGCGCTCGGGCTCGGCGCCAAATACGGTACGCTCGCCCCGGGCAAGGTGGCGAACCTCGTCGTCTGGTCCGGCGATCCTCTCGAAATCGCCTCGCGCCCGCTCGCCGTCGTCATTCGCGGCAAGAAGGTCGACCTCACGAACCGCCAATCGGCCCTGTTCACGCGCTACAGAAAACTCCCCATCGCCCGGTGAACGCGCCTGCCCCGCCTCGATTTCGGCTCCGCCTCTTCCTCGAGCGCCTCGCCGTCGGGCATTTCTTTGGCTACCCCCTCGCCTTCGTGTGGGCCGTCGCCTCGATGCCGCTCACGATCCACCTGCATTTCGAGCGCCTCTCCGAGCTTGAGCACGACACCAAGGCGATGGGCCAGCTCGTCGTCCGCCTCGTCGCCTGGCCTTCCGGCGTGGTGTTCGTCCTCGCGCACCTCTTCGCGCTCGCGTGGGGGCTCGCGCAGTCGAAGAAGCGCGGGCAATGGATCTTTCTCGGCGGATTCGGCGTGCTCCTCGGGACGGGCGTCCTTTTCGGCGCGGGGAGCTGGCTCTGGCTCTACCTGCGCTGACGGACCCGTTTGGCGGGACAATTCCTATCGAATCTCGATGTACCGAAGATCCACGCTCTCCTGCGGACCGTCGTTGTCTCCGAGCAACCACACGGTGGAATCCTTCCCGACGGGCTCGACCCGCCCGAGCTTCGACACGGTCGCATCTCCCTTCGTCGCGCCCTTGATCGAAATCAGCCGCCGATTCGGCAGGTACTGCACCCGCACTTCGAGTTCCTGATCCCGCGACCAGTCGAGCCCCTCGATCCGCAGGCTGTCCGGCGAGCCCACCTTGAGCAGCGTCAACGTGCCTCCCATCGCCCCGGCCTTCATCCGAAAAAAGACGCTGTCGTCCTCCAGCGCGACGAGATCTTGATCAACGACCTGCTCCCTCTGCGCGTAATGCGGCGCATACCGGATCGTCACGTCGAAATACCCCGACGGGGCCAGCGTTTCCATGTCGACGTGCAAGAGATCCGCCTCCCGGAGCGCCGGCGCCCCCGTCGTCGGAATGAAGCTCGAAGGATATGTCCCCACCTCCACCTGCGCCGCGTACACGGTCATCGCCGTCGGCTGCTCGATGGCAGGCTCCGCCCCAACCGCCTCCGTCGTCAATCGAAGGACGGGCTGCTCCTCGACGGTCCTCACCTCGTACCGCTTCCATGCCGCGTCGCCCACGGTCACGAACGCATTGCCGTACGCGAAATACGCAAACGGCCCCGTTCCCTGCGTGCCCGCGATCCACGCCGAGGCAATCGCACCGTCCACGATCATCCCGGGTGACGACTGCTTTCCCGCGGAGAGCAGGGCCACGCCATCCATTCCGCCTGCGGGATCGGGGGCGTCCTGCGTGGCCATCATCGCCTGGGCCGGCGTGATCCACCCGGCGCCTCCCCACCTGCTCCGCGGATTCAAATTCGTCCGCTCCGTCTCCAGCGCGAGCCCCCAGCCCGTCCCCACGTTGCGGGGCCTCGGCTCGTTCTTCTGGTATCCGATCCGCAGCGCATTCGGACCAATTTGCGACGTGCGCGGCGTGTCGGTCTTATTGATGTAAATGAGCCAATCGGGCATCGTGTAGACCATCTCCGGCCCGGGCTCGATCGCCTCCCACACCAGCCGATCCCGCGGAGGCAGGCTGCCCGGGTCCTCATCGAGCGAAAGCTCGCCGGGCAGCCCGCCCACGATCTGGCAGCCAAACGTCGAGGCCCCGAGGATCGCGATCCACAAACCTCGCTTTGCTTTCCACGCGCGCATCTTGCTAAGCTCCACGCGCCCGAGGATACACCACCCGGAGGCCCCCATGAAGCGACGCGCCCCTGCAGCCGAGAGAAATCGCGATCCCATCCTGGACATCCTCCGACGTGTCCTCCCGGACGGCGCCTTTGCCCTCGAAATCGCGAGTGGCTCGGGTCAGCACACGGCCCACTTCGCGGCGCACCTCCCCAGCGTCACGTTCCAGCCGACCGACCCCGACTCCGACGCGCTCATCAGCATCGAAGCGTACCGCGCTGAGCTCGATCTCCCGAATTTCCTCCGCCCGCTCCGGCTCGACGCCTCCGAGGACACCTGGCCCGTCTCTCGCGCCGACGCCATCGTCTGCATCAACATGATCCACATCGCCCCCTTCCGCGCGTGCGAGGGCCTCTTCCGCGGCGCCGCGCGCATCCTCCCCGCGGGCGGCGTGCTCTTCACGTACGGCCCTTATCGATTCTCGGGCTCCTTCACGGCGCCGAGCAACGAGGCCTTCGACGCCTCGTTACGGGAAAGGGACCCGTCCTGGGGCGTGCGCGACCTCGACGACCTCCAGCGCCTCGCACGTCAATCCGGCTTCGTGCACGAGGAGACCGTCCCCATGCCCGCCAACAATCACTCGCTCGTCTTTCGCAAGACGGCCTGAGCGATCATTCGCATTTCACGAGCGGCGCGAGCGGCGCGAAATCCCACTGCGTCAGGTTCATATCGTCGTACGTCTTGAGCTCCGACGACAGGATCTGCGTAATGTCGGCCCACGTCTGCCCGAACTTGTTCGCCGTCGTGCCGCCCGTCTCGGCCACACACGCGAATTTCGCGGCCCCGCAGATATCGAGCGCCTCGCAGCCCGGCGCTTGCGGCCCAAGCGCCGCGAGCACGGCGTCTCCATAAAGCGGCACCCCATTCACCACAACAAGCGAAACGTCCTTCGGCCGCGCCGCGAGCACCGTATCAAATGGCACGCTCGCATCCCCCGTGATCACCGTCACGTCCGCCTTTTTCCCGACCTCGAGCGACCCGAGCACATCCGAGAGCCCCAGCGCCTTCGCCGCATTCACCGTCACCATGCGGACCAGCATGGCCGGCGACAGCACGTCGCCGAAGGCCTCGTTGTCGACCCTGTTGGCGAAGCGCAGCTCGTCGAGCAGGTTCTGGCTGCCCCCGAGCGACCAATCCGGCGCCAGCGCCACGTTGATGCCCAGCGACAAGGCCATCGGCACGTTCGTCGTTTTCGTGAAGTCCGTCCCGCCGCCGTACAGGAACACGTTCGAGCGCGGCGACCACACGAGGCTCATGCCCTTGTCCGCCATCACCCCGAATTCGTCGGCCCCGAACGCCGTCCCGTGGACGATCGTCGTCTCTGCCGCGTACAGGCAGCCATCCGGGTTCGTCGCCGTCCCGAGCGTCGTGAATTCTTTTTTCGCCGTCTCGTCCACGCCCTCGCCGCAATGAATGACGTACGCGTCCGTCTTGTCGACGAGGAAGTTGCTGCAGACCGTATCGCCGCTCGACGGCGGGAACAACGTCGAGACCTGCACCTTGTCCGCGCCGAGGTCGTTCGCCTTCTGATCGATCGTCCGGGCGAGCGACCCATAACACGTCTTGTCAATCGGGTTCGCCGCGCCGGCGATGCTCGTCGTCCCGGCGACGAGACCCTTCATCTCGCCGTACTTGTTCATCTCGCAGCCGAAGCCCGGGTCGAGGTTCGGCGTCCCCTCGCCGTTCATGTATTGCTTCGCGTCGACCATCGCCTGGTAACGCGGCTCGTTCGGCCACTGGTTGTGGTTGCCGTACGCCTTCGAGGGGCTCCAGTCCGACTCGTCGAAGATATCGAACAGGATGTGGTTGTGCGTATCGATCATCCCCGGCAGGATGACCCCGTGCGTCTTGACGACCGTCGCCTCCGCGGCGCCCGGCGCGTTCTCGCACGACGGGCCCACGCACGTCAGCGTATCGCTCTCGATGAGCACCTCGCCCGCGAATGCCTTGTCCGGGGTGACCACACACCCGATGAGCCGCAGCTTTCCGGGCATCCCCACCTTGGACACCTCGGGCGTACCCAGGTCGGCCATGCAATCGGTTTCGACCGGGACCCCGTCGCCGCCGCTGCCGCCCGCGCCGCCCACGCCCCCTGTTCCGCCCGCGCCGCCCATTCCCCCGACGCCGCCCATTCCCCCTGCGCCGCCTGTCCCGCCGACGCCGCCGACGCCACCCGACCCGGCGTCGCCGCCGCTGCCTCCATTGCCCTCGTCGACGTCCACCGGAAGGGGGTTGCTCGGCGTGAGCACCGGCTCGTCCGAGCAACCCACGACCGAGACCAACCCAAAAGCCCAAAGGATGAAGGTTCGGGAGGAGGCCACGGCTCGAATGTACAGGTTTTCCCCCCGAACCGCACTCCGTTTTTCGTGACATCTTGGTGGCACGCGGCGCGTCAATTCGCAGCGCGCACGACCCAAAGCGGACCTCGCAGGGAGCTGCCCTCGAACCGTTCGTCGAGGAAAACAGGCCCGCCATCCTTTTCCACCACGATGGCGCGCACGCCCTGGTCGGTCGCGACGAGCGCCCGGTCCCCGGCCGTGGCCAGGTCTCGCGAGAAAAACGTACCAGCCCGACGAACCTCCCCCCCAAGCGCGATCGCGGTCACGCCGAGACCCCCGTTTTCCTGCCCGAGCTCCACGACCCACAATGTATTCGTCGACAGCACGAGCGCCGCCCCGCCGAGCACCGCCGCCGCTTCGATCCTCTCGATTCCCGGCCCGACCCCGAGCATCACGGCGGCCTCCGCACTCTGCGCGCCCACCTTCCGCGCGGCAATATCACCTCCCACCACGTCCCAAAGCAGCCCGGATTCGGCCGACAGCGGAACGAATCGCGCTGTCGGCGGCTGGAGCGCCGGCGCCCCGAGGTCGAGGCCCGTCGTCACGACCAACCCGTTTTCCGTCAGCGTCCCCGACATCCGCGTCAATCGGTCCTCGTTCACGCCGTACGAAAGCACCTCCATCCGGTCCCCCTCCCTCCACACCGAAGCGGGCCGCGGCGCGTAGACCCCTTTTGCGATCGTGCCTTCCCGCAGCACCTTCCACCGAGGCCCGTACGCCCCTTGCTCGAACACCCACAGCCCCCCGTCCGTCGCGAAAAGCGCGGCTCCTCCATCCACCCACGCCGCGTGCGCGCACGCCCCCACGGCGCCCTCGTCGAGCGGACACACACGGATCTCGCCGCCCGACGCATCCTCATTTTCTTCGAGCACCCACAATCGTGAGGCGTCCGGATCGACCGCCACGTCGCGCGGCGTCCCTCCGCCCCCTTCGGCCGAGCTCGTCACGGCCCCGGTCTTCCCGTCGAAGACCACGACCTCCCCTTGCAGGCCAAACCCCACACCATACCACGCTTCATCCGCGGAAGAAATATGTTGCACCTCCAACGGATTCTCCTCCCGGCACGCCGATACCCCAAGCACCCCGAGCACAACGATGGACCATCGCGTCATGCCCCTTCATCGACGCGACCCCCTCCGCAGTTGCGTAGAATTTTTCGGTACGCTCAGGGACAGCGAATGCGCGTCGGCAATGGCTCGCACCGCGCCACGCCTTTGTGGAGCACGCAACAGGCCTCGTGAGCCCCGTGGCAGGGACAATCCCTCGGCTTCGTACCGTCGCCGCAGAGGACCCCGCGTGTCTTCTCGAATTCGGCCTGCTCGGCCCGCAAAAGCGGCAGCTCCTTCGACGAGAGCTGCGCGAGCGCCCGCGCCACCTCGGGCTTTCGTTTCTCCGCCGGAGGCAACGTCTCGAGCAGCGCCCGCGCCTTGCAAACCGCCGCGCGCCCATCCATCCGCGCATCCGCGAGCACCGCGCTCGCCAATTTCATCCGCTCGCTCGTGGAGAGCTGCGCGGCGTTCGCCGCCTCGATCGCCTGCTCGACCGCGCCCGGCTCCTCCACGGACGCCGCGGGGCGCGCCGGCTCCGCGGATGGGATCTGCGCAGTGCTCTCGCGCCATCGATCCTCGATCTCGCGCACGATCCCATCTTTGTTTTCGGCGACGTGGCCATACGCCACCACCGCCACGACGACCGAGGCGAGCGCCACAGCCACGCGTACGAGCTCCATCCGTGTATACGCGAGCCACCGCCCGCGCCTCGGCGCCCGCCCCTCTCGCGAGCTCCGCGCGACGAGCTCGTCCGCGAACGCCGGGTGATCATCGAGCGCGATCCACGCCTCCTGCCCCTCGGGCCGCACCCGCGTCGACGAGGGCAAACCCCGCATGATGGCCCAGCGCACGGCCTCCTCGCTCATCGGGCCGAGTTTCTTGTCGCCGTCGTGGAGTTCCCATCCGGGCATGATGGTTCAAGATGAGACTACCACGAGTTCTGCGGTGAAGGCTCAAAGAACCTGCGCCCCCTCGACCGTCGGGACGATCGCCAATGCGTTGACCGACGGCCCCTTCACAACCTCCCCCCTCGCCCCCTCTCGCCCACCTTCGAGCTGCCGCTCCACGAGCTTCCGATAAAGCCCGCCTTGCTGCATCAGCGTCGCGTGGTCCCCGCTCTGGATGATCTTTCCGTCCTCGATCACCACCACCCGATTCGCCCCCATCACCGTCGACAATCGGTGCGCGATGATCAGCGTCGTTCGCCCCTTCATCAATCGGTCGAGTGCTTCTTTCACGAGGTGCTCGCTCTCCGCATCGAGCGCGCTCGTCGCCTCGTCGAGCACCAGGATCCGCGGATCCTTCAGCACCGCGCGCGCGATCGCCACCCGCTGCTTCTGCCCGCCGGACAACTTCACGCCCCGCTCCCCCACGAGCGTCGCATATCCCTCCGGGAACTTCGACACGAACTCGTGCGCGTTCGCCGCCCGCGCCGCCGCCTCCACCTCGGCCTCCGTCGCGGTTGTCCGGCCATACCGAATGTTGTCCGCAACGCTGCACGAAAACAGCATCGGCTCTTGCGACACCACCCCGACGTTACGTCGCAGCCATTCCGGCGAAAGCTCCCGCAAATCCTTTCCGTCGAGGGCGATCCGCCCGCCTGTCGGATCGTACAGACGCAGGAGCAGCGCCGCGATCGTCGATTTCCCCGATCCCGACGGCCCCACGAGCGCCACCACCTCGCCCGGCGCGATCACGAGATCGAGGTCCCGCAGCACGGGCAGGTCTTTCCGCGAGGGATACGCGAAGCTCACGCGCGAGAGCTCGATACGACCCTCCACCGAACCGGGCCGCGCGCCCTCCGTGAGCGGAATCGTCGGGGGGCGATCGAGCAATTCGAAGACCCGCTCGGCCGCGCCCGACGCCCGCATCAAGTCGGCCCACAGCTCGCTGATCCCGCCGAGCGAAAACGCCACCATGAGCGTGTAAATCAAAAATGACGTCAATCCGCCGGGCGTCATCGCTCCCTGCGAAACGAGCCGCCCGCCGTACCAGAGCACCAGCGCGAGCGCCGCAAACGCCGCGAACGACGAGACGCTCATGAACACCGAGCTCGTCACGATGCGCCGCCATACCACGGCGAAGGCGTCCCATACCGCGTTCGTGTATCGCCCCGCCTCCGTCTTCTCCGCGGCGAACGCCCGCACCGTCCGGATGCCCGCGATCGTCTCCTCGGCGACCTCGTTCGACCGGGCGAGCGCGTCCTGCGCCTCGCGCGACAGCTTGCGCACCCGGCGCCCATACGCCACGGCGCCGAGCGCCACCGGCGGTACCACCCCGAGCATCACGGCCGTGAGAATGGGTGACGTGTAGACGAGGAAGCCGACGCCGCCGAGCACCTGCGCCGCGAAACGCAGCCCCATCGAGATGTTCACGCTCACCGCGTTTTGCACGAGCGTGGTGTCCGCCGCGAGCCGACTCGTCAGCTCGCCCGTCTTCCGCTCGTCGAAGAACGCGATCTCCTGCGCGAGCAGGTGCTCGAAGAGATCCCGCCGCAGGCGCGTCACCACCCGCTCGCCTGCGCTCGTGAACAGCACGAAACGCAGCGCCGTCGCGGCCGCCTGCACGGCCGCCACCAGGATGAGCGCGAGCGCCGCGCGATCGATCGTCCAGAAGCCGCCCACCTGGCCCACCGCGCGATCCAGGATCACCCGGAATGCCTGCGGGACGAGCAGCCCCATCAGCGTGCCGATGACGAGGAACACGGTCCCGCCCGCAAGCCGAGCGGTCTCCGGACGAGCGAGCCCGAGCAAGCGGCTGAGGGACGCATTCTTGGCGGGTTTGTCCGGATCTCCCATGATCCCGCCTATGTACCACGGAGCGCGCCCGCCGACGACGCTGCTCGCTCTCCGTTATCCTGCTTTCCTCACGCGCTCGCGCGGCGCGCGCCTCGGCGCGGCCTTCTTCACCGACGGACGCGCGCGCTCCTCCGCAGGCGCCTCCTCGGCCGCGGCCTCCTCCGCTTCCTGCGGCGCGGCCGCGGCCGGGGCCTTTTGTTTTGCGGACAGGCTCTGCTTCAACGCCTCGAACAGATCGATGATCTGCGCCTGCGGCTCGGCCGGCGGCAGCGAGATCTCCTGCCCCGCCGCCTTCTTCTCGATGAGCTCCGTCAGCCGCTCTTGGTATTCGTCGTGGTAGTTCTCCGGGTGGAACGCGTCGGTCGACAGCTCGCTGATGAGCCGGTCCGCGAGGTCCTCTTCTTGCGGCCGGAAATCCACCTTGGCCGGCGGCGCGATCTCCTCGAACGGCCGCACCTCGTCCGCGTAATACACCTGGTGCATGAGGAGCCCGCCCTTGTACGGTCGCAAAAGGACGAGCTGATCCTTGCCGCGGACGCCATACCGGCCGACCGCAAACGTCTTCGTCCGCTCCATCGCGTCCGCGAGCAGCTTGTACGCCCGCGCGCCGCCCTTGTCCGGGCCCAGGTAATTCGTCTTGTCGATATACAGCAGGTCGACGGTCTCGGCCGGGACGAACTCCACGATATCGATCCGGTCCGTCCGCTCGGCGCGCACCGCGTCGAGGTCCTGATCGGTCACCTCGATGTATTGCTCCCGCGCGTACTCGAACCCCCGCATCGTGTCCGATCGCTCGACCACCTCGCGGTCGTACGGACAGAACAATTGTTGCTTGACCCGCGTCCCACATTTCTTGTGAAGCATGTGAAAACCGACGCCGTGGGAAGACGTGGCCGTGTACATCTTGACCGGAATGGAAACCAGGCCAAACGAGATGGTCCCCGTACCCGTGGATCGCGCAGCCATGCGCATCGATCCTTGCAAAGGTCGTGGACGATCCCGGAGGCCCCTGTGGACGGACAGGCCAAGCTCGATGCATACCGGAAAAAGCGTGATCCCGGGCAAACCCCCGAGCCCTTCGGGGGCCCTTCGAGCTCGCCCGGTGCGACGCGGGAAGGCGCGTACGTCGTGCACCTGCACGACGCTCGCCGCCGCCATTACGACCTGCGCCTCGAGGTAGGCGGCGCGCTCGAGAGCTTCTCCGTGCCCAAGGGACCCACGCTGAATCCGGGCGAGCGCCGCCTCGCCGTCCGCACCGAGCCGCACCCCCTCGAATATCTCCATTTCGAGGACGTCATCCCCGAGGGCAATTACGGTGCCGGACCCATGATCGTCTGGGACTCCGGCAGCGTTCGGTACCTGGACGAACCCGCCGAGGAGCAGTTACGCAAGGGCAAACTCGAGTTCGAGCTTTCGGGCCACAAGCTCCACGGCCGCTTCCTCCTGGTCCGGCTGAAGGACTCCGAGAAGGACTGGCTCCTCTTCAAAAAACACGACGCCTTCGCGGCGCCCGGCGGCGACATCGTCCAGGAAAAACCCCGCTCCGTCCTCTCCGGCCTCGACATCGGCGAGCTCGGCCACGCCTCGGACATCGCCTCGGAGCTCGAAGCGCGCGCCGCGGCCCTCGACGCGCCCGTCGGTTCCATCGAGCCAACCATGATCCCCATGCGCGCCAGCCCGGCGCCGAAGGGCTTGCTCGGCTCGAACTACATCTTCGAGCTCAAGCTGGACGGCGTCCGCTGCATTGCCCGGAAAAACGGCGCGGACGTCCTCCTCCAGTCGCGAAACCTCCGCGACGTCTCGCGCGTCTATCCCGAGGTCGCGCGCGCCGTCCACAAGCTCCCCGCCGCCCGCCTCGTCCTCGACGGCGAGATCATCGCCCTCGACCAGGCCGGCCAGCCGAGCTTCCAGCGCCTCGCTCAGCGCATCCACCTCGCGAAAGGCGCCGACATCCGTCGCGCCGAGACCCGAATCCCCGTCCTTTTCGTGGTCTTCGACCTGCTCGCGATCGGTGACCGCGACCTGCGCCGCCTCCCGCTCCACGCGCGCAAGGAGCTCTTGCAAAGCCTCGTCCGCGCGCCCGGCGAAATCCGCACCCTCGACATGATCGAGGGCGACCCCACCCTGCTCTTCGATTTCTGCCGCGAGCGCCGAATGGAGGGCCTCGTCGCCAAACGCAGCGACGCCCCCTATCGCCCCGGCCCCTCCCGTTCGTACGACTGGATCAAGCTCAAGTGCGAGCGCGACGACGATTTCGTCGTCGTCGGTTATACCCTCGGCGAAGGCGGCCGCGCCCGGCTCGGCGCGCTCGACGTCGCGGCCTACGAGGCCGGCGAGCTGCGCTATCGCGGCAAGGTCGGCAGCGGCCTCGACGCAAGTTCCATTGAAGCCCTGCTCGCGCGCCTCACCCCCCTGCGCACGGACAAACCCACCGCGCGTGGCCCTTACAACGCCGCGCCGCGCGGCCGCGTCCACGTCCGCCCCGAGCTCGTCGTGTCCGTGCGTTTTTCCGGGTATACCGACGACGGCAATCTCCGTTTCCCGGTGTTTCGCGGGATCCGGGACGACGTCGCGCCCGAGGAGTGCGTGGCCTCGCCGCACGCGGATCGAGAGGAGGCCGAGATCGAACGCCTCGCGGCGGAGTCCACCCACACGGGCGGCGCCGCGGATGAACCGACCCGGGTCCCCGTCGCCAACCCCGACAAGGTCCTCTTCCCCGCGGACGGCATCACGAAGCAGGACATCGCCGAATATTACGCCGCCGTCGCGCCCGTCCTTCTGCCGCACCTCGGCGACCGGCCGGTGATGCTCGTGCGGTATCCCGACGGCATCACCGGCAAATTTTTTTATCAATGGAACGTCCCTGCAGGCTTGCCCGCCTGGGTGCCCACGCTCCGCGTCCGCCTGCCGGGGCGCGAGGACCTCCTCGAAGTCTTCCACATCCGCGACGAGGCCACGCTCCTCTACGTCGCGAACCTCGGCACGATCCCCATTCACGTGATCGCCTCCCGCGTCCCGCACCTCGAAGAGGCCGACTTCTTCAACATCGACCTCGACGTCAGCGGCGGGACCTTCGCCAACGTCATCACCCTCGCGCGCTCGCTCGAGGATCTGCTCAAACAGATCGGCCTCACGGGCTTTCCCAAGACCTCCGGCCAGTCGGGCCTGCACGTCTTCGTCCCGCTCGGCCCCGCGATCTCCTACGAGACGGCGCGCGCGCTCGCCGATCTGCTCGGGCACATGCTCGTCCGCAGACACCCCGACATCGCCACCATGGAGCGCTCGAAGCAGCGCCGCGGCCCGCGCGTATATGTCGATACCGGACAAACCGGCGCGTCTCGCACCATCGTCGCCCCCTACGCCCTGCGCGCGGTCCCCGGCGCGCGCGTCTCCACGCCGCTCACCTGGGACGAGGTCGACGATACCCTCGATCCGCGCGCCTTCGACATCCGCACGGTTCCCCGCCGCGTCGCGCGCATCTTCGACCCCATGGCGGCACTGCTCACGGAAACCCCCTCCGTGCTCGCGGCCATCGAGCGGCTCGAAAAGCTCGCCCTCGGCCGCCACGTCGCCTGACGCCCCTCACGGACGCTTTCGGGCGGGCGCCTCCGTCGGCACGAGCGCCCCAGGGCTCACGCGCCCTTCACGCGCCGTCGCCACGATGTAATCGATGAGCGCGCGCACCGGGCGCGAGGGCTCCACGCTCTTCGGGTAGAGCAGCGAAAACGGGCGGCTCTTGCCGCGAAAAGAACCGAGCACCTCGACGAGCGTGCCGCGCGCCACCTCGTCCTCCACCAGAAAGTCGTACACCTGCACCAGCCCCACCCCGGCGCGCGCGAGCGTGACGATGCCGAGCACGTCGTCCGAGCATCGATAAGGTGCCTCCGGCTCGAACCTCTCCGGCGCGGGCATGAACGTCCACGGGAGCACGCGGCCCGAGCGCGGCATGACGAAGGCCACGCAGGTATGCTCGTCGAGCTCGTCGGGCGTGCGCGGCGCGCCGTGGCGGGCGAGATACGAGGGGCTCGCATACACGCCCAGCGCGAAATCGCCGAGCTTGCGCGCGACGAGGGTCTTGTCGTCGATGGCGCCCATCCGGATGGCGAGGTCGTAGCCGTCACGCACGAAGTCGACGTTCTGGTTGGAGACGTTCACCTCGACGCCGATGCCGGGATAACGCTCGCGAAATGTGCCGAGGGAGGGCAGCAGGCGGTGATGGCCGTACGTGGTGGGCACGCTGATGCGCACGCGCCCCTCCACGGCCTTCTTTCCGCTGGCAAGCTCGCGTTCGCCCGTGGAGAGGAGCGAGAGGGCCTGCACGCAGAGGTCATAATAACGGCGCGCCGCGTCGGTCGGCGCGAGGCTGCGCGTGGTCCTGCGGAACAACGTGACGCCGAGGGCGCGCTCGAGCCGGGCGACGCTCCGGCTGGTGGCCTGCGGGGTGACGGAGAGGACACGCGCGGCCTTGGTGAAGCTGCCGGTCTCGTACGTGCGGCAAAAGGCTTCGAGGTTGGGGAGCGTGCCCGCGAGGCTCGGCGCCGTCATCGTTCAACACGATAGTACAAATGCTTCGACGCGGGGTCGTCTACCGGACGCGCACGGGGACGATTATCAAGAGGGGCATGTCGAACCCCGAAACGGATCGGCCGGTCGCCGGTCGCACCCGGCCCGTGTGGCTGCTCGCCGCGGCCCTGCTCGCCGCGTGCGGCGGACCGGCCACGTCCTCCGCGACCGCGAAGGACGTCGTTCCCGACAAACCAGCACCCAAGGAGGCCCCTGTGACGAAGCCTGTTTTGCTCGCGATGACCAGCCACGACAAGAAGGGCGATACCGGCGAGAGCACCGGCGCCTTCCTGCCCGAGATCGCGCACCCGTACGCGGTGTTCGCCCGGGCGGGTATCGTCGTCGAGTTCGCCTCGGTGCGCGGCGGGCGTGTCCCGCTCGACGGCGTCGACCGCGACGACGCGGTGAACGCCGCCTTCCTCGACGATCCCGAGGTGACGCGACGCTTGCACGAGAGTTTGCCGTCGAGCGCGGTGGATCCCTCGCGTTACGCGGCCATCTTTTTCGCCGGAGGACACGGCGCCATGTGGGATCTTCCGGACGATCCGAGCTTCGTGAAGGCCACAGCGCGGATCTACGAGGCGGGTGGCGTGGTGGGGGCGGTCTGCCACGGCCCCGCGGCGCTCGTGAACGTGCGCCTCTCGGATGGCGCGTACCTCGTTGCCGGCAAGCAAGTGAATGGCTTCACGAACGAGGAGGAGCGCGCGGTGAAGCTCGAAAACGTGGTGCCCTTCCTGCTCGAAGATCGCCTCGTCGCGCGGGGCGGGCGCTTCGTCGGCGCGCCGAAATGGCAAAAGCAGGTGGTGGTGGATGGCCGCCTGGTCACGGGACAAAACCCGGCGTCCGCGGCCGGCGTCGCCGAGGCGATGGTCGCGCTCCTGCGCGAGAAAAAGACCCCCTGATCTTCCTCAAGGTCGCTTCCAGGCGAAGGCCTCCGTCGGCACGAGCGTCACGTTCGTCAGGCCATACTTGTCACGCAGGGCGAGCACCCGCTCGGTCGCCACGAGGCAACCGCTGAATCCCCAGGGCACGAAGACGTCCTCGCCGCTCCACGTCGGCTCGTCGATCGTCATTCCCTCGACCAGCACGACCTCGGCGCCGCCCATGCATTGCAGGCAATCGGGTTCGCCCTCGCGCACGACGTGGCTCCGCTTCGGGTCGATCTGCGTCATTCCGTAGCCGGCCATCGCGAGGTGATACCGCGCATGCGGCGCGGCCGATTCCGGGTGCACCTTCCGGATCTCGACCTCCTTCAGCCCGTGCAGCCCCGAGAGCTTTTCCGCGCGCCACGCGTCGAGGAGACGCTCGGAGATCAGCAAATCGAGACCCGACGCGAACGCCACGTCCCCGGGCGCCTCGCCGCGCGCAAAAAGCTCGGCGCGGAGCGGCGGGAGCCATTCCTTTTCCGTGAGCGTACGCCCGCAGGCCGGGCACGTGAGCCCCTCTTTGAACTGGGGTTCGAGCGGCGCAAAGGCCGTCTCGTGGCTCGACCCGACACCGCTCTGCAAAACGAAAAACTTCATGGCTCGTTGCCTCTCACGACGTTCTGCCCCCCGCTGCGCCGCTCCTCCTCGACGTACGCCCGCGCCTCGGCCTCGGTGGTGAAAAAGGAAAGGGGCCTCATTTGCCGACTCGGACGCAGGAGCGGGATCGCCTTCATCACGAGGTTCGCCACGAGCCGCTGGTGAAAGTTGCCCCCGAACACGACCGTGGCCCGGAGCCACCGCGTGGGATCGAGCTTCAGGGGGAACTTGCGGGCGGCCGGGGTCACCTGCCCGAGCCCCGAGATATCCGAGAGCCAGAAGATCGGCCGCCCTGCTTTCTCGGACAGATCCTCGATCCTCTCGAACATGGTCTGCGTATCGGAGAGGCTGACGTCACCCACGACACGAACGATGAAGAGGTCCGGCGCCTCGAATCGATACCGATGCGCCCCGAGCGACGACCAATCCTCCGACAACTCTGCCTTCACCGCGCCTCCATGCCTCGACGTATCCTCCCCCCCATACCTGGGAACCCTCGCCCCATCGGGAAACATACTGACTTGCGCAACGACCGGCCAGCAAAGCAGGAATGCGGCCTCCGCCGCAGAACGCCCCTACGACGCGGCGTTTTGAAGACGCCGCTGCTCCTCGACGACCGCCCTCGCTTCGGCCTCCGTGGCGCAGAAGACGACCCTGTCCGTCCTCCGCTCCGGCTTCAGGACGTGCAGGGCCTTCGTTACCATGGTCGCGAGGAGCCGCTGGTGAAAGCTGCCCCCGTAGATGAGCGCCCCGCGCAGGAACGGTTTGAGGTCCCGCGCGAGGGCGAGCTTGCCGACCTCCTCGCTCAGCTTCCCGACCCGCGAGATGTCTGCCATCCAGAATAGCCGCCTCCCCGCGCGCGCCGCGAACTCCTCGACGAGATCGAACATGCGCGCCAGGTCGGCGCCGGAGACGTCGCCCTGGGTACGACTGAAGAAGAGGTCCGGCGCCTCGAAGCGATACAGATGCGGACTCCCCGCCCGGAGCGGCGACCACTCCTCCCGAACCTCCGGCTTGACCATGCCTCGACGCACCCTCCGCGTACCGTAAGACCTCGTCCGCGCGAGGGAAGATACCGACCTGCAGCGTACGCGGGCTAGCAAAGTGGAAACTCGAGTGCCCACCCGCCGGAACGCCTGCGCGTGGCTTCGCGTGGTCGTGGTATGAGGGGGTCGAACGCACTTACCAAGGAGATCATCATGCGACGCGCCCTCCAAACCATCGTCCTCACGTCCTTCCTTGGCCTCGTCCTCGCTGCCTGCGGCGGCTATTCGCAGGAGGAGGCCCAGACCAAGTGCGACATCGAACGCACCGCCAAGGCCGCCTGCATGAGCGACGCAGCCTACCAGCAGTGCGTGAGCTGCTTCGAGGAGTGCGGCGACACCTGTGCCATCGCCGAGTCCTGCCCGCTCCAGTACATCTGCTCCGAGTAGTTCTCCCTACTCCTCCCGCCCCACGACCGCGCTGTGGTTTGGAGCACGAAACCCACGCGCGTCGAAAAAAAAAACGGCCTCGTCGCTTTCGTTCGGACGAATGGCCTTCTCAACACATGTAGGAAAGCAGGGGAGGTCTGATCGGCGCATGCCGGCCCGGCCTCCCTTAGGAGCAAGCCCCAGGAGGGCGGATCCGTCCTACCGCCCTGGTCACGATCAACTCGGCTCTGTGCACCTGGCCAAACCAAAAAGTGCATACGCCGGAAAGAGTCTCGTTGCCTCGGCCTTTGGGACAGTGAAACCTTCCTGGGGTTTGCCCCGTCCAACTCGCTGTACGACGCCATGACCATCGACCCCTTCCTCCACGACGAGTCGCCCGACACCCGCCACGACGCACCCACGAAGCGCGCGATGGAAGGGCTCTTCGCCGACGAAGTCGCGTCGAGCGACGGCCCCGCGACCCGCGCCATGAGCCCGGACGAACGGGAGATTGCGCTGCTCGGGCACGAAGAAGGTCGATACGGAGGCGACGCGGAAGCCTGGGACGACGACGAACCCGCCGAGCCGGTCCTCCCCGCGGCGTTCGCCGACTCCGACGATGACGACGCGGCGCTCGCTGCCCTCGCCGAATTGTCAATACGGTCCGATCGGAAGACGTTACCCTCGGCACGCTTTACCCACCTCGGCGAGCCCCGGGCCCCGGGCCCATGGGCCGACCTCGGCTGGGAAACCTCGATGTGCGCGGACGAACCCGCGACCTCCTGGGACGAAACCCCGGTCCCGGCCTCCGAGGAGCCGCCGGTCTCCTCGCCTTCGATCTGGGGACGTGTGCAGCAGTTTGTCGCGCGCCTCTCCATGAAGCGCACGGCGCCGAACCCGGCGGCCTCGCATGCGCGGAGCACGGCGCGCGCGCTCGCGGACCTCGTGTGGACGATGGAGGACGCGGACCTCGAGGTGCTCGCGTCGCACATCGAGCGCGTGGTCTCGTTGCGCCAGCTCGGCCCCGAGGCCTACGCCGAAGCGAGGATCCTCGACGCCATGGGCACGCTGGAGTCGGACGACCGCGCCTCCGGCGGCATTCCGCTCTCGGCGCTGCGCGCACACATGCCGGAGGTATCACGCAGCGCGCTCGACACGGCGCTCTTGCGCCTGGAAGAACGCCGCTTCCTCGCGCTCGCCCCCGCAGACGACGTGCCGGAGCGCGATGCGCTGCACGACCCGAAGCGAGGTTTGCTCGGCCGATGCGCCCTTCTCGCGCCTTCCACGATGGGGGGCTCACGCAGCTAACGCTGCGCTCTGCCCCCCAAACTCCCGGTTCGCGATGGGGGGCTCACGCAGCTAACGCTGCGCTCTGCCCCCCAAACCCCCGGTTTGCCTACCGTACCCCCAACGCTCACTTCAGCTTCGCCGCTTCGTCCCCGACGCGCTCGAACAGCTCCGGGATCGCCTTCTTCTGTGCGGCTTCGCGGATCCAGCCGGGAAGGGCGGTGTTCGGCTCGGCGTGCACCGTGTACACGAGGAGGCTCTTCTTGCCGCCGTCGTGGGGCTTCACCTCCCAGCTCCCCTCGTTGAACTTGTAGTCGCCGCGCAAGAGCTTCCAGCGCCGCGACATCCCCTTGTCGCTCACCTCGTGCACGGCCTCGGTCACGGCCGTCAGGTTCGAGAGCGGGAAGGGCATCGCGATCGTCACCTCGCAGGTGTGCTTGTTCCCGTCCTGCTTGACGAGCTTCGACGCCTCGATGCGCGGCATGCGCTTCTTGTAGCTCGCGCACTCCGAGACCACCTGCCACACCTTCTCGGGCGGCTGATCGATCACGGCCTTCGCCACGACCTTCGGCGTGTCGCTGCCTTTCACCTCGACCACCCGAATGTCGGGCGGCGCCGAGCCTCCGGCGGCGGCTTCGGGTCCGAGCAAGGTCGTGCCGACAAGGGCCGCGCCTCCGAGAAGCGCGAGGGCGCGACGCGCGAAGAGGGACGTTCGTTCGCGTTCCATCTGTGCGGGCCTCCGATCGTGACAGATCGAGAACTACCAGCGAAGCCGCACGCGGGACAAGCCCTTGCAGCACGGAGGCATGCAAAGTTCCATGCCGTTCGTCAGGTACATTTTCCGGGTGGCTGTCGCCGCCAAACCCTACCGGTCGAGCTCCCGCCGCACGACGGCCTCGATCGCGTCGACGAAACGCGGCCGGTCGCACACCGCCTTGGCCCGGTAGAACCGCCCGAGCCCCGCCTTCGCGGCGATCGTCGGCGCCTCGATGTCGAGGTCGTAGAGCGTCTCCACGTGCTCGGCGAGAAACCCGATCGGCGCGACGAGCACCGCGTTCGCACCTTGGGCTCTGAGAGCGGCAAACGTCTCGGCGAGGTCCGGCCCGAGCCACGGCTCGGCGCTCGCGCCCTGGCTCTGGAAGGCGATACGCGTGGAAAAACCACGTGCTTCGAGCCGCGCCGCCACGGCGCCGGCCATTTCGCGGAATTGTGCTTCGTACTTGTCCCCCATGGCGATCACCCGGCGCGGCAGGCTGTGCGCCGAGAGGACGATCGGCACCGCCGTCCGCTCCGCCTCGGGCACGGCGGCGAGCGCCTCGTCGATCGTCTCGACGAACGCGTCGATCAGCGCGGGCTCCATCCCCCAGGCGGGCACCGCGCGGATGGAAAGCTCCGGATGGCTCGCGGCGGCCTCGCGGACGGGCCCGTGATACACGTCGACCGATTGTGGCGCGAGCGGGAGCGACACGAGCGCCCGCACGCCCTTCGCGACGAGCCCAGGCAGGACCTCGGTCGGATACGGATGCCAGAGCCGGCCCGACACGACCACCGGAATGCCGATCCGCGCTTCGAGCGCGCGCGCCTGCGCGTCGGTGATGGCCATGAGCGGCGAGCCGCCGATCGCCTCGAACCGATGCGTGACCTCCGCGAGGAGCTCGGGCGGCGTCGGGCGGCCCCGGCGGATGTTGTTCAGGAACGCGGGGATGTCGGCGGTGCGGGAGACGGTGCCGTGGCAGGAGACGAGGACGGCGGTCGACATGGGGCGTGTGTATAAGGCGAACGAGGTCCGCTGGCGAGCAGCCGGAGCGCGTGTCTACGACCGGCCCGCCCGCCTGCGCCTGAAGAGGCCTCCGACCACCGCGAGGAACCCGAGGGCCATGCCGGCCGAGCCCACGCCGGCGCCGGCCGCCTTGCAGCCGCATCCGCTGTTTTCCTCGGGCGCAATGCATTGGCAAGCCTCGTATCCGGTCCCGTCCTGATTGCAGGCCTGCGCCCCCGGAGATCCACCCGGACACGCGCATTCGACCTGCTCGCCCGGGATACACACCCCGGGGTTTGCCCCGCTGCCCCCCATGCCGCCGCTCCCCCCGTTTCCGCTCGGCATTCCACCCGTGCCGCCGCTGCTGCTCCCCATGCCGCCCATGCCGCCCATGCCGCCGATACCGCCCATGCCGCCCATGCCGCCCATGCCGCCGGTCCCACAGGGCGCGGGGCATGCCGGCGGGGTCCCCTCGGTCGCGCCTTCCTTCACCACAATCGGGCTCGGCACGGCGGTTTGATTCGGCGAAACGCCCACGGTGAGATCCGTCATGAGGCCGTCGGGCCCGAGGTTTCCTTCAAACCGCGTCACCCAGGTCGCGTTTGGGTCGAGCCCCCCGAAAATCGCGTCCAAGTCGGCCGTGCAGCCGCTCGAAGCCTCGGCCGCGTCGATCCCCCACCCGCTCGCCGCGGGTTGCGAGGTGGCCAAAGCGAGCATGTCGTTCTTGAACGTGTTCACCGGGAAAGGCGCGGCATGCTCGACGACCCACCCCGTCCCACCGACGACGTTGAAAGCATCCTGTCGCAGCGACGCGTAGTTGCTCGTCCCCGTGTCCCAGTTCCAAAGGAGGTTGTCCAAAGAAACGGTCACCGAGGGCATGTTCTGGGAATCGACGCGGCCGCCGGCGACGACGTAGAGCCGCGTCGGCAGGGCCATCGGCGCACCGGCCCGCGAGAAGCGCATCGGCAACGTGGGAACCGAGCCTTGCAGCGTGACGCGAATCGGGCGCGTCGCCAACGTGCTCGCAGACGGGGCCATCCTCAGCGCGACGAAGCCATATCCCTGCACAGTCGCGAGAGAATCGATGAGCGCCGCCGTCCCGGCATCAACGGCGTACCCGTGTGCTGCGAGCCAATCTTTGAGGGCTTGCGGGTCGCCGGGTTGCAGGGAGACGATGTTGTAGGGCCCGACCGTCTCCCGCGCGGGAACGACCTCCGCGGGCATTCCACCGCCCCCGCCCCCTGCGCCGCCCATGCCCCCCGTGCCGCAGTCCGAGGGTGGACAAACGAACGGCGGTGGCGTGATCACGGTCTCCGTGACCACGTCGAGATTGTTGAAAAGCGCGTCGGAGGAGAGAGCGATCGTGGCCGACGCCGGCACCGGCAAGACCCACGCGAACGATTCGGGGACGGGCGCGAACTCGACCTGATCGACGACCGTCGTCTTCTGCGCGGAAAAAACGAGCAGCGTGCGGTGCCGCGTGACCTTCGAGGACTCGAACGACGACACGAAATACCCGCTCGTCGCCGTCGCAGTGGGGGCATGCCCGGCGGCCAGCGCGAAAAGGGCGGCGGAAAGGATGTAGACGGGCGCACGACGCATGACGCCATCGGAACACATTCCCAAGGCCTGTCAACGCCGACGACGTGGTGCCACGCACCTACACGATGCGCCCTCGCCGCTCGAGCTCCCGCACGATTCGCTCGGCGCATTCCGCCACGCTCAACTCATGGCTCGGCAGCACGAGGTCCGCATCCTCGGGCGGCTCGTACCGGAAATCGAGCCCCGGCACGTTCGACACGTTGCCCGCGGCGGCATCCCGATAAATCCCGCTCCGATCGACCTCGCGGCACCATTCGAGCGGCGCGGCGAGGTGCACCAGGAAAAACCGCTCCGGGCCCACGAGCTCTCGCGCGCGCTGCCGTACCGCGTCCTCCGGCGCGACCAGCGACGCCACGCAAAGCAGGCCCGCGTCGTTCAGGAGCTTCGCGACCTCCATCGAGCGGCGCAGGTTCTCCGAGCGGTCCGACGCGGAGAAGCCGAGGTCCCGGTTCATCCCGTGCCGCATCGATTGCCCGTCGATCGCCACCACCGCGCGGCCGAGATCAAAAAGCCTGCGCTCGACCTCCCGCGCCACGCTGGTTTTTCCGGACCCCGCGAGCCCCGTGATCAGGATCGTCGTGGGCTGCTGCCCATACCGTTTTTCCCGCTCCTCGCCCGTGACCGCGCTCTCCGCCCGCGTGAGCCTGCCTTGCGCCGGATCGTCCCAGCGCCCTTCCCCGCTCTCGACGATCATCCCCGCGCCGACGGTTCCATTCGTCACGCGGTCGATCACGACGAACGCGCCCGTCGCCCGGTTCTTCGTGTACGCGTCGAACAGAAGCGGCCGGCTCGTGCGTAGCTCCACGCGCCCAATCTCGTTCAACGCGAGCGCCGGCGCGTCGCTCTTCTCCAGCGTGTTCACGTCCACGCGGTGCACGATCCGCGTCACGCTGCCCGGCGTGCGCAAGGGCCCGTGCTTGATCCAGTATTCGCGCCCCGGCACCATCGGCCGCTCGTCCATCCACACGAGCATCGCGAGCACGCGCGTCGAAATCTGGGGCCGATTGTCCGCGTGACACAAGACATCTCCACGGCTCGCGTCGATCTCGCCTTCGAGCGTCAACGTCACCGACATCGGCGCCGCGGCCTCCGCGAGATCACCCTCCCACGCCACGATCCGCGCGACCTTGCTCGTCCGCCCGGACGGGAGCGAGACCACCTCGTCGCCGACCCGCACCGCCCCCGACGCGATCGTCCCGGCAAATCCCCGGAACTCCTGGCTCGGCCGGTTCACGTATTGCACGGGGAAGCGCAGGTCCACCGTGTTCGACGCCTCGTCGAGCGGCACCGTATCCAGCAATTCGAGCAGCGGCTCCCCCTCGAACCAGGGCATGGCCGCGCTCTTCTCGACCACGTTGTCCCCCGCGAGCGCGCTCATCGGGAGGAACCAGTGATGCCGGTCCGGCAAGAGCGCCGCGAAATCGAGGTAGGCGCGCCGGATCTCCTCGAAGACCTCCCGCGAATACCCGACGAGATCCATCTTGTTCACGGCCACCACGACCTTGCGAATCCCGAGCAGGCTCGTGAGGAACGCGTGACGCTTCGTCTGCGTCGTCACGCCCTTGCGCGCGTCGATCAGGATCACCGCGAGCTCGGCCGTGCTCGCGCCCGTGGCCATGTTGCGCGTGTATTGCTCGTGGCCCGGCGTATCCGCGATGATGTACTTGCGCCGCGACGTCGAAAAATACCGATACGCGACGTCGATCGTGATCCCCTGCTCGCGCTCGCTCTTCAGCCCGTCGACGAGCAGCGCGAGGTCGAGCGCGCCGCCCTGCGTGCCGAAGACCTTGCTGTCCTTGGCGACGGCCGCGAGCTGGTCCTCGTAAATGCCCTTCGTATCGTGCAGCAGCCTGCCGATCAGCGTGCTCTTGCCGTCGTCTACGTTCCCGCACGTAAGGAAGCGCAAAAGCTCCTTCCGCTCGTTCCGCGCGAGGTAGGCCTCGATATCGGTATGGGCGAGGTCTTCTTCGTGGCTCATCTCAGAAGTACCCTTCGCGCTTCTTTTCTTCCATGCTCCCCGACTGATCGAAATCGATGAGCCGGCCCTGGCGCTCGCTCTGCCTCGCGAGGAGCATCTCCTGGATGATCTCGGGCAACGTCGTCGCCTCACTCTCGATCGCGCCCGAGAGCGGATAACAGCCGAGCGTCCGGAACCGGACCTTTTTCGTCATCGGCACCTCGCCCGGCCGCAGCGGCAGCCGCTCGTCGTCCACCATGAGCAGCACGCCGTCGCGCTCCACCACCGGCCGCGGCGCCGCGAAATATAGCGGCACGATCGGCAGTTTTTCCTGGTGGATGTATTGCCAGACGTCGAGCTCGGTCCAGTTCGACAGCGGAAACACCCGGATGCTCTCGCCCTTGTGGACCTCCGTATTGTAGAGGTTCCAGAGCTCCGGCCGCTGGTTCTTCGGGTCCCAGCGGTGGTTCTTGTCGCGAAACGAAAACACACGCTCCTTCGCGCGTGATTTCTCCTCGTCGCGCCGCGCGCCCCCGAACGCCGCGTCGAACCCGTATTTGTCGAGCGCAAGCTTGAGCGCCTGCGTCTTCATCACGTCGGTGTGCACCTTGCTCCCGTGCGTGATCGGACCCACGCCGGCCCGCCGCCCCTCCTCGTTCGTGTACACGAGGAGATCCACCCCGAGCTCGCCCTTCACGTAGCCGTCGCGATAGGCGTACATGTCCCGGAACTTCCACGTCGTGTCCACGTGGAGCAGCGGAAACGGGAGCTTCGCGGGGTGGAACGCCTTCCGCGCGAGGTGCAAGAGGACCGTGCTGTCCTTGCCGATCGAGTAGAGCATCACGGGTCGCTCGAAGCACGCGACGACCTCGCGAAGAATGTGGATGCTCTCGGCCTCGAGCATCTTGAGGTGCGTGAGCTTTCCCTGGGCCATGCTGGTCTCGACGCGCTGGGTCAAGGCCCGAGCGTCGGAGCAGAACATCGCGCGAACACGGCGTCTGTCAAGGGCGTCGAGCCCCGCGCGGCAAGCCCGCTCACGCCGCGATCGAACACAATCGATCGCGGAGCCCGGCAAACGAAGGCGCGTGGTGCCCGACGAGGGACACGGCCACGTTCGCCGCGCGCTCGCGCATGGCGCGGGACGCGTCGCTCGCGACGACCCGCAACGCGAGCTCGGCTTCGAGCGGCACGTCGCCGAGCAGGCCCGCGAGTTCGAACGCGCGCACGGCAAACGAAGCGGGGACCTGGCCGAGCATCGCGAGGAGGCGCAAGGCGCGCGCCGCGAGCGCGAGATCGTCGAGCGACGCGGGAGAGGCTCGGAAGCGGTCTTCGAGGGCCTCCACGACGAACGAGGAGCGCGCCCGCGCCGCGTCGAGCTGCCCCGAGGCCGCGAGCACCTCGGCCCGCTTCTGCTCGAAGATCGGGCGCGTGGGCAAAGGCTCGCGCGCGATGGCCGACGCGAGAAACACGAGCGCCTCGCCAAAGAGGCCCATACGACCGAGCGCCGTCGCCGTCGCCTCGCGGCGGAAGGCGTCGAGCGCGGGGGAATCGTTCGTCTCGCGAACGCGGGCGACGGCGAGGGCCACGTCGTACCGCGCGCCAGTGATCAACGTCTCCAGCGCCGCGGCGATCGCCTCGGCCGCGAGCTTCGGCCCGAGCAGAGGCGCAAACGCCCGCACCTCGGCCCATCGCGCGGGCGTCACCACGAGCGGACCCGCTTCGAGCGAGCCGCCGAGCGGCAAGGCCGCGAGTTTTTCGAATAAGAAAAGCGCCTCGTCGTCGTGTCCGAGGGACCCTTCGATTCGACCGAGGCCAAGCGCAGCGCGGAGCGCGAGGGCGAGCGCCGTGAGATCCCCATTTCGATCAAACGACGAAGCGAGCAGCGCGATCGACGCGCGGTAGAGGCGCCGCGCGTCGATCAGGCGACCCAGGAGCGACGCGCTCCGGGCGGACTCCTCGAAGCAGAGGGCGAGATCCGGGAGGCGGCTCTCTCTCGCTTCGAGGGCGCGATCGAGGCGCGTGGTGATCTCCACGCACGCGGGCTCGATCGGCCCGCGCGGCGACCTTTCGCGCGGGGCCAGGAATTCGTCGCAAAGAAAAGCGCTCGGCCCGCCGCCCGGGGCGGCTGGCCATGCAAGAGCGAGGGCGCTCATGAGGGCCGCCTTTCAAGTTCGTCCGTGTTCAGGCATTGCCTGGCGAAATAGCCTCCGAAGAGGCGTGCGCCCCCGGAGAGGCGCTATCGGGGCAAGGTCTCCCAGCCCCGCGGGTGCTGCATTCGATTGTGGCCGGGCGCTGCGGACGTCAACGCTCGGTGGATTCGATCATTACGGGATCCAACCTGGAATGGCAACGAAATTGACCCCCTGGATGGGACCGAGAATGTCCGGTCCTGGGGCGCACGTCGAGGGCGCTTGACACCGACTCGCCAGCGCGCCTTTCATGGACGGCATGCAGCCTGTCCGCCAGCCTGCGAAGTCGTCTGCCGGCAAGGTCATGGTCACCCTCGGCGTGGTCCTTCTCTTCGCGCTCGTCCTGTCCTCGTGCGTGGGCAAGCACCTCTGGACGGTCTCGGCGCCGCCGATCACCCGGACGGTCGAGCTCGTGGAGAAGGATCCGGCCGTGGCGGCAGCGCTCGGGAGCCCGGTCTCGGTCTCGCTGGCCGTGACGAAGACCCTCCGTCGCGACTTCGTCCGCGCGATGCAGGGTCAGGACAACGTGACGGTGCTCGCGAAAGCATCGGGCCCGAAGGGCGAAGCCTGGTTCCGGCTCAGCGCGCAGAACCACGACGGCCAGGGCTGGGCGGGCACGTTCTCGGTGACGACGGAAGGGCGGCAGGTCCTCGAAGGCGGCTCGTACAAGGCCGAAGGCGCGGGCATCCTGATCGAGGGTGATTTCGCGCCCGACGGCGCCCCGCGCGTCAAGAAGCCCTGATCCCACGCCTCACGGCGCGAGGAGCAGCACCTTCGGCTGGCTCGGCACGATCCGCATGCCGGGGCAATTCGTCGAATTCTGCAGGGCCATGCTGGTCATGCGTGTGGCGGGCATTCCGCCCACGAGGACACGGAACGCGGCCGTCAGGTGCCGCGCCGGCCCCATCACCGTCCCTGACGCCACGCCCATGGCCACGCCGGCGTTGTCGCCATTCGTCATGGGAATACACGTGGTCATGTTGTGCGAGGGCGTGCACGTGAAGAGGACCTTGTAACAGGCCGACACGGCCATCACCCCGACAGCGATGTTCGGATAAGGGATCGGCGTGGGCGCGGGCACGGGCGTGAGGCACACGTCGGGAAACCCGAGATCCATTCCCATCATCTGCGTATTCGCGAACATGGCATCACCCCAGGTGGATCTGCTCGCCGTCGACCTTCACGAGCTCCTTCGCCATCACGATCGCGTGCTCGGCGCGCATGCTCAGCGTGCGCTTGGCCGCGTGGTCGATGCTCTCAGCGCGGAGGTTGTCCTGCTCGGTCACGACCCGATAGACGCGCTTCGCCTTCTGGAAGATCCGATCCGCGATCGAATCGAGCGCCTCGGCCACGACCTTCACCACGCCGACCTCGGCATGCACCGCGGAGCTGAAGACGCCGAGGCGCTCGGCGGACACGGCGGTGTCGGCCGCTTGAATCGTCGCGCGCCCGGCGATCAGGCTGATCTCCTGCTCGGTCACGACCTCCACGCCCTCGCGCGAGAGCACGCGCACCTTGCCCGAAGGCGCCTCGATCGAGGCATCCCCTTCCAAGACGATCCGCGAGCTCGCCTCGGCGTCCCGCTCGAGCACCGCGAGCACGTACGCCGCGCCGCTCTCCAGGAGCACGACGAGCACGGCGTCGCCCGCCGCCGGCGCGAGCAGACAGCTCGCGGCGCGCCGCGCGATGAGAATGTCGTCGGCGACCTCGACCCGGATGAGCTCTCCCTCGATGGCGTGTACCGTCCCGACTTCCTGGACGGCGCGGCCTCGGGGTGATTTTGCTCGCTTTCGTTGCGGCTCGAAATTCATGACAAACCACTCCTTCAGCTTGGAACGAAGCTCTCCGCCTTTGCGAGCTCACGATCGTCGCCCAGCGCGAGCGCACGATCCGTAAAAATGGCCTGGGTCTCCACGGTGCGGTGGAACTTGGCCCGGAACAGGGTCGCGCCGGAGAAGTCGGCCTTCGACACGTCGGCGTTCGAGAAATCGGCGTACGTGAGGTCCGCGGCGGGCAGGAGCGCGCCCACGCAGCGAGCGCGGTGGAAGTTGCACTGACCGAGCTTCGCCTTCGCGAAATTCGCCCCGGAGAGATCCGCATCGGCGAAGACCGCCTGATGAAAATCGCCGCGGCGCGCCCGCGCGGAGACGAGCTTCACCTCCACGAAGAGCGCGTTCTTCGCGTTCACGTCGTCGAGGTTTGCCCCCGAGAGATCGGCGCCCTTGAAATTCGCCTGCACGAGGTGCGCGCCCGAGAGATCGGTCCCGCGGAGATCACACTCCATGAGCTGCGTCAGGCCAAGCTCCACGCCAGCGAGCGACATCCCGGCGAGGTTCGAGCCGACGAGCACGGCCGTCTCGAAGCGCGCCTTTTCCAGCAGGACCTTGCGCAGATCCGTCTTCAGCACGGCCGTTTGTTTGATCACGCTGCGCGTGAACCGCAGCCCCGAGAGGTCACACGCGACCAGGGCCGACCGGTCGAGCACGACGTCCACGAAGCTCGCGCCTTCGAGCTTCCCTTCGAGGATGTTCGTATTGTGCACCTTCGTGCGCTCGAACTTCGCGCCCGCGAGGTTGCATTTGTTGAAATTCGCGAACGAGAGATTCGTGTCCTCGAACGAGACACCTTCGAGGTTGCACTCCACGAACGACGCGTGGCGCGCGTCCACGCCCGCGAGGTTCACGCCCCGCAGATCACTGCGATGCACGATGACCTCGCGCAGGTTCGCCCCCGCGAGGTTCGCCCCGGAGAACTTGCTCTCCTCGGCGATGAGGCCCCCGATGGACGCGCCCCGCAGATCGAGCCCCGAGAAATCCAGCCGATTGAGAACGTCTCCGCGCCCGACGAGGCGCTCGAGCTCTTCCTTGTTCACGCGCCGCCCTCCCGTGAAAAGCGCACCTGGGTGACGTTCGCCGCGTCGAAGCTCGTCTTGTCGTCGCCCTTCATTCGCGCGAGATCGGCCCGGAACAGGCTCGCCCCGCGGAAATCGGCCCCGGCCACGTTGGCCTTTTGCATGACGGCGTGCATCAGGTCCGCCCCTCGCAACGTCGCCTTGTCGAGGTTCGTCCGCACCCAGCGCGACTCGCGGGCGCGAATCCGATCGAGCTTCGCGCCCCGCAGATCACACTCACTGAGGTCACCCCGATCGATCTTGGCCTCCGTGAGATCCGCCTCGACGAGCGACGTCCCGCGCAAGTTTGCCTCAACGAACGTGGCTCCCTTGAACGAGGCGCCCGAAAAATCGCTCTCCTCGACGAACCGAGCATTGTCGAGCGCCGCCTTCTCCAGGTTCGCGCCATTCGCCTTGCAGCGCAAAAACACGGCCGAGACGAGCTTCGCCCCCGAAAGCCGCGCCCCCGAGAGATCACATTCGAGGAACGTCACGCCCGAGAGATCCGCCTCGGAGAAGTCCACCGCGGCGAGCTTCGCTTCGAGCAGCCGCGCGCCCGCGAGCGTGGCCCGCCGCAACACGACATCGCCGAAGCTCGCCTCGTGGAGCGACGCGCCCGAAAGATCCGCGCCCGAGAAATCGGCGGCCGCGAGGTCGGCCTTGTCCAGCGTGGCTTGCGCGAGCACGGCCTTGCCGAGCTTCGCACCCGTGAGCGTGGCCGCGCCGAAGTTCGTCTCGACGAGCTGCGCCTCTTCCAGATCGGCCCCGGTGAGGTCCGCCCGCGCGAGCACCGCGCCGCCGAGCCTGGCTTTTCGCAGCACCGTCCCCCGCAGGTTCGCGTTTTCGAGCATGGCGCCTTCGAGATCCATGCCCGAGAGATCCATTCCTTCGAGCGACGCGCCCGTGAGATCCCTCCCCGCGAGCGATTGCCCCGTCGCCCGCGCTTCGAGCACGACCGCGCGCACCCGCGCCATCGGCTCGTCGGCGAGCGCGCCTGCCGGCGGGAAATGATGGGCGAACCGCTGGTACATCTCCCGCAATTTATGCTCGGTGAACCGGAGCTTTTTTTCGAACTCGGGATCCACGAGATACGCTTCAAGCGACGCGTTCGGCGTCCCCTCGGCGCGATAGCGGGTCGCGAGGGCCCGAAGCTCGGCGAACTGCGCGTCTGCGGAGAACTTCGGCGGCCCGGCCGCCTCCGCTTGGGCCTTGCGCATCTGCTCGTCGTAATCGAGCCCGGCCGCCTCGCACCGCGCGCGCACGTTCGCGATGGCCTCCTCCCGCTGCTTCTTCACCTGCTCGCGGGCCTTCTCCATTTCCTTTTCCATCTGCTCGACGTGCTCGGCCATGTCGTCGACGTCGGGCAGGGGGGCCTCGGGCGGCAGTGCCTTCGGCACGTTCGCGTTCTTCTTGCTGTCGGGGAAATCGTCGAGGCCCTCGTCCACCGCGGCGAGCCGCGCCTCCATGCCGGCGCGCAGGTTTTTCGAAACGAGCCGCTCGGTCGTCGTCCCCGGCAGCCCCACCTCGTCCGCGCGAAACGCCGCATACGATGCGCCGATGGGCAAAAGCTCGCGGTCGCGCAGCGCGTGCAAATGCCCCTTCTCCTTGTCGATGCGGCGCGCGAAGACCTCCCGGTAATACGCGGAACCGCGCTTCTGCTCCTTCGCGTCGAGCGCGCCGAGGAAATGAAGCACGTCCTTCGCGTCGTCCTCCGCGATCCGCACGACCCCGCGAAAGATCAGGATCCCGAGGAGCGCGCCGGGCAAGAGGTGCACCGTCTCCATGCGCAACGGCACCTCGACCCATTCCTCGCCGCTGGCCTTCCGCTGGGTGATGAATGCGCGGCCCACGACCTCGGGGACACGGGAGACGATCCGCGCCCGCTCAGGGTGCACGTTCTCCAGCTCGATCGCCTCGCCGCCCGAGAAAAACCCTTCGATGCGTTGATCGGGCGGGGCGACGTTGAAGAAGCTCCAGTCGAAATCGCTCGGCATCCCGGGCGCCTCGTTGTCGAGCCATTTCTTGTCGTACGTGCCCGAGTTCGCCCACCGCTCCGGCAACGTGAGGTCTGCCGGGCCAAACGTCGCCGGCTCGGGCCGATCCCCGGGCGCCTTCACGAGCCGCTTCGGGTTCTCCACGTTCGGCAGGAAATGCACCTCGCCGCCGCCCTCGGTCTTCTCCGGCGCATATCCTCGGCCCACGGGATTTTTCGTGAACCCCTTGCCGCCGAACGACCTCGACCACGTAAGAGGCATCTCGGTGAATGGCGCGGGTTGCGAGGGCACGCCGAGCTTCCAAGCGCGATCCCCGAACACGGCGAGCCGCTTGTCGACGGAGCCGACCTTGAGCCGCACCGGACAAACCGGCGCCGGACCTCCGGGCGGATACGCTTTTCCGCTGAGCAGCACCTCGCCGTTCGGCTTGGGCCGGCACACGTCGAGGGGCACGTTCGGGCCGAGCTCCTTCGTGATGGAGAGCCAGAGCGCGGCCTCGGGGACGAGCGAGGGCTCCTCGTCGAGCGTGAAGCCCGCGAGGAGCGAGACGACGAAATGGGGTTCGCGGCGCGCCTCGAACACGCCCGTCATGACGCCGAGGCGGAGGGGCTTGATCGTCTTCATGCGAGCATGAAAATGCCGACCTGGGTGATCGTCACGCTCTGCTGGATGAGCGTGATGCTCACCGAACCGAGCTCGGCCTCTTTCTTGACGATCTTGCCCTTCTTGAGCTCGAACTCGGCGACCTTGTCGACGAGCGACAACGTCGCGCCGAACCGGATCTCCGCGGCGAGGACGCCCTCGATCTTGCCGCCCACGAGCGACTCCACCTGCAGGCCGAGGATGTTCTCGTTCTTGATCCCGAGATAGGTCTCCGACTGCGAGCCCTTCACGCTCACCTCGGCGCCGAGCACCTCCCATTTCCACTCGGACTTGCTCTTCACGTCGACCTTGTTGGCCTCGATCAGGATGTCCTTCGTGGCTTTGATCTCCATCCCCTGGGGCGTATCCACGTTGACGCCGGCGTCTCCGTGGATGTGCATGAGCCCCTTGCTCAGGAGGTCCATCGTCGCGTTGCTCGATTCGACCTTGACCAGCCCCTTGCTCAGGATCTCGGTCTTGCCATTCGTATCGAACTTCGTGTTGTTCGTCGTGACGGTGACCGTGTAATCGCCCTTCGTCGTCGTCGTCATCGTGTTCGCGGGCACGCGCGTCGTCCACGGCCCTTCCGTCACGGTGAGCGAGTAGCTGCCGTGGTTCGCCGTCATGCTGATGCTCTGGTTCGCCGTGATCCCGATGCATCCGGCCCCGGCCGGGCCATACCCGACGCCCACGCCGAGCGCCATGCCGCCCTGGATGTGCGATTTCCAGTCGGTCGCCACGTCGACCGTCCAGTTCCCGCCGCCCATGAGTCCCACGTCGAGGTCGAAGTTCTTCCCGAAGTCGAGCAGCGTGTTGTCGTCGGTCCTCAAGATGATCTCGTGACCGTCGTTCGGCGAGCCCATCCGCAGGTACGAATTCGAATACGGCGTCGACAACGTCACGCGCTGCTGCCCGGCGAGGTCCTCGAGCTCGAGCCGGTTCCTGCCGCCCGTCTGAATGACGTTTTTCGTATGGTTGCCGCTCGTCACCGGGCTCGGCGTGAGCGCGTTCGGCACGACGCCGCTGATCACCGGACGATCCGGGTCGCCGCCGAGGAACGTGAGCACCACCTCGGTGCCCTTGCGCAGCGGGAAATGAAACCCTTCGATGCCGCCGCCGTGCGGCTGCATCATGCGCACGTACGTCGAGGCGTTGCCCTGCTTCAGGTTGCTCTCGTCGTACTTGAACTTGACGAGGTATCGCCCCTGATCGTCGATCTGCGCGTACTCGCTGTCGGCCGGGCCGTCGATGATCGCGTTCTCCACGCCGAAGATGCGCGGCCACGGCGTGCGGCATTCAGGCCGGAACTGCGTGTCGGCAGGAATCGCGTCGACCTCGACGAAGTACACCTCGTCGTGCTCGATCTCCATCAGCTCTTTCCACTGCGTATGCCCCGCGGCCTGGTTGCCGTGGTGGTGCACCTCGATCGCCAGGTACTTCTTGTTGAACGAAGCCTTCGGGTGCTCGTCGAGCTCGAAGGTATGGCCGCTCCGCAGGTGCGAGCGCGTCCCCGTCGCCCGGAAGACCACCTCGCGCGCGAGCATCTCTTCGGCGCGGATCTGCGCGAGCCGCTTGCCGTCGCTCGGCGAGAAGAACCGGGCGCCGTGGACCGTCACCTCCGCCGTTCCGTGCTGCGAGACGTTCGCCTGCCCCGACACGTCGAGGTTCGGCTTGGCGTAATCGTAGTCCTTCAGCTTGACCACGGCCGGCAGCGAGGCGTGGCGCGCCCGGAACGTGCGGAACGAGGGGCCCGCGCTGCGATCCATGCCCGTCTGCGGGAAATACCGCACCGGCGCGCCCAGCGGCTCGTCGGGGTAGCCTTCCGCGTCGCAGATGATGAGCTTCTCGCCGTTCTCCGCGTGCTCGAAATAATAATAAATGCCCTCGCGCTCCATCCACCGCGAGATGAACGCGAGATCGCTCTCGTGGTACTGGCAGACGTGCTCTTCCTTGGCGTACCCCGAGAGCCGGATCTCGAAGTCCTCCGAGGTGAAGCCATTGTCTTCGAGGATCGCCTGGAGGATCTCGGGCACGCTCTTTTTCGTGAAGTTGCGCGAGTGGCGCGAGAGCCCGAGCGTCCAGAGACGCGGCACGATCACGGCGCGGACGAGCGAGCGGCCGCCGAAGCTGTGCAGATGCTCCAGGCTGCCGAGGATCCCCGCAAAGATATAGGGCGGGAGCTTGTCGTCCGCGCGGTCGATCACGAGCCGCGCCTTGCCGCCGATGCCGTCCGCGAGATCGATTTCCTCGCCGTCGGCCTCCTCGACCACGACCATGACCTCGAACTCGTAGGGCCGCGACATGCCCTCCACGCCTCGAAACGTGGCGACGCGACTGTTCTCGGGAAGTGCGCTCGATTCCAGGGTGATGAGGTCCGCCATAAGGTCGGACGGGAGGATAGGTCACCCCCGAGCCGCATGAAAAGGGAAAACCCGCCGCCCGATCGATGCTCTAAAACACGCGTCGCGTGCCCGTCACGGCCGCGTGCACCGCCCGCATCGCCTCTGCGACCGCGCCTGCCTCGTCCCGCATCACCGCGAACCACCGCGCCGGCGTGAGCATCGAGTCCGGCAGGAGCCGCTCCAGCAAATCGATCGCCTCGGCCCGCCGCGAGAGATCGGATCCGCCGAAATCGGCCACCACCTCGGCGATCGTCGAGAGCACGACGACCACGGCCTCGCAATCGGACGAACGCCCCGTGGATGCATTCTCGCCGGGTTCGGCCGCCGGCGCTGGAAACCATCGCAAAAATCGCCCTTCGAGCGCGCGCCGATCCTTTTCGATCGCCTCGCGCAGCGCCCGCGGCCCCTCCCCCTTCGCCGCCGTGTCTGCTGCGACCCCGAGCGCCGCCTCCGCGCGCGCCGCCTCCGCGCTCGCTTCCGCCTCCGCCGCGAGCGCTTCGATCGCCGCCGCGCTTCGTTTCTCCGCGAGCGCCCCGAGCTCATCCACGAGCCCGCCGAGCTCGGCCCGGAGCCGCGCTGCCCGCACCTCGACCGAGAGGTTCTTCTCGTCCGGCAGACCTTCCACGTGGATCTTCGGCCCCTTGAAGAGCTTGCCCTCGCAGATCTCGACGAGCGCGTCGTCGTCGAGGAAATGATAAAAGGCCCGCTCCCCGCGCGCCCGCTGCCGCGCGACGAGCGCCCGCAGCGCCTCGTTCTCCTCCCCGAGCGCGACCACGCTCACGGCGATCGGCACATCGCCGACCTTCTCCCGCGCCGCCTGGATCACGTCCTCGCGCACCACGGCGTCGCCGTCGGTCACGAGCACGATCTGCGCCCGCGCGAGGTCCGGATCCTCGTCCTTCGCCGCCCGGATCTGCTCGAAGCTCGACAGAAGCGCATTCTCGATGTCCGTGCCGCCCTTGCGCACGGTGCCAACGACGTCGGCCATCGCCGTGATCGCGGCCTTCCCATTCTCGATCCGCGTGATCGGCCCGATCTTCTTCGTGAAGTATCGATAATGCAGCGTGAGGCGCGTCGACCGATCCCCCTCGGCAAATCGCTTCACCAGCATGCCGAGCTCGGCGAGCAGGATCGCGTCCCGCACCCGCGCACGCGCGCCCTTCTTGCCGTCTTCCAGCATCGAGCTCGACCCGTCGAGCACGTAGACGCGCGCCTCACCCACGAGGCGCGTCCGCGTCCGCTTCTTGACCTCTTGCTCGACGTACCGCCGCGCGAGCAGCCGCCCCTCGGCGAGCGCGAGCAAGACCGTGCGTGGCTCCTCGATGACGGCGTGCGGGAGGTCCATCACGTCGCGCGCGGGCATGAGCAAGAGATCCTGCGTCGGGTGACGGACGAGGCGCGCGCGTGTCTCGACTTCGGTCACGCGCACGGGCGCGAGCGGAACGCCGACGTCGACCGTGCCGTCGATCGCGCAAAGCGCCGCGTGTGTCTCGGCCTCGTTCTCGGGCGCGAGCCATTGCAAGGCAAGCAGGCGGTATTTTTTATCCTCGTCGCTCTCGCCTTTCGGCGCCTTCGCCTGCACGCGGCGCGCCTTCCCGTATCCTTCCGCGATCGCGGTCATCGCCGCGCCGCCGAACATCTCCTCGCTCGACCGACGCAGGCTGCGCAGTTTGTCCCCCTCGGGATCCTCGCCCTCGCCGTCGCCGAGCTTCTGGCGCGCGCGCGACGACGCGGCGGAGAGCGCCTCGTCACCGGCCGCGAGCGAGGCGCCGTCGAGCGCGACGAGCGCGGCGTGCAGCCTCTGCCGTTCGCCCCGCGCGAGGGCGTCCTTCGCCTGGTGCAAGAGCCCGCGGTGCGCCGAAAGCCCCGCGGCTTCGAGCCGATCGATCCGCGCGATCTCCATGGCGAGGTGCCGCCTGCGCACCTCCACGCCTTCCTTGCCGAGCGGCAGCGCCGCGGATGCGTCGAGCAGGAGCTTGCGCGCGGCTTCGAGCAGGCGGCGTTTGCGCGAGAGAAACTCCGTCTCGCCCCGCGCCGCGTCGAGCAGGTGATCGATCGCGAGCAGCTCGACCTCGACGAGGCGCTCCTCCTCGGCCGAAAGGGGTTTTTCGAAGAAGCTGTCGGCCTCCGCCGTGGCCGCCTCCCCTTTCCCGGCCCCCTTGGATTTGTCCTTCTCGCCCGTATCCCCGGGCGTGCGGGGCGTGATCGCGAGCGGCGGCGCGATCCGCACCGGATCGATCGCGGCGGCGACACGCCGCGCGGCCTCGTTTTTCTGATCGCTCGCGGCGCGCGCGGCCCGCACCGTGACCTCGTAGAGCCGGCGCACCCACGCGGCGTGCGCGAGGGGAACCCGCCCGTGCACCACGAGCGTTCGTTCGAGCGCGATCACGTTGTCTTCGAGCTCGCGCACGGCGCCCGTGAGCAGCTCCTCGGGCACGGGTTTGCCCCCCGGCGCGCGCAGCGCATCGAGCAGCGCCGTGACGCGGGCCGTGCGCAGCGGCGGACGATAACCGAGCGCTCGAAGCAAAGGCCGCGCGAGACGCACGAGCGGGGCGCGCACGTCGTGCGGCCGCGCCGTGAGCTGCTCGATCCGCTCGCCGAACGACGAGAGCGCTTCCTCCGTCATGCGTTCCCGGTACGCAGCGCTTGCGCCCACGCGGCATCCGAGCGCTGCCGGAAGAGCTCGGTCACGGCCGTGCGTGTCCTCGCGTCGAGCGCGTCGATGCGGTGGCGCACGGCGTCGACCTCGGCCGCGTGCGCGGGGAACACCTCGGCGACGTTCCGCGCTTCGAGGGCGAACCGCGTGAGCGCCCCCTCGTCCCACAGGAGATCGAAGAACCGCGATTGCACGATCGCGCGCAGGCTCGCCTCCGCGCCGCCCGCGTGGTTTTCGAGGTCTCGCCAGAATCGTTCGAGGTAATCGAGCGACCGCCCGATCCGCGCGAGATCCCCGGCGACGACCCGCCCGCGCACCGCCTCCGGCAGCTTGCCGCACGCGGCCGCGATCGCCGCCGCCGCCTCCGCGGGCGAGGACGCGTCCCGCACGCCCTCACCGGCGACGAGGAGTGCGATCTCCGCGAGCGTGTAAGCCGAGGAGACCCGCCGCTCGGCCGCGCGGACGCGGCGATACCCGTCGTAATCGTGGATTTGTCCTTCGCCGACATTCGGCGCCACGTCCCCGCGCAGAAGCGCCTCGGCCGACCAGCCGAGGAACGCCTCGGCGGCGATCGCCCGCGCGAGCCCGGCCTTCCCGAGCACGGAGACGAGCGCTTCGACCTCGCGCACGAGCGCGGTGCGATCGCGCGCGTCGAAGCCCTTGAACACCACCTCGATCAGCGCGCCGAGGCGCGGCCCCGTGACCTTCTCCTTCAGCGACGAGGGCGCGCCCCGCACGCCTGCGAGGCGCGCGGCCATCACGTCGAGCCGATCGAGCTCGGGCGCGATCGCCGCGAGCACCTCGGCGAGCCTGCGCGCGGGCGCGCTCTTCAAGGCGCTCGTGACCACGCTGCGCAGCGAGATGTCGAGCAGGATCGTGATGTCGTCCTCGGCCGCGGCCACCGCGCGCTGCCAGGCTTTTTCCTCGCCGGTCTCGTGCACCGCGCCCTGGCCGAGCAGCTCGCGCCGCAGCTCGTAGAGCGATTCGAGCGCCTCGATCCGCGCGCGCGCCCTTTTTTGCGCCTCGGTGCCGTCGTCGATGATCGACGCGACGATATCCGTCGACGACGCGCCCGCCGCGTGCCCCGCGGCCTCGTCGACCATCACGAGCGCCCGACCGCGCAGCCACCGCGCGACGGCGCGTGTCCCCGCCGTGCCGTCCTCGATCTCGGCGGCGAGCCGCGACAGATCCTTCACGACCTCGCCGATCGGCCGCGTCTCTCCGCCCGCGGCCGCGTCGATCCCGCGGCGCAGCACGAGCGCCGTCAGCGCCCCGGTCGCCTCCTTCACGAGCAGCCCTGCGCGCGCCGCGTCGATCGAGCCCGTGCGCGCCTGCGCCCCGAGCTCCCGCATGGCGGCGAGCAAGCGTGTCGCGTCTTTCGAGGCGATGGCTTGATCGACCATCACGCGAGGCTTGTCCTCGGGCGGGGGCGGCTCGGATTTGCGCTTCTTCTTTGTGCCCGTATCCGCCGGCACGGTCACAGCGTCGGGCCGCGGCGCATCGACCGTGGCGGGCCGGGGTTTTACGTGAATGGGCGGCATCTGCGCGAGGCACGATTCGAAGATCGAGCGCTCCGTGCGCACGATTCCGAGCTGCCGCCGCTCGTTCGGATCACTCTCGCGGCCGATCAGCGCCTCGGTCTGGTCCGGCGTGGGGCCCGAGAGCAAGAGGTGCAGCCGCAGCCATTTGAAATCGGAAGGCAGCACCTCGAGCGAGCGCTTCGGATTGTGCAGGATACGGTCCGCGACCACGGCCGCCCGCAGGACGCGGCCCGAACGAACGGCCGTGCGTGTGGAGATGTAGCGCGTCGGCACGAACGCCGGATCGGCGCGCACGGCGGCGTTGAGCTCGCGATCGAAACGTTCGAGCAGGGTCGCGAGGCCATCGCAGACCGGATCGGAGACGTAGACCTCGTCGACGAGGTGCTGCAAAGCGTCGAGGTCCTGGACGCTCAGCGTGGATTCGAGCAGCGCCCGGGACGACCCCCCGACGTGACGTCGCAGCACGAGCCCGAGCTGATTCGGATCGGCGAACCCGCGCGGGACGAACGAGACGAACGCGATACGATCGACGAACGCGAGCAGCGTCTCCCGCGAGCTTTCGAGCACGTCGGCGATGTACCGGTTCGTCGTCATCAATGCGCACTCGATGCGCCCCCGCTTCACCCGCCCGCCTTGCTTCACCTCCCGCTCGTGCAGCACGTTCAGCGCCGAGCGGAGCAGCATGTCGCGGCCGTCGAAGATCTCGTCGAGGAAGGCGTGGACGGCGCCGAGCATCCCCTCGTCGGTGAAATGCTCGGTGCGCCCCGTCTCCATCAGCGTCTTGAAATCGATGGGGCCGATGAGGTCGGTCTGGACCGTGCTCTCGCCGATCTGCCGCGCGTACAGGCTCGGCTCGCCCGTCTCCTCGTCGAGGATTCGCCCGAAGACCGCCGAGGCGAGCTGGCTCTTCGCGGTCCCCGGCGGGCCGGTGACGAGCAGGTGCTCGCGCGAGAGCAGCGCGAGCGTGAGCTGGAGGAGCACGTCGTCGCGCTCGAGGAAAAGGTGATGGAGCTCGTCGAAGAAGGCGCGGAAGCGATTGGAGGCGGCTTCGAGGCGGATCGGATCGACCATCGCGGCCGAGGGTAGCGGCTCGCGGGGGCCGAGGTAAAGGCTAGAGAACGTGAAAATGGAGCTCGATCGGCAGGCCGACGTGCACCGCCGAGGCCCCGAGGCTCTTGTTCGCGCTCTCGACGCGCTCGGTCTGGAACAGGCTGTAGAGCGCGATGCCCGTCCGCACCGAGAGGTTTGGCGAGAGCTGATACCCGAACATTGCATACATCGACATCGCGACGCCGACCGTGCTCGAAGCCTCGTCGACCTTGCGCCCGTCGGGCAGCCGAAGCCTGCGGTCGTTCGACCCGAAATAGGGACCGATGCCGAGGCCAGGCATAAACGCGAGCCGCCGCGTGACGGGCAGGATGTAATGGCCGGTGAACTCGAGCAGCGCCGCGACCGAGGTCGCATTGCTGCCGTCCTCGCGCGTGAGGTTGTTGCCGAGCAGGCCGAACGAGGCGGAGACGAGCACCCGCTCGTACACCGTCAATCCCACCGTGGGCGTCAGCCGGAAGAAGAGCGTCGTATTGCTCTGCTCCTCGGCGAGGAGCGTATCGTTCGAGATGCCCGTGTAGCTGAACGCGCTCCGGCCCCCAAAGCTCCATTTCCACGGCGCCGTGGAGATCTCGGGCTCGGGCGACGGGATCGGCAGGGCGGCGGGCAACGACGCCGCGGGCGGGGGCGGCGGCGTCTGGCCGCGCTTCATCGCCTCGTAATCGGCGAAAGGATCCGGCTGCGCCGCGGCCGTGAGCGAAACGGCGGCGCAGGCCGCGTAGGCGAGCGCGCTTCCGGTGAGCCGCTTCATCCTTCTCGTCATTTGATGCCCTCGACGAGCTCCATGTGGATCTCGATCCGTCGATTGTCCTCGCGGCCCTGCGGGGTGTTGTTGTTCGCGATCGGGCTCTCCGCGCCCCGCCCCTCCGAGCTCAGGAGCTCCGCGGACACGCCGCGCTGGATGAGCGCGTCGCGCACGGCCGCGGCGCGGTCGGCCGAGAGCTTCTTGTTCGTCGCGGCGGCGCCCCAGCCATCCGTGAACCCGATCAGCGACACCCGCTTGTACACCGCCTTGTTTTCGATCAGCACCTTGGCGAGCTCGTCGAGGGAGACCTCGCTCGCGGGCGTGAGCGTCGTCCCCTTCGAGAACTTCACGGGCGGATTCAATCGGAGCTGCGACCCGAAGCGCGCCACCCGCGTCACGCCGGCGGGCAGGAGGAACTCCGGCTGCTTGGCGATCGTGTCCTTGAAGATCTTGTCCGCCTTGTCGGCGAGATCTTTCACCACCTCGTAACGTTTGTCGACGTAGGCCGCTTGCGCGGAGACCATGTATTCGGTCGCGCGGATCCACGCCTCGCCGTCGATCGCGCGGCAATTGCGGGTCTCGCAGATCTTCTTCGTGATGTTCGCCTCGCGGAGCGAGCTGTCTGCCGCCTCCCGCAAGGCTTCGAGCTTCTCGGCTGCGATCTTCGGATCGGACGCGTCCTTCCGGGGCTTCTGCAGCGCGGCCGAGAATTGCTCCTTGGCCTTGCCCGCGAGCTCGATCGCATACCCGAAGCGCCTGTCGACATACGCCTGGCGCGCCGAGGCGAGCAGCTCCTTCGCGCTCGCATGCCCCGCGAGATCACGGTCGCCGCACGCCTCTTTCTCGCAAACCTGCTGCCCCACGCTCGCCTCCCGAATGAGCGCGTCGGCCTTCCTCGTGCGCTCTTCGAGCTCCTCGGGGCTGCCCCGATCCGCCGTCACCTCCGCGAGGGGTTCGAGAAGGGCGGACGCGTCGTCGGCGAGGCGCATCGCGTCGGCATGACGTTTCGCCTGCCAGGCCGCGCGGGATTGCGCGAGGAGCGCATCCGCCTCGTCCAGGCGCTTCTTTGCGTCCGGCGACCGGAGCCTCGCCCGATCCCGCAGCGAGAGCGCCCGGAACACCCGCTCGTAGGCCGGCCGCCAGGACGCATCGACCGGCCCTTGCTTCTGCTGCTGCATCTGCGCGAGCGCTTGCTCCATTTGCTGCAAGCGGGCCGCGAGGAATTGCTCTTCGCGCGCCGCCGACCTTTCGTCGACGATCCGCACCGTCGTCCCCGGCGGCGCCGGGGGCACGGGCGGCGGCGATTGGACGACGTACACGGGGGCCTGGGGCTGCGTGGGCTGCGGCGGCTGCGGCTGCGTGGGTTGCGTCGCGCTCGGAGGCGCGGGCGCGGGCTTCGATGCGGCCGACGCGGCCGGCGCGGCGGGCTTCGCGGCGACCTTCGCGGGCTCCGGCGCCTTCACCTTGGAGAGCACGGCGAGCGCGCGGTTGGCGAAGTCCTCCGCCTCCTCGTACGATCTTCGCCCGAGCCAGGCATCCGCATTCGAGAGCAGCAGATTGCCTTGCAACACCCCCGGATCGTTCGGGTTCGCGACCTGCGCCCGCGCGCTCTCGACCTGGGCCTTCTGAATCGCCACGACGGCCTTCTTGCGCGCTGTCTCCTCCGCGTCCTCCGCCCGCTTCTGGCCCGCCTGCGTCGCTGCGGCCGGCATCGCAGCCGCGACCAGCCCGAGTTTGTCACAAGCACGGAGCCGCTCGTCGGCGCGCAGCGCATATTCGTACGCGTGCTCGTAATCGGCGACCTGGAACCGCTTCTGCGCCAGCACGAGCATCGCGTCCATCTCGCGGAACGGCCCCGGGCATCGCTGATCCTTCTGCTCGCCGAGCGCCTCCGCGCGCCGCAGCTCCAGCGAGACGAGCGTCCTGTCCGCGAGCTCCTCGATCGACGGCGCGGCCGCGCGCGTCCCGCCTGCACGCGGACGCGGCGGGGCGGCGCGGGGCGCCTCGACGTTCGCCGTGCCCGCCCGTGTTGCATTCGTCTCCTCCGCTCGCCTCGGCTCCACGGGCGTTTCGCCGCCGGGCGCCGCCGCCGCCTCCTTGTCCTTTTCCGTCACGCTGCCGATCGCCGACACGAACGAAGCCGCCGCGGACTGGCCCGCATTCGCCGCCTCCGCGTACGATTTCACCTCGAAGGCGTCGAGGGCGACCTCCAGCAAGGCCTGCCCCTGCTGGAAGTAAACACCCGCGGAGCCCCCGGTCGCGCCTTTTTCGAGCGCCGCCAATTGCTTCTCGTGCGCCCGGTCGATGGCCCGCATCGCCCGCGCTGCCTCGGGTGAGCTCTTGCTTTGCTCTTCGAGGTTTTTGAGCCGCGCCTCCAGCTCGGCCTTTCGCCGCTCCTCCTCGCTCTCGCCCGCCGCCTTGTCGACGACCCGCAAGAGCCGCTCCGCCTCGTCGCGCTCGGCCAGGTTTTTCGCCGTCGTGAAGAGCTGGATGGCCTGGTACGCATAGAGCGCCGCGCGCTCGGAGTCGCCGATGTTGTGCGCCGCCTTTGCCCGACGCAACAAATCACGCGCCTCGGCCACGAGCTCGGGCCGGGCGATCTTGATATCCCCGGTGTCCTTGCGCGCGAGCAGCCGGTCCGCCTCGGTGAGCGGGGCCGGAGGCGGCGCCGACGCGCACGCCGCGACGAAAAGCGCAGGCGCGAAGCGCGCCGCGAGGAAGAGGGCACCCGGGAGCCGCAAAAGAATGCGTGTTCGTCTCATGCCATCACTCCGAGGTTTCATCGGCCGTCGGCGCGAGCGCCTGCTCCCTGCGCTTCGCCAGCTTTTCCTCCGCCCGGCGCCGCGCGTAATGCGTCTGGATCATCGAGAGCTGCCCCTCGGCGGTCGTCAGGTACAGGTCGGCCCGCTCGTCGACCTTCCCGTCCTTGGCCTCGGCCTCCGCCGTGACGATCCACGTCTCGGCCCGCTGCAAATCGAGCCGGACCTCGTTCGCGAGCGGATCGGCCTTCACCTTCTCGAAGGCCCCCCGGATGCGGAGGATCCGCTCGTTCACTTCGAGCGCCGTGGCCGGATAAGGCCCGTAATTGCGCCCGCAGCCCGAGAGCGCGGCCAGAGAGACGCCGAGGAGCGCGGCCAGGATGATTCCTCGGGAGCGACGAACGAGCGATGGCATGGGCGTCGCGAGGCCTCCGGTCAGAAGATGGCCGCCTGGAGCCGCAGGCGGAACGTGTGGGCGAACTGGTTCGGCACGACCGCGGCAGCGTCGCGCCTGAGGACGGCCGTGTACACCACGGAGGCGAAACGCGAGAGGCGCAGGCTCGCGATGTTGTCCCATCGATAAATGGGCCGGTACGTCGCGCCGAGGAACCCGCTGAACTGATCCGTGTCCACGAACAGGTCGAGGCGGCTCTTCACGGAGAGCACCTTGAAGAGCGTGAACCCGACGAGCCCCGACGCCTCCGCGCCGTAATCGAAGGCGTCCGGCAGCGTGATCAGATCGAGGTTCGCGCCCGAGCGCCCCTGCACGTAGCGCCCGCCGCCGTAAAACGATTGCCGCATCGCGGCCCCGGCGCGGAAGCCCAGCGTGATGCCCAGGAAATCGACGCGTGTCCCGAACCCCGCGCCCTCCTGGAGGAACAGGGGAAAGCCCCCGGCGAACGTCTCGAGCTCGTCGCCGGCGAAATAATCCCCCTGCTTCACCACCTTCCCCTGCACGTCGCGCGTCGTCGCCCGGTACGGCTGCTCGTCGCGATAGGTGGTGTTGAAAAGCGTCGCATACCCCATGGCGTGGGCGTAAGGGCCGAGGATGCCGACGACGCGATAATTGTAGAGCAGCTCCGCGCTCACCTCGTCGACGACCTTGCGGAGCGGAAATGCCTGCTCGACGGGCGAGGTCAAGGAGAGGACCATCTCGTCGATGCCGACATTGAGCTGGGCGAGGTGGCGGCCGGAGTCGTAGGCGCCCTCGAAGCTCGTGAACCCGCCCGCCATGAAGACGTCGCCGTTGTACGTGGAGAACTGGTTCATCCGCTGGGCGAACGACACGTCGCCGCCGACGACCCATTGCACGCGCCACGGGCTCGGTTCGTACTCGGCCTCGGGACGACCGAACTCGGTGCGGACGATCTTGCCGTCCTCGATGACGACGCGGTATTCGATGAGCTCGCCGCCGCCGACCTGGATCGCGATCGAATTCACGGTCGCGTTTGGATTCGTGCCGAGCGCGAGGATGTACCTGCCCGGCGGCAGGATGAGCGCCTCCGGCTTCGCCGCCTTGTCGACCGAGGTCGCCACGGGGCCATACACGCGGGCCCCGTCCGCGGACGCGACGACGTACTTGTCCTCGATCGGCGCTTTTCGGTCATCGACGAGGCTCACGCGGAGCACGCCGAAGTTCTGCGCCGCGGTGACGGTCATTCCTTTGACCACCGTCACCTCGCTCGAAGCCCGGAGCGCCTCGGGCCCGGAGCCCACGAGCACGCGATACTGGCCCGGCGGCACGGGGATCCGCTCGCCGATGTATCCCCGCGCGACCGTCTCCCCCTCGTATTGCACGAGCACGCTCGCGCCGGGCAACCTCCCCGCGGGGCTCGGCACGAATACGGCCCCGTACCCGGTGGGCAGGGGCGTGATATCCATGTCGAGCTGATCCTGAACGGACATTCCGGAGGTGCGCTTCGGCGCCGCAGGCGGGGTCGACTGGGCGAGGGCGGGCGCGGCGAAGAGCAGCCCGGCGAGCGAAAGGGCCACGAAGCGCGCGCCCGTGAGGGGATGGAAGGCGCGGCCGTTTCGCGGAAATGGGGGGAGCTGGTTCACGGCGTGGCCATTTCTCCTGGCGGCGTGTACGTGGGCGCTCGGAAGCGGTCTTCAGGCATCGTACGATCGAAGCTCGGAAAATGTCCAGGAACGGATCGGATCGGCTCCGGACACCTCGCGCAACGGGACGTGGGTGAGCCTCGTGCACTGACGGGCGACGTGAGGAGATCGCCGCGCTTGCGCTCGAAACGGCCGGGAACCACGAAGGTCCCATGGACTTTCTCGACGACTCTCTGTTCCCCGAGAACCAGGAAAAGCTCGTCATCACGGTCGCGCCGTACGGGCCGGAGTGGGAGCCGACCGATTTCCCCGAAGACATCGCGGTGACGATGGCCGAGCAGGTTCAGAAGGCCGTGGATTGCTACAACGCCGGCGCCACGGTGCTGCACGTGCACGCGCGCGAGGCGGACGGCAAGGGCTCCAAGCGCCTGTCCAGGTTCAACGAGCTCCTCGCGGGCCTGCGCGACGCGGTGCCCGACATGATCCTGCAGGTCGGCGGCTCGATCTCCTTCTCCCCGGAGGGCGAAGGGGAGAAGGCGAAATGGCTGAGCGACGATACGCGCCACATGCTGGCCGAGCTCTCGCCGAAGCCCGATCAGGTCACGATCGCGATCAATACGAGCCAGATGAACATCGTCGAGCTGATGACCGAGGACGACTATGCCGGCAGCTCGTTCGCGCGGCCCGATGTCTACAAAGCCTACCGCGAGATGACCGTGCCGGCCGGCCCGGCCTGGGTCGAGGAGCACCTCCGGCGGCTCTCGGCCGCCGGCATCCAGACCCATTTTCAGCTCGCCAGCGTCCCCCAGCTCGAAACGGTGGAGCGCCTGATCCGCCACGGCGCCTACGCCGGGCCGCTCAACCTCACCTGGGTCGCCATCGGCGGCGGATTCGACGGGCCGAACCCTTGCAACATGATGGAGTTCATCCGCCGCGTGCCGAACGGCGCCTGCCTGACGCTGGAGAGCGTCATGCGAAACGTGCTCCCCATCAACACGATGGCCATCGCGATGGGGCTGCACACCCGGTGCGGCATCGAGGATACGTTGTGGGGGCGCAAGGGGCAGCGCATGACCTCCGTGCAGCAAATCGAGCAGCTCGTCCGCATCGCGCGCGAGCTCGGCCGCGACGTGGCGGATGGCAAGGAGGCCCGCCGCATCTACAAGATCGGCACGTTTTACAAGGACGCCGACGAGACCCTGGCAAAGCTCGGGTTTGCGCCCAATCGCGAGGCGGGCGAGCGCGGGGTCCCGCGGCGCAGGGCGGCCTAGCGCCACCGAAGGGGGGCATTCCCATGGCCCATGCGGTTCGATTTCACGAGACCGGCGGACCGGAGGTCCTGCGCTGGGAGGAGGTCACCGTCGGTGATCCGGGTCCTTTCGAGGCTCGGGTCCGGCACGTCGCCGTCGGGCTCAACTTTGCAGATACCTATTTTCGCACGGGGCTTTATCCCGTGCCGCTCCCGAGCGGCATTGGCGTGGAGGCCGCCGGCGTGGTGGAGGCCGTCGGAAAAGGCGTCACGAACGTCGCGCCGGGCGACCGCGTGACGTACACCGGCTTTCTGGACACGCTCGGCGCCTACAGCACCGAGCGAACCCTGCCCGCGGCGCCGTTGATTCGATTGCCCGAGGGCATCCGCTACGAGACCGCCGCGGCCATGACCATGCGGGGCCTCACGGCGGCCTACCTGATGCGCCGTATCTGGCCCTTGAAGGCCGGCGACGTCATCCTGCTCCACGCGGCGGCGGGCGGCGTGGGCCTGATCGTGTCGCAATGGGCGAAGCTCCTCGGCCTCACGGTGATCGGCACGGTGTCGACCGAGGCCAAGGCGGAGATCGCCCGCGCGCACGGCTGCGATCACATCATCCATTACGGCCGCGAGGACGTGGCCCGGCGCGTGCGCGACTTGACGGGGGGAGCCGGCGTCTCGGTCGTGTACGACAGCGTCGGAAAGGACACGTTCACGGGCTCGCTCGATTCCCTGAAGCGGCGCGGGCTGCTCGTCTGCGTGGGCACGAGCTCGGGCCCGGTGCCGCCGCTCGACGTATCGAAGCTCGCGGTCAAAGGGTCCGTCTTCGTCACGCGCCCGGCGCTCGCCGATTACATCGCCGATCCCGCGGAGAAGGCCGAGCTCGCCGGAGAGCTGTTCGACCACGTCGCCGCGGGGCGGATCCGGATCGAAATCAACCAGCGCTACCGGCTGGAGGACGCGGCGCTGGCGCACCGCGATCTCGAAGCACGCAGGACGACCGGTTCGTCGATCTTCATCGCCTGACCCACCAGGAGACGCCGCCATGACGAGCGCAGCACGGACCCGATCGACGATCCCTCGCCATGCGACCCACGACTCCATCAAGGTCGCGCCGTTGACCTGCACGATCGGAGCCGAGCTCGAGCACGTGAGCCTGGCCGACGCTGTGCGCGACGACGGGCTCTTCGCGGAGATCCGCGCGCTCCTGCTGAAACACCGGGTGCTGTTCCTGCGTGATCAGGACATCACGCGCGCCGACCACGTCGCGTTCGCGAGGCGCTTCGGCGAGCTCGAAGACCACCCCGTCGCCAGCAGCGATCCCGACCATCCGGGGCTGGTCCTCATTTACAAGGACCTGAACAGCCCGCCGGAGCACTACGAGAACGCCTATCACTGCGACACGACCTTTCGCGAAGCGCCGCCGATGGGCTGCGTCCTGCGCTGCGTGGAGACGCCAGCCGTCGGCGGTGACACGATCTGGGTCAACATGGTCGAGGCCTACCGCCGCCTGCCCGAGCCCATCCAGCAGCAAATCGCGGGGCTGCGCGCCAGGCACAGCATCGAGGCCACGTTCGGCGCGGTCATGCCGTTGGAGAAACGCCACGCGCTCAAGGCTCGTTTCCCCGACGCGGAGCACCCGGTGGTGCGCACCCATCCGGAGACCGGCGAAAAGACGCTGTTCGTCAATGCGTTCACCACGCACTTCGTCAACTTCCACACGCCGGACAACGTGCGCTTTGGCCAGGACTTCACGCCTGGGGCGAGCCATCTGCTGAACTACCTGATCAGCCAGGCGCAGATCCCCGAGTATCAGGTTCGATTTCGGTGGAAGAAGAACAGCGTGGCGATCTGGGACAATCGCTGCACGCAGCATTATGCGGTCCAGGATTACTGGCCGGGGGTGCGCAAGATGGAGCGGGCCACGATCGTGGGCGACCGGCCGCGGTGACGGGCATCTGGATCAGGTTTTCTCCGGCGCCTCGCCCTCGCCCTCGGCCCGCACCTCGGCGACCTCCGCCCACAGGGCATCGATATCGATCAGGAGCCCGGCGCATCCCGGAACCGATTCAATCCGCCCGTCGGTCGACGTGACCTTGTGGATGTATTCGCTCTCCGGTCCGAGCTCGAGGATCTCGAACGATTGAAGCGCAGGATCGACGATCCAGTACCATTTCACGCCGAACGCAGCGTACTCCTTCAATTTCTCCACGCGGTCGCGCCGGGCATCCCGGGGGGTCGCCGAGACGACCTCGACGGCGATGCTCGGGGGCACGCGGATCGGTCCTTCCGCGGGCGGGCGGCGTGATCCGGCGAGGTACACCGTGAGGTCCGGCATGCGCCCCCGTGTGGCCGACACGGCAAACTTCCCCGCGGACCCGGCCACCCGCGCTCCATGCGCGATCGCCCAGGATCGAAGCAGGTGCGCGAGCCAAATGACGACGACCTCGTGGACGTACCCGGCCATCTCTTCCTCGACGAGCTCGCCGTCGACGAGCTCCCCCGGCTCGTCCTCGGGCAGCGCGGCCCACTCCTCGAGCGTCATGCGCCGAGGGGACGCGCGGTCGGCGTCGTGAGCGACGAAGCTCATGAGCGAGATCTTACCGAAGACGGTCGGGTATGTCGAGGCGAGGGGGAAGCGGCGGGGAAGAGAGAGGAGGAGGCGCGGGCTCGACCGAGCGGAGCGAGCCCGCGCCGGTCGAGGTCAGGCGTCGGTGGGCGGGAGCGGATGCGAGGGGAGCGGTTCTTCCGCGCCGTCCTCGCTGGTGGTGGCGTCGGCCTCGTCGACGGGCGGGAAGAGGACGTCCTGCAGGGCGCGGTCGCGCGGGAATGCCGCGCGGACCTGGCCCATGATCCGGTCGACGGCGTCATGGTGCGCGTCGCGGAGCGCGAGCTCGGCCTTGAATACGTCGTCATACGCCGCGAGGGCGGCGAGGTGCGTGGCGACCGCCACCTCGAAGCTCGCGAGCGCGTCCTGGAGCTTCGGGAGCCACACGGCGCGATACGCGTCGATGCCGGCGACCTGCGATTTCGCCAGCCGCTCGACGAGGTCCTTCAGTGGCTTGACCTGGCGCTTTCCGACGGGCTTGAGGATCGGGTTGGATCCTTTCGGAAAGACGCTCGCGCAGATGCGCGCGCGCCTGCCGCCATCCTCGATCTCGGCGGCGCGGAGCGCGGAGCGAACGACGCGCTCGACGCTGTATTCGGCGAAGCGAAGCGCGGCGCGGGTCCGGAGGACCGGAATGCGGAGGGCGCGGCGGCTCTCGTACCGGGCCGCGAGCGCGCCATTGATCGTGCTGATATCCGAGGCCGCCGAGGTCAGCTCGGGGAACAACGCGAGGCCCTCGCCAAGCTCGATGCCATACTCGATACGGACGTCCGACGCGGCATTGCTGCGATAACTGCGCATGGTCTCTTCCCTGGGCCCATGGCCCGGTCTGGTTGGTTCCGACAACCCAGCCGAGCGCGTCGCGCCGGCGGGTGCACGTTGAACGGAGATGGGGCGTTTTCATTGGGGCAAAAAAGAAAGCAGGAGTTCGACGCCGGAGGCGCGCGCGGGGGTCGCCGCGTGGCAATGGGGACGCGTCGTCGTGGCGCGAGGGGGTCGCCGCATGGCGAGGGGTCGTGGAGAACGTGACGCGAGGGGGTCGCCGCGCGGCGAGGGGGACGGGTCAGCGTTGCAGGAGGGGGTCGCCGCGTGGCGAGGGGGACGGGGCAGCGTTGCAGGAGGGGGTCGCCGCGTGGCGAGGGGGACGGGTCAGCGTTGCATGAGGGGGTCGCCACGGGGCGAGGGACGCGCGTGGACCTTGCGCGAGGGGGTCGCCGCGTGGCGAGGGGGAAGGAGGCGGGGAAACGGGGGGACGCGCCGCGGCCGTGAAGGGCGACAAGGGGAGCGCAAAGTTGCTGTATCCATGAGCGGCAGGCTTCCGATAGGGTTGCACGCGTACCCTTCCAGCCCACGGAGCCTGCACGTGACTCTGTCCGCGCCGTCCTCGCCGCCCGACCGTGTCGACATCGTCTTCCCGCTCGCAGGCACGCTCGTGCCACGCGATCACGGGTACGCGCTCTTCGGCGCCCTCGCGCGGGTGCTCGGGGATCTGCACGGCGCATCGTGGCTCGCGGTGCACCCGCTCGGGGGGATCCCGCGGCCGGATGGATTGCTCGCGTTGCATCCACGGCGCGGCTCGCTGCAATTGCGCGTGGTGCCCGCCGAGATCCCGCGCGTGCTCGCGCTCGCGGGGAAGGCGCTCGATGTCGATGGATATCGCGTGCACGTCGGCGTGTCCCGCGTGTATCCGCTCCGGCCCGCCGAAGCGCTGACGGCAAGAATGGTGGTGATCAAGGGTTTCCAGGAGCCGGAGCCGTTCGCAGAGGCCGTGAAAAGGCAGCTCGATGCGCTCGGCGTGATGGCGTCGATCGAGGTGGGGCGGCGGAGGATCGTGACGATCGCCGGGGACAAGGTGGTCGGCTTCGGGACGACGCTGCGAGGGCTCTCCGAGGAAGGATCGCTCGTCGTGCAAAGGGCGGGGATCGGTGGGCGGCAACGGATGGGCTGCGGGGTGTTCGGGCCGGTCGGGAGGGAGGCGAGGGCGTGAGCGGGAGCCCGGACAGGCTCCTCGCCAAGAGCATTCGCAGCGGGCGTGATCCGGTCACGCTGGAGGCGCACGCGAACGACACCGAGCGCGCCGCCGCGCGCCTCTTCGGGCCCGAGAGTCGCTGGGGGACGTCGTTCTGTCGGTTCTTTCGGATCGCCGAGGAGGCGCGCCCGCGTTTCCTCCTGCACCTGCGCGTCGCCGCGCTCTTTCACGACCTGGGCAAGGCCAACGAGGATTTCCTCGCGGCCGTCACGCGCACACGCACGGAGCCGCAGACGGTGCGGCACGAGCACCTCTCCGCGCTCGTGTTGCACCTGCCCGAGGTGAAGGCGTGGCTCGCAAAAAACGCCGCGCTCGATCACGACGTGGTCACGGCCGCCGTGCTCTCGCATCACGTGAAGGCGGGTCAGGACGGGGACCACCGTTGGTGCGAGCCGCAAGACGGCAAGAAGAGCGTCGCGCTTTACCTCCAGCACGCGGAGGTCCGCGCGATCCTTTCGCGCGTCCGCGAGCTGCTTTCGCTCGACGATGCGCCGGAGTTGCCCGCTCGACGATGGAGCCATGCGCCACCCTTTGGGGAGGCGCTGAAGCGCGGAAGGGACGCCGCGAAGGCGCTCCAGAGGGCGCTGCGCGCACAAGACGAGGCGTCCCGCGCGCGGCGCGCGCTCCTGCTCGCGACGAAGGCCGGCTTGATCGCGGCGGACGCGGTGGCCTCGGCCGTCGTGCGGGAAGGGCTGTCTTTCGAGGCATGGATCGACGAGGTCGCGCGGCGCCCGGCGCTCACGCCGGAGGAGATCCACGCCGCGGTGATCGCGCCGCGCATCCAGGAGATCGAGAAGCGGCAGCCCTACAAACCGCATCGCTTTCAGGAAGCCGCCGCGGAGCTCGGCCCGCGCGCGCTCCTTCGCGCGGCGTGCGGCGCGGGCAAGACGCTCGCCGCGTGGAAGTGGGCCGAGGCGCAAGCACGCACGCGGCCCATCGGGCGGGTCGTTTTCCTCTACCCGACGCGCGGCACCGCGACCGAAGGCTTCCGCGACTACGTGGGCGCGGCGCCGGAAGGAGAGGGCGCGCTCGTGCACGCGTCGAGCCGCTACGAGATCGAGGCGATGCGGGACAACCCCGCCGATCACGACAAGGCCACGCGGCACCACCTGAACGAAGCGGACGAGCGGCTGTTCGCGCTTGGGCTCTGGTCGCGCACGTACTTCAGCGCGACGGTCGATCAATTCCTCGGCTTCCTGGAGCACGCGTACAGGAGCCTGTGCCTCGTGCCCGTGCTCGCCGACGCGGCCGTGATCATCGACGAGGTGCACAGCTTCGATCCGCGCATGTTCGAGGCCCTGCTGGCGCTGCTCGATCACTTCGACGTGCCCGTCCTCTGCATGACGGCGACGCTGCCGCCCGCGCGGCGGAGGGCGCTCGAAGCGCGAGGGCTCGTGACGTACCCGCGCGAGGAGCACCGCGCCGAGCTCGAGGATCTGGAGCGGGCCGAGGGGCATCCGCGCTACCGGATCGAGCAGGCGGCGAACACGAGCGCCTGCGTGGAGATCGCGGCGAACGCGTTCCGCGAAGGTCGACGCGTGCTCTGCGTCGTCAACCAGGTGCGGCGCGCGCAAGTGCTCACGCGCCAGCTCGAAGCGGCGCTCGGCGCGGCGCCGCTCTGTTATCACAGCCGCTTCAAGCTCCGCGATCGGCAAGCGGTCCACACAGCGACGGTGGAGGCGTTCCAGCAGGAGAGCCAGGCGGCGCTCGCCGTGACGACGCAGGTCTGCGAGATGAGCCTCGACCTCGACGCGGACCTCCTGATCACGGAGCTCGCGCCGATCCCGGCGCTCGTGCAGCGGTTCGGGCGAGCCAACCGGAAGCTCGCGCGAGGCGAGGCGTTCCGCGCGCGTGTGATCGTCGTGCCGCCCGAAAACACGCTTCCGTACGATGCGTCGGAGCTCGACGCAACGAAGCGTTTCCTCGACGCGATCGGGTCGGGCGACACGAGCCAGCGCTTGCTCGCGGGGCTGTTCGAGATCCACGCGAACGCGGAGCGGATGCCCGACGCCTGGGCGCGGTTCCTTCACGAGGGGTACTACGCGACGCCGGGGACCTTCCGCGACATCGAGGAGCGCTCGCGGCCCTGCATCCTGGACGGGGATCTGGAGGAGGCGCGAGCGCTCTACCGCGCGAGGGAGCCGCTCGATGGGCTCGTGGTGCCCGTGCCCTTCACGTCGGTGCTCCCGAGCGAGGGTCGGCCCTCGTGGTTGCCCGGGTATTACGGCGTCGCGGACGGCGCGGCGTACGACGAGCGGATTGGCTTTCTGGCCGAAGCGGCGAAGGGGAAGGCATGACGGAGACGACGAACGCCAAAGCGTCGCGGGGCAAGGCGGCGAAGAAGGACGAAGCGCCTTCGGTGCTTGCGCTGGAATGGTCGCTCGCGGAGCTGCCCTCGGCGCAACACCGGGCGGGGCTCGCCGGGCTCGTGCTCATGGTGCGCTGGCTCGAAGGGCAGCCGGGAGGCTTCGCGGGGACGTGTCGGATCACGCGTATCGACGAGGCGGGCCTTTCGCTTTTGATCGATCTCGCGGGGCTCGGGAGCCTGCTCGACGCGACATACGAGGCGGCGAGCGAGGAGGAGGAGTACCCGAGCCCGTGGAAAAACAAAGCGCCGATCCGCGAGGTGCAAAAGGAGGAGGTCGACAAGAAGGGGAAGGTCAAGACGAAGACGTATTACGTGTACCCGAGGATCGTGCCGAGCGGCGCGTGGCTCGTCTCGTATGACCCCTCGGGGAACGGCTCGAAAGGCGGGGAGTGGACGGCGCTGTTCCGGCGCATGTTGTGGGAGACATTCCGCGGCGTGCCGGCGACGCGCGCGCCATTCGAGGAGCGCGCGGCGAAGAGGGCGTGCGGGCTCGCCGAGGATACGTGGAAGGACCTGTGCCGTCCGCCGGAGCACGCGGTGCGGCTGCCGAGCACGTATTACCTGGGCGCGCAGGCGAATTCGGCGGACGGGGTGCCGTTCTTCGATCGAGCGCGGTATCAATTCCTCCTGCATTTCTGGCCCTTCGTCGCGTCGATCTACGTCCCTGCGCACGTGAAACCACAGGACGGGAAACGCGAATACGTGCCGTACGCGATCGTGGTGCCCGACGTGGCCGCGCTCGCGTCGTTCTGCGAGGAGCTACCGTACGTGCTGAAAGCTCGCGAGACGCGGGCCATCGGAAAATCGTTGCCGGAGGCGGCCGTGCTGGATCTGGCGATCGAGGGGGCGCTCGACACGGCGAGGCGTCTCCGGGAGCGAATTGCCGCACGGGAAGGGAGGAAAGACACGGCGGATCTCGTGCTCGGCTACGAGGTCCATCACGTGACGAAGGAGGGCAACAACGTGCGTGTGCTCTCGTCGTCGCGGGTCGAGCCGGACGCGGACACGGTCGACCACTACGCGCGGAACCGCAAGGCGTTCAGGCATCCGCCCTTCCGCCAGGTCTGGCTCTCGAACCTGATCCACGGCCGTCCGCGCCATGTCGCTTTCGATCGTCTCATCGCGACGAGCCCGCTCTCCACGATGACATTCGGCTCAAACGCATTCCGCCACGACGCGCGCAAGTATTTCGAGATCACGTCGAACGAGGCAGCAGAGATGCAAGAAGAGAACGAGACACCGGAGAACACGCGAGACGACAGCATCGAGGCCATCGTGTACGCGGTGGTCAGCGGCTACGTGCGCGGGAAGCTGAAGGCCAAATACAACCTCGCCTGGGAGGATGTGAAGGCCGGCAAGAAATCCAAGAAAGACTACGAGGAGAAGAAGGAGAAGGTCGCGAAAGAGGCGTTCCTCGCGGTACGGGCGAGGCCCGAGCAGGACTTCGTCTCGTACTTCGCCGGCACGCTCTGCTCGGTGCCTCAATTCCTGGATACGAAGCGATACAGCCGGCTCACGCACGCCCTGCAAGGCGACACAGGCAAAGTCCGCACGCTGACGTTGCTCGCCCTCTCCGCGAACGCCTGGTCCATCCCCGCGAAGGAGTCCTGATCATGTCCCAGCGATTGAATCTGTTCGCCACCGTCCTCACCTACGCCGCGCCGAGCTCGAATTACAGGGGCGAGAGCGAGGAGAACCGAACGGTCCTCCAGAAGATTACGCGCAAGAACGAGGAGTACACGGTCATCAGCCCGGAGTCGATGCGCAACGCGCTGCGGGAGATCCTCGCAGGATACGAGCTGCCGATGAACCGGCGAAGGCTGCACGACGAGGATCAGCTCGCGGTGGAGTTCAAGAGTTTCCCGAACGCGGAGGCGTACGCGGACGATTTCCTGTTCGGTTACATGGTCGCCGACGGCGCGACGATGAAAAAGGAGAAGCGCCCGGCGAAGCGCGACAGCGTGCTGCGGATGAATCTCGCCGTGGCGACGTCGCCGTATCGTTTCGACGCGACGTTTCATCAATCGCCCCTGAACGCCGGAGCGAGCCCCTGGAAGAATGCGACGACGTCCGCGCTGCTGCACCGGGAGGTGAATCACACCGCCTACCAGTATCCGTTCGCGCTCTCGATCGAGGATTGCCTGAAGGCCAAGGAGGGCAAGGCATGGACGAAGGCTCTGCTGCGGGCGATCGGGGAGCTGTCGAACGTGGCGGGTGGACACGCGCGCGCGTACTTCGAGATGGCGCCGCGGAGCATCGTGGCGCGGCTGTCGCCGAGGCTCGTCGCCGGGTTCGATACGTACGGCTTCGACGCGGAGGGGAAGTTCGCGGAGCTCGCGCGTATCCACGCGGACGATCTGCCGGGTCGGGAGATGTGGATCGGCGGGGAGATCGTGCGGGGCATGAAGGCGGAGGAGAAGGAGCGGCTGAAGAAAGAGGGCGCGCGGCTCTTCGAGAACCCGCAGGTGCTGCTCGAAAAGATCGGCGCGGCGGCCTTCGGGGAGGCGTGATGGAGCGGCTCTGGCTGCGTGCACGCGCGCCCTTCGCGGCGTACCGGGCGATGCAGGCAGGCGTGTACCGGCCGAGCGCGCCGACGATGCCGCCGTCGGCCGCATTCGGGCTCGTGCTGAACTGCGCGGGGATCGAGATGCGCGACCCGGAGCCCACGCCGACGACGCGCATCCGGAGGGACGTGCCGCGATTGCGTATCGCAATCGGGGCTGTCTCGCCGACGGAGACGGCGACTTTGTATCAGCAGCTCCACTCGTATCCCGTGGGGGCGTCGGGGCAGGAGCACAAGGCGCGGACGCACGGGGCGAAATACTGGATCGCGCCGGCGCGGCGGGAGCTCGTCGTGGACCTCGACGTAATGATCGGGGTCGAGGCGGAGGCGGCGCTCTGCGAGCGGGTGCGGCGAGGTCTGCGGGGAGAGCTGGCGGACGCACGGTACGGCCTGCCCTTCGCGGGCGATAACAACTTGCTCTTCGATCGGATCGAGGCGCTGGATACGCCCGTCGTGGCGCGCTGGTACACGCCCCTCGCGCCGGGAGACCGGCCGCGCCGAGGTTCGTGCCGGTTGACGATCGGGATCGACCGCGAGGACAGCAGCAGGACGACGTCGCAGCTCTTCGCGCCGATCGAGGAGGCGTGTGCGTTCCCGCCCGACGAGGCGTGGACGTGGACGCCCTGGGCTCCCTGACAAACCCCGCCGACAAACTTGGCCTCCGCCGCAAGCGCCCGTACCCTCCAGTAAAACCTATTCCTCACGGGGAGGTTCCACATGGATGGTTCGGGGGACGGCGCGCCGCTGCGCGTGATGGCGCTGCACGCGCTCGCGTATTGTGAGCGATTGTTTTTTCTGGAAGAGGTGGAGGAGATCCGCGTCGCGGACGCGCGCGTGTATGCCGGGCGGACGCTGCACGCGGAGCTCGCGCGGGAGGAGGGGGACGGGCCCTCGGAGAGGTTCGTGCTGGAGAGCGAAGCGCTCGGGTTGCGCGGGGAGGTGGACGCGCTGCGGCGGCGCGACGGGCGGTGGATCCCCTACGAGCACAAACGAGGGCGCTGCAAGCGGGGCGAGGGCAAGGAGGCGCCAGAAGCGTGGCCCTCGGATCGATTGCAGGTCGGGGCCTACGCAATGCTCGTGGAGGAGGCGACCGGCGAGGTCGTCCCCGAGGGGCGGCTGCGATACCACGCGGACAACGTGACCGTGCGCGTCGCGGTGGACGAGGCGCTCCGGGCGGAGGTGCGCGCGGCGATCCAGCGAGGAAGGGCGCTGCGCGGGACGGTGGAGCGGCCGCCGGTGACGCCAAACGAGCGGCTCTGCACGCATTGCTCGCTCGCGCCGGTATGCCTGCCAGAGGAGGAGCGGCTGGCAAAAGACGAGGCGCGCGAGCCTCCGCGTCTCACACCCAAGGACGATGACCGGCAAGCGCTGCACGTGACGACGCACGGCGCGCGCGTGGGCCGAAGTGGTGACGAGCTCGTGGTGACGCCACGCGAGGGCGAGGAGACGCGCGTGCCGTCGAGGTCGACGAGGCACGTGGTGCTGCACGGCGGCGCGCAGATCTCGACGCAAGCGCTGCACCTCTGCGCGGAGCGGGAGGTGGGGGTGTCATGGGTGACGACAGGGGGGCGGTTCATCGGTTCGCTCTCCGCCGGGGCGGGGTCGGTGCAGCGGCGCATCCGTCAATACGAGGCCCTCGGAAAAGAGGGCTTCGCGCTGGATCTGGCGCGGCGGCTGGTGGGCGCGAAGCTCGAAGGTCAGCTCCGGTTCGTGCTGCGGTCGACGCGAGGAGAGAGGGCGAGGCCGGCCGCGGTGGAGGAAATGCTCGACGGGATGCGGCGGGCGGTTCGAGGAGCGCACGCCGCAGGGACGGTGGAGGAGCTGCTCGGAAACGAGGGCGCCGGGGCCGCGGCGTATTTCTCGACGTGGAACGTGCTGCTCGGGGAGGTGGATGAGCGGCTGCGGTACGCGGGGCGGACGCGGAGGCCACCGCGAGACCGGGTGAGCGCGCTGCTCGGGTTCGGTTATGCGCTTCTACTTTCGGACGTGACGACGGCGCTGACGAGCGTGGGGCTGGAGCCGGCGTTCGGGTTTTATCATCGGCCGAGAAGCTCGGCGCCGCCGCTCTCGCTGGACCTGATGGAGCTGTTCCGGGTGCCGCTGGTGGACATGGCGGTGCTGGGGTCGATCCGGCGGGGGCAATGGGACCCGGAGGAAGATTTTTCAGTGACGGGTCCGCGGATATGGCTGAGCGCGGCGGGGAAACGGAAGCTCGTGGAGGTGTACGAGCGGCGACGAGCGGAGGAGTGGAAGCATTCGGTGGTGGGGTATTCGCTGTCGTACGGCCGAATGATCGAGCTGGAGGCGAGGCTCCTGGAGAAGGAGTGGTGCGGGGCGCCGGGGTTGTTCGCGAAATTCAGGCTGCGGTGAGGCCGCGGGGGAAAGAAGGGCGCGATGAGCGAGGCGAAGTCATGGTATCTGGTGTCGTACGACATCCGAGATCCGAAGCGATGGCGCAAGGGATACAAGGTGCTGCGGGGGTACGGGACGCGGGTTCAATACTCGGTGTTCCGGTGCTGGCTGTCGGTGCGGCGGCTGGAGGAGCTGCGGTGGGAGCTGGAGAAGGTGCTGGACGCGGAGGACAGTCTTCTGTTCGTGCCGCTGTGCTCGGCATGCGTGGCGAGGATGGTGATGCGAAACCGGAAGGACGTGTGGGTGGTGGATGACGCCCCGGCCAAGATCGTGTAGGAGGGGAGGAGCGTGGACGGAGGGATCGGGCGGATCAAGGATCTCCGGGGGTGGGTACCAACCGGCCCCCGGGAAGGTCCATGCAGAGCGTCAAGTGTCCGATCTCGTTGGTGTTTGACAACCAAGATGGAGGCGCGGAGGTGCTTGATCAGAGAGAAGAGGCGTGAAGACGGAGGGTTGCGCGGTGGTGGAGCACGGTGGAGAGGGCGAGGAGCCGGTAGGAGCGAAGGTGCTTGCAAAGGGGTCCAGATTCCCGTGGAGTTTCCAGGGCTACGGGGGTGGGGACCGAGTTCTGCTGGGATGCCGATAAGGCGTTGAGCACCTCGACCAACTGGAACGCAACGGCTTGCCCGTAACGGACCGAGTTCTGCTGGGATGCCGATAAGGCGTTGAGCACAACATCGCATTGTTGTTCACGGCCAGCGGCACAATCCGAGTTCTGCTGGGATGCCGATAAGGCGTTGAGCACTTCCGAGCCGAAAACACGCTGGCAGACATCACGGTAGGCCGAGTTCTGCTGGGATGCCGATAAGGCGTTGAGCACTAGTACTGGAGGGCGCGTCGTGGACGGGAACGCTACCTCCGAGTTCTGCTGGGATGCCGATAAGGCGTTGAGCACTCCTCGCGTGTGCGATTGAAGCCAACGGCCCACGTTCCGAGTTCTGCTGGGATGCCGATAAGGCGTTGAGCACACCTCGACGATGCCTTGGATGACTTGATTCCGTTCCGAGTTCTGCTGGGATGCCGATAAGGCGTTGAGCACCGATCGAATTCGGTGCCGACGCGCTCGCGCGTGCTCGCCGAGTTCTGCTGGGATGCCGATAAGGCGTTGAGCACCTGCCGCGCAGCCGCTCGTCGTAGGCGAGCAGGACGCCGAGTTCTGCTGGGATGCCGATAAGGCGTTGAGCACGCCTCGTCCGAGCCGACGAGCCCAGCCGCCGAACTGTGGCCGAGTTCTGCTGGGATGCCGATAAGGCGTTGAGCACGTGCCTTCCAGGGCATAGACTCCGATGGGCGACGCGAACCGAGTTCTGCTGGGATGCCGATAAGGCGTTGAGCACGTGTGCGCCCGGTCGATTGCTCGCTGCGGGGTCTTGCCGAGTTCTGCTGGGATGCCGATAAGGCGTTGAGGGCGGTTATTCGTTGTTTTGTTATGCCACCGAGGCGCTGACGGCGAGAATGGTAGTGTTCAAGGGCTTCCAGAAGCCGGAGCCGTTCGCCGAGGCCGTGAAAAGGCAGCTTGATGCGCTCGGCGTGACGGCGTCGATCGAGGTGGGCGGCGGAGAATCGTGACGATCGCCGGGAACAAGGTGGTCGGCTTCAGGACGACGCTGCGAGGGCTCTCCGAGGATGGATCGCTCGCCGTACAACGGGCCGGAATCGGCGGGTGGCAACGGACGGGCTGCGGGGTGCTCGGGCCGGTCGGAGAGACGCGGAGGCGTGAGCGCAGGCCCCGGAGAGAACGCGGAGAGCAGAAGGGCCCCCTACCCCCGCGTTCGCCGACGCAAAAGCCCTTCCTGGGCGGTGGACGCGACGAGCCGACCATCTCGCGAAAAGACGCTGCCCCGCACGAGCCCACGGGCCCCCGACGCCGACGGGCTGTGGATCACGTGCAAGAGCCAGTCATCCATCCGGAAAGGCCGGTGGAACCACATCACGTGATCGATGCTGGCGACCTGCATCGAGAAATCGAACCACGTGACGCCGTGGGGGCGTAGCGCCGTCGTGACGAAGGCGTGGTCCGACGCGTACGCGAGCAAGTACCGGTGCAGCGCCGGATCGTCGGGCAGGGCGCCGGCCGCGCGGATCCAGATGGCCTCGTGGGCCTCTTTTTTCTCCGGATGAAAGGGATCGATCGGGCTCACGTGGCGAATCTCGATCGGCTGCTCGGCGACGGCGCGGGTACGGAAAGGCTCGGGGATCTTGTGCGCCAGGCGGCTCCAGATCTCGCGCTGGCTCGAAAGCCCGTCCGGACCGGGGACGTTCTCCATGCTGTCCGCGTGGTCCAATCCCTCCTCCTCGATCTGGAAAGAGGCGGACATGTTGAAGATGGGCTGGCCATTCTGGATGGCCACCACGCGGCGGGTCGTGAAGCTCTGTCCGTCGCGGATGCGATCGACGTCGTAGACGATCGGCTTGCGCGCGTCGCCGGGGCGGAGGAAGTACGCGTGGAGCGAATGGACCTGGCGCTCGGGGGGCACGGTCTGCGCGGCGGCCGAGAGCGCCTGGCCGAGTACCTGACCGCCAAAGACCTGGCCCCAGCCGAGGTCCTGGCTCTGGCCCCGAAACAGGTTGGTTTCGATCCTCTCCAGCGAGAGCAGCTCGATCAGCTCGGTCAGCACGCGGGTCATGGTGCCGTGCGTCATAGTGGACGCCCAGCCCGGCCGGCAAGAGAGCGCGGCTCCAGGGAGCGGGAAAAGTTTGGGGGGGTTTCCAGGGTGGAACGGGAGCCGTCAATCGCGCGACGGCAGGCCGCCGGCCCCCGCGAACACCTTGAGGCTCCCGATCCGGTCCACGTAAATCGCCACGTCCAACCCCGTCCCCCACTGGAGCCGCAAGAACGGCCACGCATAGGCCCGGACCACGTGGCGCACCACGCTCGCGCCGGCGCCGATCGCCGTGAGGCCCGCGAGCGCCTTGTCGATCGCGTCTCCGAAATCGTGCCCGTGGAAGTCGGGCCGAACGATTTTCTCGCCGCCGCGATAGGCCGAACCGGTGACGCGGCCCGTGAGGTCGTGGCAGCGCAGCTCTTCGGGTAACGCCTGCTGGAACTGGACGTCCTGCTCCATGCGGCTCTCCAGCCCGAAGAGCGCCGGCACCGCCGTGATGTGCGTGGGCATGTAGGCCTCGCTCAAGAAGGCCGGCGTGTCCGTGTAATAACGGAGCCGGACCCGGCTCGCCTCCGCCGTGCCGCCGCACGTCGGGCACGGGATGAATCCCTCGTCGCACGAGCAGCGCGTCTTGCCGTTGAAGAGCGTGCCCGCGCCGCCGCAGATGCGGCAGCGCCGCTGTCCCGGGTTCGCCGTGCACGCCGTGCATTCGCCGCCCCCGAGGCTCGCGTCGATGCGCACGTGGTGGTGGACCTCCAGGTCGTCGGGCGGCGGGGGTTCGCCGCTCTCGAGCCCCGCAGGCGCGCTCTCCACGTCCTCCGCCCAGCTCGTGCGCCGGATCAACGCCGCGTGCACGACCAGCATCGCGAGCCGCTCCACCGAGACCGGCTCCCCCGCCGGCAGCGGCAGCCGCGCGCGCGCCGTGTCGAGTGTCGGGAAATACGATTCGAGCGATGACATGTCCCGGAGGAGGCCAGCCTTGTCGCGCGCCGTCAAGGGAAGAGCCTCCCATGCCCCCGCGGCTCTGTTACCATGCGCGGCGAAAGGGCGTTTCGGGTGTGATGATGGCAACGTTCGGGCTCGGCAAGATCGTCCTCTACGCAGGGGACCCCGAAGCCGTGAGCGCCTTTTATGCGCGCGCCGCGGGGCTCTCGTTCGATCGGGTGGAGGGGACACGGCGCTACGAGTCGATGAGCACGGGCGGGACCTCGCTCGTCGTCGACCTCGCGCTCGAACCCCTCCCGCGAGGCCGCAGGGAATGCGCGCTCTCGCTGCGCGTGCCAAACCTCCAGGCCGTCGCGTCGAGCCTGCGCGAGGACGGCATCGACGTGGGCCCGATCCTCGAAAGGCCCTCGGGCGTCTTCGCGTCGCTCAAGGACCCGGACGGGCGTGACGTCGAGTTATGGGAGCCCCGCGCCAAACCCGTGAGCGTCGCGCCGCCGCCGCTCGTGGACAAGCCGACGCTGGCCACGCAGGAGCCCGCGCGTATCGCGCCGCCCCCGCTCCCGCCCCCGCCGGTGCCGCTGCCGTCCGATCTGTCGGCGCTGGTGGAGACGCCTGCGCCCGGGGAGACGCCTGCGATCGTCGACAAACCCGCGATCGTCGCGCCGCCCGCCCTCGTGGAGGTGCCGCCGGTGCGCCTGGAGATGCATTCGGCGCTCGACCTCGAAAAGGAGGCAGCGGCAGCGACCGAGAGCGCGACGAAAGCCGAAGGCGAGGACGCCGCCACCGAGAAGAAGCGCGGGACCGAGCCACCTCCGCCGCCGCCGATGATGGGCGCGCCGGGGCCGGTGGTCACCGCGGCGCGGCCGGCGAAGGTCTCGACCCAAGGCGGCACGAAGATCTCGCTTTACGGCGCGAACTTCGCCGACGGCTGCCGCGTGCTCGTCGACGGCGACGATTGTACGAACCCGAAGCGGCTCGACGATTTCACGCTGGAGATCGAGGCGCCGCAGCACGCGCCGGGGTCGGTCGAGGTCGTGATCGAGAACCCCGACGGGCAGCGCTCCGTCATCCAGATCGTGTACGACGAGGGGCCGTCGATCGAGCGGTTCTCCCCGCTCGAAGGCTCGCCGCGCGGCGACACCGAGGTCGTGGTCGAAGGCCGCAACTTCGAGGAGGGCTGCCGCGTCACGTTTTTCGGAAACCGCGCGCCCGAGGTCATCTTCGAGAGCCCCTCGCGCATCCGGTTCGTGACGCCGCCGCAGGAGCAGCTCTTCCACGGCGAGCTGCGCGTGACGAACCCCGACGGCCTCTCCGCGCTCGCGGCCGAGCTCTTCACCTATCGGCTCGCGACGCCGTACGTGCGCGAGGTCTCGCCCGCGTCGGGCCTCGTCGGCGGCTCGAAGCGCGTCGCCGTGACGGGCGTCGATTTCCATCCGCAATGCGTGGCGCGCCTCGGCGGCAAGCAGGCGACCGTCACGTTCCGCAGCGCCGAGTCGCTGGAGCTCGTGACGCCGCGGGCAAACGAGCCGGGCCTGGTGGACCTCGAAATCGAGAACCCCGACGGGCAAGTCACCAAGCTCGAAGGCGCCTTCACGTACGAGGCCGAGCCCACGCCGCCGCTGCTCGTCGAGGTGCGCCCCGACCGCGGCTATTGCGCGGGCGGGCAGACGATCCGGCTCGTCGGTGACAATTTCGAGGCGGATACGGTGGTGCGCATCGGCGAGGTGCGAGCCATTTCGCGGACGCGCTCGCGGCACGAGATCGAGGTGGAGCTGCCGCAAAGGACGCAGCCGGGCCTCGTCGCGATCGAGCTCGTCGACAGGTTCGGCGTCGTCGTGCGCCGCGAGGATGTGTTCACGTACGAATCACGCCCGGCGCCGCGCGTCGACGGCGTCACGCCGCGCAATGGCCCCATGGTCGGCGGCACGAAGATCGTCCTCGAAGGCGACTATTTCGACGAGCACGTGTTCGTGCGGATCGGCGGGCAAGCGCCGAAGCGCGCCGTCGTCCGCTCGACCACGACGATCGAAGCCGTGACGCCGCCGTCGCGCGCGTCGGGGTTCGTCGACATCGAGGTCGGTCGCGGCGACGCGGGCAACACGGTCGTGAAGAATGCGTTCCGCTACGACCCCTCGCCCGCCCCCGCGATCGACTCCGTGGCGCCGAACAAAGGCTCGGTCGAGGGCGGCACCGAGGTCAGCATCGAAGGGAAAAACTTCGTCGCCGAGTCGGCCGTGCTCTTCGGCGGCAAGCCAGCTCAGCGCGTCAAGTTCGTCTCGGCCTCGACACTCGAGGTCAAGACGCCGCCGGGCAAGAATGGCGAGATGGTCGACGTCGTCGTGCGCAATCCCGACGGCAAAGAGGCCGTGACGAAGCGTGCGTTCCTCTACGACGCGCGGTACCGTTCCTGACGACTCCGTCTCGTGGGCCCGCGGGACCCATCGCCCGTGAGGCGCCTCAAGGCGCCTTCGTGATCGCCCACTCCTTCAAGATCCCGATCTTGTCCGCCGGGAGCTTCTTCTCGTAGTTCGGCGGCGGCATCGATCGTTCGTCGGCGACGCGCGCGATCACGCGGTCGACGAGGCCGAGCACGACGTCGTAGTTCTCGAAATCGATCTTCGGCGCGCCGCGCGTCGCCGACGCGTGGCAATCGGCGCAATACTCGCGCATGAGGGGCTTCACGTCCGTGAGGAAGGAGAGCGGCGTGCCGAGCGCGAGCTTGCGCGTCGTCTTCCCCTCGCCCGTCCACACGTCGCCGATCTTGTCGACGGCGAGCGCGCGCGGCGCCTCCGCCGGTCCGAGCGTCGCCACGACCTCCGGCACCTCGCCCGCGCGCACGCGGAGGACCCAATCGCCCGCGAGCGCATAAAGGCGCTGCTTGCTCGCGTCGAGCGCGAACGCGTCGATCCCCATCGCGGACCCGCCCTCGGCGGCGAGCGGATAGAGCGAATACTCGCCGCTCGGCGAGCGCTCGACGAGCCCCGCGTCGGAGGCGAAATACACGAGCGAGCCGTCCTCGCACGCGAGGCTGCCGCACGCCATCGCCCGGACGAACCCTACGTCGAAGACGAGCGGGTACGCCTTGCCGCTCGCCTTGTCAATCTCGTACACGCGTTCGCCATACGCCAGAAACACGCGCTCCTTCTGCGCGAGGATGGCCGTGGGCCTCGCCGCCTCGCCCTCGACGGTCCACGCCACGAGCGCGCCGCCGCCGAGCTCGTAAGCGCCTTGTTCCGCGCGAATCGCGAGGTGCGTCTCGGCCGTGCCGTCGCCGTCGTCGTCGGCCACACGCGCGCGCATCGCCTGAATGCCGAGCGGCGCGAGCTCCGCGGTGCCGAGCGATCGCTGGAGCACGCCGCCCGGCGTGAAAAACACGCCGGCCTCGGCCGCGACGAGCACGCCGTTTTCATACCCGACCATCGCGCGCACCGCGCCGGTCTCGCTCGGCAAATCGGACGCGTCGCCGACGATGGGCAGGAGCGTCGGGCCCGCCGCCGCGAGCTCGTAAACGCCCGTCGTCGTGCCCACGGTGACGAGCGCGCCCTGGCTGCCCATCGCGGTCGAGTATCCCTCGATCGTGAACGTGGCGCTCTCGGGTTCGGTGTTCGAGGTCGTGGGCGCGCCATAGACGACGGCGAGCTCGGGCGGGCCGCCGCTCGGGCCGGCATTCGTGGGAGGTGCCTCGCCGCAAGCCGCCGTTGTGATCACGGAGAGCATCGCGACGAGATGCGGGAGGTGCCTGCGCGGCATTCTTCGATGGGACTGTAGATGGAGGGAGTCGAGCACGGCCTGGCAGGATAACAAATTTCGTCCCCACTCCCAAGAGATGGTTGACGAAGCGTTATGGCTCGGTTCCACTGGAGTCTGGCCCGCTGCGCCCGCGGTGCCCCCCTCAGACCCCGAGCCGTACCCCCCATGAAAAGCAAACGACACTGGCAAGTGTTATGCTTTGCCCTCCTCGCGGCTGCGCCCTCCGTGGCGCTCGCCGACGAGGGTGAGCAATGTTTTTTGCACCGGGAGCTCCCCGTCGAACGGCAGCTCCGACGCCTCTCGATCGATCTACGCGGGACCGTGCCCGACGTCGCCGAGTACGACGCGGTCGCGGGGCTCTCGGAGCTGCCCGACGCGTTGCTCGACGAGTACCTCGCGAGCGACGCGTTCCGCGTGCAGATACGTCGTTATCACGAGAGCCTGCTCTGGACGAACCCGGCCCCGGCCCTCGCCGACGTGGGTTTCTCGCTGAGCACCGTCGCCTACGACGGGAGCCCGGTCTATTACGTCCCCGGACAGGGCAAGTCCGCGCTCTTCCGCGGCGGTGACGGCACGCATACCTGCCAGAACAAGTCCCAGGAAGCCCTCGGTTACGACCCCGTGACCGGAATGCCGATCACCGAGCCCATGGGCACCGACGCCGCAGGCGCGTGGTCCGCCGAAGGCTGGGTCGAGGTGCATCCGTACTGGGAGGCCGACCCGGCGAAAAAGGTGAAGGTCTGCGCGTTCGACGCCCAGACAGCGGCGACGTACACCCTGCCGCCCGGGGATCCGGACGCGGGGACCCATTCGTGTGATCATCTGCTCGCCACGAACAAGGCGAAGTCCTGCGGCTGCGGCCCGGAGCTCAGCTATTGCATGCCGGCCGGCGTCGTGCAGCCGCTCGTGCACGCCGCGCTGCGCGAGCAGATGCTCCGGCTCATCGACGAGCACACGGACGGGAAGCAGCCGTATTCGGGGCTGCTCACGACGAAGCGCGTTCATTACAATGGACCTCTCGCGTTTTACTTCAAGTATCACGCGCAGCGGCAGACGTTCTCGCGTACCCAGAACGAGCACCAGGCGTCGGACGGCCCGCTGCCCGACCTCGCGTTCACGGACGTGGATACCTGGGTCGCGGTGGAGCGCGAGGCGCCGCACGCGGGGCTCTTGACCCTGCCCGCGTTCCTCCTGCGCTTCCAGACGAACCGCGGCCGGGCGAATCGGTACCGGATCGCGTTCCTCGGGCAATACTTCCAACCGCCGAGCACGAAGGACACGAACTGCGCGAAGGAAAGCGACGACCTCACGCGCCGCTGCGTCTGCCGGAACTGCCACCTGACGCTGGAGCCGATCGCCGCGTATTTCGGGCAATTCACGGAGGCCGGCAGCATGTCCCTGCGTGATTTCGCCCGCGAATACCCGACCCGCAAGGCCTGCGCCAAGGGCATCGCGCCGCAGAACGCGGGCTGGTGCGACCGCCATTACGTGGCGATCCCGGACGATACGGACCCCGATCTGAGGCCGTACACGCTGAAGGCGCTCCAGTATGCCGACGACGAGCATCCGGAGATCAAGCCGCATTTCGATGCGGGCCCGGCCGATCTGGTGAAGGCCGACATCGAGAGCGGGCGGTTCCACGAGGTGGCCACCGAGCACCTCTTCTCGTACCTCATGAAACGCGAGCCGAACCTCGATCCGACGACGAGTGATTACGAGGGCGACGCGCTCGCCAAGATCGCCGCGGACTTCCGGGTCCACGACGACATTCGTCAGGCGGTCCGGGACCTCGTCAAGCTGCCCGCCTACCGGAGGATGCCATGAGCGCGTCTCGCCTCACGTACCTCTGCGCGCTCGCCGCGCTCGCCGCGGCCGCGTGCACGAAAGAAGCGCCGTCGGCCGGCACGACCGAGCCCTGGGAAACACCCGAGGTTGCGGCGAACGGCGACACCGAAAAGGTCCCCGCAGACCTCGGCGGCGGCGAGCTCCCGGGCCCCGCGCGCGGGGTGCGGCGCCTGCGCATCGACACACTCCAGGCCGCGATGACGAAGGTCGCCGGGAACGACGTGTACGGCGCTCCGATCTTCTGGCGGGTCAACAACCGTGACGGGTTCAGCGACCTCGCCTTCGGCAAGGCGCTCGGCCGGCCCGATTACCAGACCTCGACGGAGGAGAGCACGGTCTCGAACGCGCTCTACCTCAAGTTCGTCGGGGACGCGGCGCGCGACATCTGCATGCAAATGGCGAAGAACGACATGAAGCGCTCGGGCGCTTCCCGCGCGCTCTTCCCGAAGGCGCCCGTGGACGGGACCGCGACGGACGCCGAGGTGACGGAGAACCTGCAATACGTCGTGCTCCGCTTCCTCGGCCTGCGCGTAACCGCGGACGATGCGATGGTCACGAACCTGCGCGCCGTCTACGACGCGGGGGTTTCGAGCGTCGCGTCGCCGAACGGCAGCGAGATCACGGCCGCAGCCGAGGGATGGCGGGGCGTGTGCGTCACGCTCTTCGAGTCTCCCCTTTTCCACAACGATTGAGGAGGAACACGCCATGAGCCAAAAAGGCCAGTTTTCACGACGCACGCTCCTCGGCGCGCTCGGCGCCGCGAGCGGCGCGCTCCTCCTCGACGGTCTGCTCGGCCTGCGCCACGCGCGCGCGGACAACGTCGATCCGGACAGCGCCCCGCTCCTCGTGATGTGCGAGTTCACGGGCGGATGGGACACGCTGTATTCCCTCGACCCGCGCAACCACCACGATTTCGGCGAGCCCGCAGGAGGCATTTATACGGGCTTCGACATGGTGACCGACGGGCCGACGAAGAAGGTCATCGAGGACGAGACGGGCGGCACGGGCCTCGTGAAGCCCGTGGGTTCGAGCGTCGCCTACGGGCCCACGATGTCGAAGCTCGCGAACACGCATTCCAAGGATCTCTGCGTCGTGCGTGGCATGAGCATGGGCACGCTGACGCACGAGGTCGGGCGGCGGTATTTCCTCACGGGCAAGTTCCCGCGGGGCCTCGCCGCGAGCGGCAGCTCCCTGGAGACGTGGTGGGCGGCGGCCTCGGGCCTGCTCGACCATCACGAGATCCCGAACCTCGTCGCGGGCGGCGCGGAGACGTACAACGAGGGGCTCTCGCCGCTCGCGAGCGGGCTCTCGGTGCCGAGCTACAACGAGATGCTGCAGGTGCTGCGGCCGCTCAATGCGTCGCTCTCGCTCGACGGCAAGGTGGAGCAGGCCGCGTCCAAGTTCCACCACGACGAGTATTGCCTGCACCAGCAACTCGACGCCCGGGGCAAGCAGATCTCGACGCACCTGTCGGCGTGGCGCTCGGCGCAGACGCTGGCGAACGGCGGGCTCTGGAAGCATTTCGATTTCAAGCCGAACCCGCCCGCCACGAGCCAGCTCGCGAAGCTCTACGAGACGTTCGGCGTGAACCCGGCGAACCCGGGCGCGACGCTCGCGGGGCAGCCGAAGGGCCAGGCCGCGCTCGCGGCGCAGGCGCTCGTGAATGGCATTTCGCAGGTGGTCCTCCTGCGACTCGTCAACGTCACGGACGCCCATTTCGACGACGATTGGCCGTCGAACCACCCGGCACGGCAGCGGGCGGGCTTCGACGCGGTGAGTGATCTCATCACGTACCTGAAGAACACGCTCGATGGAAGCGGCAAGCCCTACTGGGATCGGACGACGCTGCTCTGCTTCTCGGAGTTCGCGCGCACGCCGCGGATCAACCAGCAAGGCGGCCGTGATCACCACCTCGCGTCGTCGTGCCTCGTCGCGGGCAAGGGCATCCGGGGCAACATGGCGATCGGCGCGACGAGAGACGCGAACTACGACGTGCGCCCGATCAACCTCGACACCGGCGCGCCGGACGACGAAATGGGCACGATCGTAAAACCGTCGGACGTGCACGCGACCATCCTCACGGCCGCGGGTTTGCCCTACGATCACATCTCGAACCAGGATCCCAAGCTCATCAAGGCGATGCTGAAGAACCCCTGAAGGCCTGACGGTGGACAAGGGCCTCGCGCGGGTGATTCGCCCGGGCGAGGCCCTTTTTCATTTCAGATGGGATCGAGCACGGGCGTCGGCGTCGAGAGGAACGGCAGGCCGCTGCCGAGCTGCCCGTAATACGCCGCGCCCCAGCAGGAGAGCACGCCGTCCTGCGCGATGCCGCAGGTGTGCTCGTTGCCGAGGGAGAGGACTTTCCACGGGCCGAGGCTCGGCACCTTCTGCGGCGCGTTGAAGCTCGTCAGGTTGCCGAGGGCGAGCTGGCCGAAGGAGCCGACGCCCCAGCAATAAAGGTCGCCGTTTTTCTTCGTGGCGCAGGTGGACAACCCTTGCCCGAGGAACGGCCGCGCCCAGTCGGTCGCATTGCCGACCTGCATGGGTGTCATCATCGGGGTGATGGCATTGCCGAGGCCGAGCTCGCCGTTGTTGTTGCGGCCCCAGCACCAGAGGGTGCCGTCGAGGCGCACGCCGCAGGTGTGATTCGCGCCCGCGTCGATCGCCGCGTACGTCCCCGGGACGGGCTTCGGCACGTTCACGGGGGAGACGATGTCGCCCTGCCCGAGGTGGCCGAGGTTGTTCAGGCCCCAGCAAGACACGTTGCCGCCTTCGCGGAGGCCGCAGGTGAAATCGCCGCCCGCCACGACGTCGAGCCAATCGGCGGGCTCGGCCGGGGCGACCTGCTTCGGATCCGGCCGGTTCGCCGTGGAGGCGTCGCCGAGCTGGCCGCTCGCGTTGCGGCCCCAGCACCAGAGGGTCTTGTCCTGACGCACGGCGCAGGTGTGGTTGTATCCCGCCGCGATCTCGACCCAGGGCGATTCATTGCCGGCGGTGGCATTCACGGCCGTGGGGAGGAGCTGGGCCGTCACGACCGGCCCATTGCCGAGCTCGCCGTTTCCGTCGAGGCCCCAGCAATACGGGACATCCGGGCCGCCGCCGTCGCTCGCGATGCCGCAGGAGTGCGTGCGGCCGAGCGTGATCCGCTTCCAGACCTTGCCCGCGCCGATCTCCACGGGCGTGACGCGCGTGCGCGTCGTGCCGTCGCCGAGGTGGCCGTAGACGTTGCGGCCCCAGCAGAAGAGCTTTCCGCCGGTGCGAATGCCGCAACCATTGTCGAGCTGCGTGTCGACCCGCTCCCAGTCGGTATCGGCGGAGACGGGTGTGACCTCGGTCCGGTCCGCGGAATACCCCAACCCGAGGGCGCCGCGGCTCGCCGAGCCCCAGCAGAGGAGGTCGCCGGTTTGCCGGACGCCGCAGGCGAAGCGCAGGCCGCTGGAGAACGAGACCCAGTCGGTGATGCTGGAGGCGGGCAAGGGGGTCAGGGTCGGCGCCTCGTTGTCCGGCTGGCCGGTTTGTCCGACGCTGCCATCCCCCCAGCAATGGAGCTCGCCGCTCTGCTTCTGGCCGCAGGCGGCGAGGTCGCCGAGCTCCAGGTTCGCGGACCAATCCGTGGCCATGTCGGCGGCTTTGGGCGTGAGGACCGTCACGAGCAAGCCGTCGCCGACCTGCCCGACGGAGTTCGCGCCCCAGCAATGGCGCGTCCCGTCGGTCTTCGCGGCGCAGGTGAACGCGTTGCCCGTCGATACACTCGCCCAGTTGGTGGCGGCGGTGAACTCCTGCGTGGGCACGAGCCGCTGGCCGGCGTTCGTGTTGTCGCCGAGCTGGCGGGCATTGTTGAAGCCCCAGCAATGAAGCGTCCCGTTCTCCTTGACGCCGCAGGTGAACTCCGTCCCCGCCGAGACCATCGACCACGGGCCCGCGTCGACGAGCACGGGCGAGAGCGCGTTGTTCGTGGTGTTGTCGCCGATCTGGCCGCGGTTGTTCTGGCCCCAGCAATACAACGCGCCGCCCATCCGGATTCCGCAAGCGTGGGTCGAGCCGGCGCTGAAGGACACCCAGTCTTCGTAGCCGCCCGCGCCGATGGCCGGCGTGGATTGCGCGACGCCGAGGCCGTCGCCGATCTGGCCGACGCTCCCCGAGCCAAAACACGAGATGCGCTTGGTCTCGTCGAGCGCGCAGGTGAACGTGCCGCCCGCGCTCACGGAGACCCAGTTCGTCGCGCCGGAGGCGGGCACGGGGCGCAAGAAGACCTGGTCCGACGTGCCGGTGCCGACCTGCCCGCTCGTGTTGAGGCCCCAGCAATGCAGGGTCTTGTCGGTGCGGATCGCGCAGGCGTGGTATTGGCCGGCGGACACGGACGAATACTTCGCGTCGCAGGTCTTGCCGTCCCCGGAGAAGCCCGCGGGGCAGGCGCACTGGAACGCGCCCGGCAGGTTCGTGCAGGTGGCGTTCGTATCGCAGTCGTGGAAGAGCGTCGTGCATTCGTCGACGTCCGCGCACGTCTTGCCATCGCCCTCGTACCCGGGCTTGCACGTGCAGGTGTAAAATCCTGGCGTATCGACGCATTGGGCGTCGGGCGCGCAATCGTCGAGGCCGAGTGCGCATTCATCGACGGCGAAGGGATCGCCGCCCGTGCCGCCGCTCCCGGCTCCGCCACCGCTTCCGCCTGCGCCGCCGCTTCCTCCGCTCCCGCCTGCGCCTGCGCCCCCGCCTCCGCACGCGGCGGCGGCGAGCGACACGAGGACAAACCACGCCCGAGCCCTTGCGCCTCGCAACATCAACACCGATCTCCTTCAGGTGAACTCAATAGGACGCCGCGATGGGGACGGGCGCGAACGCGAGCCCGTCGCCGCGCGCATTTTGACCGATCTCCCCGGATCCCCAGCACGCGAGGTTGCCCGCCTGCGTGACGCCGCAGGCATGGCTGAAGCCGAGGGTCGTCGCGACGAACACCCCCGAGAGCGCGGTCGGCACCTTGCGCTGGCCCGTGTCCCCGAGCCCGAGCTGGCCGACATTGTTCGCGCCCCAGCATTGCACGCCACCGCCCACCTTGCCGGCGCACGTCGACGCGTTGCCCGCGACGACGAAGGCCCAGTCCGTGGCCGAGCCGATCTGCACGGGGGACGGGCGATCGACGGCTGTGTTGTCCCCGATCTGGTTGTTCGCGTTCCGGCCCCAGCACCAGAGCGTGCCGTCCTTCTTGATCGCGCAGGTATGGTTGACGCCGGCGGCCACGGGCCCCTTCCAGTCGTCGCCCAGCGAATACGGCGCGGTCTTGCCGGCCGCCGGCGTCCCATTGCCGATTTGCCCTTCCACGTTCCGACCCCAGCAATAAAGCGACCCCGTGGCCCGTGCAGCGCACGTGTGGTATTGACCGGCCGCCACGCTCACCCAATCGGTGGGCGGCGCCTCGCCGGCGACGAGCTCGAGCTGGATGAGGTTGCCGAGGGCCGGATTTTTCATGCCCACCTGCCCCTCGTTGCTGCGCCCCCAGCACCAGAGCGTCCCATTCGTCGCGATGCCGCAGTTGTGCTCCTCGCCCGCGGCGAGCTCCTTCCACTGGAGCGCCTCGTAAGGCTTGCCCGTCTTCAGGATCTCGGCGAACGACGTCGCCGGGGTGTTCGTCCCCCGGCCGAGCTGGCCCTGCGCATTGCGGCCCGAGCAGGCGAGCTTGCCCGTGGCCGTGAGGATGCAGGTGTGCTGGCGGCCGGGGGCGGCCGTCGCGACGGCCTCGAAATCGACCTTCGCCGGGGCGGAGCGGGTCTTGTTGTCGCCGAAGCCGAGCTGGCCGCTCTCGTTGTTGCCCCAGCATTGAAGCTCGCCCGCGCCGCTCACGGCGCAGGCCGATTCGCCGTACGCGACGACGTTCGTATAGGTCGTGTCCGCGCCGATGTTGGCGGTCGCGGTCCACAGGCTCATCGCGCCGTCGCCGAGCTGGCCGTAGATGCGCGATCCCCAGGTGACCACGCGGCCCTCCGTGGTGACGCCGCCGCTGTGCACGACGCCGACCGCGAAATCGAGCCACTTCGTCCCCGGCGCGACGTCGATCGGCGCGGTCACCCAGCCCGGCGCCTCACCCGAGATCTGCGCGGCCTGGTTGCGGCCCCAGCAATGCAGGGCGTTCTGATCGTCGAGCGCGCAGAGGTGGAAGGCATTGGCGCGCACGCGCTTCCAGACCTTGCCCGCGCCAATCGCCACGGGCGCCGCCGTCGCCGGCCCGAGCGCGGTCCCGAGCTGGCCTTCGTTCCCGCGGCCCCAGCAATACAGCCGCCCGTCCTTCTTCACGGCGCACGTGGTGAAGCCGATCGCGGCCGTCGCCCAATCGGCGTCCGCCGCCATCGGCGCCGTTTCCACGAGGAACGGCGCGTTCACGGAGCCGCCGCCGACCTTCGAAACCTGAAGCTCGTTGTTTTGCCCCCAGCAATAAAGCCGGCCGTCCTGCTTCGTCGCGCACGTCGTGTCGCGGCCGGCAAAGACCTCCTTCCAGTCCTTGTCCGGCGTCGCCGCGAGCGGATCGACGCTCACGGGCGAGAGCTCGAGCTTGTTGTCGAGGTTGTTGATCCCGAGCTGCCCCGCCTGGTTGCGCCCGAAGCAGAAGAGGCCGCCGTCGCTCTCCACGGCGCAGGTATGGTTGTCGCCCGCGGCGACGCTCGAGAACGTGCGTTCGAGGGAGAGGAACGCCGGGAGCGTCTGGTTGTCGGTATACCCGAGCCCGAGCTGGCCGAAATTGTTCGTGCCCCAGCACCAGAGCGTGCCGGTCTTTTTGATCCCGCAGGTATGCGCCGAGCCCGCGACGACACGAATCCAGTTGTCCGCCGCGCCAGCCCGCACGGGCGCGGATTGGTTCGCGCCGAGGCCATTGCCGAGCCGGCCGCCGCCGCCGGCGCCGAAGCAGAAGATCGAGTTGTCCATGCGGCGCGCGCAGGTGTGATACGCCGCCGCGGTGATCTCGACGAAGCGCTCCGCGCAGCCGGTCTTCGGATCCCCCACGGTGCCCGGAGGGCAGGCGCACGTGAACGAGCCGACCGTATTCGCGCAAGCGGCGGTCGAATGGCAATCGTCGAGCTGCTCGGTGCACTCGTCGACGTCCACGCAATCGCCGTCGTCGTTCACGAATCCGGCGGCACAGACGCACGCGCCGCTCGCGTCGCAGCTCGCATTCTCGCCGCAGGGCCCGCAGGTCGCGCCGCCTTGACCCCCGGCGCCGCCCGCGCCGCCGGTCGACGACGACGAACCGCCCGCGCCGCCGGAGCCGCCCGCGCCGGAGCCGCCCTCGCCCGAAGGCGTGCCTTCCCCGCCCCCGCCGGAGCACCCGGCGAGGACGATCGTTGCCCAGAGGAAAGGAAAGAAAGAACGCGCGCTTCGATGCATCTCGGGTATTTTCGGATGCTACGAAGCAAGCGGGACGACTGTCAACCTCGGATTCCCGAGAATCTCACTTCACGATGGTCGCGCAGCCGACAAGGACGTCGATCTCGGCCTTCGTGTCCTTCGCGACCTGCGAGCACGTCGCGTCGCAGAACATGATCTGCTTCGGCGCCCCGGGGACGTCGTAGTACCAGGCGAGACCCGCCGCGGGGCAGTCGGCCGCTGATTTCACCTGCGGGATGACGACCGAGATCCCCGACTCCGGCGTGTACTCGACGTTGATCGCGTTGTAATCGATGTCGTCGCCGGGCGGCGGCTGCGGAATGAGGTACGAGCACGAGAGCGCGGCGCCGCGAATCTCGTTCATCGCCTTGAGGAACTCCTCGGTCGCACCCTGGCTCCCGTCGACGATGAACGCCGACCCCGTCCCGCCGGCCGCGGCGACGCTGTTCAGGCTCGCGATGTCGCCGACGCCGATGACGAAGGTCTTGATGCTGGGCACGCCGTTGAATGCATCCGCCGCGGCATTGACGGAGGTGATGCTGGCCGAGCAGCCGGTCGGCTCCCCGTCCGTCGCGAGCACGACGACCGTCGTGTGCGTGGGGTTCAAGGTCGCCCATTGCTTGGCATAATCGACCGCGCCCTGGAGCGCCGGCCCGGTCGGCGTGCTGCTCCCGGACGGGGAATGGGCGTTGATCGAGTTCATGATCGTCGTCCCGACCGCCGGCAGCGGGGCGATCGGCACGTCGGGCACGGCGTAGTCGGAGGGCTTGCACGAATCGCCGCCGGCGGTCGAGCAGGTCTTGATGGGGAAGCCGGGCGCGGGCGCGGCGCAGGGGCCGCAGGCGGCCGGCCCGCAATCGGCGTCCGTATTGCAGAATGGGATAACGGGACAGACGACCCCGCTCGACTGTGGGAAATACTGGATACCGACGCCGATCCCCGCGGCGGCAGGCTGCTCGACGAACGCCTTGAGGGCCGCCTTCGTCGAGGTCCACTTCGAGTTGTCGCTCATCGAGGAGGACTGGTCGAACATGATGTACATGTCGAGCGGCACCTGCTGAGCCTTGTTTTTCGTGGCGGCGCAGCTATCGCCGCCGCCCGAGCCTGCGTTGCCGCTGCCGCCGGCCCCAGCCGGGATGAAACCGCCGCCGTCGCCTCCATGGCCCCCGGCGTTGGCCGCGCCGGAGCCATTGTCGCCGCTCGAATTGTTGAATTCCGTGTCGCCACCCGTCGCCGAGCAAGCCGCGATCCACGCGCCGGACAGCGCCGCCGCGCAAACGACCCTCGAAACACCCGAAGAGAACCACCCGTTTCGCATGCTTTTGCCCTCCGAACCCGCGGATCGGAGCAGCCGAGCGGGCGTCACGTCAAGCCTGGTGAGCGGGGCGATGTCACAAAAACGACGCGCTTCGGCCATGCGTCCGTCGATGTCGTCGAAAATGTCCGCGGCGAGCACCCTCGACGCCACGAAGCGTGAGCGCGCCGCCCCGCCGCCGCGGTGCGTCGCTCCCGTCAGCGCAGCGCGTAACCCCGCCGGCGAGGCGCGTAGCCCCGCCGGCGAGGCGCGTAGAAGAATTTGGCCCGCAGCCCGCGGCGACGGTACCTCCCCTTCGATCATGGTGAACCTCGTCCCCGGCCCGGCGAGCGAACGCACGCCCAAGGGTCCCCCGCCTGCCAGCCGCGGCCGCCCGTTCCAGAAAGCTGCCGGCCCCGGTCTTTCCAGGTTCACCCGCGACGCGGCGCAATCCCGGAATCAAAGCCTCGATATCAGCACTTTCCAGGTTCCCCGCGCGACGTTCACCCATCTTCTGCCTGCTCGCCTCGAATGGCGTGCCCGTTGCCCCACGGCGACAGGCGAGGCGATCATGGGTACACAGAGCACGCCCACGAGCGGACGCAGGAACCTGGTCGGGAATACCCTCGTCACGGTGGGCGCGCTGTCGAGCGCGTTCGGGGCGGTCGGTTGGCTTTCCGCCCTGCGTTCGCCCTCGATCCTGACGCTCGCGCTCGGGTTTGTCCTTTATGGCATGCTCCCGGTCCTTTTGGGCGTCACCCTCGTGTGGCGCGGGCTCGGCATGATCGAGGAGGTCGAGTCCGCGCGGCGCGTGGACGTCGTGAGCCGCGCGGCGCTGCTCGACGCCCTGCGCGACGGCGGCGCGACGGCCCGCGAGGTCGCGGCCAAGCTCTGCATGCCGAGCATGCGGGAAGCCGAGCGCGCGCTCGACCGCCTCGTGCGGGACGACCTCGCGAAGCTCGACGTCACGGACGACGGCGAGCTCGTCTACCGGCGCGACCCGGAGACGATCCTGCTCCAGGACCGCGACGTGAACTGACCCTTCAATCGAGGACGCGCCGCAGCGTTCGCTCGTCGAGCTCGCCCTCGGCCGCTTCTTCGAGCGCGTACTTCATCGCGTCGTCCGCGCAGGCCTCCGCGGCCACGCGAATGCGCTCGCGCCCGTCGGGGTGCTTGGCGATGCCGATCGCCATGGCCGCCCCGAGCCGCTGCCCCGGCGGCAAATCCGGATCGTCGACCACGGCGACCAGCTCCTCGTACGTCACGGCGGATTTTCGGTATCCCGCATGGAGCAGGAGGGACTGGAGTTTGTCTTTCCATTCCGTGAACGACTTGCCCGCCGGATCGAGCTCCGCCCCGACGGGCGGGCCGTCCGCGCCGTTCGACCCGAGCGCAATCGCGAGCCGCAGCCGGCCGGCCAACGCCAGGATGAAGCTCGGGTCGCCCGTCGCGACCTCGACCCGTTCGCCGGGCCTTCCGGCCTCGCCCACGACGAGGAACAAACTGCGTGGCTGCTCCTCGACCGTGCAGACCCGCGAATGCGGGATCCATCGATCGTCGAAGCCGCCCCGGCGGATGCGCAGCCCGTCGCTGCCAACGATGATCTCGCGCGGCCGCGCGAGCCGCACGATGAAAAACATCGTGAGCATCACGGCCCATGCGAAGACGAGCACGGGCCAATCGGCGGAAGGGTATTCCGTGATGAAGTAGCCGAGGGGGATCGCCAAAAGGAAGCAAACGACGGGGAGGCTCAAGCAACCCGTGGCGAGCGGCCGATACGCCGAGCCGCTCAGGACGGCCACGCGCCGCCGCGAGACGTCGATGCCGAGCCGGTCGAGGATCCGATGCGCCGCAATGCCGTCGGGGACCTCGGCCGTGAGCACCACGCCGCGGCGAAGGTAAAGCTCGACCCGCGGGCGTTTCCCATCGAGGAGCGTGCCCGGGAGGACGATCCCGCCCTCGATCGCCGAACGCGCGAGATGGCGCTCCTTTCCTCCCTGCACGACGACGAGGCCCTGGCCATCGGCCCGAAGCACGCCAACGTTCCGCAACGGGAGCGATAACGCCGCGAGGACGGCGCCGGCGATCGACACGAACGGCGCGACGAGAAGCCCGAGACCGGCGAGGAAGAAGATCAGCACCGAGAGGGGCACCGACGCATCGGCCGTCTCTGGCCCCACGATCGCCAGGATCGTCACGATGAGCCCGGGGAAGCCGACGAAGCCGCCGAATCCCGCGCGCATGAGCCACCCGCCGAGCCGGGGGCGGCGGTGTTCGATGGAGGAGCTCGCGACGACGAGGGGCTCTGCGCTCATGACGGCGGAAGGGCGGAGCCTATCATAACGACATCCGCGAACGAATTGTGTACATTGGCCCCATGGCTGACTTCGGACGCTCTCTTTCGCGAACGCGGCGCCTCGTCGCCTCGTCTCTCGTCCTGGGCTGTCTCGGGCCTCTGGCGATCGTGAGCTGCAGCTCGGGGGACGCGGTGAACACGTCCACGACCACGGGCGGCACGGCGACCACCGGCGCGGGCGCGGCGGGCGCCGGCGGCGCGGGGAATGGAGGCGCCGGGAGCGGCGGCGCCGGGGCCACGGGCGGAGCGGGCGGGGCGGGCGCGGCGGGTGGTGCAGGCGGGACGGGCAGCTCGTCGACGTCGAGCACGGGCAATGGCGGCACGGGCGGAGGCCCGGCGGCGAAGGTGGTCCGTCTGCTCGCGATCGGCGACACGGGCGAGGGCAATGAGGCCCAGCACGCCGTCGCCGATCGAATGAACGAGAAATGCGAGAAGGTGGGCGGCTGCGACGCTGTGCTCGTGAACGGCGACAACTTCTACGACAACGGCGTGGCGAGCGTGAACGACCCGCAATGGGGCGAGAAGTTCGAGGCGCCCTACGACCGGCCGAACCTCCATGGGGTGCCGTTCTACGCGGTGCTCGGCAACCACGATCACGGCCCCACGTCGAGCGGGAACAAGCAAGCGCAGATCGACTACGCGTCCTTGCCGCTCGGGAGCGGCCCCGGGATGCGGCCGAGCGACAAATGGCACATGCCCGCGTCGTGGTACGACGTCACGATCGGCCACGTGCACCTCTTCGCGCTCGACACGGTCGATTTCCTGAACGGGACGCAGAAGGACCAGATGAGCGCCAAGGTGAAAGCCTCGAAGGCGACGTGGAAGCTCGTCTTCGGCCACCACCCGCGCTTCACCTCGGGCGAGCATTTCTGGGACAACAACCTGCTCGGCATCGCGGGGATGTTCGCGTTCCAGCAGGCGATCTATTGCGGCGCGGACATGTTCATGGCTGGGCACGACCACAACCTGGAGTTCATCGACAAGGGCCGCGACGGCGACTGCCCCGGCACGCATTTCGTGGTGAGCGGCGCAGGCGCGAAGACCCGCGACACGTTCGAGTTCGTCCCGAAGGACGAGAGGCAGCTCTACTTCTCGGACGACTTCGAAGGGTTCGCCTACCTGGAGTTCGACGGGCCGAAGCTCTCGTTCGAGTTCATCGACAGAAGCGGGGCCGTGGTCTTCTCGAAGACGATGACGAAATGAGGATCCCCATGCTCTCCCCGCGCTCTGCGCTTTTGCTCGTTCCCGCGCTGCTCCTCGCCTGCCAGGATCCGCCGCCGGCCCCCGCGCCCGCCACGTCCGCGGCGCCCGCGGCCGCACCCACGCCCACGCCGACGGCGGCGCCCGCGCCCACGCCCGAGAAGGCCGCGGCCGCGCCGGAAAAACCCCCGGAGTGGATCGCGGCCCAGCACGTGCTCGTCGCGTACAAGGGCGCGAAGAACGCGCCGAAGACGGTGACGCGCTCGAAGGCGGACGCAAAAAAGCGGGCGGACGAGGTCGCCGCCAAAGCGAAGGCGGGCGACGATTTCACGGCGCTCGTGAAGGAGTATTCGGACGACGCGGCGACGGCGGAGAGGCTCGGCAGCCTCGGGAAGTTCAAGGCGGATGGAATGGTCAAACCCTTCAGCGACGCGGCGTTCGCGCTGAAGGTGGACGAGACGAGCGGCGTGGTGGAGACGCCGTTCGGGTTTCACGTGATCAAGCGCAACCAGTAAAACCCGCGCCGCGCTTTGGTCCCGAGGGGGACGCCTCGCGCCGCTCGCTTCACCCGCCCTTCCACTCCGTCCGCTGCACGACAGGCAATTGCAACGCGCGCTCGCGGTCGAGGTCGAGCGAGCCGAGGTGAATCGCCAGCGGCGATTGCACCCACTTGAAGATCGATTGCGTGAAGAGGCGCGCAAACTTCTCCGCCCACAGGGCGAGCTGCGCCGGATCCCGATCCGGGAACACGCTCGTGAGCGCGAGCGCCACCTCGTTCGGCGCGAGTTTCTCCGCGCCGTAGAGGTAGAGGCACGCATCGAGCACCTCGAACGGCATGAGCTCGGCCTCGCCCGACTGGTTCGCCGCGAGCTCGGGGCCCGCCGTGGTGTCCAGCGTCGCGCGGATGCCCGGATAGCCAAACCGCTTCTCCAGGCGTTCGAGCAGCGCGATGACCACGGTCTTCGGCAGGTTCGCGATCACGCTGAAGGCGCCCTCGAGGTCACCGCCGACGGTCGTGTACCCGAGCGCCTTCTCGCTCATGTTCCCCGTCTGCAGGAAGAGCGCGCCGCTCGTGTTCGACCAGTTCCACATGCGCTGGCCACGAATCCGCGCCTGCACGTTCTGCTTCGTGAGCTCGGTCGGCTCGGGTCCGTCCGGTCCGAGCAGGGTGCGCGTCGCGTCGAGCTCGCGCACGAACGCGTCCTCGATCGGCACGATCATGAACGAGACGCCGAGGTCGGCGCAGATGCGCGCGGCCGCGTTTTGCGTGGCGTCGCTCGAATAACGTGACGGCATGTAGAACGCGCTGATCATGGCGCCCGCCGCCGCGTGCAGCGCCGCGCCTTCGAGCTCGGGGTGGAGCAGCGCGGCGGCGCGATGCGCGACGAGCAACGTGAGCAGCGAGTCCCGCCCGCCCGAGAGCGCGAGGCCGATGCGGCGGAACGCGCCGATCTTGCGATAGTAGTCGGCGACGCCGAGCGCGAGCGCGTCGTAAAAATCGTCGAGCAGCTCCTCGCGCGGCGTCTTCACCGGCAGGTTCGCCGAGGGCAAGAAGAACGAGGTCCCGGGCGGCGGCGCGGGGTAACGCAGCTTCGAGCGATCGGCCGTCTTCTCGTGGAGCACGGCCGCGGGCACGGGCGCCTGCTCGCGCCGGAAGGCTTCGAGGTCGCTTCTCCAGGTGCTCGCCTCGCGGCGGCTGCGGATCGTGCGATCGAGGTCGACGACCGTCGCCGCGTATCCCTCGCGGAAGCGCGTCGCCTCCAGCATGGGCCGGCCGTTTTGGTTGACGAACCCGCCGCCGTCGAAGACGAGGCCATCATTGGCGCCGACGAGGTTCGCGTACGCGATCGTGCACTGGTTGTCCGAGGCCCGCGTCGCGATCATCTCCCGCCGCGTGCCCACGACGCCCGCGCGGAACGGCGAGGCCGAGAGGTTGCAGACGATCTCCGCGCCCGAGTAACAACGCCGGCGCATCGGGCCGTCCGGCGACCAGATGTCCTCGCAGACCTCGATCGCGAGGAGGCCGAAATCGAACTGGAAGATCCGATCGCCGCAGAACACACCGCGCGCATCGAGGTTCAAGCCGGGCACGCCGCGCGAGAACACGCGCGCCTCGTAGAAGACGTTGTACGTCGGGAGTTTTTCCTTCGGCACGAACGCGAGGATCTTCCCGCCGTGCACGAGCGCGCCGACGTTGAAGAGGTCGCCGTCGACGCCGACGGTCAGGCCGAGGACGAACACCGTGCGGAACCGCGCGGTCTCCACGGCGAAACGCTCGAGCTCGCGCCGCTGGCTCTCGACGAACGCCTGCCACTGCACGAGGTCCTCCGCCGCGTACCCGCCGACGACCTGCTCCGGGAACACCGCGAGCGTGACGTCGTCCTCGGCCATCGCCGTCGCGAGGCGGATGCACCGATCCACGTTCGAGCGGACGGCGCCGATGGTCGCGTTCACGCTGGCAACCCCGATCTTCACGAGCCTCATGGGGGCCGAGCGTAGCAGTGGGTTGAGACGATGGTGGATGGAGTTCGAGGGTCTACGCGACGGGTCGGAGAGGGCTGAGGGAGCACGGGCCAGCACATCCGACGACGGAACGGGTCTCCACGTCGTTGAACCCGTCGCCCCCCGGCGAGAGGAACGCGTAAAGGTACTTCGTCGGGCGCTTATGGTTTCTTACGGCTCCCGGTTTCGCTCGGAGGAGACGCCGGCCTCAACTGTGCGGCGAGCTCCGTGAACGTCGGACCCTTCAACGGCGTATAGTCGATGCCTTCGGGAAGGAGGTCCGGGTATTCGCGGAGAACTGGATCAATGAGCCTCTCATACATCTCCGCAATGGTATGGCCGGCAGCGCGCCGAACGACTCGCAATTCGTCTTCGTCGCCATTGGACAGTGCAACTTCGGTCATCTCATTGACGAGCCGCATGCAGTCGAATGCTCGTGCCATGAGCTGCTTCGCCGTATCTTTGTCCATCGATGGGGTCCCTCTCTCACATCCTTGCGGCTCGTGGCCCCTCCGGGGTTCACTCGGAGGAGGCTCCTGCTTCATCTTCGCAGCCAGCTCCGAGAACTTCGGACCATCAAGCGGCCCATAGTCGAGGCCCTCGGGAACGAGGTCGGGGTCATCGGTGAAAATGGGGACCATGAGCCTGTCCAGCAGCTCCGAAAGAGTATAGCCGACAGCATGCCGAACGACACGTTCTTCGCCCTTGTCGCAATGACATTGCGCAAATTCAATCATATCATTGAAAATACGAATACAACCCCGCGCGCGCGTCAAGAGCTGCTCCGCAGTATCCTTCTCCATACGTGGCTTCCTCTCTCCGATCAGGAGTGCCGGGGGCATCCATGCCGCTCGAGACATTCTTGTTGGCACAACCGGAACGCCGAGCCGTCATCCCCTCTGGGCAACACCGTGTCGGCGCATTCTTCAATGCACATTTGTTTGATCTTCTTGCACTCTTCCTTGCTCGGCCTGTCATCCTTCAACGACACAGCCGCGACCACCACGAGCACCGCGACCGCGACGACGATCATCGTCCCGCCCGACCCAACGACCACCGGGATCAACCTGATCACCTGCGGCAGCGCCCACGTGTTCGCCAGCATGCCTCGCGTAGGCAAGAGGCCGCCGCGCGAGACCAGCTCGTCGGGGTCCGGCGAGAACCCCGCGTCCGCCATCCTCCGCAGCGCTTCGATCATGCACTGCTGGACGCCGGTATCGTCGAGCCGCGGGCCCTTGGGCTTTACCGCCGTGACGCGGTCGCCCGTCAACTCGACCGCGAACTCGATCTCGTACGCGTTGTGCCGAAGCCGCTGGCCCCCCTCTTTGACGCACGCTTGAAGCGCCTGGACCGTCCTCGGAGGGAGCGCGAGCCCGCTGCCCTGCCTGGGCGCGGCGGCGTATTCGTCGCTCGCCCCGCACCCGATCGGCACCATGCACGTAGCGACCAAGGTCGCCCCCGCAAGCCGCCGCTTCCTCATGAGCCCCCTTCCCCGTCCCCGTGCGCAACCTCGTGACGCAGGTAGGGCACGGTACGGAGGCGGCGGCGTCTCGGTCAACCGCTTTCCCAGCGTTTTCCCGCTGTTTCACGCGCCGACATGCCGCAAGTCGTCCCGCGACGGCTCGCCACGCCATTTCGATCGCTCCAATCGTGTTCGCGACCCAGCTCCGCCCCGCCTTCGGCCGCGCTTCTGAAACAGCGCGAGCTCCTGAGCCCCCATCGCGGGCCGAATCGGAATGTCGACGCGTCGCTACCTCACGCGCCTCGCCGAAACCACGGCGCTCCTATGGGCACGCCATCATCCGGCGAGAGCATGCCGTCATGCGCCTGGGAGCATGTCGTCATCCGGCAAGAGCATGCCGTCATGCGCCTGGGAGCATGCCGTCATGCGCCTGGGAGCATGTCGTCATCCGGCAAGAGCATGCCGGCATCCGGCAAGAGCATGCCGGCATCCGGCGAGAGCACGTCGACATGCGCCTGGGAGCATGTCGTCATCCGGCAAGAGCATGCCGTCATCCGCCGGGAGCATGTCCACATGCGCCTGGGAGCATGCCGTCATCCGGCGAGAGCATGCCGGCATGCGCCTGGGAGCATGTCGTCATCCGCCGGGAGCATGTCCACATGCGCCTGGGAGCATGTCGTCGTCCGCCGAGCGCACGACCTCAATTGAAGCGGCCCACGCTCGGCGGGCAGCTCGATATCATGAAGACCTGGCCCGAGGCGCTGGTGGAGGCCGATAAAGCCGTCCGTAGCCAAAGAACCACGGCACACAAGACGAGCGCCACGCGCACGTTCTTTTTTCCCATCCCATGCGCTCGCGTGTCTCTGCGCGGAACCTTTCCACGTGGAGCACACAAGCATGAGACAGCCCCTCCTTGCCTTCGCCTTCCTCCTCTTCGGCTGCGGAGATGTTTCTCCGAACGACCTCCTTTCCTCCGGACCGCATTCCGAAGCGCTGGAGGCCGAGCCACAAGGCGCGGAAGCGACCCTGAGCTGCACCCTGCCCGATCGGCCCGTCACGCACGGCCCCAGCACGAGCGAGGAATGGGAGCTCGTCGAGCTCTCGACCGCGACCTATCCCAAGGCGCTCTGCAACGACGGCACGCCGGGCACGTACATGATCCACCGAAACCCCGCGTCCACGAAGTGGCTCATCTGGCTCGAGGGCGGAGGCAATTGCTACGATTCGGCGACCTGTGCCCAGCGCTGGAACAGCAGCGGAGCCAAGCTGATGAGCTCCAAGCAGCTCACCACCCGATTCGCGCAGGGCACGCTCGAATTCCCCTCGCGGGGCGTCTTCTCCGTCGATCAGACAGAAAACCCGACCTTCCATGACGCCAACGTCGTGCGTCTTTCCTACTGTTCGAGCGACGTCTGGTCGGGCGATCTCGCGGGCGACCCGTCCTTGCCCGTGACCGACGTGAAGCACTGGCACTTCCGCGGCCGCGCGATCATCCAGGCCGTGTTCCGCGAGTTGATGCTGCACGAGAACCTCCCGGCCGCGACCGACATCGTGTACGCGGGCGGCTCGGCGGGCGCCGGAGGCGTTCATTTCACGGTCGACGACGTGCGAGCGCAGATGCCCGCCGGCGCGCGTTTCATGGGCATGCCGGACGCCGGCTTCCGCTTCGATCACCCGTCCTACGATCCGAACACGGGCCTGGAGAGCACCGCCGTTCCCACGGATCAACGGATCTTCATCGAGATCGCCGCGGGCAACTGGGGAGGTCGCGGCGACGCGAGCTGCCATGCCGCGGCCACGACCTCGGACGAACACGCGTCCTGCCGCGAGCCCGGCTGGCTCACGACCCACGGCCATATCCGCACGCCGCTGCTCATCATCCAGAACCAGTACGATCACAACCCCCTCGGGCACCTCGGCGTCGATCTCGACAGCAACATGGATGCGGGCGAGATCGGCTACACCGAGCGCTACGCGGCGCGGACGCGCGAGCTGCTCGCGAGCACGGACTCCATTCATTCGTGCTTCGCCGACTACGACTCGCAGCACGTCACCTCGCACGGCCCCGCGGCGGGCACGAGCACGATCGACGGCACCGTGCTGCGCGACGCCATCGACGCGTTCTACCGGCAGCCCTGTACGCCGCAGCGACGCATCGAGGCGCCCCCTCCCGACGCGCCCTGAACCCGCGGGACGCGGCCCCCGCGCCGCGTCCTTTCCTTACCGCGGCATCAACGTATCGGCGAGCGTGAGGAGCCGATCGATCTCGGCCTGCGTGAGATGCAGGTCGCTCCTCACCTGCGCGCCCTCGGCGCGGAACACGACGGGCGCGAAGAGGCGAACTTTCACGATGCCGAGGTTCAGCGAGGTCGCCCGATCCACCGAGGCCGTGAGCGCCGCCGCGTCCGCGCCCGCCTGCACCGGGTCGGTGCTCTCGCCCGTGCTCGATACGTCGACGCCGCCGTCCGCGGCGAGGCGCAAGCGCGCTTCGGCCGAGCGAATCGTCGACGGCACGGGCGGCGCGTGCGAGCCCGCGAGGCTCCGCGAAGGGTCCGTGGCGGTGGCGACGACGGCCTCGGGCCCCAGCGGATCCGGAAAACCGCCCGTGCCCTCGAAGCGCGCCGCCTGCAGCGCGATCGACTCCGGCAAGACCGCGAGGAAGCCCTCTTCGACGAGCGCGACGACGCGGGTTTGTCCGCGCACCGTCACGCGCGCCGAGGGCACGCTCGCGGTCGTGATCCACTCACCGCGCGGCTGGCTGCGGGCGATCATCGTGTTGAGGCCCTGGCGCACGCGCTGTTCGTCGAGCTTGTGCTGCACGATCGCCACCGCGAGATCACTCTGCGTGACGCCGGTGGAGGCGACGTAGGCCGCGGCGACGTCGTTGATCGCATCGATGCCCGTGCCTTCGAGCATGCTCCGGAGCGGGTTCATCACGCGCACGCGCAGCTCGAGGGGATGGCCTTTCAGCCGCTCGGGCCAGACCATCACGCCGACGCGGGCGCCCACGATCGAACGCGCAATCTCGGCGGCGTTTTTCGGCCTGGGCGCGGGCGGCGTGGCCGCCTCGGGCGTCTGCTCTTGCGACGCGCAGCCGGACGTCGCGAGCGGCGACGCGAGGAGCGCGAGCAGCAGGACGACCGAACCAAAGCGCCTCGTCACCGATCCAGATTAGCGAAAGCCCTCCGGGGATGCTAGGGGCCGAAGCCATGAGCCACGGTCCGAAAAAGGTCGGTATCCTCGTCGGCGGCGGGCCCGCGCCGGGCATCAACGCGGTCATCGGCGCGGCCACGATCCGCGCGGTCCTCTCCGGCTACGACGTGGTCGGGATCCAGGACGGGTTCCAGTGGATCATGAAGGGCGATCTGGAGCACGCCCGCCCGCTGTCCATCGACGACGTGAGCCGCATCCATTTCCGCGGCGGCTCGTACCTCGGGATCGCGCGCGCGAATCCCACGAAGTCGCAGGAGCTGCTCGAAGAGACCGTCTTGTCCTTGTTGCGGCTCGAAGTGGACAAGCTCATCACGATCGGCGGCGACGATACGGCGTTCTCGGCGTCGCAGATCGCGCTCCAGTCGAAGGGGCGCCTGCGCGTGGTGCACGTGCCGAAGACGATCGACAACGACCTCGATCTGCCGGGGTACGCCGATACGTTCGGCTTCCAGACGGCGCGCCACATCGGCGTCGAGCTCGTCGAAAACCTGATGGTCGACGCGAAGACCACGCATCGCTGGTACTTCGTGGTCGCGATGGGCCGCAAAGCCGGGCACCTCGCGCTCGGCATCGGCAAGGCCGCGGGCGCGACGCTCACGCTGATCCCCGAGGAGTTCCCGCAAGGGGGGCACGTGCGGCTGAAGACCGTGGTGGATTTGCTCGCGGCCGCGATCGTGAAGCGCCTCGCGGCGGGGCGCGCGGACGGCGTGGCCATGATCGCCGAGGGGCTCGTCGAGCGCATGGAGGAGCACGACCTCGAAGGGCTCGCGGGCGTGGAGCGCGACGCGCACGGGCACGTGCGGATCGCGGAGATCGCGTTCGCCGACATCTTGAAGGCCGAGGTGCAGAAGCGGCTGCGTCAGTTCGGGGTCAAAGCGACGATCGTCCCGAAGAACATTGGCTACGAGCTGCGCTGCGCCGATCCGATCCCGTACGACATGGAGTACGCGCGGGACCTCGGGTATTGCGCGGCGAAGTACCTCGCGGAGGGCGGCACGGGCGCGCTCGTGGCGATGGTGCAGGGCTCGTTCCAGGCCGTGCCATTCGACATGATCATGGACCCGAGGACGGGCCGCATGCGCGTGCGGATGGTGGACATCGCGAGCGACCGCTACATGATCGCGCGGAGATACATGCTGCGGCTGCGCAAGGACGACTTCGACGATTCGAGCCAGCTCGCCCGGTTCGCGAACGTGCTCGACATCTCGATCGAGGACTTTCAGAAGGAGTTCGGCTACCTCGTGGAGCACGAGCCGATCCCCCGCACGTTCTACCCCGACGAACGGCAGAAGCCCTCGATCGCGCCACCGGGCAAATGAGGCAAGCGCCGATGGAGACCGTGTCGATTCGCCTCGCGCACGCGGGGGACGTGGAGACGCTCGCGCAGAACCACCGCGCGATGGCCCTCGAAACCGAAGGGAAAACCCTCGATCGGGAGACGACGATCCTGGGCACGCGCGCGGTGATCGAGGATTCGGCAAAAGGGTTTTACCTCGTGGCCGAGCGCGAGGGCGTGACGGTCGGGCAGCTCCTCGTGACGTTCGAGTGGAGCGACTGGCGAAACGGGACGTTCTGGTGGATCCAGTCGGTCTACGTCGCCGAGGGCGCGCGGCGCACGGGCGTCTACCGGGCGCTGCACGATCACGTGCTCGGCAAGGCGCGGGCCGACAAGGGCGTCTGCGGCGTGCGGCTCTACGTGGACAAAGAGAATCATCGCGCGCAAGCGACGTACGCGGCGATGGGGATGCGCGCCGCGCATTACGACGTTTTCGAGATCGATTTCGTGCTCGGCTGAGCGCGACGTCAGAACGCGGGCAGCATGACGCGCGCGCCGGCGCGCAGCTCGAACGTGTACACGAGCGTGCGCGTCGCGTGCGCGCCAACGTCGACCGTCGCGCGCAGGAAGCCGTCTTTGTCCGGGGAAAAACCGCCCGCCTCGGCGAGGTGGATCTCGACGTCCTCGATCTCGCTGACCGGGATCCGCTCGGTGACGACGACCTTCCGCGCCTTGTTCGACAGGTTCGAGAGGTACAACGTGACCTTGCGCTCGATGCGTTGCGCGCCGGTGATCGCTTGCGTGTCGCGCTTCTCGTCCTCGCTGCGGCGCACGCGGATCGCGTCGTCCGGGCCAAAGCCGAGCTCGAAGGGCTCGCCCTTGCCCACGAAATCGAGGCGCGCGCGGCCGACGAGGCTCGCCCCGCGCGCGAGACGCACCGGGCCCGCGAGCAGCGGCCCCGCGCCTTCGAGCGTGGCCGTGGCGCGAAGGTGCGCGGCAGGCGAACGAACGGCGATGACCACACGGGCGAGTTCGGCCTTCACGGTCACGCGGCCGATCTCCACGCGGCAAGGGCGTCCGTTCGAGGGGAGTGAGGCGCGCTCCTTGCCGATGTAGGTGATCGGCTCGCCGCCGTCGTCGACGCCGGGCATCTCGGAGGCGGCACGATCGCCGCGATCGAGGCCCGCGAGCTGGATCGATTGCTCGCGCGCGGCGACGACGATGTTTCGGCGCTCCTCCTCGGTCTTCTTGCGGCTCGCGAGCACGTCGTCGGCGAGCAGCGGCGGCGAGGCCGCGCGCGTGGGCCGGGCCGTGGAGAAGCGCAGATCGACGTCGTCCCACGCCTCACCCGTGCGTTGCCACGCGGTCGCGTACGTGACGATCTCGACCGTACCCGCGGTCGCCTCGGGCCCATCCGAGACGAGGCGCGCGAGGTGCTCGGGGCGCCAGAGCGCGCAGGGCAGGCGGTAGGTGATCTCGACCTCGACATCACCCGCCTCGGCCGCGTCGATCTCGACCTCGACGACAGCGTCGTACCGTGGTTTCTCCGCGCGTCCCTCGGCGAGGCGCGCCTCGGCGCGGCGACGATCGAGGTCGGCCTGGGCGCGCTCCTCGCGGATGCGGGCGACCTCGTCGAGGGATGCCTTCGCGGCCCCGTCGATCGCGCGCCAGCCGTCGCGGTACGCGCCTGCGACGTCCGGATCCGACGCCTTGCGTGGGCCGAGCGCGGCGCTCTTTACCCATTGCGTGGCGAGCTCGTAATGGTGCTGCAAACCGCGCTGCGAACGCTCGATCGCGCGGTCGGCCGCGGCCACGCGATCCCGCGCCGCGCGCGCTTCGCGTTCGAGCGCCTCGATCTCCTCACGCCCGAGCGCCCGCTCCTCGTGCGCGCGCCGGAGCACGCGGGCCGAGAGCACACGCGCCTCGCCTTTCGTGACCTTCGCTTGCACCGTGCCGTCATCGACGAGGAGCGAGACGCCGGCGATGGCCTCCCAGCGCGCGCCTTTCGAGGCGCGGAAGGAGGCGCGACGCACGACCTCGGCGCGGTCCTCGAAAAGAGTGACGCGCGCGACGCGGCTCGGATGTTGAGCGCGATCCTGCGAAGGCTCGTCCGAACGAACCTGCTCCACCACGGGCTCACTCACGGCGGTTTCCTCCGACGATCTCGCTCTTGGCAGGCAGCTTGATGCGATAGGCGTAGGTGATCTTCGACTTGCCGCCCGCGGGCACCTCGACCCGGAAGCGACGGCCGCCGCGCACGGGCGCGCCGATGTCCGCTTGATCGTAGGCCTCGGACTCGGGCTCGGCGGAGGTGAGCTTCACCGTGACGTCCTTGTCGTCGGTGACGGGGATCCGCTCGAGGATCTCGACGTGGATGGGCACGCCGAGCGACGAGGTGAGGTCCACCGTGACGTGATGATCGACGACGGTGGATCCGCCGAGCAAGCCGGCCGAGCTCTCCTCGATGCGGGCGTTTCGCGCGATGCGCACGCGCTCCTCGACGCCGAGGCCGACCTGCACGTAGCCGCCGCGATCGACGGCCGCGATCTCCGCGGTCGTGACGAGCGCGCCTTCGAGGAAGACATCGACGGGGCCGGCGCAAAGCGGCGCGCCGAGGGGATTTTCGATGCGGGCCTCGCGGTAGACCTCGGTCGATTCGCGCGGGACGGCGCGGAATCGCGGGCTCGCAGGGCCCTCGCCGACCTTGACGTGCACGCGGTGTGGGCGGCCGTTCGAGGGGACGTCGCCGCGGCCTTCGGCGTCGTACCGGTGGTCGAAGCGGCCGCGGGAGACGAGGGGATCCTGCGTGCGCGCGGGGCTCGGCAGGTGCTCGATGCGCTCACGCGCAGAGCTCGCCTCGCGGCGGGAGGCGTCGTCGGGGATGCGGCCGAGGCGGCCACGGCGCGGTTTGTCGTCGACCGGGGCGAGCACGAGGGCGTCGAATTCGAGCCAGCTATCGTCGGGCTCGAGGGCGGGCGGCGGCGCGCTTTCGTCGTGGGCGCCGCCTCTCGTTTCTTCGAGGAAGTCCCCAGCGCCGCCGCCATACCCGCCGAGCTGCGCCGAGAGGGAATACAAGACCTCGCCCTCCTCCTTTGCCGCCTTTTTGGCCGGCGCAGGCGCCGACCGCGCGGGCATCGGCATGGCCGCCCTTGGCATGGCCGCCGCGGGCGCAGGCAGATCCATCGACGGGCCAAACCCCGGCGGCGGAGGCGGCGGGGCGGGGGCTTGCGGCGGCGGCACCACGCCGGCCCGGGGAGGCGACGGCGCCCCGGGCCGCGCAGGAGACGGCGGGCGCGGCGGTGCAGGGATGTTCTCCACGGCGCGCGGCAGCTTCGCCATGGCCGCGTCGTACGATTCGAACATCGCGTCGAGCCCCGGCGGCGGCGGGCGATACCCACGCTTCGCCGGAGGTTGCGCCCGGCCAAATCGGAGCGATTGAATCTCGGGCAAACGCGCGTCGTGCACGAGGTCGGCCGTCGAGAGGGAGAGCTCGACGTCCTTCCAGTCCTCGCCCGAGTCCTGCACGACGAGCGCGTCGAGCTCGAGCCGCACGCGCGTCGCATTTTTCGTGAGCCAAGCCTTGTACGTCGGCCACCAGCGCGCGGCGAGGACCACGTACTCGATTTCGAGCGCCTCGATCGCGCCTTGCCCCGCGCCAAGGCGTACGTGGCAAGCGAGGGTCGGTCGGGACGAACCCCCGCGCTCCTCGGCGCTCGCCTGCGATTCGGCGAGGCGCGCGGCGTCGATGGCGCGCTGGACGCGTTCGAGCGAGGCCTCGATCTCCGCGAGGCGCGCGTCGAGCACGGCGAGCTCCTCCTGGGCGAGGCGCGAGGTCGCGAGGGCGTCCTCGATCCGCGTGCGGGGATTCGCCTGCCGGAGGCGTCGATCCATGCCGAGGTCGAAGGACAACCCGGCGAGCAAGTTGCGGCGGCCCGTGACGTGCGTGCGCGTGTCGTTCAGCGCGTCGCGTTCGGCTTCGAGGGCGCGCAGGCGTTCACGCGCCGAGCCCGTCTTGGCGGGCCCCTCGGGGACGACGAACCGCGCGCCGACGGAGACGACCTCGCGTGCGCCCTTGGCGAGCGCGCGGAAGCTCGACGGCTCGGAGAGCGGCGTCACGCCGGAGACGACGAGCTCGCACGGCTCGCTCGGGAGCGCCTCCGGGAGCGTGACGACCCGGGTGACGAGGGCGCCGCGCGCGTGGACCACGACGCGGCGGATGTGGCTGCCGAGGGCGAGCGAGGTCATGGGCGCGGAGAGGATACGCGAAATCGATGCACGATTGCCCGCAAATCCTCCGCGCCGAAATCCCGGGCTCAGGGCGCGAGGCGCGTCACGAACACGTCGAGCATGCCCTGGCTCACGAGCGGCGCGACCGGGGCGTCGAAATCAATCGTCCCGGCAAACCCGCCCGAGAGGAGCGTCTTCGAATCCGGCAGAGCCGCGACGCCAAAGGCGTGTTGCGCCTGGTCGTCGCCGTCCGTCCTCGCCCAGAGGAGCGCGCCGTCGACGCCCCCGTATTTCGCGACGAACACGTCGGAGGCCCCCGCCGAGGGAACCGCGCCGGCGCCGAAATCGATGGCACCGTCGAAGCTGCCGGTCACGACGACGTTGCCAGCCGCGTCGAACGCGACGGCCGTGCCGATCTGATCACCGCCGGTCGTGTCGCCGAGCTTTTTTCCAAAACGGAGCGCGCCGTCGGGCTCGAAGACGAGGAGGAATGCGTCCACCGACGTCAGGCTGGTGAACGTCGTGCCAGCGACCGTGATCGATCCGGCGAACATCCCCGTCACCGCGATTTCGCCCGAGGGGCCGACCGCGACCGCGTAGGCGCGCTGCAGGGACGCGTCGTCGCCGATCTTGACGCTCCATTTCGAGTTCGTGTTCACGCCCGAGAGCCGCGCCACGAAGGCGTCGCCGCCGCCCGCGGATTGCAGGGCGCCGCTGCCGAGATCGAGCGACCCGTCGAACTCGCCCGCCACGACGACGTCGCCGCTGCCCGTGAACGCCACGCCGTAGGCCGCCTGCGGGGCGGCGTCGCCGAACACGCGGCTCCAGATGTGTTTGCCCTCGCCGTCGAGGATGGCCACGAATCCGTCGATGCCACTCGCCGTACGGTCGCCGCCGCCGAAATTGACGACACCCGACGCCTCGCCCGCGACCGCGATCCACCCGTCCGGCCCGGCCGCGACGGCATTCGCGACCTGGACCTGGTCATCTCCGAACGCCCGCGCCCACCGCACGGTGCCGCCCGCGTTCACCGCGACGACGAAGGAATCGACGCCGCTCGCCGCGCTCGTGAGGACCTTGCCATTGCCGAAATTCATCGAGCCCTTGAATTCACCCGCGGCGATGATGTCCCCGGACACGGCCGCGACGGCGACGCCACGCGCCAGCGCCCGGCCGTCCGTGGCAGGGACCTCCAGGCTCCACATCGAGGCGAGGCTCGAAAGGCGCCGATCCACATAGAGCGATCCGGTATTGACGGAGCGGAACGTCACGTCGCCATCGACCACGCCGGCCGTCGCGTGAACGATTCCATTCGTCGCGACCGCGAAGGCCACGTCCGAGAGCGGGCCGCCACGAGAGAGGCCGAGATCCGTGGTCCCCGTGCATCCGGGCGCGATGCCGTCGCAATCGTCGTCGGCCTCGGTCGCGCAATCCTCGGGGAGAGGCGAAATGGCGGGGAGGCAGGGCCCGAAGGAGAGGCCGTCGGGCGTGCACGTGCGGACGCCGCCCGCACACACGCCGGGCCGCCCGGTCTCGCATGGCAGCGTGTCGCCGGGCGCGCAGAGGCACTCGTCGTCCCCGAGGGCTTTGCCGTCGCAATCCTCGTCCGCGGGCGCGAAACAATCTTCCTTTTGGGGGACGACCTCGCCCACGCACGCGCCGAACGTGCGATCGATACGACAAACGTGCGTGCCGGGCTTGCAGGCCCCGACGCCGGCCGTGCCGAGAGGACCCGAGTAGCAGGGCGCCGAGACGCCGACGGTGCAGGGCGCGTCGGGGTCGAACGAGCCGTACACGTCGAGCGCGCAGGCCGAAGGGAGCGCGGAAGCGAAGAGCGAGACGAGCCCCACGGCGGCGAGGCGCAGGTAGGTTCGTCTTCGGCGGACCATGGCGAGGCTCCTCGGGGCGAGGCCCCAGAGACCGAGCGAGGAAAAGCGAACGTCGATTCTACGGAACGTGGGGCCCGCAGATCAACATCACGGCGAATCTCGTCACGCCTCGGGGAGCGCGACGTTGATCCCCACGAGCCGCATGAGCCGCAGGGCGTTCGTGGTGGAGACGACGCCGGACCGGAGCACGTAATCGAACGTCATCTTCCCCTCCTCGACGTGCTCCTCGAAATGCACGTTCACGACGCGGCCACCCGTCTGCTCTTCGAGGTCCGCGAGCGCGAGGTCGTGCGAGGTGACGGCGCCGATCGCGCCCTTGTCGAGGAGGTGGACGACGACGGCGCGCGCGCCGATGTGGCGCTCGCGCGAGTTCGTTCCGTGAAGGACCTCGTCGAGGAGGAAAAAGACGGGCTCGTCGCGATCCGCCGCGTCGACCACGGATTTGAGCTTCTCGAGCTCGGCATAAAAATGCGAGACGCCCTGCTCGAGCGAGTCGCTGATCCGCATGCTCGTGCGCACCGAGAGCGGCGTCATGTGAAGCTTTTTCGCGCACACGGGTGCCCCCGCCTGCGCGAGCACGGCCGCGAGGCCCATCGAGCGGAGCCACGTGCTCTTGCCGCTCATGTTGGAGCCGGTGACCAGCATCCCCCGCCCCGGCCCGTCGATCGAAAGGTCATTCTCCCGCCGCGAGCGCGTCGGGATCAGCGGATGCCCGAGCCGCTCGGCCACGAAGCACGGCGGGCCCTCCTCGACGACGGGAAACACGAACGTCGGATGTTCGTACGCGAACGCGCCGAGGCTCGCGAGCGCCTCGATCTCGCCGAGGGACTTGAACCAGCCGCGCACGTGGCGCCCCGCGCGCAGGCGGAAACGCTCGAGCGCGGCGATGCAGAAGACGTCCCAAAGCAAGAAGACGTTCGCGAGCATGTGCACGAGCCCGGAGTGGCGGAGCTCGACGAAGCCGAGGACACGCTCGAACGTGGCGAGCTCGCGGCAAGCCGAGGCGCCGTCGTCGCCGCCGAGCAGCGCCGCGCGGAGCTCGACGAGGCGTGGCGCGCGCAGCGGCTCGGCCTCGATGCGCGCGAAAAGGTCGCGGTATCGGCCGAACGGAGCCTCCTTCGACGCCGCCTGCGCGAGCACGGGCTGGATCCTCGCGCTGATGAGGAAAAGGACGACGACCTGGAGGACGAACGGGACGAGGTACACCCGGCGGAGCAGCGGCGGGAGCGCGCTCCCGAGCCCGTGCGAGAGCGCAAAGAGGCCCACGGTGAGCGGCACGAGGACGAACGCCGCGCGCACGAGCGTCCGCGCAAAACCGCCGCGGAGCACAGGCTCGGCCTCGGCCCATGTGACGAGAGGCTCGGTGGGGCGGCCACGCGTGCCCGCGGAGGCGCCGATCGTGGCGAGGTCTTCCCGGAACGCAGGCATGCCCGCGAGCTCGCGCACGGCATCCTGTCGGGCCGCGATCTCAGCGGGCGAGGCGCGCTCGCCGAGCCAGCGCGCGAGCGTCGTGGTGCCAGGCGCGGTGCGCGTCTCGTCGAGGAGGCGGAAGAGCGAGGCGGATCCGAAGACGTCGAGGTCGACCGCATAAGGATGACGCGGCTCGGCCGCGGGTCCATGCGGGAGCGCGTCGGGCAGTTTGCCGGCGAGGCGCGCGAGCGAGCGGTCCACGATCCCGAGCCGCGTCTGCACCTCGGACTCGCGCGTGACGAGCGCGCCGTGCACAGCCACGACAGCGATGAAGACGACCCAGCCGAGCGCGACGAGCACCCAGCCGAGCGTCGGGAGCGAACGGAAAAATCCGTATCCGAGCGAGCCGAGGGCCACGAGGAAGAGGAGCCCGCGGAGGCCGGAGAGGCGCGCAGAGCGGCGCGCGAGCTCGTCCGCCTCAGCCGCGAGCGTGTCCCGGCGCGCGTGCTGCGCGGCGTGAGGATCGTCGGAAGTCGAAGAGGTTTCGGGCGCGTCGGACACGGCCGGAGCCTACCGCGGCGGGGGGCATGTACGCTCGCCCCATTTCGTGCAACCTTTCCGGCCCCGTGCTCGCCGCCCTGCCCTCGTCCGTCCCCCCCACGATCGTGCTCGCCGTGAGCGGCAGCATCGCCGCCTACAAGGCCGTGGAGGTCGCGCGGCTCCTGAAGAAGGCCGGGGCGCGGGTCATCCCGATGATGACCCGTTCGGCGCGCGAATTCGTGGGACCTCAAACGCTCGCCGGCATCACGGGCGAGCCGGTGCACGAGGAGATGTTCGATCCGGGCTACCCCGGAGAAAAACACGTCGAGCTCGGGCGCGCCGCGGATCTCGTGTTGATCGTGCCGGCGACGGCGGATCTCCTGGCGCGGCTCGCCGCGGGCCGCGCGGATGATCTGCTGACCGCGCTCGTGCTCTGCGCGCGCGGGCCCGTGCTTGCAGCGCCCGCGATGCACCCGCGCATGTGGGGACACCCGGCGACGATGCGGAACGTGGCGACGCTCGCGGCGGACGGGCGCGTGTCGCTGCTCGGTCCCGTCGAGGGCGAGGTCGCCTCGGGCGAACGAGGCATGGGGCGAATGGCCGATCCCGAGGAGATCACACGCGCGGCGCTCGCGGCCGTGGAGACGCGGGATCTCACGGGGATCCGGATCGTGGTGACGGCGGGGCCGACGGTCGAGGACCTCGATCCGGTGCGGTTCCTCGGCAACCGATCGACGGGGAAGATGGGCTTCGCGATCGCGGAGCGCGCGGCGTCGCGGGGCGCGTCGGTGACGCTCGTCTCGGGGCCGGTGGCGCTCGCGACGCCGCGGGGCGTGACGCGGGTCGACGTGCGCGGCGCGCTCGCGATGAAGGAGGCGCTCTGGGAGGTGATGGGCGCCGATCTCGGGCGCGCGGATGCGCTGATCATGTCGGCCGCGGTGGCCGACTACCGGCCCGCCGAGCAAAGCGCGACGAAGCGAAAGCGCTCGGCGGAGCCGCTCGAGATCAAGCTCGTCCCGAACCCGGATCTGCTCGCCGAGGTGGGCGCGGCGCGGACGGGGGCGCGGCCGGTGCTCGTGGGGTTCGCCGTGGAGACGGCCGACGACGCGGGGATCGTGGCGTACGCGCGCGGAAAACTCCAGGCGAAGCGCGTGGACATGGTGGTCGCGAACCACGCGCAGGACTCGTTCGGCCGCGAGGACAACCGGGCGACGATCGTGACCTCGCACGGCGCGGAGGCGTTCGGGGTCCTGTCGAAGCGTGATCTCGCGGATCACATCCTCGATCGCGTGGCGCAGAGGTGCCGGTGAGCGAGGCCTCGGACGAAGAGACCCCGGACGAGGACGTCGACACAAGCGAAGACGTCGACGGTGAACCCACGTCGAAGCGAGAGGCCCTCCTCGTCGCGGGCGGCGTGACCGTGGCGAGCGGGCTCGCCGTGGGGTTTGCCTTCTCGGACGAGCACGCGGGCACGCCGTGGATGCTCGGGTCGCTCGTGCTCGTGTACGCGGCGCTCGCGGCGTTCACGGTGTGGCGCCAGCACGCGCGGGGCGAGCTCGATGAGCAGCTCCGGCCGCGCAGCGGGGATCTGACCGTGGGCGCGATCGTGGCGGCGGTGCTGTACGGCGTCGCGACGGGCGTGCACCTGCTCGTGACGTCGCCGCCGTCGCCGCGGGCCGCGTGGATCATGCACGTGTACGCCACGCTCGGCGATCCGTCGGCGGAGGGGCGGCACTTGCTCGGAGGCGTGGTCTTCGTGGTGGCGGCGCTGGAAGAGCTCGTCTGGCGGGGCCTCGTGCAGCGCGTGCTGCTCGCGTCGTTCGGGTGGCTGCGCGCGTGGCTCTTGCAGGCGGCGCTGTTTGGCGTGGCGCACCTGCCGACGATGTTCCTGCTCGGTGATGCGCGCGTGGGGCCGAACCCGCTGCTCGTCGCGGCCGGCGTCGCGTATTCGCTCGTGTGGGGGCGACTCGCGATGCGGATGGATCGCTTGCCGCCGGCCCTCTTCGCGCACGCGCTCTTCACGTGGGGCGTGTTCGAGTTCCCGATCTGGAGCCCTTGAGGCCGAAATGGCGAAGCGCCCGCGGACAGCCCGCGAGCGCCTCGCCTCCGCCTCGATCACGCGAGCGGATCAGCCGTTCTTGCGATTGCGACGCCGACCGACCGAGATGCCCATCGCCGCGAGGCCGAGCGCGATGCCCGTCATGGCGAAGGGCGACTCGGTTTGTCCCGGCGAGGCCGAACAGCCGAGCCCGCTGGCCTCGCCCGAGCCCCCGCAATCCGCGCCGCCGAGCGTGATCGTGCACTCGCCTTGCGCCTGGGCCGAGACGTCGACCTTGAGGCCCTGCTCGAGGAGGGCGTTGATGCACCCCTTCACGTCGGAGGCGAACACGTACTGGTCGTTGCAGAAGAGCGCGCCCGTGGGCTCCTGGCACTGCACCCTGCAGCCGCCTTCGAGCTTCGCGTAGCAGGTGAGGTCGCAGTCCATGTTGATGTTCGCCGTGCACGCGCCCGTGCAGCACGTGTCGCAGTGCTCGATGCAGTTGCTCGGTTGCACCTGGCACTGGCTGCGGCAGCGGCTGGTGCAGCTCGCCTTCGCGTCCGTCACGCAATCACGTTGCGGGTAGTTCGCCTGGCAATCCGCGATGAACGGCTGCTCGCATTCGTCGTGACAGCCCTGGATGCAATCGAGCTTCGAGGGGTCGCACTCCGCGATGCAGCTCTCGCCGCAGTTGTTGGTGCACGACGTCGACGCCGACGCGGTGCATCCGCCCTCGCAGCCGGCGGTGAACCGCAGCGACGTGCAGTCGGCTTCGCAGCCGCCCTCGACGCGGATCTCGCAGCCGAGGCCGTTCTTGTCGAAATCGAATTTCCCGCACTCGGGAGGGGTCGTGATGGCGAGCGCCTGGGAGGAGGCGAGGAGCAACGCCGGGAACGTGAGGACCGAAAGCACGAGCTTGCCGAAGTCAGCCATGGGGTCTCCTTCCGATGCGAAGGCAGAGGGTATCAGGGACCGTTGGATCGAGGCCCACGCGATCACGTGGACGGCCTCGTAAGACGGTCTTTCCCCAGGCTCGTTGCAGCGCTCGTCCGGGTCCGAATGCTGCTCCACACGCAAAAGGGGACCTTCCCGTGCGGAAGATCCCCTCGTTTGTGTGCCTCAACCCGCGATGCGGGCGAGCTCTTCTTCGGAGACGTCGAAGTCGGCGTAGACGTTCTGCGTGTCGTCGTGATCGTCGAGCGTGTCGAAGAGGTTCAAGCAGAGCTCGGCGTCACGCCCCTCGACCTGCTTCTTGTTCTTCGGCACGTACGCAGGGCCGCTCGACTTGACCGCGATCTTCGCGTCCTCGAGCGCCTTCACGACGGGGTCCGTGAGCTCGACGCTGCACGTCACCTGCCACTCCTCGCCCTGGTCGGAGTAGTCGTCGGCGCCCGCGCCCACGGCGATCTCCATGAGCTGGTCCTCGGTCGCCGCGTCCTTCGCGAGCGTGATGAGGCCCTTGCGATCGAAGGCCCACGCCGCCGAGCCTCCCGAACTCATCTGGCCGTTGTGCTTCTCGAAGATCTTGCGAACCTCGGCGACGGTGCGGTTCTTGTTGTCCGTCATCACGTCGACGATGAAGAGCGTGCCGCCGGGGCCCGTGCCCTCGTAGACGATCTCCTCGTAGTTCACGCCCTCGATCTCGCCGGTGCCGCGCTGGATCGCCCGCTTGATCGTGTCGGCGGGCATCGCCTGGCTGCGCGCGTCCGTGACCGCCTTGCGCAGGCGCGGGTTGCCGTCGACGTTGCCCCCGCCCATGCGCGACGCGACGGTGATCTCCTTGATCAGCTTCGTGAAGAGCTTGCCGCGCTTCGCGTCGAGCGCGCCCTTCTTGCGCTTGATCGTGGCCCATTTGGAGTGGCCGCTCATGCCTTCACTACTCCTCAGAAAGTGTGCGCCCCGGGCGCACCGCGCCGCAAAGCGCGCGGAAGGTAGCGAGGCGGCCCCTCGGAGGCAACCTCGGCCTGCGCTCCCCCAGGCGTTTTTCCGACCCGGCGGCGGCCAGCGCGGGCGGACCTCGCTTGCTTTCGGGGCCGCGGTGGCGCACGTTCTGCGCCCCAAACCAAGAGCTTTGTGCTGGCCGGGACCTCGACCGAGAGGGCTCGGCCGGTGGACAGGGCCGAGCCCAACCGAGAGATCCGAGTCATGCCCGTCATCGAAGAAAAGCCCCAGGACGAGAAGCTGTTTCGCATCCGCCACTCGCTCGCTCACGTCATGGCGCAGGCGGTCCAGACGCTCTACCCGGGGACGAAGCTCGGGTTCGGACCGGCCATCGACGACGGCTTTTACTACGACTTCATCCTGCCGAAGACGGTGAGCGACACGGAGCTGCCCGCCATCGAGGCGAAGATGCGCGACATCATCGCGGCGGCGCAGACCTTTTCGCACGAGGACCTGCCCCTCGACGCGGCCCTCGCGCGCATCGAGGGCCAGATGGGCGAGCCCTTCAAGGCCGAGTACGCGCGGGAACTCGCGAACAAGAAGGGCCACCGCGAAATTAGTTTCTACGCAAACGGTGGCTTCGTCGACATGTGCGAAGGGCCGCACGTTTCGAACACGAGCGACATCCCGGCGGACGCCTTCAAGCTGCACGCGCTGGCGGGCGCGTACTGGCGCGGCGACGAGCGCAACGCGATGATGACGCGGATCTACGGCTACGCGTTCAACACGAAGGCGGAGCTCGACGAGTACGTCGCGGCCGTGGAGCAGGCCAAGCAGCGGGATCACCGCAAGCTCGGGCAGGAGCTTCGCATCTACGCGATCCGCGACGAGATCGGCAAGGGCCTGCCGCTCTGGCTGCCGAACGGCGCGGCGATCCGGCACGAGCTCGAGAAGCTCGCGCACGAGATGGAGTTCCGCGCGGGCTACAAGAAGGTCGCGACGCCGCACATCACGAGGCGCGGCCTCTTCGAGACCTCGGGGCACATCCCGCTCTACGAGGACGGCATGTACCCGCCCATGGTCCTCGAAGAGGAGGGGCGCGGCGCGGGCGGGCCCGAGGAGTCGTACTACCTCAAGCCGATGAACTGCCCGCACCACCACATGGTGTTCGCCTCGGAGAAACACTCGTACCGCGATCTGCCGCTGCGTTACACCGAGTACGGCTCGGTCTACCGCTTCGAGCGCGCGGGCGCGCTCCAGGGCCTCACCCGCGTGCGCGGCATGACGATGAACGACGCGCACATCTACGTGACGCCCGAGCAGCTCAAGGAGGAGTTCCAGGCCGTCATGAAGCTCCACGAGCGGTACTACTCGCTGTTCGGATTGACGAACTACTTCATGCGTTTGTCGCTCTGGGATCCGGCGGATCCGAAGCGCGGCGCGAAGTACGTCGACGATCCGGAGAACTGGGCGCTCTCGGAGCGGCTCGTGACCGAGGCGCTGGAGGAGATGGGGGCGAACTACAAGCTCTCGCCCGGCGAGGCGGCGTTCTACGGGCCGAAGGTGGATTTCCAGTTCATCACCGTGACGGGCCGCGAGTTCACGCTCTCCACGAATCAGCTCGATTTCGCGGTCCCGCCGCGCTTCGGGCTCTCGTACACGGACAAGGACGGCAAGGAGAAGACGCCGTACTGCATCCACCGCGCGCCGATGGGCACGCACGAGCGCTTCATCGCGTTCCTCATCGAGCACTTTGGCGGCGCGTTCCCGACGTGGCTCGCGCCGGTGCAGGTCGTGATCATCCCCGTGAGCGACAAGTTCCTCGCGTACGGCAAGAAGATCGAGGCGCTGCTGCGCGAGGATCTCGTGCGCGTGGAGCTCGACACGAGCTCGGCCACGATGGGCAAGAAGATCCAGGAAGGCGCGACGCGGAAGGTGCCGATCCTGCTCGTCGTCGGCGGCAAGGAAGAGACGGAGCAGACGGTGACCGTGCGCAGGTACGGCATCAAGGAGCAGAAGGCGATGCCGCTCGCGGGCTTCGTCGAGATGCTGTCGCAGGAGATCAAAGAGCGGCGGCACGTGAAGTCGTGGTAATTTCCGGGGGGACTCGATGATCCCCCCGGCGCGCCTCGTTTCGTTCGTTCGAGAGGCGCCATCGCTCGCGCTCATCATGCTCGCGCCCCTCGCCGGGTGTGTCCTCATCACCGACGTCGATGAACGTCGGATCCCCAAAGATCACGCGTCGTCCGCTTCGTCGTCCGGAAGCTCGTCCGCGTCGACCGGCACGGGCGGACAAGGCGGCGCGGGTGGCGCGTCTTCGTGCACGAACGACGCCGATTGTCCGGGGCTCGCCGCCGCGTGTGGCGAGCCGCGGTGCTTCGAGGACGGGCGGTGCGGCTTCGACAACCAGCCCATCGGGGCGCCCTGCGACGAAGGTGGGGCCGCGTGTGACGGCAAGGGCCATTGCGTGGAGTGCACGGCCGGCGTGCACTGCGCGAGCGGCAAGTGCGGGCCGGATCGAACGTGCATCCCGGCGACGTGCAGCGACACGATCGAGAACGGCGACGAGACGGACGTCGATTGTGGCGGGTCGTGCGTCGCGAATTGCGGACCAGGCGCGGGGTGCGTCGTGGACGACGATTGCGTCGGCGGGCTCTGCGAGGCGGGCACGTGCGCGCCGACGTGCAAAGACGGAGCGAAGAACGGCGAGGAGACGGGCGCGGATTGCGGCGGGCCGACGTGTCCCGCGTGCCCGCTCGGCGTGGCCTGCGAGATCGACGCGGATTGCGTCTCCGGGTTCTGCGAGACCGGCGTCTGCGCGGCGATCCCGACCTGCTCGGACGGCGCGAAGAACGGGGCCGAGACGGACGTCGATTGTGGCGGGCCGGACTGCGTGAAATGCGTCGTGGGCGGGGCTTGCGAGGGCGGGGTCGATTGCGACACCGCGTCGTGCGTGGCCGGGGTGTGCGCGGGCCCCTCGTGTGCGGACGGCGTGCAGAATGGGAACGAGGCGGGGATCGATTGCGGCACGGTTTGTCCGACCGGATGCGCCCCGGGCGCGCCGTGCACGAACGGGCTTGATTGCGCGAGCAAGATCTGCGAGGGACCGGCGGGCAGCGCCGTCTGCTCCACGCCCTCCTGCTTCGACGGCGAGCACAACGGCGACGAGACGAGCTACGACTGCGGCGGCTCGTGCGACGTGAAATGCCCGCCGTTCTACCCGTGCCTCGTCCACGCGGATTGCAAGGGCGGCGTGTGTGATCCCGTGAAGCTCACGTGCACGCCGACCTGCACCGACGGCTACCAGAACGGTGGCGAGACGGATCCGGATTGCGGCGGCCCGTGCCCCAAGAAATGCCCCGAGGGCGGCCATTGCAACACGAGCCTCGACTGCGTCCCGGACTTTTACTGCTTCCAGGGGCATTGCTTGCCATGAGGCGCCTCGGAGGCCTCGCCGTCCTCGCCGCGCTCGCCCTACCTTCGGGCCCGGCGCTCGCGAATGGTCGATTTCCTTCGGCCGGGCACGTCGAGGTCGATCCGATGGATCCGGCGCACGTGGTCTTGCGGGCGACGTACGGGCTCATCGTGAGCACGGACGGGGGCGCGCGCTGGTCGTGGGTGTGCGAGGAGGCGATGTCGTTCGCGGGGATCTGGGACCCGCCGATCGGCATCACCGCGGGCGGCGCGCTGCTCGTGGGGTTGCCCGATGGGCTCACCGTCTCGACGCCCGACGGTTGCGGATTTTCGCGGGCCGGCGCGCTCGAAGGAAAGCTCGTCATCGATCTCGCGGTGGACAAGAAAAACCCAGCCCGCGCCGTGGTGCTCACGTCGTCGCCGGTCGGCGCGGGCTTCGATACGCGGCTCTTCTGGACCGAGGACGGCGGCGCGTCGTTCACGGACGCGGAGGCTGTTTTCCCGGACAATCTGCGCGGGTTGACGGTCGATCTCACGCCGGATCCGTCGATCGTCTACGTGAGCGGCGTGCTCGGCGGATCGATGCCGATGGGCGTCGTGCTTCGGTCGACGGACGGCGGAAAGACTTACGAAATCACGCCGGTGCCCGGGAGCGACGACACGCGCGGGCCTTTCATCGGCGCCGTGGATCCGGCGGACGCGGACCGGGTGTACGTGCGGCTCGACGGCGCCCCGGGAAGGCTGCTCCATTCGGCAGACGGCGCGAAGACGTGGGAGGAGCTTTTCGTCGGGGAAGGGACGCTCTTGGGTTTTTCCCTGTCGCCCGACGGCAGCGCGCTCGTCGTGGGCGGCGAAAAGGATGGCATCTGGCGCTCGCCGGCGCCGGAATGGGCGTTCGAGCAGGTGTCTCGATTGCACGCGCGATGTTTGCGCTGGGCGGAGCCGGGCGTGTACGCATGCACCGAGGAGGTGCTCGACGGCTTCTCCGTGGGTTTGTCCGTGACCGAGGGCTCGACGTTCGGCGTGGCCTCGCGCCTCGCCGACCTCTGCGGGCCGCTCCCCTGCCCCGCAGGCAGCACGACGCGCTCGTCTTGCGAGCCGCGCTGGCCGATGTTGCAGACGATGCTGAATACGGTGTCCTGTGACGGCGCCGGCGGCGGAGGACCGGTGGACGCCGGTGTGCCGCCCTGGGAAAATCCGGGGAAGGAGCCGCCGGGCGATTGTGCATGTGGCCTCGCGCGGGGGGTCCCGGGCGGCGAGGCGGGCGTTTTTTGGGCGGCCCTCGCCGCCTTCGGGTTCATCGGGGCGCGTCGCGCGCACCGAAAAGGATTTCGCTCGGGCGAGCCGAGAGGAAGGCGACCGTGAATTGTCCCAAGTGCAAAGCGGCGATGGAGATCGTGGTGTTCGAGGACGTCGAGGTGGATCGCTGCACGGGCTGCAAAGGCCTCTGGTTCGATAGCCGCGAGAACGAGCGGCTCAAGTCGATGCGAGGCTCGGAGATCATCGATTCCGGGGACCCGAAGACCGGGCGGAAAAACAACACGATCCCGTACGTGCGCTGTCCACGCGACGGAAACCCGCTCGTGCGAATGGTGGACCCGGCGCAGACGCACCTCTGGTACGAGACGTGTTCGACCTGCGGCGGCGCATATTTCGACGCGGGCGAGTTCCGCGATTACAAAAACCTCACAGTGCTCGATTTCATCAAGGATCTATTCGCGAAGCCGCGGGCCTGAGCCGAGGCGGGCGCATCAGCGGTTGCGCCGCCAGCCGTCGGGTTCGTCGGAGGGTGGAGGGGGCGGAGGCGGTGGGCGAACGACGGCTCGACCAGCGTCCGCGACGCCGGCATCCGCGGGCGCGGTGTCCACGGGTCGCGGCAGCTCGGGCAAGGACGGCGGGTCGATCGGCGGGGCCCCGACGAGGAAGGGGCTCGGAGGCGGCGGGGTCTCAGGCGCCCGGTTTTCCGGCCGCGGCGGCTCGGGCAGAGCGAGGGGCGCGGCGCTCGCCTTGGCATTCTCGGCGGATTCGGCCTCGACCGAAGCGGCCTCCTCGTTCTTGCAAGCCGCGCCCGCGAGGGACAGGCCGATCGCCGCGCCGAGAATCATCGTTCGCATGGCAAGGCGCCTCGGGGTCAGGATCTATCTGCGGGCCCGATAGGCGTCGAGCTCGGCCTTGCGCTCCCGACCAACCGCGTCGAGCTTGTCCTGCCAGACCTTTTTGTAGGGCCGGAGCGTCTGCACGAGCTCACGGGCGATGACCAGGTTCCGGTACCATTTCGAGTCCGCGGGCACGATCGTCCACGGGGCGCGCTTCGTCGAGGTGCGCGAGATGGCGTCCTCGTAGGCATCGGTGTACTCGCCCCATTTCTCGCGCTCTTTCCAGTCGCCGGGATTCAGCTTCCAGGCGGTGCGCGGGTCCTGCTCACGCTCGACGAGGCGCTTTTTCTGCTCGTCCTTGCTGATGTGAAGGAAAAACTTCAGCACGATCGTGCCGTGCTCGCAGAGCAGCTCCTCGAAATCGCGGATGTGGCCGAATCGCTCGCCCCAGATGTCGCGGGGGACGAGGTCGTGGACGCGCACGACGAGCACGTCCTCGTAATGGGAGCGGTTGAAGATCGAGAACTCGCCCTTGCGGGGCGTATGGCGGTGAATGCGCCAGAGGAAATCGTGCTCGCGCTCCTCCTCGGTGGGCACGCCGAACGAGGTGACGTGCACGCCGCGCGGATTGAGCAGGCCCACGACGTGCTTGATCGCGCCGTCCTTGCCCGCGGTGTCGCGGCCTTGAAGAACGACGAGCACCGAATGCGTGCGCGCGCCCCACAGGAGATCCTGGAGCTCGAACAGCTCCTCGCCGAGCTCCTCGAGCTCCCGCGCCGCCTCGTCGCGCGTCACCCCGCCGGGCGGCGACTCGCTGATCGCGCCGAGATTCACTTTCTCCCCGGTCTTGTCGAACGTGACGACGCCCACGCGCACTCTCCTTGTCGAGGTCCCTTGGCCACGAGGCCCGCCCCGCGAACCGAGCAAACGCAAAGATTCGCCGCACGTCAAGGGTCATTCGTGTATCGTTGGTGCTCGCATGGTCAGCGCGAGCGGGACGGATCCGGCGGCGCAAGTGGAGACGAAAGCTCCGCTGCTCGAACGACTCGGTGTGCTTTATTTTCGCCGGCTTTCGGCGTCCTTGCCGCGCGTCGCCGCGGCCGACGCGGTGAGCGTGCTGAACGCCGAGGAGCGGCGACACCTCTCTGTCGTGGTGCGCGGCGCCGTCATCCGCGCGAGCCTCGCGGGCGCGGTGAGCGCGGCGCTCGCGGCGGGCGCGGAGGTGCTCGCGGATCGGCTCTTCGGGGCCGAGCACGCAAGTTTCGACGTGACCGCGCGATACTGGGCGCTCGTCGGCGGCGTGACGATCGTCACGGCGGTGGCAGAGATCCTTTATCTTTATTGGGATTCGCTCCGCGCGGTGCATCAGCTTTCCCGCGCCGCGGGGCTCGATCCCTTCGCGACCGAGGCGAGCAGCGATGGGGCGGCCGTGGCGGCAGCGCTCGCGCGCGCCGCGCTCGAATTGCCGAACCCGACGGAGCGCGTGTTCGGGGTCGATCCGCGGCGCGAGGCGTCGAAGATCAAATTGGCGATCGCATCGCTGCTCTACAAGGTGAAGGTGAGCGTCACCAATTTCGCGGTGAAGGTGCTCGTCCGTCGCCTCGCCGGCCGCGCGCTCGTGCGCACGTGGCTGCCTTTTGTTGCGGTGCCCGGCACGGCCGCGTGGAACGGGCTCGTTTGCTGGATCGTGCTGCGCGAGGCGAAGATCCGGGTGATGGGCCCCTCGGCCGCGCGCGAGCTCGTGGGCGCGATCTTCGATCAGGGAATCACGCTTTCGGCCGAGGGGCGCCTCGCGCTCGTGCGCGCCGTGGCGAGCTCGATCGTGCGCACGGAGGATTTGCATCCGAATCTGCACGCGGTGCTCGTCGAGGTCTTGCGGCGCGTGGACGATCCGCTGCCGGAGGACATCGACGATTCGCGGGTGTTCCTCGACGTCCTTGCGCGCCTCCCACCCGCGGAGCAACGAATGGCGCTGCAGATCCTGCTCTCGGCGGCGATCATCGACGGGCGCTACACGAGCGCCGAAAAGCGGCTGCTCCACGAGGCGCAAGCCGCATGCGGGCGGACCCCGGACGTGCGGCCGGCGGAGCGGCTGCGGCGCGCGTTCGTGGCCGGCGCCGGGTCGCTCGACGAGCTGATTCGCACGCTCCTCTGATCGGTCACACGAGCGTCGTCGATTCTGTGTAAAATGGAGGCGTTCCGCGCTCTCCGGGAGGGGAGCCTTCCATTTGCCAGGAGGCAACGATGCTTTCCGTCGATACCCGACGCAGACCGGGATTCCCGGCGCTTCTTTTCTCCTTGCTCCTCGTCCTCTGGACGGCGGCCTGCGGCGACGATCCAGCCCCACCACCAGCCTGCGCCGGTGGCACGACGTCCTGCAACGGGACGTGCGTGAACGTCGCTGCGGACGCGCAAAATTGCGGCGCATGTGGGACGACGTGTAGCGCAGACGAGACGTGCTCGGACGGCGCGTGTGTTCTCGACTGCGTGTCTGGACAAACGACCTGCGGCAGCACCTGCGTGGACACCTCCAAGGACCTCGCGAACTGCGGGGCCTGCGGCAATCCCTGCGCCGCGGGCGAGGTTTGCTCGAATGGCACCTGCGCGCTCTCCTGCCAGGCGAGCCTTTCCGATTGCAGCGGCACCTGCGTGGATACCTCGAAGGACCTCGCGAATTGCGGGGCCTGCGGCAATCCCTGCGCCGCGGGCGAGGTCTGCTCGAACGGCGCGTGTGCGCTCTCCTGCCAGGCGAGCCTCTCCGATTGCGGCGGCACCTGCGTCAACCAGCAAACGGACGTCGAGAACTGCGGCGGATGTGGGCTCGCGTGTGCTCCGGGCGAGGTCTGCTCGAATGGCATGTGCGCGCTCTCGTGTCAGGTGGATCTGACCGATTGCGGCGGGGTCTGCGCCAATCTGCAGACGGACCTCGGCAACTGCGGGGCTTGCGGGCAGGCGTGTGCTCCGGGCGAGGTCTGCTCGAACGGCATGTGCGCGCTCTCCTGCCAGGCCGAGCTCGTGGCGTGTGATGGGCTCTGCGTGGATACGGCGACGAACCCGGCCCATTGCGGGGCGTGCGGGACGACGTGCAAGTTCGACGAGGTCTGCTCGAACGGGACGTGCGAGAGCACGACGCCGGTCGATCTGCAATTCCTCAGCGTTTCGGACTGGCACGGGCAGCTCGACCCGCTCGTCGTGAACAACGTCGAAATCGGCGGCGCCTCGGTGCTCTCGGCCTATTTCCAGAAGGAGCGCACGACGAACCCGAACACGCTCGTCTTCACCGCGGGGGACGGCATCGGCGCGAGCCCTCCCCTCGCCTCGTACTTCAACGAGGAGCCGGCCATCAAGGCGATGAGCTTGATGGGCATCGACGCGTACACGTTCGGCAATCACGATTTCGATCGCGGCGTCGGGCATCTGCAATCGATGATCGACCTCTCGACGTTCGAGTGGGTCACGTCGAACCTCGCGAACATCGACGGAAACCTCACGGGCGTGGCGACGCCGTATCACATGGTCGAGGTGGGCGGGTTGAAGGTGGCGATCATCGGCATCACGAGCCCGGATGCGCCCGCGAGCACGGCGCCCGGGAGCTTCGGGACGATCACGATCAAGAATCCCATCACGTCGGCGATGGAGGCGCGCAATGCCGCAGAGGCCGCGGGCGCGAAGGTGTTCGTGGCGATCGTGCACCTCGGCGCCTCGCTCTGCGACCAGGCGACGGGGACGTGCCAGGGCCCGCTGCTCGATTTCGCGAAGGGCGTGAACGGGTTCGACGTGATCCTCGGCGATCACACGGACATCCAGGTCAATACAGTGATCAACGGCGCGCGTGTCGTGGAGAACCGCAGCAAGGGTTTGACGTACGCGCGCGTCGAGCTCACGGTCGTGCCGTGGAATGGTTTCGTGGCGAAGAGCTCCGCGACGATCCTCTCGCCCGTGAAGAGCCAGGTGACGCCCGATCCCGCGGTCGAGGCGATGCTCCAGCCTTATCGCGCGCAGCTCGCGGCCGAGCTCGATGCCGTGATCGGCGTCGCCACGGACGTGTTTCCGCGCGGCAACAACGTCGAGCGGCTCGTCGAGGTGGCGATCGGGAACCTCGCCGCCGACGCGATGCGCGTCAAGTACGGCACGCAGCTCGCGTTCTGCAATGGCGGCGGTCTGCGTACCTCGATCCCCTCGTCGTATACGCCGGCAAACACGATGCTCCGGCGCCTCACACCCGGGTATGCGGCCGGCCCGCCGTACGACATCGTGCGGGGCGACGCGCTCGCGGTCCTGCCATTCGGCAACGTGATCATGACCCGCACGGTGACGGGGGCGCAGCTCTGGCAGGCCATGGAGAATGGAATCAGCGGGCTCCCCACGGCGGCCGGGAGATTCCCGCAAATCTCAGGCTTCGGGTTCACCTACAGCGCGAGTGCGCCGGCGGGATCACGTATCCAGGAGATCCACCTCGCCAATGGGACGCCCATTGCGGCAAACGGGACGACCTATACCCTGGCGGTGCCCGATTTCCTCAACGCGGGCGGCGACGGCTACACGATGCTGCTCGACGGGCAGGGGACCTCGCGCGAGATCCACGCGGAGGTGCTCATCGAGCACATCCAGGCCCTCGGCACGATCACGCCGACCGTCGAAGGTCGGATCGTCGCCGTGCCCTGACGATCCACCCCTGCCCTACATTCAGCGCGACGCCGGCAGCTTGCCGGTGACGACCCCGAGATCCACGAACGCGCGGTCGGTCATGACCACGAACGGCCGCTCTTCGAGCCGGATCTCTCCATTTCCGTCGTGCTCGACGATCTGGAGTTTTCCCATGCCGTAGCCCATCGGGCCCTTCGAGTAATAATGGGCCTGGAGGCGATACGGGTAGGCCGCGGCGCGGCCGTCGATGGCGAAACACTCGGGGCCATAGCCCGTGGTGACGTCGGCGAAGAGCTCGCCACCCGAGCGGAGCTTCCGGTGACTGTAATAGGCGTGTCCGCGGCGGCCGTCGCGAATGTGGAAATCGACGTCGTTCGCGTCCGTCTCCCACGTGAGGACAAACCGGAGCGAGGGGCGCTTGGCGAGGGGGACGCCGAGCTCGCGCAGGGTCTTTTCCACCTCGGCGCGGCGCTCGGGTTTGGCGCGAATGAGCGCGGCGGCGAGGATGCCGACGTCGTCGGCGAGGACGCGGCGCACGCCGGCGAAACGGCCGCTCGGATAACGGCGCGCGAACGACGCGGTGATGGCCTCGAAGGCCTCGGCGAACTTTCCGGCGCGGGCGAGCGCATACGCGAGGAGCCGGTGCCCGGAGGGATGATCGGGGCGCGACGCGACGGCCTTTTCGTAGGTGTCGACGACGAGGAACGAGACGCCGTCGGCGCGATTGCCAATGCGCTCGAGCCGCGCGCCGGCAAACCTCCGGAGGTCGGCGCGGGACGGGAAGAGGTCGATGATCGAGCCGTAGGCACGCGCGGCCTGGTGGAGGTCGCCGAGCCCCTCGAACGATTCGCCGAGCGCGACGAGCGCGAGCGCGTCGCCCGGCTCGGCCGCGCGCCACGTGGAGGCCAGGGAGAGCGCTTCGGCGTGTTTCTTCGCCTGGATCAGGTTCATGACGTCGGCGAATTTGCCCTCGTAGGGCAGGACGCCGGAGTCACTTGAATCCTCGTCGTCCTCGAATTCGCTCGGCGGCGGGGGCGGCGGGGGCGGCGGCCTGCGGTGCGGCGGCGGTCGCCAGGAGGTGCTCGGCGCGTCGCCGAACTCGGCCTCGATGCGGCTGGGGCTTGATGCGCCCGAGGCCGCGGATGAAGCGGGCTTCGCGGCCGCGCGGGGCGGGCTCGCGGGGCGCGGGGACGGGCGTGGTGCCTCGTCGGCAGGCTCGGCTTTCGCCTCGCGCGCAAGCTCGTCCCGGGAGAGGGTCTCCGATTGCGGAGGAGGAGGCGCTGCCTCGGCCACCGGTGCCGCCGCGGGTTGCGCGTCCGGGGCGCCGGTATCCTTCTTTTGCCTTTCCTTGGTCTCGCTCTCGTTTTTTTCCTGGGCGACCTTCGGGGGTTCGTCCGAGCCCGCGGCGACGGCCACGGGGCCCCCTTTGCGGCTTTGCAGCTCGACGCCCGAGCGACCAACGACGAGGATGTCCGCGAGCGCGGTCCGGTCGATGCCAAACCGAGCGTAATCGTTTTCGGTCTCCAGGACGAGCAGCGCCGTGAGGTCGGAGAGCACCCGGAAGCGCGTCGAGAGCGAGACGATCTCGCGCCCGATCGCCGCGCGCCGGCCCTCGTCCGGGGCCGCCTCCATTTCGAGAGAGAGGCGCTCGATTTTCGCCCGCGTCGCCGCGCGTTCGAGCAGCGGGCGCTCGGCGAACTCCGTCGCGACCTTCGTCCGCGCCGTGCCGGAAGGCCCCTGCACCTCGACCTCGAACGGCGCGCTCGGCGGGATCTCCGCATACACGAGCGCCTCGTCCCCGGGCTGCACGGCGTCGAGTTTTTCCGGGTACACCCATTTTGCGCCAGGAACCCGCACCTTGAGGCCCGAGACGGTGGCGCGGCCGAGACGATCGGCGAGCACGCGCGGGCTTTCCGCGGCGTCGAGGACCACGCCGTCCTGCGGGAACGAGCCCGTCGTGAGCCGGCGCAGGAGCGCCTCGTCGCGAATGCCGCCGGCCACGATGGCGTCGAGCCGGCGAATGCCCGCGTCCCGGAGCTTCCCGAGCTCGGCCGCGATCTCGCCGGGCGTCGTGGGCCCGGCCGTGGGAATGCCGTCCGTGAGGAGCAAGGCGCGCGTGAAGCGGCCGCCCTGCTTTTTTGCATATCCCGCCGCGCTCTCCAGTGCGAGCCCGAGGTCCGAGGCGCCGAGCGCCTTGCGCTGCAGAATGGCCTCGATCTCCTTGCGGCCAAACCCCTTCCTGGGCCCCGTGTACACGGGTTCGAGCCCTTGATCGAAGCACGCGACGGCGACCGGCATGTCGCTGCCCGGCTCATCCGGTAGCGCCGCGAGCAAGGCCGCGAGCCGCTCGGCCTGGGTGGAAAGGTCGAGCGCGCGCGAGGCGCTCGTGTCGAGCAGGACGAGCAGGTCCCGGACCGGCTCGGGGCGATTCTCCGCGAGCGGCGTGACCCGCGCGACCGCGAGTTCCTCGTGCCGCAGGCCGACAGCCGATGCCCCGCCCGCGCCGAGCGGGAGCACGAAATCACGGTCCGGGGCGAAATCGGCCTGCTTGAAGGCGTGCATGCGGCGCACGGGCTCGCCCTTGTCCCCGCGGCGGCGCTCGATGACGCGCATGTCGAATTTGCCCATACGCGGCAGGCCCCGGAGATACGTGCGGTAAGGATCGGCGCGCGACGCGAGCGACTGTGAATAGGAGACGATGATCTCCTTCTCGCCCGAGGCCGGAATGGGAAACACCCGGGCTTGAAAACGGTTGCCCGCCTGCTTTTCGAGCAGCGCCGGGTCAGCCCTGCGGTGAAGGAAATCTTCGTATGCGGCGCGCGCCGCCTGGAGCTCGACGACCTCGCCCTCCTTCCAGCCGTCCGCGTTTTTCATGGCGAACCGGCTGATCGTGGCCCCGGGCGGAAGGACGAGCTCGAAGCGGCCCTCGATGGTTCGATCCTCGGGGTTCTTGAAGGTGAAATGGAGCTCGGTGAACGCGAGCGGGTCCTCGACGGCCGCCGCGACTTCGAGCGAGGTGATCACGAGGCCGACGCCGTCGGGCGAGGTCAGCGAGACGGGCGCGCCGCTGCGATCGCCCCCGGCGACCTCGAGGGTCTGCGCCGGTTGCTCCTCCCAGCGCACGGGGACGATCGGGAGGTCGCCCGCGGTGCCCCCATTCTTGTCGCCCGCGCCGCCGAAGTCCGCGGACTGCGGGCCCGTGACGATCGTGGGTCCCGGGCCGCAGCTCGCGAGGGCTTGAGCGAGGACGAGGAGGGCGAGGCGGGAAAGGCGGCGCAGGCGCATACGGTCGAGATTACGCCGACCGCCGGGCGCCGCGAAAGGTGATCAGCTCGCCTTGACCGCGATTTGCCGAGGCTTCTGGGTGGACACCTTGGGCAGGCGGACCTTGAGGACGCCCTGGGCCACCTCGGCGGTGATCCCGTCGGCCACGACGCCCTGCGGGACCAGGAAGGTCCTCGAAAAGTCCCCCAGCCGGCCCTCGACGGCGAGGACGTTGCCCTCCGGTGCGCTCGCTCGCTTGCCCGCAATCGTGAGCTCGTTCTTGTCGAGGCGGACCGCGATGTCGCCGGGGCCGACGCCGGGCAGGTCGGCGACGATCAAGAGCTCGGTCTTGTTCTCGAAGATATCGACCGCAGGCGCCACGCCGCGCCGCGTCTCCGGCGCCTCGGTCTGATGGTCCCGCTCGTCACGGCTGATCTGCGCGTTCATGGCTGCTCTCTCCTTTTCCTTCCAGAATCGATTTCACGAAGCCGATTTCACGGCGATCTTCCGGGGCTGCGCCTCGGGCGACTTCGCCAGCGTGAGCGTGAGGACGCCGTCCTTCAGCACCGCGCTCGCCTTCTCCGTATCGACCTTGCAAGGCAAGGCCACGCTGCGCGAGAACTTCACGGGAGCGCGCTCCCTCTTGTGGAGCGCATATCCCTCCGGGACGTCGGCCTTGCGCTCGCCCGAGAGCGTGAGCACGTCCTGATCGATCTCCAGCTTGATGTCCGATTCCTTCATTCCGGGAACATCGGCCGCGATCACCAGCGCGTCGCCCTTGTCGTACACCGAGAGGCGCGGCCACGTCGCGACCGTGCGCGACGAAAGCCCGGCCTCGAAGGGCTCGAAGAAGAAGGTCGATCGCGGCCAGGCGCCCCCGCGCGAATCGTACTCGTCGAAGAGCCGGTCCATTCTCCGGCGAAGCTCATCCATGGCAGCAAAAGTCCTGTTCACGTCGCCGAATCGCATCAACATGGTCGCCTCCGTATGCCCTCGCAGGGCGTGGCTCCGCCCCCACGGGCCCCGAGACGCCGCCGGCAGGGCAAACCATGCCCCGACCGCGAACGCGCGCTCGGTCCCGTCTCGTGCACCCATCCCCAAGCGCGGAGAACCGGTCTCGATTCTCTTCCGCCACTCGGGTTCGAACGACCTGCAATCTCTACATGGGTCGGCCGCTGTCAAGAGCAGCACCCGCAACCCACCCTCACCCCACCCGCCGCAGGCCCCCTCCCCGTCCCCCGAGGCGCGACCGTATGAACACGAAACAAAGATTGACTTCCGCGTCGAACCTTGTACAAAGAGTGTACAGCTTCGACGGGACGCGTGTTACGCGGAGGAATCGGCGATGAGCTCCAAGGGAAAAGCTTCGAAGTTCGTCTCGGCGGCCGCCCTCGTGGCCGCCTTCGTGCCCGGGGTCTCCCTCGCCCTGCCGAAGGAAGGCGCCGAAGCCCCGAATGCGCGGGTGGAGGACGCCGACGGTCGCGCGCTGCAGATGAGCTCTCTCAAGGGCAAGCCGATCCTCATCGTATACGAAGACAAGGACTCCGCGGCGCAAAACCAGCCGCTCAAGGACGACCTGTCGAAGCTCGGCCAGGGCGACAAGTACAAGCAAAAGATCGCGCTCGCCGCGGTCGCGGACGTGAGCGGCTACGACTGGTGGCCCGCGAAAGGCTTCGTGAAGGACGCCATTCGCGAGGAGTCGAAAAAGCAGAAGACCACGATTTACTGCGACTGGGACGGCTCGTTCGGGAAGGCCTATGGCGTTCGCAAGGGCGTGAGCAACGTGATCCTCGTCGGCAAAGACGGGCGCGTGCTGTTCGCGGGCTCGGGCGCGCTCGGCGTTGCCGATCGGAAGAAGCTCATCGAGCTGCTCGGCGCGCAGGTCGAAGGCTGACGCGCTCGCCCCCTCACTCCTTGCTGCCCCGCGACGGGCGCCGCCGCTTCTGCGCCGCCAGGACGCGCTCGATCGTCTGCCGCGCGGCCGCGAGGTCGCGCCCGACGCAAATGCCGCCGCGATCCTCGACCCACGCGCGCATCGCCTCCGAGCCGTCGCCGCCGACGAGCCACGCGACGCCGCGGCAAGCGTCGGCGTACGCGTCGACGAGCTCACGCGCGCGCGGCGGCGGCACGGCCATGGTGACGCTGAGGCCGACGAGGTCGGGCGCGAGCGAGTCGACGACACGAGCGATGGCCGGCGGCGGCGTGCGCGCGCCAATCATGAGCGTGCGGAAGCCCCACGAAGTGAAGCGCAAGCCGGCGCCGTAAAGGCCGAGGACGTGGTCCTCGTCGGCGAAACAAGCGAGCGCGACGCGGCGCGTGGCGTCCGCCGGTTGCGCGAGGCGCAAGAGGTGGATGAGGGTGCCGCCGAGCACATTGGAGGCGAGGTGCTCCTGCGCGACGGTAATCGTGCCCGCGTGCCAGAGGTCGCCGATCTCGCGGAGCGCAGGGCCGATCGTCCGGTCGAAGATCGCCACGGCAGGGCCGAGGGTGAGGGTCTTCGACACTTCTTCTTCGAGCCCGTCGGGGTCGAAACGGCGCGTGGTCTCGACGATCCGATCCTTTGCGACGGTGAACGGGTCGGTGTCGAGGGGCGCGGCGCCCGGCGGAGGCGCGGTGGGCGCGGCGACGATCGCGGGCTCGCTGAGCAGGAGGCGCGCGGATTCGGCCGGCGCCATGCCCGCCTTCACGAGGTCGCGCATCTTGACGATGAGCGCGACGTCTTCCTCGCTGTAGAGCCGGTACGCGGACGACGTGCGCGACGGCGCAGGGACGCCGTAACGACGCTCCCAGGCGCGCAGCGTCGCAGAGCTCACGCCTGTCAGTTCCGAGACGGTGCGGATTCGGTAGAGGCTCAACGGATCGCTCTCCACGGTCGCCCCGACCGATCGTCAGGACCGACCAAGAGAAACCTTTGTCAAACTTGATACAGACCTTATATTGTCCGCATGCAAGGTTCAACCCCCAAGCCTCACGCGGTCGTCATCGGCAGCGGTTTTGGTGGCCTGGCTGCGGCGGTCCGCCTGGGCGCGCGTGGCTACCGGGTGACGGTGCTGGAGAAGCTCGATGCTCCGGGCGGACGAGCCTATGTCCACCGAATCAACGGCTTTACCTTCGACGCGGGGCCGACGGTGATCACGGCGCCCTTCTTGCTCGAAGAGTTATGGACGCTCGCGGGCCGGCGCATGAGCGACGACATCGACATGCGGCCGGTGACCCCCTTCTACCGCATCCGGTTCCACGACGGGGCCGTGTTCGACTACACGGGGGACGCCGCGGCGATGCGCAAAGAGGTCGCAGCGCTCGCGCCGGGGGACGTGGAGGGCTACGAGCGGTTCCTCCGCACGAGTGAGGAGATCTTCCGCGTGGGCTTCGAAGAGCTCGCGCACGTGCCGTTCGGCTCGTGGTGGGACATGGCGAAGATCGTCCCCGCCATGATGAAGCTCGAGAGTTATCGCTCGGTCTACAACCTCGTCGCCAAGCACGTGAAGGACGACCGGCTGCGGCAGGTGATGAGCTTCCACCCGCTGCTCGTCGGGGGAAACCCGTTCTCGACGACCTCGATCTACACGCTGATCGCATTCCTGGAGCGCAAGTGGGGCGTGCATTTCCCGATGGGTGGGACGGGCGCGCTCGTGAAGGGGCTCGTGCGCCTCATCGAGGGCCAGGGCGGCGAGGTCCGCTGCAACGCGGAGGTCCGACGCATCCTGCTCGACGGGCGAAGGGCGCGCGGCGTGGAGCTCGAGAGCGGCGAGCGCATCGAGGCCGAGGTGGTGGTTTCGAATGCGGATTCGGCCTGGACCTATCGGCACCTCGTCGACGACAACGTCCGCAAGCGCTGGACGAACGACCGTTTGGAGAAGCAACGATATTCGATGGGGCTCTTCGTCTGGTACTTCGGGACGAAGCGAAAATACGAGGACGTCGCACATCACACGATCTGCCTCGGTCCGCGTTACGAGGGGCTCTTGGACGACATCTTCCAGAGGCACGTGCTGGCGGATGATTTCAGCCTTTATTTGCACCGGCCGACGGCGACGGATCCGTCGCTCGCGCCCGAGGGCTGCGACACGTTTTACGTGCTCTCGCCCGTGCCAAACCTGGCGAGCGGGACGAACTGGGAGAAAGAAGCGGAGCCCTATCGGAAGAGGGTCGAGCGGTACCTCGCAACGACGCTGATGCCCGGGCTCGAAAAGGAGATCGTGGCCTCGCGGGTGACGCATCCGCAGGAGTTCCAGGACCGGCTGCTCTCGTTCCGCGGCGCAGCCTTCGGAATGGAGCCGGTGCTGATGCAAAGCGCGTTCTTCCGGCCGCACAACGAGAGCGAGGACGTAGAGCGGCTTTACATCGTGGGCGCAGGGACCCATCCAGGCGCGGGTCTCCCAGGCGTGCTTTCTTCGGCGCGGGTGCTCGACAGGGTGGTGCCCGATGCTTCCTCGCTCCATTGAACCCGCCATGCCCCTCGGCGCGCCGCTTCTCCTGTCGCCAGCCGAGCGCACGGCCTCGGCCGACGATCTCGCCGCGTGCCGGGAGCTTTTGCGAAAAGGCTCGAAGAGCTTCTTCGCCGCGTCGCTGCTCCTGCCGAAGCGGGTGCGCGTGCCCATGCTGCCGGTCTACGCGTTCTGCCGCGTGGCCGACGACGTGGTCGATCAGGCGAGCGAGCCCGGCGCAGTGGAGGCGCTGCAAGCGCGGCTCGCCGCGGCGTACGAGGGCAAACCCCACGATTCGCCGGTCGACCGGGCCTTCTCGGACGTGGCGCGCGCGCACGAGCTGCCGCGCGCTGTGATGGAAGGGCTCATCGAGGGGTTCGCTTGGGACGCCGCGGGGCGGCGGTACGAGACGTTGTCGGATTTGCATGCGTACTGCGCGCGTGTCGCCGCGACGGTCGGTGTGATCATGAGCGTGCTCATGGGCGTGCGAGACCCGAAAGCGCTCGCGCGCGCGTGTGACCTCGGCGTCGCCATGCAGCTCACGAACATCGCGCGCGACGTGGGCGAGGACGCGCGAAACGGGCGCGTGTACCTGCCCCTCGCGTGGCTGGAAGAGGCCGAGATCGACGTGGCGAAATGGGTCGCGCGGCCCGCGTTCACCGCGGCGCTCGGCGGCGTGGTGGAGCGGCTCTTGCGCCAAGCGTCGGTGCTCTACGCCCGCGCGGACCTCGGAATCACGATGCTGCCGCGCGACTGTCGGGCCTCGATCCGCGCGGCGAGCTTGATCTATTCGGACATCGGGCGCGTGGTCGAGGGCGCGGGCTTCGACTCCGTGACGAGCCGCGCCTACGTGCCGCTCGGGCGCAAGCTCTGGCTGCTTTTGCGCGCGCTCGCCGCGCCCACGCCGCGAGTGCCGCTCCCGCGCGTCGCCAGCGATACGCAGGTCGATCCGCCGGCGCTGCCCGAGGTGCAGTTCCTCGTCGACGCCTGCGCGCGCTCGAACCGCAGGGGTCGATGATCCCTGCACGCAAGGTGTCCTGGTTCAACACCTGGTTCTCGGCCCACGCGCGCTCGCGGATCCAGGCGACGTTCGGCGAGGTGCGCGTGCAGGGGCTCGATCGGGCGCGGGCGCTCGCGAAGGAGGCGCCGCTGCTCGTCGTCTCGAACCACACGTCGTGGTGGGATCCGCTCGTCGCGATGCACGTCTCGACGCATCTGCTCGGCACGGACGGCTACGCGATGATGGACGCGAAAAACCTCCGGCGCCTGCCGTTCTTCGCGCTCGTCGGCGCGTTCGGCGTGGACCTCGACAAACCCGCGGACGGCGCGCTCGGGATGCGCCACGCGGCGCGGCTGCTCGATACACCGGGCAAGCTCGTGTGGGTGTATCCGCAAGGGCAGGAGCGGCCGATCACGGAGAGGCCGCTCGGGTTTCGGCCTGGCTCGGCGGAGATCGCGCGGGTCTCGCGCAAGGCGCGCACGGTGCCGGTGGGGCTCCGGTACGAGTTTGGCGGAACGGAGCGGCCGACGTTGTGGCTCTCGTTCGGCGAGCCCGTGCCAGCCGAGCGGGACACGACGAAGGGCCGCGCGGCGCAGGAAGCGGCCGTGGAAGCGGAGCTTGTCCGGATCGAGCGCGCTTTGCGTGGCGAGGGCGCGGAAGGCTTCGAGGTGGTATTTCGCGCGGCGCCCTCGCGCATGGGCGGCGTGCTCGAAGCGATGCTCGCCACGATGACGCGGCCGTGGGTGATCCGGGCGCCGAAGTCCGCGCCGCCGCTCAGCGCCGGGGACGCGCGTCCCTCATCGCGGCCTTGATCGCCTCGCGCAGGTTGCTCCGCACGGTCGTCTTCGTGAGGTCGGCGCCGAGCGCGACGAGCGTCTGCGCCACGGCGGGGCGAACGCCCGTGATGATGCTTTGTGCCCCAAGGAGAGACGTGGCGCGGATGATGCGCAGGAGGTGATCGGCGGTCGCGTCGTCGACGGTCTCGACGCCGGTGAGGTCGAGGATCACCTGCGCCACGCCGAGCGAGACGACGGTCTGAAGGAGGCGCTCGGTGATGTCCGCGGCGCGCGTCTCGTCGAGCTGACCCACGACGGGGAGCGCGAGCACGCCGTCCCATACCTGGATGATCGGCGCGGACATGGAGTGGATCGTCGAGCGCTGCTGCTCGATGATCGCGAGTTTTTCCTGGAGCTCGATCTCGCGCCGCTTCTTCTCGTTGATGTCCTGGAAGGCGCCGAAGATCCGCACGACCTTGCCCTCCTCCACCTGCGCGTGGCCAGCCGCGCGCACCCAGAGCCTGCGCTTCTGGTAGGTGAGCAACTCGAGCTCGAGGTCGAACGGCTCGGCCTCGCCCACGCACCGCTCGACCGCCTGGGAGATCGTCGGGACCCACTCGGGCGCGTAGAAGTCGATCGCGCTCGAAAGGTCCGGCGCGAAGCCGGGCGGCGTCTCGTGGATGCGGTAGGTCTCCTCGGTCCAGAAGAGCTGGTTCGAGCGGCAATCGAGCTCCCAGCCGCCGACCTTCGCGAGCGCCTGCGTCTGCTGCAGGAGGATGACGGTGCGCCGGATCGTGTCGTCGCTCAGGGTGCTCGGGTCGACGTCACGACCGATGGAGTCCTCGCGGCGCGCATACTGGGCAGGCTGGTTCATGGGTCCTCAAACGATTTGAAGGCGCAACGACCACCGAGCCCCCCGACAGAGCATCATCGATACCACGAACCGTCGCCGTCGTGGCAGAGCCGAGCGATGCGATCCATCCGAGAAAAGGCGCCAATTTTTGGACGATCGCCTCGCGTCGTCGTCGATACCGAGATTCCCCCGAGGGCCGATCTCACGGTTTCACGGCAGAGGGCTGACGCAAAAGGCCGGCACGGTCGACGACGAGGACACGGTCCCGCCACAGGACCGTACGAGATCGTAGAGCACGCGCGAACGCGAAGGCGAGCACGACGTCGGCGAGAACGGCATCCCGCAACGCAGAGGCGAGGCCCAGCGTGCGCCCCGCAGCCTGCGCGGCGACGAGCGCGATGACGAGACGCGCGAGCAGCGCGAGCAGCGCGGCGGAAAGGGCGACCTGCGGGACGACGAAGGCAAACGCGGCCGCGAGCAAGACGATGGGCCAGGTGGCGAAGAAGAGCGCGGGGTAGCTCCACAGGAGGAGCGGGCGCTGCGCACGGATCACCGTGAGCCACCGGGAGAAGCGGGCGATCACGGCCTCCCACGATCGTCCCTCGGCGAGCGAGCGCGCCACGATCGGCACGGCCACGACCGTGCCGCCCTTCGCGCGGACGCGCCGCGCGATCTCCATGTCCTCGCCGAGGTAGTCGACGAGTGAGCCAAAGCCGCCGATCGCGGCGAGCGCGCTCGCGCGGATGGCGAAGAGCTTGCCGACGAGGCCACGCGGATCGAGGCGCGCGAGGAGCGGGAAGGCGTGGAGCGAAGCGCCGAGGACGGCCGCGGAGGCGTGATCGCCGAGCGTCCGCGGAGGCGCATGCTCGGCCGGCGGCGCCCACGCGACCCACGCAGGCGAGGCGCCGACGAGCGGCGCGACGAGGACATCGAGGTCGACCCCGGCGAGATCGACATCGCTGTCGGTGACGATCAGGAGGTCGGCGCCCTCGGCCGCGGCCGCGAGCTGCGCAGCCTTGCGGTTCGGTCCACCGCCGCCGGTGAAGACGATCTCGGCCTCGATCCCGGCACACGTGAGCACCTCGGCAGCCCTGCGCGCCGCGGGCAAGGCGAGGTCGGATGCCTCCTCGATCGCGAAGCGGCACCGGACGTCGAAGGAGCGCTTCGCGCGGGCGAGCGAGGCGAGCGTACGTTCGAGCGAGGGCTCGCTGCCCGCGCACGGGCGCACGACGAGGACGGTGAGGTTTTCCTTTTGGACGGCCGCCTCCGCGCCTTCCCGGCGGGCGGCGCGCGGGGCGAAGGTCGCGCGCCGGACGGCTTCGAGCGAGGTCGACGCGACCGCGAAGGACCAGCCGAAGAGCAGGAAACCGAGGAGGCTTGGAACGTCCGTCGTCATGGCGAGACGCGTCGCATCCGATACGGCAGCATGAACTGCACCACCCGGGTCCGGAACCGATCGAGCGAGAGCGCCTCGTGCACGCCGTGCGCCTGTTCGCCGAGGTAACGGCCCGAGAGCTGCGAGCGCGCGTAAAACGGCGTGTCTTCGAGCGTGCGCACGAGCCGCGGGGACGTGCCCGGATCGACCCGCACGGGCCGCTCCATCCCCCACAGCGTGCGCGGCGCGCGCGCGAGGGCGAGCGGTTCGAGCGGCTCGGACCGTCCGTCAGCGCCGAAGCTGTGCTGGATGAGATCACGGGTTCCATCACGACGAACCGAGTCGTACGTCACGACCGTGCGGCGCCGCGTGGTGGCGCGGCTCCAGTTCCAGCCGGTGAAGCCGTCTTCGAGCGGCTCGCTGCCGAAGTTCGAGTCGACGTACGCCATGCCCGTCCAGCGCGTGCTCTCGGGACGGCGGATGTCGACTTCGGCGCGGGCGATCGGCGCGATCGGGGCCCAGCGGTGGCGGCCGTGCGTGTCGAGGACGAACGACTCGTGGGCGAGCGCGAGCGGATGAATCCGCACGGTGCCGGAGACGCGGCCGGGCAGCGGCGCTGTCTCCTCGTCGAAGCGGACGAGGAACGTGTCGTCCTGCCACTCCATCGAACTCGTGCCGATGACGAGCGACGTGCGATACCGGCGCACGTCGGTCCCGCCGCGCTCGGTGAACGACCACGCATCACGCTGCGGCCCATAAAGCGCGACGTTCATCGAGCAATGGGCGAGCGGGTCGGCGAGGCCGCGCTTGCGTGCGGCCGCATAAAACGGCGAAAAGACGCTCCCGAGCAGGCCGATGATGGTGACGCCGCTGCGGCCGTCGTCGCTGAGCGCGTCTAGATACCACCACCCATAACCGTTTCGCGCGATCGGCTCGTCGAACCGAGGTCCTCGATCACGGCCTTCGCGCACAGGCGCCCGCTCAGCGCCGCCATCGGCACGCCCGCCCCCGGATGCGCGGCTCCACCCGCCAGGTAGAGCCCCGGGATCTTCGTGCGCGACGCCGCCCGTACAAACGGGGACTTCCACCCGTGTGACGCCGGACCGTACAGGGCCCCCCCCGTCGCCGGGAACATGCGATCGAACTCGCTCGGTGTCGTCACGACGGGCGGCGCGGCAAACGGCGGAAAGACGAGACCCGCCCGTTCGAGGAGCGAGAACGCTGCTGTTTCGCATGGCTTGATCTCCGAAGTGGTAAGGGCGCGCTGATCCCCGCGGGCCGGCGCATTGACGAGGCAGAGGAACCGCTCGGGGCCCGAAGGCGCGTGATCCCCGTCGTCGCGATCCTGGGCGCAGACATACACCGTGGGCTCTCGGGGCAAGACACCACGCTCGAAGAGGTCGCGGAACTCCTCGTGATAATCCTTCGAGAAAAAGACGTTGTGGCGCGTGAGCGGATAGGCGCCCCGGGCCTCGGCCACGAACGCCCAGGTGATGGCCGAGAGCGAACGCTCCGCAGGGGCCGGAATCGCACGCTTGCCGGACGCGCCGAGCATTCCCTGGAAGAGCGCCGCGGGGTCTCCATTGTGGACGACGAGGTCGGCCTGGAGGCGCTCGCCCGAGGCGAGGCGCACGCCCGCGGCCCGGTTGCCGGAGACGACGAGCTCCGTCACGTGCTCGCCGCAGCGAATCGTGACCCCGAGGCGCTCGGCCACCCGCGCGAGCGCCTCGGCGACGCGGTACATGCCGCCCTCGACGAGGTAGACGCCGTCGCGCTCGACGTGGGCGATCACGTTGAGCGTGGCCGGCGCGAGGAACGGCGAGGAGCCGCAATACGTGGCGTAGCGGCCGAAGAGCTGGCGCAAACGTGCGTCTTGGAAAAACTCGCCGAGGGCCTTCCAGAGGGTCCGGTGGCCGTCGATGGAGAGCATTCCCTGCAGGCCCAGCGAGCCGACCGCGACCATCGCCGAGCCGAGGCTCGGGCGCTCCGAACACAAAAACGGCTTCTGCACGGTCTCGTAAATGCGCTGCGTGTACGCGCAGAACCGCCGGTATCCCTCGCCCTCGGCGCGGCCGGCGAACGTCGATACGGCCTCGACGGAACGGTCGAGATCGGCGTACAAATCGAGCGTGGGCCCCTCTCCCCAGGCGTGTCGCGCCAGGACCTCCGCCCGCCGAAGGGTGAGCTCAGCGTCGAGCGAGGCTCCCGCCGAAGAAAACACCTCTTCGAGGACCCAACGCATGGTCATGACCGTAGGACCGGCATCAATCGCGCGTCCGTCCACGTCGACCTGCCGCATCTTGCCGCCGACCCTGGGCGCACGTTCGAGGACCACGACATCGATCCCCCGACGAGCCAGCTCCAGCGCCGAAACGAGGCCCCCCACGCCGGCGCCGATCACCACCGCACGGCTCGTCCCGTTCGCCATGAGCCCGTTCCTACAACAACCTTGGACATCTGTCTAGAGTTTGTTCAGCATGGCCCACCAAACCCTTGACAAGGGTTCCACATCCATGGACGATACCTTTCGCATGGACGTCTCCAGTCGCGTCGAGCGCGCTCTGCGCGCTGCCCTCGATCCGATGTACGCCCCGGGCGCCCCGCCCCGCCTCGCGGCCGCCGTCTATCACTCGGTGTTCCCGGCAGGCGCGCGCATCCGGCCGCAGCTCTGCCTGCGCGTCGCCATGGCCTGCGGGGAAGACGTTCCGGGGCTCGCCGACGGGGTCGCCGCGGCCATCGAGCTCATGCATTGCGCGTCGCTCGTCCATGACGATCTGCCCTGCTTCGACGCCGCCCTGACCCGACGCGGACAACCTTCGACACACCGTGCCTTCGGAGAGCCGCTCGCCGTGCTCGCAGGCGATCAGCTCATCACGCTCGCCTTCGAGATCCTGGCCCGCGCGTCGGCCTCTGCGCCGCTGCGGCTGGGAAAACTCGTGACCACGGTCGGCCGCGGCGTGGGCATGCCGTACGGGATCATCGCGGGCCAGGGCTGGGAGAGCGAGCCGAGCATCCCGGCGACGCTCTACCGAAGGGCCAAGACGGGCGCACTTTTCGAGGCCGCTGCGGTGGGCGGCGCCGTCGCGGCCGGCGCCAATACGGAAGAGGCGGAGGCGTGGCGCGGGTTCGGCCAGCGGATCGGCGAGGCCTACCAGATCGCCGACGACATGCTGGACGTGCTCAGCAGCGCGGCGAGCGCAGGCAAACCCGTGGGCCGCGACGCAGCGCTCGGCCGCCCGAACGCAGCGTCCGACCTCGGGCTCGGCGCCTCGACGCACCTCTTCGAACAGCTCGTCGACGCCGCGATCCTGTCGATCCCGGACTGCCCCGGCCGCGAGGATCTCTCGCGCTGGGCCACGCAGGTGGTCGAACGCATCCGCCGCCGCGCCCACGTGGCCATGTCGCAAGGCGCGCAGGCCGAACAACCCGAGGTTTGAAGCGGCCTCAAGGGTGATGGAGAAGCAGCGCCTTCCGTAGATTGCGGGGCGTCGTCTCGCCGGGCGGCGGGGCATCGGCGGAGACCCACCAGACGTCGAGCTCCACGATCCGCTCGGAGGCGGCGAGCCCCTCACGACGGTGCCAGTCGAGCAGCCATCGCGCGAGCGCATCGCGGTAGCGCGCGAAGGGCTCACGCCGCACGTGATAGAAATACTCGCATCGGAGCTGGCTCATCGCGCCCGGCCCGCGCAAGAGCACGTCGAAATCGGGCGGCGCTCCGGTGAGCGGGTCGATGTGCCGACCGGATTCGGTTCGTGCATCCACGACGAAGGTCCCGTCGTGGCGCGGCGCCTCGGGGGCGAATTGGTTCCAGCCCTGAATCAGGCGCAGATAACGGACCGGCGTGGGAAAAGGCGGAGGCACGCGCAGCCACATCGGCACGACGGCATTGTCCTGGGTGATCTGCGCGCCGATCGTGATCATCACGAGGAGCACCGCCGTCTCGCGGAGCGCGCGTGCCCAGCGATGAACGTGTTCTTGAAAGGGCGAAGGAATCGACGACGGGAGGCTCGGCGCCGGGGTCGACCGGGAGAGCCACGCAGAAAAGGTGGCGCGACGGAGCAGGGCGTCGACGGCTACCGGCGGCAACAGCAGCAGGTTGAAGCCGATCATCGCCCAGGAAAAGACGCCCACCGAAAAGAGCGCCGCGATGCCGAGGTGCAGCGCCGTGGTGAGCACGAAGTGGAGCGTCCGCGTGGCGCCTGTCCGCAGCGGAGACAACACGAGCAACGGCGCGCTCCATTCGATGGCGAGCGTGAGCCACGACAGCGCAGGCGATAGCCACGCGGGTTCGTGCAGGCGAAGCACACCCGCGACCGACGTGGTGAGGCGGTGTTGCCAGAGGACATCGTGCACCGCCTCGCCCACGCGCCACGTCGCGCCGCTCTTCTGCACAGCGTTGAGCAGGTAGATCGCGGCGATCTGGAGCGCGAGGGCAAGCACGGCGAGCGAGGTGAAGGCCCTATCGCCCTCAGGCTCTCCACGACGCGCCTTTCGCCAGGCGTCGACGGAATACCGATCGCCGAGCGGGAGGAACGTCGTCCACACGAGCAGCGCCGCCATGGCTGCGTTGCCCGAGTTCTCCAGGAAGAGGTTGCGCGCGCCGAGGCTCGTCCAGACGAGGAGCGCGAGGATCTGCGCAATCCTCGTATGAAAGCCCGCAAATAGCGCGAGATAAACACACGCGAACAGGACGAACGCGAAGGACACCTCGCCCGGCGAGGTGAAGGCGTGCAGGAGCGAGAAGTTCGGGGATGCGAGCGGCGCGAACAGCGACAGGTGGGAAGGCAAGACGCCTTCGTCGCTGTAGAAAAGCGCGAGCTCGGGCAGCCTGCGGCCGAGATCCCCGAGCAGGACCACGCCGAGGTAGATCCGAAACAGACCCAGCAGGCGCCGATCGATCGAGAAATACGACGCCCGGATGGATCCGGGTTCGGTCATCGCATCACTTGCTGCCGGAGCCGCCGTCGCCGCCGGAGCCACCGTCGCCGCCGGAGCCACCTGCGCCGCCTTCGCCGCCCACGCCGCCCACGCCACCCACGCCGCCCATGCCGCCGCCGCCCACGCCGGGACCGGTCGTCCAACCCGGGCCGCCGCCGTACGCACCGCCGACACCGGGGCTGCCGCCGAAGCCGCCGCCACCCCAACCGGGGCCGCCGCCGTAGGCGCCACCGACGCTGGGAGAGCCGCCGAAGCCGCCCACGTCACCCGTGCTGGAGCCGTCTTTGACGTCGCTGCCACACGCGGACGCGGCGAGCGTGCTGCCGAACGCGAAGATCATCGCGCGGGTCAGGCGCCCCGTCGGGAGCGTGCGCGCGCGCGATTCCATGTCCTCGGGGACGGTTTGTCCGCAGAACGGGCACGCGGCCTCGGATATGCGGATGTGACGGTTGCAAGAAAGGCAAGGCGCGAATGAAGCTTTCATTCCTTACAGGTCTCCGGACTCGCGCTTCATGTCAAGGCACAACCGGAGCGAGGCCGTAGCGTCGCCGCGCGTCGTCGAGATCGTGCGCGGGCCAGTCCTCCTCGATCAGCTCGAAACGCCCGTGATCGAAGGGCTTGCCCGAGGCTGCCTCCGCGGGGACGAGCCGCTCGCGTCGCCCCTTGCGCAAAAGTTCGAGCGAGCGGTGATGGCAAAATGGGTTGTTGCCGCGTCGCCCAAAGAGCACGTGCGCCGTCCAGCTACAACCGGCCATGCAGGCGTCGCCGTAGTAGCAATCGCCGCAGTGGCCCCACAACTCGTCCACGGTGCGATCACGCGTGAAGCGCAGCGCATCGGTCTGTTCCCAGACCTCTTGCAACGATCGCTCCCGGATGTTGCCGCCCACGTACGCTTGCGACGGTAGCGACGGGCAACCCTTGAGATCGCCGTTGGCCTCGATGCCGAGCAACGTGCGGCCCGCGCCGCAGGAGCCGTTGTATCCCATGGGGAACGAGCCCCGCAGCACGTGCTCGTACGGGCCGAAATAGCCGATGTTGTTGGCGGGCCAGATGCGCAGGCCGTGCTGATCGCCGCGCTCTTTCAAGGCCGCGAGCATCGGCATCACCTCCAGCATCTGCCACGGCTCGAGCAGCACCTCGGGCTGGTCGGCGGCGCGCCCCATGGCGACCGTGATCTGCACCTGCCAGGTGTCGACGCCCGCCGCGATCAACCCGTCGAACACAGCGGGGATCTCGGCGAGGTTGAGGCGGCCGATCTGCGTGTTGGCGTTGACCACGAGGCCCGCCGCCTTCGTGTTCCGGAGCGACTCCATCGCGCTCGCGTGGCTGCCCTTCACGCCGCGCAACATGTCGTGTGTCGCGGCGAGCCCGTCGATCGACACCGACACGCTGCGCACACCCGCGGCCTTCGCGCGCCGCGCGCGTTCCGCGGAGAAACCTCGACCTCCCGTGGTGATCGTGCAGATCATTCCGGCGTCGACGATCGCCTTCGCGATGACGTCCCAATCGTCACGCAGATACGCCTCGCCGCCGATCAGCGTGATTTCCGTGACCTCGAGGTCGCGCATCTGCCGCACGAGGTCGAGCGCCTCCTCGGTGGAGAGCTCCTCGGGTCGCGCTCGCCCAGCGCGTGATCCGCAGTGATGACAGGCGAGATCGCAGCGCAGCGTGATCTCCCAGATCACGTAGATCGGCCGCCAGGCCTGGTCGACGCCACGCGAAGGACCCGCGAGCGGCAAATGACGTCGCGGCGGATCGGCCAGCGGCGCCACGGGGAGCGAACGATTGCGGACGAGGACCGTTCGCGGCGTGAGGAGAGGTGTGGGCACCGGCGGCTCGAAGCCGTCGGCTTCACGGGAAGGGATCAAGGAAGGATCAGAAGCCGAAGACACGCAGCGAGTCTACGCCACGGAGGCAGCCCCTGCGATCGGCAACTTCCGAGGCGCCTGCCCACGGAGCGCCGGAATTCGCAGCACGAACACGCTGCCGCGGCCGTCTTCCGTGATGGGGCTCTTCACCTCGATGCTGCCGCCGTGGCTCTCGGCGATGTGCTTGACCAGCGCGAGCCCGATGCCGCTGCCGCGGATGCGTTGCTCGCCCGCCCCCCGCCCGCGCACGAAGCGCTCGAAGATGCGCTCCTGCTCGTCGGGATCGATCCCGGGGCCACGATCACTCACGCGCACGACGACCGAGCTGTCCTCGGAGGCGACCTCGACGTCGACGCGGCCGCCGTCCTTCGCGTACTTGAAGGCGTTGTCGAGCAGGTTGATGATCGCGAGCTCCATGGCGCGGGCGTCGAGCATCGCCTCGGGCATGTCCTCGGCGCTCACGAGGTGCACGACGATGCCGTCCCGCTCGGCGCGGTAGCGATAGACGTCGACGGCGCGGCCGACGACCTCTTCGAGCTTGCCGGGCGCGAACTCGTACGCGGCCTTTCCGCGCTCGACCTTGGCGAAATCGAGGACGTTCTCGATAAGCGCCGTGAGCCGCTCGCTCTCGCTCACGATGATCTGGAGGTATTGCCTCCGCTTGTCCTCGCTGGCCACACGATCGGCGAGCAGGATCTCGCCGAACATGCGGACGAGCGCGAGCGGCGTCTTGAGCTCGTGCGAGACGTTCGCCACGAAGTCGCTCTTCAGCGCGGCGAGCCTGCGCTCCTTCATCGACGCGAAGATGATGATCGTCACGCCGACGAGCACGACGATCGCCGCGAAGCCGACCATGCCGAGCTCGACCATGCGCTGCCGCTCGACCTTGTCGCCGAGGTCGTCGGCGCTGGTGAGCGCGATCTGGAGGCGCCAGTTGTAGAGCGTCGTCGGGAAGGGGCGGCCGACGGTGAACTCGCCGCCTTTGATGGGCGGGCCGAAGACGATGCGGCCCTCCTCGTCGATGACGTTCATGCGGCTGTTGCCGCGATCGATGTCGCGGTAGAGCCGCGGGAAGACGTCGTGCACGAGGCGCGGGACATCGTGCCAGGCGATGACGAGGTAACGCCGGGCCGCGTAGGTGCGCTGCCAGTAGCTGATCAGGATGCTCTGCTGATCGATGATCTGGTGCAGGTGGCGCAGCTCCTCCGTGTCGCCGTCGAAGTTCAGGCTGGAGAAGAGCCGGCCGAGCAGCAGCCTGCGGAACGCGTCGTCCTCGCGTCCCGGCGCGCGTGAGGCGAACGCGAGCACGTCGCGCGACTCGTGGCTCAGGTCGAGCACCAGGATCGCGCGCACCGTCGGCGTCTCGCGGGAGGCCGTCGGCAACCAGCGGCGCGCGATCGTGTTGAGGTTCGCGATGTCGACGTGCGCCGCGACGACGTTGTCCTGCGCGATGATCAGCTTGTCGAGGCGGTCGACGCGCTCGTCGGCGAGCGTGAGCGTCGCGTCGAAGACGGTCTGCTGGCGGGCCTTCTCGATCTGGAGCGTCGTGCGCAGCGCGATGCCGCCGAGCACGAGGACGGCGAACACGATCGCAGGGACGATCGCGAAATAGAGCAGCCGTTCGCGCAGCCGACGACGCTGCATGGACGGTCCCCCCGCGCGCCGCGCGCCTAGCGCGCCGCCGCCTTGTTCGCCGTGGCCCGGATCTTCTCCGGATCGAGCACGACGCCCTGGATGGTGAGGAACTCGGCGAGCTCCTTGCCGACGTAGGTGAGCGCGTTGCCCTCGGCCGTGGCGTAACGACCGCCGCCCGTGGGGTTCACGATCTCGATGAGGCCGAGCGTCTTGCCGCCGCCGATCGCGGGCGCGCAGGCGATGCTCTTCGGGTCGATGCCGAAGGCCTTCCAGCGCGCGTCGACGGCGCGCGGATCGCGCTGCGCGTCGGTGATGACGAGGGCCTTCTTGTAGGCGATGGCAGCCTGCGCCAGGCCCGCTCGATCGGGCATGCGGGCGAGGAGCCGGTCGTGCTTGCCGCCCTGCTGGCGCACGAGAACGAGCTCGCGTTTCTCGGCGTCGTGGAACCAGACGAGGATGAGCTCGCTCGGGAGCTGCTCCCGGAGGATCGAGACCACGAAGTCGGCGCCTTCGAGCGCGTCGCTCAGGAAGTGCAGATCCGTCGAGGCACCTTCGAGCTCCTTCATCAGCTCTTCGGCGGAGCGAACACGCGCCTTCGGCGGCGTGGACTTCGTGGTCGTCGTGACCGCGGCCTTGATCGCGGGGCTCGACCCGGCTGCCGCGCGCGGAGGCGGCGCCGAGGGCGAACGCGCAGGCGGCGTCGAGACGGACCGCTGCGCGGGCGGCGGCGCCGAGGGCGAACGCGCAGGCGGCGTCGAGACGGACCGCTGCGCCGGAGGCGGCGTCGAGACGGCGCGCTGCGCGGGCGGCGGCGTCGAAGCGGGACGCGGCGCGGCTGCGGCCACGGGCTTGCTCGGCTGCGGCGCCGGCGGACGCACGTCCGGCTCGCCGCGCCAGTCCTTCCACATCAGCGTGACGAGCGGCGCGCGCGCGGGTTTGCCCTCATAGGCGTGATCGAACACGGCGAGGTTCACGAGCACGCCGCGCACGCCTTCGAGCGCCTTCTTCACGGCCTCGAACCGATCCAGCACGACCCGCCGCGCCACGTCGACCGACGTCCCCTCGGGCACGACGTACACGTACTCCCGGTACGTCAGCGACGAGCTCGCCGTGGCGGCCACCTCACGGCTCGAAAGCACACGGTGGTTCGGGAGCGGCGCGGCCGCGGGCGCCGGCGTCGCGCGGGGCGGGGCGGCGACGCGCGGGGGCGCGGTGACGGCCGGCCGGCCCTTCGGCGGCTCGGCTACGGCTTGCCCGCCGGGGGAGAGCTCGGCCGTGTCGGGCGCTTTGCGCACCACGTAGCGGAGCTTCTTTACAGGATCGACGGCCTTGTAACCGTCGTCGAGAAGCTCGATCGAGAAGTTTCCGAGCGACCCGTCGTCCCCGCGCATCGCGCGGGCCTTCCTGCCACTGCGGGGCCTCCACGGTGAGCTTTGCCGGAGGTTCGGCGGAGGGCCCGGCCGACGAGATTTCCACGAACCAGCGCATCGGTCGTCCATTCGGCGTCGGCGCCTTCCGCGACGCTCGAACGCGGTTCTTTTCTACAGGTGCGGCAAGGGCCGGTCAACGCGCGCGCCCTTGGAATTCATGGCCCCCGGGTTCGGCCGGGCCCCGTGCGTCACGACGAGGTCGGCGCGCGGGCCGAACCGGGGATCGTGTAATAAGAGTCCCCCGTGCCCGCCACACTGGACAAAGACGAAGCGGAAGCGGCGGCCCCCCTCGGGGCCCGACGACGCGGCGACACCTACGACCCGGGTTTTTTCGCGCGCGTCCTCGAGAGCTGGCCCGCGATCGACCGCGTGCTCTACCCCGTCTACGCCTCGGCCTGCGTCCTCTACGCGGCCACCGTGTTCTACGGGTACATGCTCGTGCAGACGCGGGGCGGCTGGTCGGCGCCGCTCGACGACGTCTTCATCCACTTCGACTACGCGCGCGCCGCGGCCCGCGGCTTTCCCTTCCAGTGGTCCGAGGGCAACGGCTTCTCCAGCGGCAACACGAGCCTGCTCTACCCGTTCACGCTCTCGCTCGGCTACCTGCTCGGCTTCCGCAGCCTCGACCTCATGGCGTGGGCGGCGCTCATCGCGTGCCTCTCGACCACGTTCTTCCTCGTCGTCGCCGGACGCGCGTGTGAGCCGCTCGGGCGCGCCGCGAAGTACCTCGTGCCCCCGGCCGTGCTCTCGCTCGGCGCCCTCGACTGGTCGCTCTTCAGCGGCATGGAGAACGCGTTCCACCTCGGCGTGTGGGCGCTCATGCTCCTGCCGATCCTCTCGATCGGAGACACGCCCGCCGATCCCCGCGCCGTGCGTCGCGACGGCTTCCTCGCGGGCCTCGCAGGCGCGCTGCTCTACGCGACGCGGCCCGAGTCCGTCGTGTGCATCGCGATCTTCGCGTTCTACGCCGCGCTCGTCGTCTGGAAGCCCCTCGGCCTCCGCGCCGCGTTCGCGACCTTGCTCCGCGCCTCGGTCCCCGGCGCGATCGTCGCCGTGGCGCAGGCCGTGGCGAACCGCGTCTTCACCGGCGAATGGGCGGCGGCCGGCGCGATCGTCAAGCTCGCGCTGAACCACCCCTACATGAACGGGGAGCAGAAGCTCGACGAGTACCTCTCGCACCTGAAGTACGTCGTCCTCCGCAACACGCAGCACCACTTCGCCGACTGGATCCCCGGCCAGAACCTCCCCTGGGGCTGGATCGTCCCCCTCGTCGCGCTCCTCCCCTTCTTCTCGAAGAAGACGCGCGGGATCGCCGCGATGCTCTGGGCGCAGGTCGCGGGCTGGCTCCTGCTCGTCTCGCTGAACGGCCAGGTCCGCTGGCAAAACGAGCGCTACACGATGAGCGCCGTCGCGTGGCTGTTCATCCTCGCCGCGATGGGCCTCGGCGTGCTCCTCACGCCCGCGCTCGAAGCGACGCGGCGCGCGCGGGGCCTCCTTGCGTTGCGGATCGCGATCGCGTGCGGCGTGGTCGTCCTCTACGGCGTCCACCAGGCGCCGAACATGCGCGACCAGATCTGGTTCTTCGGCCGCGCGAGCCGCAACATCCGCGACCAGCACGTGGTCGCGGGCAAGGTGCTCGCCGAGCGCAAGGCCAAGCGCGTGCTCGTCGGCGACGCGGGCGCGCTCATGTATGCGTCGGACCTGCCTGGCCTCGACATCATCGGCCTCGGCGGCTACCACGACCTGCCTTTCGCGCGCGCTGGCGTGAACGGCCTCGGCGCCACGATCGAGCTCCTCGAGCGCATCCCGCCCGAGGATCGGCCCGACCACATGGCCATCTACCCGTCGTGGTGGGGCGACCTCCCCGGCCTCTTTGGCCGCCGCCTCGTCGGCGTGCCCGTCGTCGGCAACGTCATCTGCGGCGGCGCCGAGAAGGTCATCTACAAGGCCGACTGGAGCGCGCTCGACAGAAACGGCTGGCCCCGCACGCAGCGGGAAGGCGAGCGCGTGATCGACGAGCTCGACGTCGCGGATCTCGTCAACGAAAAGGCCCACGGCTACAACTTCCCGCGCCCCGGCAAGGGCTTCGTCGTGCACCGCGTCCTGCCCGAGCCTGGCCAGCGCCTGCGCGAGCTCTTCGACGCCGGCCGCATCGTCCCGCACGGCGAGCCCGAGCTCGCCATGATGAACGCGCCGAAGCGCGGCGGCCGGCTCGTCGTGCGCACCGTCGCGGGCCGGCAAGTCGCGGCCGAGGTCCGCGTCGACGGCCGCCTCCTCGGCAAGCTCGAAGCGCGCCCTGGGCCCACGTGGACCGAGCCGAGCATCGACCTCCCGGCGGACCTCCCGCCGCGTTTCCAGCTCGCGATCACGCCCGTCGAGGGCGAGTGGATCACGTACCACGCGTGGATCCTGGAGGACGGCGGAGCGCCGTCGGCGGGACGCTGATGCAATCCCTGACGAGCATCCCGCTCGGCCTCTTGCTCGCCGTCGCCCTGACTGGCTGCGGCCGGACGGATGCGGAGAACGCGAGGCGCTTGGCGGTCTCGCCGCGGGGCGCGCGCCTGGTCTCGATCCCAGGCGCGACCTTCTCGTTCCGCGAATCGATGGCCACGAACCGCACCGTCGTCACGGTGCAACCCTTCCAGATCGAAGCGACGGAGGTAACGGTCTCCGGGTATGCCGCGTGTGTCGGCGCGAAGGCGTGTCTCGTGCCTGCCGGCGAAGGCCGCGTCGAGAAGTTCCACGAGCCGATGTGCAACTGGGGCAAGCCTGGCCGCGGCGATCACCCGATCAATTGCGTGAGCCCGTCCGAAGCGGAGGCCTACTGCAAGTGGAACGGCGGCCGCCGCCTGCCGACGATTTACGAGGCGTACTGGGCCGCGCTCGGCGACGCGCGCATGAGCGAATCGGAGCGGCTCGGCGAGCGGCACCGCACCTATCCGTGGGGCCGCGACGAGCCGGAGAAGATCGAGCATTGCTGGCAACGCGGCGCGATGGGCGGGACGCAGGGCGGCGTGGTCTCCCCGATCACGAGCAGCGCGCCGCCGGTCGCCGTGGATCTCGGCACGTGCCCGGTCGCGAGTTACACGGGGGATCGGAGTCCCTTCGGGCTTTACGATACGGCGGGGAACGTGGCGGAGTTCGTGTTCGACCCGAAGCCGATCACGTGCATTTCGATGGAAGGCGAGCTCCCGTGTCCGCGGGAAAAGATGTTCCGCGTGACGGGAGGGACCTGGCACGATCACGGGCTCATGGGCAACCAGTCGCCGGCGGACAACCATCCCGTCGCGAGCGAGCGGCACCCTTGGTATGGGTTTCGGTGTGTGGCGGGGGCGACCTGATTCCGCGTACAGCTCCCCTTCTGCGCATCGAACGGAGCCAGGCGAATGGGCGTCGCGACGGGTGATGAATCGGTCGGCGCGCCCGAAGACGGCTTTGGCGCAGCGCCACTCCGCACCCGGGACACGCGAACATGCCTCTGGCGCAGCGCCACTCCGTACCCGGAGCACGCCGACATGCCTTTGGCGCAGCGCCATTCCGCACCCGGAACACGCCGACATGCCTTTGGCGCAGCGCCACTCCGTACCCGGCGCACGCGCACATGCCTTTGGCGCAGCGCCACTCCGCACCCGGCGCACGCGCACATGCCTTTGGCGCAGCGCCACTCCGCACCCGGGACACGCGCACATGCCTTTGGCGTATCGCCAGGCCCTACCCACCCCGCCCGGACATGCTTTTGGCGTATCGCCAGACCCTGCCCGCCCCGCCCGGACCCCTCTTCGCGCCCGTGGATGTGAGAAAACTCGCTCCACGAACCCCTCGCTCCCCTTCTGGTTCCGAGACATCCCCCCGTGCGCTTCGGCCTCCCCCGTGACCCCGCGCAGATCGCCGCCCTCCTCGCCGCGCTGATCGCCCTCGCGTTCGCCCCGCGCATCGTTCGACCTGCAACCAAATCCCGCCTCTTCCTCGCCCTCGCCGCCCTCACGGCCGTTGCCCTCTCCGCCGCGTACGTCGCGCTCTACCTCCGCGGCGGACCTCGCATCATCGACGCCACGAGTTACTTCCTCGAAGCGCGCGCCCTCGCGGCGGGCCACCTCGCCTTCCCGCTCGACGAGCCCGTCGCCTCCACGCTCGGCCGCTTCCTCGTGCGCACGGATGGCCCCGACGGGCCCACCGCGGCCGTCCTCTTTCCGCCCGGGTATCCCGCGCTCCTCGCGCTCGGCTTCCTCGCCCACGCGCCCCTCGCGGTCGGCCCGCTCCTCGCCGCGACCCTCACGATCGCGACCTACGCCCTCGCCGCGCGTGCCCTCCCCGAAGGCACACCCGCCGCCGATCGCGTCGCGATCCCGCGCCTCGCGACCCTCTTCTCCGTCCTCTGCGCCGCGCTCCGCTACCACACGGCCGACACCATGTCGCACGGCCTCGCCGCGCTCTGCGTCACGAGCGCGCTCGCCCTCGCGCTCTCGGCCGTGCGTGCGCTCGAAGCCGGAGAGCGCGCCCTTCTCCCCGCGCTCGGCGCAGGCTTTTTTGCAGGCTGGCTTGCCGCGACGCGCCCTCCCTCCGCGCTCGCCCTCCTCCTCGCGCTCACCTTCCTCGTCGTCACGACGCGCAGCGCCACGGCACGCGCGTCCCGCAGCTCGCGCCTCACCGCCCTCGCGCTCCTCGCCCTCGGCGCGCTCCCTGGCCTCGGCTTGCTCCTCGCCCATCAACACGCGGCCACCGGGGAGCTCTTCACCTCGTCGCAGCGCCTCTATTACGCGCTCTCGGACGGCCCGCCTGGTTGCTTTCGGTACGGCTTCGGCGCCTCGATCGGTTGCCTCGGCGAGCACGGCGACTTCGTTCAGCACAACCTCCCGCACGGCTACGGTGCTTACGCCGCTGCCGCGACCACGCTTCGCCGCCTCAAGCAGCACCTCGTCGACGCCGGCAACGCCGAGCCCTTCACGCTCCTCGTCCTTTTCGGCGCGATCCTCGCCGCGCGCCTCCCGCGCGCGCGCCTGCTCCCGATCGCCGTCGCCCTCCAGATCGCCGCGTACGTCCCCTTCTACTTCGACGGCAACTACCCCGGCGGCGGCGCGCGCTTCTATGCCGACGTCCTCCCGCTCGAACACATCCTCGCCGCGCTCGCCGTCGCGCACCTCGCCGCGCGCGGAAAAGATTTCGGCCGCGCGTCACGCCGCGTCGCGGCGCTCGTCGCGCTCGTCCCGCTCGGCTTCGCCTTCCGCGCCGGCTTCGATCACGCCTTGCTGCGCGATCGTGAAGCCGGCCTCCCGATGTTCGAGCCGGCCCGCCTCGCGAGCCTCCCCGCACGTGCGCTCGTGTTCGTCGACACCGACCACGGCTTCAACCTCGCCTACGACCCTTGGACCTCGAACGAACGAACCATCGCCCGTCATCGCGGCGACGCCTTCGATCGCTTCGCCTGGGAGGCGCACGGCCGTCCTCCTGCGTACCGCTACCTCTTCCCGATCCCGCCCGACGGCGAGGCGCCCCCCTCCACGCCGCACCTCGTCCCGTACTCGTTTGATCTCCAAGCGCCGATCGCCCTCGAAGGCGAAAACCTCTGGCCCGCGCTCGCACAACAAGACGCCTGGGCCTTGCCCGCCTGGGCCACGGACGCCTGCGCCTCGGAGCGCCGCTGGCTCTCCGTCACGCCCGCCGATCCCACAAAAAGCGGCGCTGTCTCCCTCGCCCTCCCCGCGCCCTTCCTCGCCGGCCGCCGCGTCGCGCCGCGCCTCGCCGTCCTCGGCCCCGCCTCCGTCACCGTCTCGCTCGTCGTCGACGGAGACACGTTGCACACCCACGCGCTCGACCCCGCCGCGGCCCCGCATCCGCCCTGCGTCACGCTCCCGGCCTTCTCGATCCCGCGCGCGGCGCGATCCGTCGCGCTCACGCTGCGCCTCGGCCCGCAGCCCGCGCATTCGCATGTCGCGCTGGACCGCTTGGATTTCTTCGAGAACGAAAGTCGTTGACGCTGAGCGTCCAGGGTGCGAGGGGTGTCCTAAGTTCCTGGAATCGTAAGTCGTATCCGTCCAGGCGTCACACAGGTCGGGAGGGACGTAGGGACGGGGGGCGGCGTGACGGCCGCCGAGGGGTGTCCATGACAAAGAGCGAGCTCATCGACGCGATCGCGGGCCGTGGCGAGCTCACCAAGGCGCGCGCCGAGCTTGTGGTCAACTGCATCTTCGATGCGATGACCGAGGCGCTCCAACGCGGCGAAGGCATCGAGATCCGCGGCTTTGGAAGCTTCACGGTCCGCCCGTACAAGCCCTACAGCGGCCGAAACCCGCGCACGGGTCAGCCCGTCCCGGTGCCCGCCAAGCGCCTGCCCTTCTTCAAGGTCGGCAAGGAGCTGAAGGAGCTGGTCAACCAGAGCCGCGCCTTCGCGATCACCGGCGGCAAGGACGACGAGGACGACGAGGACGACGAGGACGACGAGGACGAATGATCGCCCCGGCCAGGCGAAGCGCCTCTCTGCGCGCCTCTCCGGCCGCGTGACGCTTGCGCCCGGCGCGCCGTCCGGCAAAGTTCGCCCCATGCTTTCCGCCGAGCGTCAACTGGAGGAGTTGTGCCGGGGCGTCGTGGACTTCCACGTCCGCGCCGAACTCGAAGAGCGCCTGAAGGAGGGCCGGCCGCTGCGCATCAAGGCCGGCTTCGACCCCACGCGTCCAGACCTGCACCTCGGGCACACCGTGCTCATGCAGAAGATGCGGCAGTTCCAGGAGCTCGGGCACCAGGTCATCTTCCTCGTCGGCGACTTCACGGCGATGGTCGGTGACCCCACGGGCAAGAGCGAGTCCCGCCCGCGTCTGACGCGCGAAGAGGTCCGCGCCGCCGCCGAGACCTACCAGGCGCAGGCGTTCAAGATCCTCGACAAGGACAAGACCGAGGTCCGCTACAACTCCGAGTGGCTCGGCAAGCTCTCGCCCTTCGAGATCGTCGAGCTCGGCGCGAAGTACACCGTCGCGCGCATGCTCGAGCGCGACGACTTCTCGAAGCGCTTCGACGGCAACGTGCCGATCCACATCCACGAGTTCCTCTACCCGCTGCTCCAGGCCTACGACTCGGTCGTGCTGGAGAACGACGTCGAGCTCGGCGGCACCGACCAGCTCTTCAACCTGCTCGTCGGCCGCGACCTCATGCCGCGTTACGGCAAGCGCGCGCAGATCGTGATGACCACGCCGATCCTCGAAGGCACGAACGCGCGCGTCGAGAGCGGCAAGGTCGTCGGCATGAAGATGTCGAAGAGCGCGAACAACTACGTCGGCGTGAGCGAGCCGCCCTTCGAGATGTTGCAGAAGCTCATGCTCGTCGATGACCAGGTGATCTGGCGCTACATGGAGCTGCTCTCGTCGCGATCGAACCAGGAGATCGCCGAGCTGCGCGAGGACGTGCGCGCCGGGCAACGCAACATCGTCGAGTTGAAGGAGCTCTTCGCGAAGGAGGTCGTGACGCGCTTCCACGACGCCGCGGCCGCCGACGCCGCGCTCGAACGGCGCCGCAGCGTGGCCGCCGGCGGCGTGCCCGACGACATCGAGGAGATCAAGGTCGCCGCCGAGGCCGAGTCGCTCTGGATCGCCAAGGCCTTGTCGCTGGCGGGCCTCGTGAAGTCGACGAACGAGGGGCTTCGGCTCGTGAAGAGCGGCGCCGTCCACCTCGACGGCGAGGTCGTGCGCGACGAGCAACAGAAGCTCGAGCGGGGCCGGAGGTATCTTGTCCGCGTCGGATCGAAGAACCGCAAGTTCGCGCACCTCGTCGTCGGCTGACGCCACGGATCCGGGGCGGCGCGCCTTCCTCGCCGCCACGCTCGCCGCGCTCGCCTCGGCCTTCGCCGGCTGCGGCGCGCCCGCGCCCGTCACGAAGCCCGCCACGCCCGAGCCGCCGCTCGCCGTCCCCTCGCTCGACGGCCTCTTGCCCCTCGCAGGCCTGCGCTGGGTCGTGCTCGTGCATCCCCACGAGATCACCTCGATCCCGTGGCTCGTCCCCTTCGTCGGCACCGTCATCTCCGAGGCGCGCTTCAACCGCTTCGCGAAAGGCACCGCCGTCGATCTTCGCCGGACGCCCGAGGCCGTCGTCGCGTCCTACGCGACGAACGAGGGCGACGCGACCGTCGAGATCCTCCGCCACACGAGCGACACGCGCGCCGTCGAGCGCGCCTTCCGCGACCGCCTCAGCGGAGGCGCCACGCGCGCCGTCGACCGCCCCGACCTCGTCCGCGTCTCCGGCAAGATCGGGCGCGGGGCGCACGCCTTCGCCGCGATCGGCCCCGACGTCGTCTGCTTCCAGCAAGCGGGCTCGATCCAGCGGGGCCCTTGCCGGATCGCCTCCCTCTTCGCGCGCGGCGCCCTCTCCCGCGCCACGCGCGCCTTCGCCGATCCGTCCTTGCGTGCGCTCGCCGAGCGCCTCGGCCCGGCGCCTGCCCGCGCGTTCGCGCTCGGCCCGTTCGAGGGCGAGCTCGCGCGGGGCGCGCGGGGCCTGCTCGCCGCGGCCACCGCGATCGGCGCGGCGGCGAGGCCGAGCGCGCGCGAGGGCATCTTGCTCTCCATCGCCGTCGCCGGCGACTTCTCCCGCACCGGCGAGGCGGCCTCCGAGGAGCTCGCGGCGTCGTGGCGGGACCTCGCGCAGGGCTCGTTTGGCCGTCTGCTCGGCCTCGACGTCCCCGCGACGGCGCCGCTGCCGACGCACGCGCCCGACGCCGTGGCGATCGCGGTCGAGCTCGATCCGAAGAAGCTCGCGAAGGGGCTCGCGGACGCGACCTCGAACGAGATCGATCAAATCATGCGATGAGGCGCGGCGCGCCCTAGCAGCCTGTGGAATTATCGTCGCGAGCGCCCCGAAGCTAGGGCGACGGAGCGAGGAATCCTGAAGGATTTCGAGCGATGTCGACCGACGATTCGGGGCGCGCAGCAGATAAGTCCACAGGCTGCTAGCGTCGCCCCTTGAAGCCCATCATCCCTTGCACGACGGCCTCGCTCTCCTCGGCGATCGCGCCTTCCTGGGCGACGCGGTCGGCGCAGTCCTCGCACATCTTCTTCTTCTTGGTCCCGACCTTCACGGTCTTCAGCTCGTCGACCTCGTTCTCGCACTCGCGGCACGTGGGCATTCCGGATCCTCCTCGACGCCGATCCTAGCCCGCGCTCGGGCGACGGCAAAAAGTTGGCCCGGTCGATCTTCTTCCCGTATCGCGGCAGACGGACCTTCATGGAACGACGGATCGGCCCTCGCGCGCTCTGCGACTATCCCCTGGTTGCCATCGTGGATGGTCATCGCCACGCGTGCCGCGCCGTCGACCTCTCGGTGAGCGGGCTCGTCTTCGAAACACCGCGGACCCTCGTGGATCGGGAGCTCAGCATGATCACCGCGTTCGAGCTGGACGTCGGCGCGGGCCGACCGATTCGCCTGCGCGGCCGCCCGATCTGGATGAAAGACCGGCTGCAGGCGATTCGGTTCGTCTCCATGAATGACGCCGACCGGCTCACCCTCGCCGAGCAGCTCGATCGGAAGAAGATCCTCGGCGACCCCTTGCATTGAGGCGCGAGCGCCGGCGCCCGCCGACGAACGCCATCCCGAGCGCCATCATCGCCGCCATCAGCCCCCGCGTCTCCTCGCTCCCGCCCGCGGCGGTGCACGCGCCGCATCCGCCCGTCATCATCGCGCTGTCGTCGCCGATGGTCGCCTGGTTCGGACGTGCGCCCGCGCCGCCCGCGCCGCCGACGCCGTCGAATCCGCCGGCGCCGCCCATTCCACCGGCGCCGTTCGCCCCCGAGGCGATCAGCGCCCCGAACGTATACACCGAGCCGGCATTCTCGCCCTTGTCGTTATCGTCGCCCGGCGCGCCGACGATCGCCGTGCCTTCGGAGAGCGCGACCGCGATGCCGAAGAAATCGCCGTCGGCCCCGTCCGACGCGAGGAGCCGGTGATCCGGGACCCACACGTCACTCTCGCGCACGAATACGTAGGCCGACCCTGCGCCCGTGACGTTGGGCCCGCTGAGATAGGTCCCCACGAGCGCCACGTCGCCCGCGACCGACGTCGCCATTCCGAACCTGCCGAACTTCTCCGGCGCGGAGGGGACGAGCTTCTGCTGCGCGCTCCACACGTTGTCCACCCGCGAAAAGACATAGGCCGCGCCGCCGTCCTCGGCGACGTCGTCGTCTCCCGTCGCGCCCACGAGCGTCGTGTCTCCCGAGATCGCCACGGAAGCTCCGAAATAATCTTGCTCGCCCGCGTCGTCCGCCACGAGAATCTGTTCGAGCGGCCAGGCGCCCTCTGCGCGGTCGAAGACGTACGCCGCGCCGACCGAGACCGGCATACCGGCGTTGTCCCGCGGCGCCCCGACGACGGCGGCGTTCGCCGAGAGCGCGACCGCGGAGCCGAAATGGCTCGGCGCCCCGTCCGCCGGCAAGAGCTTCTTTTGCAGGCCCCACATGGTTCCGGACCCGTCGCGAACGAAGACGTACGCCGCGCCGGAATCGAAGCCGAGCCCGTCCTCGCGGCTGGCCCCGACAAGCACGAGGTTGCCTGAAATCGCCACCGACGTGCCGAACGAACCAATGAACTCCGGATTCGGCGAGACGAGCTTCTGCTGCTCCTTCCATGCGTCGCCTTCGCGCACGAAGATGTACGCCGCGCCCGCGTTTTCGGCCGGGTCGTCCTCGTTCGGCGCGCCGATGATCGCGATATCGCCCGAAACCGCAACGGCGTAGCCGAATCCATCCGTCGCCTCTGCATCGGAGGCCACGATCTTCTGCTGCGGGAGCCAGACGTTGTCTTTTCGCACGAAGACCTGCGCGGCGCCGGCGTTCTCGGCGATCCCATCGTCGGAGTGCGCCCCGACGATCGCGATATCTCCGTCGATGGCGACGGACACGCCAAACTCCGCCTCTTTCGTCCCCTCGGGCGCCACGAGCTTGGCGCCCTCTTTCCATTCCAGCGAATCGACCGCCACTCCGGTGCGCTCGAACCCGTCGGCCCCGCATCCGGCGCAGAGCCACAAAAGCGGGACGAGCCCGCAGCACAGCACGGAAGAATTGGTGCGCATGTGTTCCCCCCGCATCGCGCGCGGGCGCTCCGCGCGTGATTCCTGGAAATCAAAACGCGCTAGGTTTACACCACGCAGCGCGCGGGACCACCCGACTCGCCGGATTCACCGAAGATCGTGGCGCGCGCCCTCCCCATTCCGCCGAAGACGTCCGCGCCTCAGACCTCGATCACACGCTCGTCCGTCACCACGACCGGCAGCGGCACGTCCCCCTCCGTCACCGGCACCTCCGATAACACCTGAAAATCGTACACCACGCCAATCGCCACGCCCGGCGGGCAGAATCGCGGAATGGTTCGATCGTAATACCCCGCCCCATACCCGATCCGGTTCCCCTCCCCGTCCACGCCGAGCGCCGGCACCACCACCACGTCGACCTCCCCGGCCTCCGGATCCGTGAGCAGCGGCTCCTGAAAGCCGAGCCCGTGCTCCTCCATGGCCGCGGGATCGGCCGGGATGCGGAACGTCATCACGCGCGTCTCCGGGTGGATCGAGGGAAATGCCACGCGCACGCCCCGCCCCCGAAGCTCCGCGACGAGCGGCCGGAGGTCCACCTCGCCGCGCTTCACGATCGGCCAGAAAAGCGCGACCGTCCGCGCCCCGACGACCTCCGGCCTCCCGAGGAGCCCCGCCCGAATTTTGCCCGATCGCTCGGCGAGCGACTCACGCGGGATCGAGTTCCGGAGCGCCCGCATCCGCTGCCGCAGCACGCCCTTCGCGCGGTAACGCAGCACCCGCATCGCCTCGGGATCGAAGTCTTCCATCGCCGCCACCCTACCCCGAACGTCCCCCCCACGCACGCCGGTGTCCTGCGCAGCGCTCCCCGAGGCGCGCTTGGCGTGGTAACGGTTCTCGAACCGATGCGTCCTTGCGCGATCATCCCCGCTTATCAGGCCGCCCGCACCGTCGCCGAGGTCGTCCGCGCCACGCGCGCCCTCTGGCCCGAGCCCTCCGCGGTCTTCGTCGTCGATGACGGCTCCACAGACGGCACCGCCGACCTCGCCCGCGCGGCCGGCGCCACCGTCCTCTCGCACCCCAACAATCGCGGCAAGGGCGCGGCCCTCCGCACCGGCATGATGCACGCCCTGCGGCGCGGCTTCGACGTCGCCGTCACGCTCGACGCCGACGCCCAGCATCCGCCGGCCGAGGCGCATCGCATCGCCTTCGTCGACCCCGACCCGCGCGCCCTCGTCCTCGGCGTGCGTGACCTCGTCCGCGCCGGCGCGCCGCGCGCGAACCAGATGTCGAACCGCATCTCGAACCTTTTCCTTTCGCTCTTCAGCGGCCGCCCGCTCGCCGACACGCAATGTGGCCTGCGCCGGTATCCCCTCCAGACCACGCTCTCGCTCGGCGCCCGGGACGAGGGGTATGCGTTCGAGGCCGAGATCATCCTCCGCGCCATTGCCGCGGGCGTCCGGATCGTCGAGGTCCCCATGGACGTCGTGTATCCGCCGGAGGACGAGCGCCTCACCCATTTCCACAGCGTGCGCGACCCGGCGCGCATCGTCTTCCGCGTCGTCAGCACCCTCGCCGAATCGAGGCTCGCCCCCGCCACGATTCCCCCGGCGACCCCGCCTGCGCCCTCGGCCAAACCCTCGCGGCCCTCGCGGGACACGTCGCTCGAAAGCGCCCAGGAGCACTGATTCGAGGCGCCGTGACCGAAGAAGGCCCGAAGACCCCCGCCCCGAGGCCGCGTGCGCGCTGGAAACGGCGCCTCCTCGTGGCGTTCGTCCTCCTCGTCGTCGTTCCGAGCCTCGCCCACGTCTCCATCCTCGCCGGCACGCGGATCGAGCCCCCCGCCATTGCCCAGGCGACCGGCGAGGCCGTGGAGGCGCGCCCCGGCCTGCGGGTCCTCGGCCCTGCGTATGCCCGAAAGCGCGGCGCGATCCTCGAAGTCCGCCTCGCCGGCACGCCCGAGGAGATCGGCCACCAGCATTCGCGCCTCCTCTACCGCGAAATGGTCGAGAACGAGGGCACGCTCTACGACCAGTTCAGCCATTACGTCCCTGTCCCGCCCTTGCGCTGGCTGCTCGTCGACCTGAGCCGCCTCGAATTCCGCCACGTCGACCAGGGAATGCAGGACGAACGCCGCCGCGAGATCGCCGCCCAGGCCCGCGGCTTCTCGCCCGACCCGTACGACGGCTTCCTCTCGACCTACCATCGCTTCGTCTTTTTGCATTCCCTCTACGACATCGCCCTCTCGTTCGAGCATTCGCCGCTCATCGGCTGCACGAGCTTCGCCCTCGGCGACGGCGCCTTCGAGGACGGCCACACCGTCCTCGCCCGCAATTTCGATTTCGAGGCCGGCAGCATCTTCGACACGGGCAAGGCCGTCTTCCTCGTCCGCGAGCAAGACCGCATTCCGTATGCCTCCGTCGCCTGGCCCGGCCTCATCGGCGCCGTCAGCGGCATGAACGCCGAGGGCCTCGCGCTCGTCGTCCACGGCGCCCGCGCCCGCGAGCCTCGCAACGTCGGCGAGCCCGTCGTCCACACCACACGCGACCTCCTCGGCCGCGCCCGCACCACCGCCGAGGCCATCGACCTGCTCCGCGATCGGTCCCCCATGGTCTCGCACATGATCATGCTCACCGACGCCAAGGGCGACGTCGCGATCGTCGAGCGCGCCCCGGGCGAGCCGATCCACGTCCGTCGTGGACGCGGAAAAGTCCCGCTCACGAACCACCTCGAAGGCCCGCTCGCGGGCGACCCCGCGAACAAACGCGTCGAGACCACGACGTCCACGCACCCGCGCCGCGAGCGCCTCGACGAGCTCCTCTCGAATCTCCCGCCGGCCGCGTCCGTCGAACACGTGATGGGCGTTCTGCGCGACAAAAAAGGCCTCGGCGGGGTGGACCTCCCGATCGGCCACCGCCGCTCCCTCGACGCCCTCATCGCCACGCACGCCGTCGTCATGGACACGACGGCGCGTGTCCTTTGGGTCAGCGAAGGCCCGCACCTGCTCGGCCGTTTCGTGCGCTTCGACGTCGCCCGGCTCCTCGAATCGAGCTACGAACCGAAGGACGACGAGCCGCTCGTCACCGCCCCCGAGGACCCGCTGTATCGGTCCCCGGCCTACGAAACCTGGGAAAAGGCGGGCAAGCCGCATCATGGAGAGCTCTGATGGACCGACGTGATTTCTTGCGAAATGCCTTCGCCGCCTCGGGCGCGCTCCTCGTCCCCGCGTCGTATTCCGCCGAGGCCCATGCCGATGAGGTCTCCGAGGCCCTCGGCCGGATCACGAAGGCGCGCGCGGATCTCAAGACGCTCGTCGGCCCCTTCGAGCAAGAGCGCACGATTGGCCTGCTCGCGACGGCCGTGAAGAGCGCCGGCGAGATGACTTTGGTTCGCCCCGACCGATTGCGCTGGGAGCTCTTGCCCCCGGACGCGGTCACGTACTGGGTCGGCCCGGAAGGGTTTTCCTTTGCGACCCCGCGCGGCGCGGCGAGCGTCGGCAAGGCCGCGGCGGGCCGGTTCGGCGCGGTGCTCGGTGATCTCCTGATCTTCATGGGCGGCGACCTGGAAAAACTCCGCGCCCGTTACGACCTCAGCATCCCCAGCAAAAAAGACGGAATCACCCTCCGCGCCGTCCCGCGCGCCGAGGACGTGAAAAAACACGTCAAGCGACTCGAAATGCGCCTCGGCATCGAGCTCTGGACGATCAGCGAGGTCACGATCGAGGAGCAGACCGGCGACCAGAGCGTCATTCGATTCGGCAAGCTGAAGCGCGACGTCGCCGTCGACCCGGCGAAGATGACGCCGCCGAAGAGCTGACGAACCCCCTCAGTGCCGCGCGAACCTCCGCGCCGCCGCGAGTCCATCCCGCAACGTTGCTTTCGTCGTGATGCTGCCGAGCTCCCAATGGAGCTCCACCAACGTGCGGGCCGCGGATGGCCCGAGGCCCGTGAGCACGACGCGCGCACCGAGCAACCCCACCGCCTTCGTCACGCCCACGAGCGCCTCTGCGACGGCCGCGTCCACCGACGGCACGCCCGTCACGTCGAGAATGGCGACCTCGGCCGCGTGCGTCACCACGCCGTCGAGCAGCGCCGCCATCATTTGCTCGGCCCGCGCGTGGTCCACGTTCCCCACGAGCGGCATCAGCAAGACCCCGTTGCCGAGCGGCACGAGCGGCGTGGAGATTTCCCGGAGCATCTCCCGCTGCGCGCGAATGGTCTCCTCCTGCGCGGCCGCCGCCTGCGCCGCCCGCTCCGCCGCGAGCCGCTCCGTCACGTCCGTCAGCACCGCCTGCGATCGGACCACATTGCCTGCCTCGTCCCGGTCGACGATCGCCGAGAGCATCACGTCGAGCAGCGACCCATCCTTGCGGACGAACTGATACAGCACGTTGTCACATCGGCCTGCCTTGAAAAACGCGGGCAGGACGACCTCGCGCGCATACCGAGCCGACTCCGGCGTCAAGAACTCCGTCGAGCGCTTCCCGATCACCTCGTCGCGCGTGTACCCGAGCGCCTCGATCCATCGATCATTGACCGCGCTGAGCCGGCCTTGGGCGTCGATCGAATGCATGATGGCCGGCAAATGGCTGAACAGCCATTCGTGATGCGACTCCACGTGCGCGAGCGTGCGGCGCGTCTCCGCGAGGACCTCGACCGATTGCCTCGCGAGGGACGCGGCGACACGCTCCGCGACCTCCTCCACAAAATCGGCCGCCGCGCCGGCGATCTCGGGCCCGCTCGACGCGACGACGTGACGAACGAAGGCGCGTCGGACCACGCCGAGCGCGAAGAGCGCACCATCGAGCGTGGTCCCCATGCTTTCCAGAGATTCACGCAACGTCGCGGAGAGAGCCTCCGGATCGCCGTCCTCGAACCCCCGGAGCATTCCGTCCACGATCGGCACGAGGCTCGAAACGGGGGCGTTCGTCTCTCCCCGCTGGGCGGGGTCTTCGAGGTCCCGGCGCGCCTCTTCCAGCAGAGCTTCACGCCGGGAACGCAGGGCGACGAGCACGGCGGAAGGCAGCGGATACAGCATGAGCCGGGCGGTTATAGGGCGGGCTTGGCCGTTTGAAAACCGTCTTTTGATCCCGAAAGACTTCGAATTCGTAGTAGGCTGGCGACCCATGCGCGCTCCCTCGCTCTCGTTACGGGCGCTCCTGTTCGCCCCTCTTCTCCTTCTCTCGGCCTGCACCACGCCGCTCGCCCACGGCCCTTCGAAGGGCCTGCGCCTACGCCATGTCGTCCTCTACCAGAATGGCCTCGGCTACTTCGAGCGCACCGGCGAGATGTCCTCGGACAAACTCGCGCTTCGGTTCCGCGAGCGTGAGGTCGACGATGTCCTGAAGAGCGTGGTCGTCGTCGAGGAGGGGCTCGGCCCGAACGAGACGCCCTCGACCGTCAGCGCGCATTTGCCGCGCTCGGGCCGCGGCGCCTCGCCCGAGGAGGCGACCGAGCTCGAGCTCGTCTTCTCCCCGCGCCCGTCGCGCCCCGTCTCCATTGCGTACGCCGTCCCCACGGCCGCCTGGAAAGCCACGTATCGCATCATCCTCCCGACGAAGGAGCAAAAGGACCGCCGCGCGCTCCTGCAAGCCTGGGCGCTCATCGACAACGTCGGCGATGAAGACTGGAACGACGTACGCGTCACGCTCGCCACGGGCGCGCCGCTCTCGTACAGCTCCGATCTCCGCTCGCCCACGATGATCGAGCGGCCCGAGCTCAAGGGCATTTACGGCCCGCAGGGCGGCGCCGTGGGCCCCGTCCTCGCCGAGAACGTCGCCGCCCGCGACACGGACGCGGACGGCGTCCCCGATCGCGAGGACGTCTGTCCCAACGAGCGCGGCACCGTGCATACCGATCCCGCGCGCACCGGCTGCCCCTCGCACGTGCGCGTGAGCTCGACCGAGATCCACGTCCTCACGCAGGTTCTCTTCGACAAGGGCTCCGATACCGTGAAGCCGACGAGCCAGGTGCTCCTCGACCAGGTCGCGCAGGCGCTCCTGGAAAACCCGGTGATCGCGCTCCTCGAAATCGAAGGACACACCTCGACGGACGAGACGAAATCGCTCGATCTCGCGACGCGACGCGCCGCGGCCGTCCGGTCCGCGCTGGTCAAGCGGGGCGTGCCCCCCATCCGGCTCTCGATGCGCTCGTATGGCGCGGACCGGCCCGTGGACAGCAATGCGACGGAGCAGGGACGCGCGAAAAACAGGCGCGTCGCATTCCGCGTCGCTGAGCAGGTCCGGCGAGAGGCCACGCAAACCACGACGGGAACGTTCTCGCCGATCACGACGGAGGCGCTCGCGCGCGTGCCCGAGGGCGCGGGCCGCATCGACGCTTCGAGCGGGAGTTATCGGTACGAGATCGCGAATCCCGTCACCCTCGCGAAAAAGTCGTCGGCGCTGATCACGCTCATCAATCGACCGATGAGCGGCGACGACGTCCTCCTCTATCGCCCCGACCCCGCAGCCCCGCAAAGCTCGACGCATCCTTTCCGCGCGGCCGAGATCGAAAACAAGAGCGACATCGGCCTGCAACCCGGCTCGGTCTCGATCTTCTCGGGCGGCACGTTCGTCGGCGAGGGCGTGATCACGCGCCTCCTCCCGGGCGAACGCTCGACCATTCCCTACGCCATCGACGATTCGACGCGCGTCTCGCAAGCCCGGATCTCGCTCGACGAACCCGTGCGCATCGTGGCCCTCGCGCGCGGCGTCCTGCGCGTCACGGACCGGCAGCGGCTCGTGACCACCTACGACGTGGAGCCCGGCCACAACGTGCCGAATACGCTCGTGCTCCGGCACCCGAGGACGTTCGGTTACGAGCCGGTCGTGCTGCCCGAGGGCACCGAAAAGACCCCCGACGCTTACCTCATCCGCGTCGCGCTCACGCCGCACAAGCCTACGAAAATCGCCATCGAGGAGGCGCGCCCCGTCGAGCGGCAATGGCTCGTCCTCACGGCCGACGGCGAGCGGCTCGCGCTCTACCTGAAAGGCTCGGCGCTCCCGGAGGGCACGCAGAAACGAATGGCCCGCATCGTCGAGCTCCGCCGCACCCTCGGCGCCGCGAACGACGAGCTCGGTCGATTGCGCGAAAAGCGGCAGGAGGCGACCGATCGCGCCGTGGAGCTCCGCGAGAACGTGAAGGCGATCGAAAAGACGCCCCAGGCCGACAAACTCCGCAAGATGCTGCTCGAACGGCTCGAAAGCGTGACGAAGGCCGGCGACGAGCTCGCCGTGAAAATCACCCAGCGCAGCGACGACGCGGCCATCGCCCGCGCCGAGCTCGACGACGCCGTGCGCGACCTCGTCATCGAGGAGGACGCGAAGGCGGACGGCGGAAAACCCTGATCAGAGCATCGCCACGGGATCGACGTCCACGACGACTCGCACGCGCCGATCGATCTCCGGGATCGCCGCCGCCGCCACCGCGGTCGCGGCCCGGAGCGCGCGGCGATCCTTGGAGCGCAAAAGAACACGGAATCGATACCGGCCTCGCAGGCGCGCGAGCGGCGCCGCCGCGGGGCCGAGGACCTCGACCACGCGCGATTGTCCTTCCGGCGAGGTCTTCGCGTGCGCCGCGATCACGCCCGCCGCGCGCCGCGCCGCCTCCTCGTCGAGCGCGTCGACCCGGAAGAGCGACAAACGCGAGAACGGCGGATAGCCGACCTCCGCCCGATCGGCGAGCTCGTGCTCCAGGAACGCGTTCACGTCGTGCCGCTTCGCGAATTGCACCGCAGGCTGCTCGGGATTGCGCGTCTGGATGATCACCCGGCCCGGACGATCCCGCCTCCCCGCGCGCCCCGCGACCTGCACGAGGAGCTGAAACCCACGCTCCGACGCGCGAAAATCCGGCAAGGAGAGCGCCGCGTCCGCATTGAGCACGCCGACGAGCGTCACGTTGCCGAGGTCGTGCCCCTTCGTGACCATTTGCGTGCCCACGAGCACGTCGATCTCGCCCGCCCGCATTTTCGCGAGGATCGCCTCCGCCTTCGCGCCGTCGGCCACGTCCCGATCGAGCCGCGCCACGCGCGCCGTGGGAAACGCCTCCGCGATCGTCTCCTCCAGCCGCTCGGTCCCGAGCCCTTCGAGCGCGAGCGAGGGCGCCCTGCATTCCGAGCACGCCGCGGGCATCGGCCCTTCCCAGTCGCAATAATGGCACCGCATGCGCCCGCCCCGCGCCCGGTGAAACGTGAGCGCCACCGAGCAGGCGAGGCACGTCGCCACGTGCCCGCACGACTCGCACACGACGCTCGGCGCGAACCCGCGTCGATTGAGGAACAGGATCACCTGCTCCCCCGCCGCGAGCGTCTTTTCGATGGCTCGGTGGAGCGGCAACGAAATGAGCTTGTTCCCCGTCGCCCCCGGCCCGATCCGCCGCAGATCGACGGTCGTCACCTCGGGCAACGTCGCCTCCCGGTGCGCGCGGTCGGGCAGGCGTAGCTCGGTCAGTTTGCCCTGCCGCACGAGGTGCACCGATTCGAGCGAGGGCGTCGCTGATCCGAGCACGGCCACAGCCGCGGCGCGGTGCGCCCGCAGCAAAGCCATGTCGCGGGCGTGATACCGCACGCCCTCCTCCTGCTTGAACGAGCCGTCGTGCTCCTCGTCCACGAGGATGAGCCCGAGGTTCGCGACGGGCGCGAAAATCGCCGAACGCGCCCCGATCGCCACGCGCACCGTCCCCGTCCGCACGCGTTTCCACATCGCGTGCCGATCCGCCTCCGACAAACCGCTGTGCAAGACGGCGAGATCATCCCCGAACCGCGCCCGGAACCGCGCCACGAGCTGCGGCGTGAGCGCGATTTCGGGCACCATCACGATCGCGCCCCGCCCCCGCGCGAGGCAACCCGCGATCGCCCGCAGATAGACCTCGGTTTTTCCGGACCCCGTGACGCCGAAAAGCAAAAACGCTGACGACTTCGCTTCCGCGAGGGCCGCCTCGATGCGCGCTTCGGCCGCGCTTTGCGCCTCGTTCAACTCCGGCGGCTCGTCGCGTGGCTCGGGACTCGCGAAAAACGCGTCGCGCGGCGGCTCCCGCTCCTCGGTCACCACGAGCCCGAGCGAGGCGAGCTTCTTCACCGCGGCCCGCGCATTGCCGAATTTTTCTTCGAGCCGCGCGATCGGCATTTCCCCGTTCGACCGCAAAAGCGCCAGCACCGACGCGGCTTGCCCGCGAAGAACCCCCGGCTCCTCCACCGCATCCGTCGGCCGCGCATACGCAATCTTGCGCCCGCCCACCTGCTTCACGCGCGAGAGCGTGCCCGGGAGCTCGCCCTGCGCTTCGAGCGTGCGCACGTCCTCGCGCTCGACGGCCGGGAGCGCGAGCCGGAGCACCTCGCCGATCGGCGCGAAATAATACGACGAGAGCTCGCGCAAAAACGAGAGCAGCTCCGGCGGCAGGACCGGCTCGGGATCCACGACCGCCGTGATGGGCTTGAGCCGCACGCCCTCGGGCGCCGCGCCCTCGGACGTCGCGAGGACCACGCCGAGGACCTTCTTTCGACCAAACTCGACGAGCACCCGCGCGCCCGGACGAACCGAGGCGGCGAGCGCGAGCGGGACCTCGTAGGAGAAGGCCCGAGCGAGCGGGACGGGGACGGCGACCTCGCAGAGGAGGGGCATGGATGCCGGAGAGGTATCAGGTTTTCGGAGGTCGTGCACCCAGGAGGGCGCGCGGGCCCGTCCACGCGCGGATCGTGATAACGACGCCCGCGCCGAGCGGCCGCGCGTCCGATTCAGCTTCGTATGCCCCGCGCGCTGGGAGACGCTCGCCCCGACGGAGGACCCATCGGTGCGCTTTTGCGGCCAATGCCAGGAGCGCGTCTATTTCTGCGAAAGCAGCCGTGTCGCGGCAGTGCACGCCCGGGCTGGCGATTGCATCGCCGTCCCCCGCGAGCTCAGCGACACGGACCTCCACTTGAGCAAGCGCGGCGTGCTCGGAAGGCCGGATCCCCTCGGCAACTGGGCCCGCGACCTGTTCCCCGACGACGAGTGATCCGCGTCAGCCGCCCGAGGTGAGCTGGAGCATCACGAGCCCGGCCACCATCGCCGCCGCGAGCAACAAGATCGCGCCCGCATAACCGCCCTCCGACGCCTCGCGCGGCGCAACCTTCACCGGCCCGTTGCTTTGCCCCTGCGCTTTCAACGCCTTGCGCCGCTTCTTCGCGAGCCGCTTTTCCCGCTCCGCCGGATCGAGCGGCCTCGTCTGCCGCACGCCGCTCGGCGGGGCGTCCACGATCGATTCCTTTCGCGGCACCACGCGCTGCGTGGGCGGCGTCGGCGTGTGGTTCGCGTTTTTCTCGGCCGCATTGCCGTTCGCGGGCCGCGCGCGCTTGCCAATCGGCGTGATCACCGCGACCGGGCCGCGCTCGATCGCCTCGATCGCGCGCTGCCGCGCCCGCCGCTCGGAGATCACTTCCTTGCCGAAATGCTGCGTGAGCCACGCCCCGAACTGGTTCGAGCTCGCCAGCATCCGCGTCTTCGCGGCGTACGCTTCGAGGTCGCACAGCATCGCCGCGGCCGTGGGATATCGCTCGTCCGTCTCCGTGGCGAGCGCACGCCGCACGATGCCGAAGAGTTCGTCCTCCTCTGGCAAACCTCGGCTCGGGAGCTCCGGGATCTCCGCCCTGCGCGAAGCTTGAAGCAGCGTCTCCCCGGGCTGCGCCTTGTAAAGACGCTTCCCCGCGAGCAGCTCCCACAGAATGATCCCGACCGCGAAGACGTCCGAGGTCGCGGTGAGCTCCTCACCCCGCGCCTGCTCCGGGCTCATGTAGCCGGCTTTGCCCTGGAACGCCGTATCCACGCCGCTCACCGTGCCTGCCTGCGCGATCCCGAAATCGCAGAGCTTGACCTCCCCGTCGAAGCTCACGAGCACGTTCGCCGGCGAAACGTCGCGGTGCACGATTCCGAGCGGCGCGCCGGCCTCGTCCTTCCATCGATGCGCGGAATCGAGGCCACGCAGGACGTCGCCCACGAGCAGGAGCGAATACGCGACCGGAAAGGGCACCTTCGCCGCAGCAGCGCGGCGCAAAAGCTCGCGCAGATCGAACCCCTCGACGTACTCCATCGCGAGGTAGAGGCTCTCGCCGTCACGCCCGAGATCGTAAACCTCGACGACGTTTTTGTGGCGGAGCAGGCTCGTGATTCGGGCCTCCTCGGCGAGCATCTCCGCCATGCGCGCGTCGTGCGCGAGCTCGGGCAGGACCTCCTTGATGACGCAGAGGCGATGCCCACCAAGCTCGGTCTTGCGGCGGGCGAGATACACGTTCGCCATGCCGCCGTAGCCGATCCGCTCGAAGAGCGTGTACGGGCCGAGCTTGCAGGGCAGCCGCCGGCTCGCGCGCTGCTTCCGGCGCGAGGACGGAACGGCGGAGGGCGGGGGCGTGGGGGTCGGTTGGGCAGCGAGCGCGGCGGTCACGACACGTCCCCCATGCCAGAGGGCCGGGGGACGGGCCAAGAAACCGCAGGACTAAAACAGGACTTCGCGCCGGGCCGACTGCGGCACGCTGCGGGTGTTCTTGTTGCTGCCGAAGACGATGAACGGCTCGTCGCGCGCCGGACCGGTCAAGCGCTCGTAAATGGCGTCGAGCGAGAGAATGAGGCTCGCGCTGAGCGTGGCGTCGGGGCCATACAAGGGATTGCGCCGCTTGCCGTTGAGGCCAATCTGCGTACTGGCGTTGCCGTAATCGATCGAAAAACCCCACTCCGCGGCGGGGAAGTAGCTCACGCCAACGCCAAAGCTCGTCGTGTACCGCGTCGTCGTGGGGTTCTCGACGCGGGCCGGGTCGGCGCACCCCGTCGAGATCCTCACGCACTCGCTCACCTGGGGCTGGTTGAGGAACGAATACTGGAGGCCGCCGCTCACGAAAATCCAGAGCGTGTGGTCGAAGAGCTTCTCGTCGAAGAAGAGGAACGCGCCGGTGCGCAAGCTGTTCGTGTCGATCGAGCCGCCCGTGAGCTGGTCCGACATCGACACGGTCCCCTGGAGCGTCTGCCGCGGCCGCTGGATGTCCGGGTTCGTCGGGACCGTCGCCCGCGTGAACTGGTGGTCCCAGCGCACGCTCGCACCGACGAGGAAATTCTTCAAGAACTCCGCGTCCTTGCCCCGCAGCGGAATCTGCCCGAAGAGCGACACGCGCGGCGAGGTCGTCACGTAGACCCCACGATCGTACGAGAGCTTCGACGTCGGCAAAAGGACGGTGCCGTTCGCCGCCATGCTGAGCCCCCATTCCTCGTTCGCGCTCTTCCAGAGCGGCTTCGAAAAAATGCCCTGAATGGGTAGATCGCGGAAGAGCGGCTCGCGCTTCGTCGAGGTGAAATCGCTGTTCGTCAGCTCGACGTCGAAGCCGGGCGCCGTCTGCACGCGGAACGAATACCCGCGCGGCTTGCCGTCGGGCAGCTTCGGCTCGAGGACGAAGTAGTTCAGCACGAGGCCGAAGCCCATCGAGACCTGCTCGCCCTCGCTGCCGATGTTGTCACGACCGAGCCCGAGCGCCGTGGTCGTCGCGTTCGTACCAAAGTTGAAGTTCGTGCCGCGCCACCGCACGCGCGCCGGGGCCGTCTTGGGCGTTACGCCCGCATCCGCGCCGGGCCCCGGGGGCGTGAGCGTGGTCGCCTGACCCGGGGCCGGCGGCGGAGGCGGCGGCGGGTTGAGCGGCGTCGTGGTGTTGCCGGTGAGATAAGGCGGGAGCGCGACGGGCGGCGGCGGCTCGGGCGTCCCGGCCGGGTCCCCCGGAGGAGGCGGAGGCGGCGGCGCATCCGGGTTCGGGGAGGGAGGCGGCGCGGGCGCGTCGGCCTGATCCGCGCCTGCGGCCGGTGCCGGCTGCGCCAGCGCCGAAGCCTGCCCGAAGAGCCCCACGCCGAGGGCAAAGACGATCCCGAGACGATGCTTCATGCCGTGCTTCTCCACGATCTACCGAGCGCCCTCGCCGCCGGTGCCGACGCCCCGAGGGACTCGGTTGCGTCTCACACCTGGCCCCCGGCGTCAATGACGGGGGGAGGAGGACCGACGGAACCAAGGCAGGAACCGTACCGAAGCCGAAGGAGCCGCGATCCACGCATTTTGCCGCGAAAACAGCGCCGCGGTCGGGAGCGGGGGCGGGGGATCGTTACGGTCTTGACGAGGGGGGCCGTCGCGATGCTGACGAGCCGGGAGCGAGGGCGTGGGCAGGCTCGCCGAACGTCAGCAGGGGCAGAGGAAGTAGGGGACCGAGACGCTGCGGACCGCGAAGCCGCTCGGGCCCTTGCGAAGGACCGATTGGTAGCCGAGCAAGGAGGGCGACCCGTCCCGATCGAGGTGGACGAGGGTGCTCGGGAGGAAGTCGTCCGCGCCCTCGTACAGCTTCACGAATCGGGCGTCCTTGGCGGACCCGCCTTCGAGCTTCCAGAGCGCCGTGAGTTTCCCGCGAAACTCGCTGCAAATTTCGCCGGCATCGGCGTCGAGCCACACGTACGTCGCGCCCTCGCCCGAAAACACCTTTACGGTGGGGGTCGCGCCGTTGTGCTGCTCCCAGGGGACGTCGGGCGTCTGGATGCCCGAGCCCTGGTAACTCTCGTCGATCTCGGCATACCCCGCGAGGTTTCGCATCTCGGCGGCGGCGCGCGTCGCGAGCGCGACCGGCGCGTCCTTCACCGTGAACGGGTGCGCCTGGGGGAGATCACGGTCGCGCGCGAACATCGCGTCCTTGCAATCGCCCTGCACGTCGCCGAGCTCCGCGACGAGCGAACGGCCGCCCTCGGCCATGCTCCACGCCTCCTCGGCAATCTGCTCGGCATTCGCGGGCGGGATCGGCGTCCCGTCGTAATCCTCGCCCTTCCATTGCTGACGAACATTGTACTCCGGCTCCACCCGGCTGATCAGGCTGATCGGGCCGAGCTTGCCCTCGCACACGGCGCCCTGGGGCCCATACAGACGAACGGGTGCACCCATACGCCGAACGAGCGACGCCGGGAGCGCAGTGGGCACGATTTCGCGACGCGTGACGACGGGTGATTCGTCGGAGACGAGGGTCGGCGCGCCCTGGGCCCAGCGATCGACGTCCGGGCTGGCGTCGAGGACGACGTACGTCTTCCCATGCTCGACGAGGACGTGCGCAAAGAGGCTGGGATCGATCTCGCCCGCCATCCCGGGGGCTTTGTCGGTCGCGGGCGCCGAGGGCGCGGGCGCGGGCGACACGACGGCGGAGGGCTCGACGCTGGGGATTTTGACGAGGGCCTCGCGCTTCGAGCAACCGACGGCGGACACGACGAGCAGAAGAGCAGCGAGAGCGGAACCGAGACGCATGACGAAGCCTCCGGGCACGGTACCATCAGGATCCGTGCCGGGCCTCGTTTTCAGGGAAATGGCGGTGCTCGCAGGATCCCGCCCCGGGGGGCCGTGTCTACCCGTCCACCGGCCGTAGCGACGGCCCCACGTATGCCTTGCCGCTCACGATCCGCTCAAGCCACCGCGGTTTCCGGCTTGGACTCGGATTTTTTCGAGGCGGCCCCAGGCGCCGCGGCGGCCTTGGGCTTGGCGTTCCACACGCGCGTGGCGAGAAGGAGGCCCACGGCGGCGACCGGGAGCATGGCGAGCGGCCATTGCTTCCAGTTCGCCGGATCCTTCGCGGCGTCGCCCGAAGGCAGGATGCGGGCATAAAGGAGCGACTGGAAGCCCGTGCCGAGATACACGAATCCGTCGATGATACCCGTCGCCACGCCCGCGTTCTTTTTGCCGCCGAAGTCCATACTCGCGGTGCCGGAGAGCATGCCGTGCACGCCGATCACGCAGAGCGACATGAACACCACAGCCCAGCCCGTGATGGGGCTGCCGAGCACGAAGATCGCGACGGCCGTGCCCCCGAGCAGGCCCGCATAAAGGACCGACGCGACCGGGCCGCGCCGCGAGTCGAAGACGTGATCGGAGATGAGGCCCGCGAAGATGCCGCCGAGGATCCCGGCCACGCAGAGCAAGACGCCCCAGTTCTCCGAAACGAACCCGTCCTTGAGTCCCGTCTTGTCGGCGAAGACGAGGTACCATTTCATGACGGCGTTCCGGAGGAAGCCGCTGCAAAACTCGATCGCGATGATGATCCAGATGACCTTCTGGGAAAACATCTTCCGCGCGACCTCGGCGAGCCCGACCTGCTCGCCCGTGTCGCCGCTCGACGCGTCGGCCGTGTCGAAATCGGCAAAACCCGCTTGTCCGGGCGTATCGCGGATCATGAAAGCGTCGAGAATCAAGAATCCGACGAGCAGGGCCGCCGGGATCATGAACGCCGCGGTCATGCCCATGGCCTTCGCGATGAAGCGGCTCCAGTCGTAGGCGAAGTAGAGGCCGAGCGAGATCAGGATGCCGAAGACGCCGCCGAGCACGCCGCGCTCGCGCACGTGGAACCAGGGCGCATTGACCTTGACGATCGAGACGGCGCCGAAGCTCTGGAAATACATGTTCCCCGCGAAGAGCACGGTCATCGCGGTGACGACGGACCCATGCTCCATCTGGCCCGCCTGCGCCCGCATGGTGATCACGCCGAGGAGCGCGTTCATGAGCGCCGAGCCGCCGGCCGCGATGAGGATCGTCGCGCGGCCGCCCCATCGATCCGTGAGCGGGCCGTTGAGAAGGAAGGCCACGCCGTAAAGGATGGAGCCCACGCCGTCGATGTCGCCGTACTCCTGCTTCGTCAGGAGCCCGATCTTCTCCATCAGCGACGCGTTCGCCGAGAGGTTGTAGCGACCGAAGTAGAGCAGCGCGTACGTGAGCCCGAGGGGGAACCAGTTCAAGAAACGCCTGCGTTTGAAGGCTTCGGAGTGGCCGACATCGATCTTGGGCAGGCGGCTGACGACAACGGCGATCGCCGCGAGCAGGAGCACGATCGGCAGAAGGTTCTTGAGCCAGTCGGGCATGACGCACCCATCCTACCCGAGCCTTCGCCAAGACCGCACGCGTAAAGCCACGTTGCAGCGCAGCGAAACGCCTGCAACTCTGCGCCGTCCCCGACACCACGAAACGACGCGAGGCGAGGAGCGGCGCATGATGCCCGAGGAGAGGATCGAGGAGGTGGAGCTCGCGACGGACCCGAGCGTCGTGCGAAGGGACAGGCTCCTCGGCGCGATCTTCGCAGAAGATCCGGAGAGCTGCCTCGTCCAGCACGGCCCCGTCGTGTCCCACGTGGTGACGACGAGCGCGCCGCCGCAGCTCCTCCTCCTGCCCACGCGGGATCGCGACGCGATGGACCGGCTGCCGAAGCTGCTCGCGCAAATCGTGAGCTCGACGCATCAAGCGCCGGTGCCGACGCACGTCGTCGCGGTCGGTGGAGGTCCCGAGATCGTGAACGCGCTGCGTCGCGCGTCGACGAGCGACGCAGCGGCGACCAAACTCGGCTTTCACCACGTGGACGACGCGAGCCGGTACGCGCACGTGGCCGGGCCCAAGCTCGCGCTGCTCGAACACGCGAGCGAGCAGATCCGCGCGACCGAGCCGCCGACGCCCGAGCGGATCGAGGAGGCGCTCGTGAAAGGGCGAAACCTGGCGCGGCGGGACCAGCGCGCGGTCTCGCGGCTGCGCGGAGGGACGCCCGTGACGGTCGGGATCATCGCGCTCTGCGCGGTGCTCGGCGTGCTCACGTTGATCTGGCGGCAGAGCATGGGCACCACGCAGGCGCTCGTGGCCCTCGGCGCGACGAGCGGGCACGCGGTGAAGAGCGGCGATGTGTGGCGCATCTTCGCCTCGGCGTTCCTCCACGCGAGCCCGATGCATTTCGTGATGAACATGGTCGCGCTCTGGAGCCTCGGCGTGATGCTCGAGCCGATCCTCGGTTCGCGGCGTTTCCTCGTGCTCTACGGCCTCTCCGGTCTCGGCGGCGCACTCGCCACGACGCTGCTCGGCAGCGGGCAGTGGAGCGTCGGCGCGTCGGGCGCGATCTGGGGCCTCATGACGGCGGTGCTCGCGATCGTCCTCTTCCCGCGCGGTATCTTGCCGCCGCTCTTCATCACGCGGCTCAAGCAAGGCGCGTGGCGGCCGCTCGTGCCGAACATCCTCATCAGCTTCTTCCCCGGCGTGGATTACCTCGCGCATTTCGGGGGCGGCATCGTGGGCTTTCTGGCGACGGCGCTGCTCCTCGGCCGCGGGCTCAAGCCCGTCGAGGAGCGCATCGACGAGGGCGACGTGGAGCCCGGCCCGCGCCCGTTGCTCTCGCTCGCCTCGATGATCGTGGGCGCGGCGATGCTCGTCTCGATCGGCGCGGGCGTGGCGCTCGGCGGACCGTGGGCGATGAAGAAGCCGCCCGCGATGACCCGCACGACGCTGCCGGGCCTGGGTTTGTCCGTGGAGATGCCCGCGCCGCTCGCGAAGATGGCCGGCAAAGAGGACCGCGACGGCCTTCAGGTGCTCACGTTCGGCGACATCGACGCGTCTCCCGTGCTCGTCGAGATCATCGCCGTGGATCTGGAGCCGGCGCCGCTCGCCGAGCAGCTCGACGCGTTCGTCGAGGAGATGCGCGTCGCGGCGGACAAGACGGCGCCCGACAAGGCCGTGCGGCTCGACAAGGCGCGGATCGAGGACGTGGGCGCGCGAAAGGCGGTGCTCGTCGAGCACGAGATGCCGATCGGCGGCGAGTCGTTCACGCTGCGCACGTACTTCGTCGTCGTGGGCTCACGCGAGCTCATCGTGCGCGGGTACGCGCGCAAGGGCCGGCGGCCCGAGGGGTGGAAGGCGATCGAGGAGAAGGTCGTGGCGTCGTTCGAGGAGCGCTGAGCGGGGGGGTTTGGGGGCGCAGATCGGCTCGTCCGAGCGGAGCCCCCAAACGAGAACTAAGGATCCACGAACTTCGGATCCTCGATCGCCTCGGTGCTGCACTCGCTCGGCGCCGTCACCGGGTTGCATCGTGAGGGCGCGCCGCCCGGGATCTCGACCCAGTACTCGGCCTCCGGGACCTTCGCGGGGAAATCCGTCGAGACGAACTGCGCGCCGCTCGCGATCGCAGCTTCTCGTTCGATCGTGCTGCCCATCTCGATCACGTCGCCCGCGTTCCCGTCGGCGCGCGTGCGCACGAGCATGTTCGCGGCGAGCGCCTCGGCGATGGCGGCCGCCTCGCCGACGGGATTGTTGAGGATCGCGATCGCGGCCCACGGATCCGCGGGCGAGGCGTTCGCGAAGAGGATCCGGCCCGCGAGGCTCGTATGGTTTTTCGTGTACGCCTTCCGCGCATCGCCGCCGTCGTCCAGCGTGAAGAGCACGTGCCCGCGGACCTCGCCGAGCGTCGGCCAGCCCTTGGAGAGGACCGCTTCCCGCAGCGTGGCCGCGTCGCCCTGCACCTCGTCCGGGACGAGGATCCGATCGTCCGGCCAAACGCTGCGGATCTCCTTGTGCAAGGCGGCGAAATAACTCTCCGCCCCGGCCTCGTCGGCTGGCACGGCGTCCTTGATCTCGAATTGCACGACGATCGGGTGGTGCGCCCGATGCGCGTCGGACCAGTCTTTCAACACCCGCAGACAATCCGTCAGCTTCCTGCACGTCGTCTGCTCGTCGAGGACGGGCAGGTGATACACCTCGAACGCTTCGAGATCGAAGTCGTATCGCAAGTCCAGCTCGACGTGCCGCACGCCCTGCGCGCCGAGCTGCACGTCGAGCGGCGCGTGCGTGTAGCGCCACTCGCCGACGGTGTTGCCCTCGGTCTCGATGTGGTAGCTGTTGTGTGTCGATTTCGTCTGCAGGTGATGCAACCTGAGCACGTCGTCGAGCGGATAATCGAACTTCGGCGGCGGATCCGGGGGTTTTACCTCCGCGGGTTCGCCCCCGCCGCCGCACCCGACGAGCGCGGCGGCGAGGCCGAGGCACGCCGCCCGAAAGCGGAGAGACATCGGAGACAGCCTTTCGTTCAAGGTCCGTAGGCGAAATACGTGGCGCTCGAGGCCCAGTTCCCGCCCGACTCGACCGTGTTGATGGTCCACTGGAACGAATGCGGCCCGGGTTTTCCGAGCTCGGGCGTCTCCCACACCTTCGGCGCCGTCATGCTCCCCGGACACCAGTTCGCCCGCGGGGCCTTCACGCTCGAAGTCGCGCCGCAGGGGTTTTCGAGGCAGTACGTAAAACTGTTTCCGCTCGGCCAGGTGTGCGTCGTCTCCGTGCAGAGCTCCTTGCAGTCCGTCCGCCAGGGCTTCCACGTCTCGACCACCGCGCCGTCGATCGAGACCGTATGCGTGCGATTGCAGAACTCCTCGGCGGGCCCGATGCAACCCAACCCGGCGTTGCCGCCTCCGTGCCCGCTCGTGCGGAATTCCATCTTGCCCGCCACCGCGCCCGCGGGCGCCTCGAAGTTGAGCGCGCCCGGTCCATCCGCCGTCGTCTGCGACCCGTAATAGAGTGATTTCACCGCGAGCACGTTCCGCGGCGGCGCGCCCGGCACCATTTCGAGCTTCGCCGTCACGTTCCACCCGCCGTTCGAGCCCGAGACCATGCCCGCGCCGTCCGAATAGGTCGTGATGTGCGCGCGCATCCGGTGCGCGCCCGGCAGGCCGTTCGCCACGTCCGTGACGTCGATTTCGAGGTGCAGCGGCCCGCCGAACGGCGTGATCGCGTGCATCACCTCGAGCCCCGGCGGCTCCGTCGTCGGATCCATCGGATCATCGAGCGAGATGTCGAAATTGCGATCGAACGCGTCGCAATCGGCCGGCCAGTTCTGCCCGGCGGGCGGCGGGTTGTCGACCCACTTGTCGAACGGATAACAGGTGCTCGCGAGGTCCACGACGAGCTTCGCGCTCGCGAACGGGCCGTCCTTGAAATCGATGTCCGTGAACACCGTCTGGAAATTCGGCTGGTTTCCGTCGCTCGTGATGCGCGTGTCGTCGAATGCGGTGATCGTGTACGGATCCGCATACGAGGGGCCGCCGCCGCCGCCCTGGCCGCCGCTGCCGCCCGAGCCGCCGCTCGCGCCTTGCCCGCCGGCGCCGCCCTGGCCGCCCGAGCCACCCCCGCACCCCACAAGCAATAGCGCGCCGAGCAAAGCAGCCCAGCCCACGCGCACGGACGGCACGTTCCTCATCAAACACCTCCGCGCGCGAGCGTACCGCAAGGTCGAACCCGGCCGCCAGCCACAATCCCCCCTCCCCCACCGGCGCCGCCGGCGCTAAAGAGCCGGGCCGATGAAAATCATCAAGGTCCAGGACGACAGACAACGCCGTCATATTTTCACAGCCCCGCCGAGGCGCGTCGTCTCGCTCGTCCCGAGCGATACCTACTCGGTCATCCGGCTCGGCGCCAAAGACCGCCTGGTCGGACGAACCCGCTTTTGCATCGCGCCCGAGGGCGAGGTCGAGACGATCGAGGACGTCGGCGGCACGAAAGACGTCGACGTCGACAAGGTCCTCGCGCTCGAACCCGACCTCGTGATCGCGAACCAGGAAGAGAACACCCGCTCGCAGATCGAGCGCCTCGACGCAGCCGGCGTCGCCGTCTTCGTCTCGTTTCCCAAGCGCGTCGCCGACGGAATCGCGCACCTCGCCCGCCTCGGCCTCGCCCTCGGCCTCGACCGCGACGACGCGGCTCGCGCGCGGATTGCCTCGGCCTACCACGCGCACCGCGAGGCCGAGAAGCACCGCGGCGAGCACGTCCCCGTCCGCGCGTTCGTCCCGATCTGGATGGATCCGCTCATGACCGTGCACGAAGAGACGTTCATCTCCGACATGATGGATCTCGTTGGTGCGCAAAACATCTTCGCGGACCGGCGGCGCCGCTACCCGCTCGCCGCTGATCTCGGCAAGGCCGCGCCGCTTCCGCCCGAGCGCGTGGGCAGTCGGGACACGCGATATCCGCGGGTCACGCTGGACGAGGTCGTCGCGCGACAGCCCGAGGTGGTCCTCTTGCCCGACGAGCCGCACGCGTTCACGGAGGCCGACGCCGAGATCTTCCGCAAGCTCGACATCCCCGCCGCAAAGACCGGCCGCGTGCTCTTCTGCAACGGCAAGGACCTCATGTGGTACGGCGCGCGCAGCGTCGAGGGCTTCGAACGGCTCAGGCGTCTGGTGACCAGCGACGAATTGGAGTAGGAAGCGCCCCATGACTTGGAATCGGGAAACCGTCCACGAAGAGCTGCTCAAGGTGTTCCGTCAGCACAAGCAGACCGAGGTCGAGGCGAGCGAGACGAGCCACATCGTCGCCGATCTCGGCATCGATTCGCTCGGGGTCATGGAGGTGCTCGCGGACCTCGAAGACACCTTCAAGCTCACGATCCCCGACGAGGCGCTCCGCGAGATCAACACGATCGGCGACGTCGCGACCGCAATCCTCACGCGCCTCGAAAGCGACGGAAGGCTCCAAGGATGAGCGCGCCTCCGCCCCGCACCGTCGCGCAGGCCATCGAGGACGCGGCGGCGAGCGGCAGCAGCACAGGGTACCGCTTCCTCGAAGAGTCGCCCGACGTCGCGCCCTTCCACTCGTACGTCGACGTCGAACGGATGAGCGCTCGTTTCGGCGGCGCGATGCAGGCGATGGGCCTGCGCAAAGGCGATCGCATCGCCCTGATCCTCCCCGACAACGCCGATTTCGTGTTCGCGTTCCTCGGCGCCGTGCGGGCGGGCATCATCCCGGTGCCGATCTACCCGCCCACGGGCCTCGGCAAACTCTCGGGGTACCTCGAAAACACGCTGCACATCGTGGCGAAGAGCGGCGCGCGCGTGCTGCTCACGAGCAGCGAGATCAAGAAGATCCTCGGCACGATCCAGGCCCAGGCGCCGGGGCTCGAGAAGGTCGTGGCGGTCGAGGGCGTGCGCACGGCGAGCGACAAACTAAGGCCCGAGAAGATCGACCTCGACGACGTCTGCTTCCTTCAGTTCACGAGCGGCTCGACCGCGCGGCCGAAGGGCGTGACGCTCACGCACCGAAACCTCGCCGCGAACGTGCATGCGATCATGCCCGTGGGTCTGAGCATCACCGACGGCGTCGATCACGGCGTCTCGTGGCTGCCGCTCTACCACGACATGGGGCTCATCGGCTTCGTGATCGCGCCGATCTACCACCGGAACCCGATCACCTTCCTGCCGCCGCTGCTCTTCTTGAAGCGCCCGGCGCGCTGGCTCGAGTCGATCTCGAAGTACAAGGGCTCGATCTCCTTCGGCCCCAATTTCGCCTACGCGCTCGCGGTGAAGCGCATCAAGGAGAGCGAGATGGAGGGGCTCGATCTGTCGAGTTGGCGCGTCGCGGGTTGCGGCGCCGAGCCCATCCGCGCCGACAACCTCCGCGCCTTCGCGCAGAAGTTTTCCCGCATCGGCTTCGACGAGCGCGCGTTCGTGTGCTGCTACGGCATGGCCGAGTCGACGCTCGCGGTCTCGTTCAGCAAGATCTGGACGGGCGTGCGGGCCGACGTCGTCGACGGCGAGACGCTCTGGTCGAAGGGCCACGCCGAACCTGCGGCGGAAGGCTCGCCGCGCGCCTCGGGCATCGTCGAGTGCGGCGCGGCCTTCGAGGACCACGAGATCAAGACGTTCGCGCCCGACGACGCGGAGAGCGAGCGCCCCTTGCCCGAGCGCGAGGTCGGCGAGCTGCGCATCCGCGGGCCGAGCGTGATGCAAGGTTACTGGAACGACCTGGAGGTCACGAAGCGGTCGTTCGCGGGCGGCTTCTTGCGCACCGGCGACCTCGGGTACATCGCGGATGGGAAGGTCTACATCTGCGGGCGCTCGAAGGAGGTCGTGATCGTCAACGGCCGCAACTACTACCCGCAGGACATCGAGTGGGAGGCGAGCCAGGTCGAGGGCGTGCGCAAGGGCAACGTCATCGCCTTCGGCACGATGAAGGGCCCCTCCGATCGTGAGCGCGTGGTCATCGCGTTCGAGACGGGCGAGAGGGACGAGGCCACGAAGAAGCGGCTCGAAGCCGACGTGCGCAAGGCCGTGCAGCAGAGCGTGGGCCTGACCATCGACGACGTCGTGCCGCTCGCGCCGGGCGTCTTGCCGAAGACGTCGAGCGGCAAGCTACAGCGCGCGAGGACACGCGAGCTGTACGAATCCGGAGAGCTTCTCGGAAGGACGAGCGCGCGCGAGGTGGACAAACTCGATCTCGTGAAAGAGATCGCGAAGAGCCAGATCGGATACTTCCGGCACCGGCTCTTCGGAAAGAGCGACGAATGAAGAAGACGTACAAGGGGAGCTGTCATTGCGGCGCGGTCCGCTTCGAGGCGGACATCGACCTTTCGGCGGGCACGGGTCGGTGCAATTGCACGTATTGCGCGAAGATCCGGTGGTGGGGCACGATCGCGAAGCCCGACGCGTTCCGGCTGCTGACGGACGAATCGGCGCTCGCCGATTATCAGTTCGGCTCGAAGAGCATGCACCACCACTTCTGCAAGACGTGCGGCGTGGCGCCGTTCGGGCCCGGATCGATGGAGCAGCTCGGCGGCGCGTTCTACGCGATCAACGTGGCCTGCCTCGACGACGTCGACCCGGAGGAGCTCGCCGCGGCCCCGATCCAGTATTACGACGGGCGAAACAACAACTGGTGGAACCCGCCCGCCGTCACGAAATACCTTTAGAACCCCGCCTCCACCGAGAGCTGCGGGATCGTGATCGGCCCGAGCAGCCGCGGCTGGCAGATCCCGCGGGCGCACGTCACGTCGAAGACCTCTTTGCTCAAGGTCGCATTCTGCATGTCGAGCACGAGCGAGACGAACCCCGTCTGGCCGACCTTCCACCGCCGCGACACCCGCAGATCGAGCCGATAAAAAGGCCGGACCCGCGGCGGATCCTCCACCACGGCCCCGCTGCCCGCCTCCTGCGCGGGAAACCCGCTGTAAAAGACGTGCCGCACGCCCGCCTTCCAGCCCTTGCCGAAGTCGTAGAGCAAGGCCACATGCGCGACGTGCGTCCGATCGACCGCCGAGGGCGTCGTGAGGCCGCTCTTCGACGTGCGGGTCGACCGGGAAAGCGTGTACGAGGCGAGGAAGAGCAGATCCTTGCGCAAGGCGCCGCGGGCTGAGAGTTCGAGCCCATAAGCGTCACCCGTGCTGCGGGAGAGGAATCGGCCGGCGCCGAGGTTCGTGCCGCGATCGGAGCCAATCGGGTCCGTCAGGTTGAACGTCACCTGGCGGAAGAGCGATCCGCTGATCTCGACCGGAATGGGCGAGAGCTTGACCTCGGCGCCGAAGCTCGATTGCAAGGCCCGCTGGAGGCCGCCCGTGATTCCCCCGATCTGCAGCGCCGGCAAGGGCGCGAAGCCGGGGAGCTGGGAGGCCACGCCAAATGAGGGCACGATCCGCACGCGCTCGCCGACCCCGAACCGGCCCGTGATCTTCGGGTCGATCGCGAGCGCCGTGTTGCCCATCGACGTGTAATGGTCGACGCGCAAGCCGGGCGTGATCGTCGCCCGATCCGAGAGCACCACGAGCGCGTCCGCCCACGCGCCGACAGCCGTGTCCCAGCGGCTCGGAAAAAGCGCGCGAAACGCCTCGTCGAGCTCGCCGAGCGGCCCCGAGGCGCACGCTTCGAGGGAGATGTCACACGGCTCCTTGTGCACGATGTCGTATCGATCGACCATCAGATCGATCCCGCCGCGCAAAAGCGCCTTTCCCCCGCCGATCGGCTTCGACCCGCGCAGGCGCGCCCCGATCTTCCAGTTGTTCGCGCTCTCCGCGCCGACCTGCCTCGACCGATCGAGGCCGAGCATCACCGCCGCGCGAAGCTTCGCGCCCGAATCGAAGTCATGATCGTATCGGACATCCAGCCGGTGGAAATCCGCGTCGAGCAGGACGTCCTTCGCCCCGCTCGCGTCGCCCGTCGTCGTCGTCGCCAGATAGTCCCACGCCCCGAACGCGAGCGCCGTGAGCCGGCCTCGCTCGCCGATGCGGCGGCTCACGCGGGCCTGGTAATCGCCGTACCCGAACTCGACGTTGTCGATCAGCGCGGAAAGAATGTGCCCGCCAAACGCATAATGTCCGCCGACGAGGACCGTGGTCTTGTCGCCGATCGGCCCCTCGACCACGCCGCCCACGTCCACGAACCGGAACGCGCCCTCGCCCTTCCATTCATTCGGAAACGGCGCGGCCTCGGCCTCGACCGCCGCGCCCGCGAGACGGCCGATGTCGGCCGGATACGGGCCCATGTGCAGCGTCACGCCCGAGACGAGCGGCGCTGGAATCACGCTCGGCCCCGCGCCCACGTGAAAGAGCAGAGGCACGCGCACGCCGTCGTAGAAGAACCCGATGTTCCCGGGCGGCGCGCCGCGAATGTAATAGTAGGGCAATCCGCTCGCCGTCGGCGTCACCCCCGGCTGCACCTCGATCGCGCGGTACGGATCGCCGAGCACGCCCGGCATCTCCCGGATGTCCCGGCGCTTGAGCGAGACCGACCCGGCCGGCGCCTTGTCGCCCTCGACGGTCACCTCGATCGGCTGCGGCGGAGGAGGCTCCGGCGCAGGCTCGGGCGCAGGCTCGGCGAGCGCAGGCGCAGGCTCGGCGAGCGCAGGCTCCGCGGGCGGCGGCGCCTCCGCGAGCGCGGGGCCGGCGGCGAGGGACGTGGCGAGCGCGAGGCCGAGCCCGGCGCGCCGGAGGACTTCACCCATCAAACATCCGAAAGGCCAGCCGCCTCCATCACGTCGATCGCCGCGGCCAGCGTCTTGTCTCCGCGCATCACGTGGCGCAGCTCGTCCGGCCCTTGCTCCCGCAGGTGCGTCCCCTTCGCCGCGTGCCGACCGAGCACCTCGGTGAGCCCATGCAGCAGCGGATGGCGGTTCAGATCGGCCGCGAGATCCCCCTCGTGCAGCGCAGGTTCGAGCAGCCGCGCGATCTGCTTCTCCGACCAGCCGAGGCCCTTCTGCGCGTCCACCACGACGACGCGGAGCTGGGCCCAGAAGAGCCGCTCGGCGCGCTCGGCCGCGGGCCCGAGCAGCGACTCGGCGCGCGTGCGGATCGCCGTGCTCTCGTCCTTCGAGGCGCGGCGCATCTCCTTGTAGACCTCGCTCACGAGGCCGAGCAGGTGCGGGTTCGGTCGGTCCGCCGTGAGCATGTGCCGCTCGGCGCGTTCGAACGCTTCGAGCAGCGCCGCCTCGGTCCGATCCCAGCGCCGCTGCGCGATCTTGAGCCGCGCCGAGGAGCAGAGCGACGTGACCATGTCGTGCTCGGCGAGCGCCTTCGTGTCGGCCGTCGCCTCGGGATCCTCGAAGACGGGCTCGAGCCACGCGCGCAGGCGCCCCACGAGCGCGTCGATCTCCTCCTTCGGATCGCCCGCGACCATGCAGAGCGCGACGCGCAAGAACATGGCCTGCCGCGCCTCGGCATCCCGATCCGCGCGGTTCTCGCAGAGCAGAGGGATCGCGGCTTCGAGCTCGGCGGAGGCCTCCTCTTGGCGGCCGCGATCGAGCTCGGCGCGGGCGAGGTCGAAGTGCAGCGATCCGAGCCGATCCTTCGGATACGTCGACTGCCGCTCGGCGCTGGCGATGGCGAGGCGCTGGTAGCGCGCGGACATGCCGGCGTTGTTGTCGAGCGCGTAGGCGAGGGCTGCGATGCGCGCGGCCTCGACGTACCGCGGATGCTCCCGGCCGAGCTCGTGCGCGATCTCCATCGCCTTCTCGGAGGCAACGACGGCCTCCCCGAGGAGCTTGGCCTCCAGGTAGGAGCGGACCGCGGAGATGGCGCTGCTCAGCCGATTTTCGACGTCGCTCATGGCGGGGCGGATTGCATCACGTGAGGGGGCGACGCGCAACGCGGTCGCAGGATCTTGGACGCCTGGACGGAGGGCGTCGAGCCGCTGGCGGGGGGCGGCGGGGACGGAGGCTCCTGCCTACGGGAGCGGTCACGGGAGGTTCAGAGGGTCGAACCCGAGGCTCTCCTCATCGAGGAAGTGGAGCTTGCCCCCCGCGCTGCTTTGCAAGGACCGGAGCTCCAGGGCGATCATCTGGAGGCCCCATTGCAACGATTGCACGGCGTCCACGGCGGGGAAAGCGCGCTCCATGCGACGCTGCCCGGGTCCGATGATCTCGAAGGGGAGGACCCATTTCGCGGGGTCCTTTTCCTCGGGCGCGCCGACGCGAAGCAATACCTTCTCCGATGGCCGGGCGTCGTCGAATACGAATTCGTATTCACGTTCGGCGATGACTGGCATCGTTTCCCCTGCTCGCAGTCGACGATGCACTTGGCGTACGCTTCGTTCTTCTTACGACTTTCAAATCCACTGATCCACGACGTACTCCATGACCGAAAATGGGCAAGAGGTTCCGCGCGTTGGCTTCCTGGACACAACCCGGCTTGTCCTGTCTGGAACTCTACGTGATCCCCAACGGAAATCACCACGCCTGGACGGCGGGGTCGGACGACATGCTCGCCCAGATTGAAGCAAGCCAACCCGACGCAGCCGTCCAGGCATGGTCTTTCCGAAAAGCAGCACAGCGCGCTGTAGCCCGAAACGGTCCGCGCGTGCGCCGCCCGATACGTACTGCACCCGAGACGCGCCCATCCGTCGCGCGTCGTGACAGGTCACGTTCTTTTTTGGGATCGGTGCCCGCGGCGCCCGCGCACTCTAAGGGTGGAGGTCCTGGAGCTCGCGACAAAAGACGTTGTCGGGCCGGGCCAGACGGCACGCCTCGGCCGCGCTCTTCTTGTCCCCCCGGTCGCGGGCCGTCGCGGCGGCACGCCCGAGCGAGCGCGGCCCCGCGTTCTTGTGCGTGTCGTCCGCCGGACAAGGGAGCGTGCGCGCCGGCGGCGGGGACGGCGGGCAGAGGGGCGGCGGCTCGACAGTCGGGCTCGGCTGCATGGGGTCGGTCACGAGCGGCAGCACGCCTACCCCCGGCCGGAGGTCGGGCACCATGAGCGCGAGGTGGTTTGCCCAGGGCGACTCCCTCGGCGAGAGCAGATAAAGGAGAAGGGCGACGACGCCGGCGGCGACCGCCAAACGACGCGCCCATGGCTCCCATGCGGCCATGGTTGGCCCTGCGGGCGGAGGGGCGGCCGGGAGGGACTCGTGATCACCCGCCGCCACTCCCCCTCCCCCGTCGGGTTTGGCGCGGAAAGCTCGGCCTCGATCCCCTTGCCGTTCGTCCGGGTCTCCACCCGCAGCATGGCCGCCGCGTCCGCACGAACGAGCAGATATCCGAACTCGCCCGCGAGGATCAGGCCAAACTCGTCCGCGTTCGGACAGCCGCGCCCTGGGAGCTGGACCTGGTAATCCAGCCCGAACGCAATCGGCGGCGGCGCCTCGGCGGCGGCTTTGCCCGAGAGCGTCAGGGCGGCGCATGCGACGGCGACGGCAACGGCCCGGGTGATCATGACGAACCCCACGGTACCCGGAACGAAGGGCGATCCGCAAGGGGGGTTCGTCCAAAGGGAACCGACGCGGAGCCGTATCGCCCGTCTGGGCTCGAACGACAGCGGCTCCGCGCCGGCCACCGGAGACAGCTCTTACCGCGGACAAACTTGGTTGTCAACCCCGAGGACAAACGTTTTTGTTGGGTCCTGCGAGAAAGAACCGGCGCGACGCCCTGCCGCCTGGCCAACCACGAACACGACCCCGCGCCGGCCTTCGGGACTTACCGCGGACAAACGCGACGGTCAAGCGCGGGGACAAACTTTCCGTCTCGTCCACGCGGCGGTTGGTGTAGGGTTCGTCGTACGAACAAGGGGAGCACGTCATGAAGCGCCGCCGAACCTTTGCCGCCATCGTCGCCATCGCCATCCCCATCGTCGTCACCCTGGGGCTGATGACCCGCCGGGCGGAGTCGGAGATGCTCCAAGCAACCACCTGCGAGAGCGATCTCCGCTCCGTCTTCGAGATGTGCGAGCGAGGCCGGGAGAAGGGCCCCTGCGAACACGTGTCCGAAGCGTTCGAGGATGCGTGTCAGGCCGGCTGTGTGGCGGGCGTCTGCCCGGAGCAGACGAGGTGCACGGGCAGGGATCCCCTGTGGTGTGCGACGTGCACCGATATGCAGGGCGCTCTCTTCTGGGACAACCTCTTCAGCATCGCGGCCTGGTGCGATGGGGCGCTCGGCGTGGGATACGCCGAGGTCGACGGGGATGACTGGGATGCGTGCTTGAAAGAGGAGGTCGGGCGGCAATGCCCGGAGATCAGGGGTACGGATTGGTTTGTGCGGATGCGGGAGCGAAAGAGGTGATGGGTCCTATTGTGGACAAACTCGGTTGTCAAGCACGGGGACAAACTTCGGCGTACGAGAAGAGGGGAGCACGTCATGAAGCGCCTCCACAGGTTGGCCATCGCTGTCGCTGTCGCTCTCATGCTCACGCCGGGGATGGGGGCGTCCGGGAGGAAGCTCGTGGTTCCGAAGGAGGAGCTTTGCGAAGGAGATAGCCTCTCGTCCTTGTACGAGACGTGCTTGCGGGGATATCAGAAGTGGTTTTGCACAGGGATCTCGGCGGAGTTCGAGGTCCCCTGCCAGGTCGCGTGCGTGAGCCACCTCTGCCCGGACGAGGCCGCATGTGTGGACGACGATCCCGTCGTGTGCGCGCCCTGCGACGACATGGCGGGTGCGGCGTTCTGGTACACGCTCGACGTAGCCGACATGCGCTGCGATTCCAAAACGCTCGCTAGCCTCGATGAACCCTTTGACCCGGAAGCGTTCGCGGCATGTTATTGGGCCACGGTGGAGCACCTCTGCCCCGCGCTCGTCGATACGGACTGGGACGAGCGGGTCCGCGTTGCTTTCGCTTCGAGGTCCTATGACCTCCCCGCGCGGCCAGCATCACCCACGCGTCGCGCGCTGGGCGCGAAGTAAGCAACCAGCAGCGCGTTACTTGGCGGAGTCGGCCTCCTCCTGAAGAAGGTCGTCGAATGCTTTTTGTATCTGCTGCTCGCGCCATGCGGGGTACGCAGGGCATCGTTCCGTCATGACCGCGTCCCTGCAATTGCGCCAGGCCCTGAACTCTGGTGAATCCCACTCGCCGTTGCCGTCCTGATCACCCATCAGGTGATCGCAGTGGTCTGCGGAGATGTTGCTGTTGCGCCAAAAGGTGGCGCCGCTCGAATCCTCGCAGGGAGCGCACCACATCGGGTCGAGTTCGGTGCAGGTGATTTGCTCTGGGCACAGGTACAGCACACAGCCGGCCTGGCAGGCGGCCCTGTCCTCGTCTGCAACGAGGCCGCACGGCCAATGGGCTCGGCTCTCGCACCAGTCGAAGACGAACCCGAGCTCCGTCTTGCAGGACTCTGCGCTTGGCGGACGCCTGTCGTCCGCACGCGAGCCCGAGCCGAGGTTCAGGATGGCAACGGCGGCGATGACGATGACCGCGGCACCATGACGTTTCACGTGATGATCCCCTTCCGTCGCTCCGCTGATCGGACCCTATACCACCGGACCGGAAAAGCGAGCGTGCCTTCGTCTCAATACCTCAGATCCAGCCCTGCCCCTCGACCCCGGGGCTGCCCCGGCGCTCCCTGCGCCACCTGCCCCCTGCTCGTCGGACCAGTAATCACCGGAGCCGGTACCCATGCCCACGGTAACGAACGTCTCGCCGGTGGGCGCCGGGCCCGGCCCGCCGGCTGCAGCCGCCAAGCACCGACAACCTCATCGACCCGCCCCACGCAATCGACGCGACCACGAAGCGAATTCGCCGCCCCCCTCGACGATCGCATCGTCCCTGCCCAACGCCCTCCTCACCCTCCCCCAACGCAATCGTCGACCCGCCCGGCGCCCTCGTCCCCTCCCCCGACGCCCTCACCGCCCGCCCCCTCGATCTCGCCGACGCCGCCCACGCAATCGTCGACTTCCCTCGACGACTTCGTCGACAACCGCCGCGCGGTCGTCGACCTCCTCCGACGACTTCGTCGACCCTGCCCGACGACTTCGTCGACCCTGCCCGACGACCTCGTCGACCTCCGCCGACGATCCCATCGTCGATTTCGTGCTAAATCACGCCCGCCCCTCGACGACGCGATTCCCTTGGTTACGTTCCAGCTTCCCCCGCAACCCTTGCAAAAGAGGTATCGCGATGTCCAGCGTAGTTGCAAAGCCCTATCCCGGTCCGTTCGAGTTCTCCCTCAAGGATTGCGAGGCCGACCTCGTCGACCTCGCCCCGGGCGCCATGAGCCACCTCCGCAGCGAGCACGAGGGCCTCGCCGAGGTCTTCGCGGAGCTCGCCGCCAGCCTGCCCGCGTTCGGTGACGAGGCCGGCATCCCGCCGAAAATCTATCAGCGCCTGCTCGATTCCAATGCCTCGATCGACAAGCTCGCCGTCCACGAGGCCCTGCTCGCCAAGGCCCTCGAGGTCGTCCGGGAATCACGGGCCAAGAAGGTCCACGAGCGCGAAAACGACATCGCCTCGATCGTCGACGCCGTGAAGTCGAGGGCGCGCCGCGGCGTAGACAAAGCGCTGCTCAACGCATTCGAGAAGACGATCAAGTACAACGCGCAGATCGCCGAGAAGGCCGCGAGGACGCGGCGCAAGAACGCCGAGGCCGCAAGGGCCACGCCCACGACCGGCTGAACGATGCATGAATGCGGCGGCGGCGCGCTCCCTCCACGCGTCGCCGCCGCATTCCCACCTCACGCCAATGCAAACGCGTGCGCCCGATGCGCGTCCCGATGCGCGAGCCGCGTGATGGCCTCGCGCAGGATGTCCTCGCGCAACTCGTGCGCAATCACGCCATGGCCAATGCCGTTCAGCAAGGGCACGTGTGGCGAGCGGCCAAGGGAGCGCTCCGACAAACCGTCGAGGAGCAAGAGCCGTCCCTCGGAGTCGACGTTGCCGAGCGCGTCGTGCCACAGGCGTAGCCCGAGCCGTTCGAGCAGGCGGTGGATCAACTCGCGCTCCGCTTCCGTGTTCGTCCCGTGCAGCGCGCCGAGCGTCGTGTCGAGCGCGATGCCCACCGCGAGCGCCTCGCCCTGGCGGATGCGGCGCTCGGTGTGGAGCTCGATCCGGTCGGCCGACCACGCGCCGAACGCGAGCGGCCCCTCGGGGCCATAGACGTCCTCGTTCGGCGCCGTGGCCGCGAGGTGGGCGTGCAGGGCGGCGCTCTTCTGCAAGAGCTCCGCGACAGCGTCGCGCTCCCCCGAGGCGAGCCGGTGCGCGTGCGAGACGATCCAGCCGAAGAGCTCCTCGTCCCACAGGAGCGCAGCGCGTACGGCCTGGACGAGGCCGAAGACTTTTTCGCGCGTCTTCTGGGTCTCGACGAAGCGTCGGTCGCACACGACCGCGTAGGGCGCGCGGAACGTGCACAGGAAGTCTTTCGTGCCGAACGCGTTGATCGCGCTCTTCGGCAAGACCGCCGGGCCGGCCTGCGCGAGCGTCGTCGTGGGCACGCGGACGACCCGCGGCGCGCTCTGCACCGTCGACGCCGCGAAGCCCACGAGGTCGAGCAGCGACGCGCCGCCCACGACGAGCAGGATCGAGCGTCGATCGAGCTCCAAGGCGTGGAAGTACGCCTGCAGGCGTGACGGAAGCGCCGCGTCGTCCTTCACGCGCTCGCCCCCGCCCTGAACGATCGGCGGAGCGACGAGATCCAACGCATCGTGGTGGCACCGGGCATACCGCTCGATGTGCAAATTCAGCTCGGGCTGGGCAGCGAGCGCACCACGGTCGACGATGGCCGCGACGCGGTGACGAACGTCGGGCTCGCGCTGCACGATGAGGTGACGCAAGTCACGGTTCATCGGCGAGAACACGTCGCTCGTGAAGCAGACCGGGTACTCGAACGGCGATGCCGATGCTCTGACGTGGACAATCACAGCGCGCTCTCCAGAGGTGAGCACGCCTGCATGCGGCGTACCGTTCGGTCGAGCGCGATCGTGAGCACAAACGAACAATCCCCGGGAGGCGGGGCCTACCGGGGACTACTTTCGTGTCTCGTGTCTGTCTTGTCGGGGCGAGAGGATTTGAACCTCCGACTCCTCGGTCCCGAACCGAGTGCGCTACCAGGCTGCGCTACGCCCCGTACGCCGCGGGCTTTCGCCACCGACGTGGGGGCGGACCATGCTCGCACCGGACGCTTCTGTCAAGTCCTGACGAGCAGAGATTTCATCCGAGGCACCACCGCCCTGGGCACCCCCACGTCCGCCAGGGACGTCGACTGGGTGGAAAAATCTTGAAACGCAAGTAAAAAAGTCGATCCCGGAGCGGACGGGCTCGTGTTAAAGTGCTACTGGAATCGAGACGAGACCTGGGGGCGCTCAGAGCTCCCCCCAGGCCGAACATGCGGCGACTCCAGGGGGGGGTTCGAGGGAGGAGCCCGGCGGTCCGGGCGAAGCCCTCGGGCGTCGACGTGAGCCCCGGTCGATGTGGCCGCGAATAGGAGGACAAGGTGGCAATCGAGCTTCCGGCAGTTCGCATCCTGATCGTGGACGATGACCGAGCCATCTGCGACTACATGCAGACGCTGCTCGAGCGGGATGGGTACCAGGTCAAGACCCTGGTGGATCCGTCGGCCGTGGAGGAGGAGGTCCGCACGGGCGGGTATCACCTCATCATCCTCGATCTGATGATGCCCAAGCTCGACGGCATCGAGGTGCTCAAGCGCATCCGCAAGGTCGATACCGACATCGCGGTCGTCATCTTCACGGGCTTCCCGAACCTGGAGAGCGCCGTGCAATCGATGAAGCTAGACGCCGTCGACTACATCAAGAAGCCCTTCAACGTGGACGAGTTCCGCGAGGTGCTCGCCCGCGTGATGCGCAAGAAGGGCCTGGCGCGCACCCCCGAAGAGCAGCTGCACCGCGTCATCGGCGACACAATCCGCAACCTCCGCAAGGAGAAGGATCTGACGCTGAAGCAGATGGCTCGCCGCACGGGCCTCAGCGTGTCGCTGCTCTCGCAGATCGAGCGCGCCGAGTCGAGCGCGTCGATCTCGTCGCTCTACAAGATCGCGGTCGCCCTGGAGTCCCGCATCCAGGACCTCTTCGGTCAGTACTAGGGCGAAGAGCCCTTCTCGATCGCGCGGTCGATCCGCGCGAGGTCCACGCCGGCCATGCGGTCGACCGCTATGCCGCGCTTGTCGTACACGACGACGTACGGGAGCTGGGGCACGTTCGCGAGGTAGCGCTTCGCGAGCGGCGTGTCCCAGTCCCCCACGTCGAGCCGTCGATACGCGACGTCCTTGCGCGCGCCGAGCACCTTCGCCATGTGCTCGTCCACCTTGCGGCACGGGCCGCACCACGCCGCCGAGAAGTCGACGACCGTGACCTTGCCGCTCGCGAGATGCGGCGCGAGGTCCGGGACGTCGCTTCCGTCCTCCACGACCATGCGCACGTCCGCGCCCTCGGGGAACGGGACGTGAGCGAGGTAGCGGCCCTTGCCCGCCCCAAGGATCGCCTCGAACCCGTCCTCGGCGGCGAGCTTGCGGACCGTCGTGAAGACGTCGAAGCCCGGTGAAGCCACGACGACGACCTCCGCCTTGCGACGATCGAAGCGAGCGTCGTAGACGCCCGGACGCTCGCGCAGGTCCCGGGCGATCCCATCACCGCAGTCGCTGCAATCGATCTTGTCGAGCGAGACGATGACGGTGCGCGCGTCCTTCGGATAGGAGCGCGCGCCGCCGCACGCCGTGAGCAGGACGAATGCGGACAACGTGAACAGGTGCTTCAGCGAGGAGCGCATCGGAGGGCCACACGATGCCGCCCCGGTCACACCCGAGCAAGGCCACGGCGTAGGCCTGAATCCACGCGGCAAGGAATGCTCGCTCGGTGTAGGCTCTCGCGCGTGAGCCAGAGCCAGATCCTGACCCGCACCCTCGCCGCCGATCACGTCACGCCTGTCCGCGCGTACAACGCGCTCCGGGCGCAATCCGCCGGGCGTTCGTCATTCCTGCTCGAATCCGTGCTGCCCGGCGAGCGCTGGGGGCGCTACTCGATCCTCGGCTACCGCGCGCGCACCGAGCACGCCTATCCGCCCGGCGCGAATGCGCTCGATCTGCTCGCCAGCGACGCGTCCGAGCTGGAGAACGCCGAGGGCCTCGCCGCGCGCTTCTCGCAGGCGCTCGTCGGCTACATGGTCTACGACGCGGCGAACGTGGCGAACGGCATCAAGCCGTGGCCGAACGAGGGCATGAGCGGGCGGCTCATGCGCGACTGCACCGTGGTCGTGTTCGACAACCTCACGCAGACGCTCACGATCGCAGGACGCTCGAAGGGCGCAATCGATCGGTGCGCGTGGGAGATGACACACGGGCCGGAGCTCGATCCGCTGCCGTCGCCGGACCCGACGCTGGAGGCGCTGTTCGCCGAGCCGAACATCGACGACGACACGTACGCGGCGAAGGTCGCGAAGGCGAAGCAATACATCGAGGCGGGCGACTGCCTGCAGATCGTCCTCGCTCGTACGTTCCGCGCGCCGATGCGGAACGCGGATGCGTTCGACGTGTACCGCGCGCTGCGGGTGCTCTCGCCCTCGCCGTACCTGTTCTTCCTGGACTTCGCGGAGACGCCGTTCGCCGAAGGGATGGCGATCGCAGGCGCGTCGCCGGAGACGATGGTGCGCGTGTCGGGCGGAAAGGTGACGCTCCGGCCGATCGCGGGGACGCGCAAGCGCGGGGCGACGCAGGAGGAGGACGAGGCGCTCGAGCGCGAGCTCGTGGCCGATCCGAAGGAGCGCGCCGAGCACGTGATGCTCGTGGATCTCGCGCGGAACGACGTGGGGCGCGTGGCCGCGCCGGGGTCGGTGACGGTGACGAGCGAGATGAAGGTGCAGCGCTTCTCGCACGTGATGCACCTCGTGAGCGAGGTGGAAGGGACGCTCGCGGAGGACAAGTCGCCGATCGACGCGGTGCGCGCGGCGATGCCGGCGGGGACGCTCTCGGGCGCGCCGAAGGTGCGGGCGATGCAGATCATCCGCCAGCTCGAACCGGGTCCGCGCGGCGTGTACGGCGGCGCGATCGGGTACGTGTTGCCGGATGGAACGGTCGACTTCGCGATCCCGATCCGCACGGTGATCGCGCGCGGCGCGGATTTCGAGGTGACGGCGGGCGCGGGGATCGTGGCGGACAGCGATCCGCAGCGTGAAGCCGAGGAGACGCGGATCAAGGCGCGCGCGGCGCTCGCGGCGATCCGGAGCGCGCAGGACGCGGTCGAGCGGCGCGAGGCGGAAGCCGCGGCGATGCAGAAGCGGCGCGAGGAGGCGGAGCGGAAGAAGGCCGAGGCGGCCGCGACGGAGGCGGCGGCCGCGACGAATTCGAATGGCGAGGGGAACGCCGGCTCAGAGGGCGAGGGCGCCGCGAACTAGAGCGCCTCCTCGCTCAGGGCGAGAGCTTGGCGAGGAAGGCGTCGCCGTTGGTGAGGTACGCGTTGAGCGGCCCGCCGCCGAAGTCGATCGAGCCGCCGTAGAGCGCGCCCGCGAGGATCGTGTTCCCGGCGGTGTCGACGGCGAGGCCGCCGAGCCGCTGATCGCCGCTGTCGCCGAAATGCCCGGCCCAGAGCGTCGCGCCCGAAGGATCGAGCTTCGCGGCGAAGACGTCGTACGTCGTCGTGGAGGAGCCGGGAACGTAGCCGAGGCCGAGATCGACGCTGCCCTGGTAATTGCCGGCAACGCTGATGTTGCCGGAGGCGTCGACGTCGAGCAGCACCTGCTCCTGATAGTTCGGGCCAGCGAGGCGCTTGGTCCAGACGTGGTTGCCCGTCGCGCCGAATTTGGCGACGAACCCGTCGAGGTTGTCGATGCCGGTAAGCGTCGGCCCGCCGAAGTTCGCGCGGTAATAGAAGTAGCCGCCGAGGAGGAGGTCGCCGCTCGGCGCGACGCGGAGCGAGGACAGGAGCTGGTCGTACGGGCCGCCGAGGCTCTTCGCCCATACCGCGTTGCCCGCCGGGTCGATCGTCGCGAGGAGGATCTCTGCGCCCGAAGCAGGGAACGCGCCCGTGCCCACGTCGGCCGAGCTGTTGTAGGTGAAGCCGAGGATGACATTGCCCGCGGCGTCGACGTCGATCACCGGGGCTCTCTGCGATTTCGTCGCGACGAACCGCTTGCCCCAGACGAGGTTGCCCGACGCGTCGAATTTCCCGAGGACGACGTCATCATCGGCGCCGGTGAGCACGCCCGCGCCGAAGTCGAAGGGCGCGTTGCTGTAGCTCGCGTAGTAGACATTGCCCGTCGCATCCACGGCGACGCTGCCGCCGTGCGTGCCCCCTGTGAAGGGTCGCGCCCATAACGTATTGCCCGCGGCGTCGAGCTTCACGACGAAGGAGCCGAGTCCCGTGACGGTCATGGGTCCGGTGCCGAAATCACAGGTGCCGCTGAAGATGCCGGCCGCGAGCACGTTGCCCGCCGCGTCCGTCGCGACGGAGTAAACGGTCCCGCCGCTGGTGCCGCCGACGTTCGGGCAGAGGGGCTCCATCCAGGCGTGCGTGCCGGCCGCGTCATATTTGACCACGGCCATCCCGCCCGTGATGGGGATCGGACCGCTGCCAAAATCGACGCTGCCGCTCGCGCCGAGGCCGACGAAGATGTTGTTCGCGGCGTCGGTCGCCACGGCCCCATAGTTCTGCCCTCCTGCGCCGAGGAGTCCGCGGCTCCAGACGTGCGTGCCGCCGGGGCAGCCGCCGAAGCCGTCACAATCCTCGTCCTCGGGGGTGCTGCAATCCTCGACCTGCGGCGCCTGATCGGGCACGCATTCGAGCTCGGCGTAGGTGCCGCAGGTGAGCGTGCCGGCGGCACAAATGCCAGGCTGGCCGGTGTCACAGGCGAGGCCGTACGACGGATCGTCCTCGTCGACCTCGCCGTCGTGGTCGTTGTCGCGGCCGTCGCAGACTTCGTCCTCGGGCGGCCCGACGATCGCGGGCGGCGCGCCGGGGATCAAGGAATTCGCCTGCGGAGTGGGATCTCCGGGCTCCGCGCCACAACCGGCGAAGCCACAGGCGGTGACGAGCATGAGAACAGGAATGGCAGCGGGGGAATGAAAAGCGCGCATTCGGACCTCCCTGCGGGCGCACCATCGACAATCACGTCGATGGTCGATTCGCAGAAGAGCCGAGCGTACACCGGTCGAGGCCGGTCGACAGTAATTTTTGGAAATTCCGGAGGGGAAATCAGGCGGGGCGCATGCCCACCCCGAAGGCCAATCGGACGTTCGGGCGCGTCAAATAAAAGATCACCACCGCTGCAATTGCAATGGCGAGCCAGGTCGGCCAGGCGGTCGGCGCCGACGCGACGGCGATGATCGCGAAGAGGGCGTTCACCGCCTGGACGCCGAGCGTCACGACCCACGCCCAGGCCCGCAGCGTGACGAGCCCCCACGCGACGGCGAACATGGCGATCCCGACCGCGACATCAAGCGCGATCGCCCAAGGCGGCAGCGCCGCCCCCGTGACGGCCGGGATGCTGGAGAGCACCGTGAGCACACCGCTGAGCGCCATCAGCACGGCCACCGCGATGACGCCCGCTGGCCTCGTCTTGACTTCATCCATGAAGGCGCGTCGATGCAAAAGACGCGCACCGCGAAATTCCGCTCCGGCTTTCTTCCCTCAGGACGTGTAAGCGCGGAGAACCGACAAATCGCGGGAAACCATGCGAAATGCCGCGCGCTCGGCCTCGGCGCGGATCTTCTCCTCGTCGAGCGTCAGGATCGTCCCGTCTGCGTAAACGAGTTTTCCCGCGACGAAGACGTGGCTCACGTCGCTGCCCTTCGCCGCATGGACGAGGTTCGCGACGAGGTCGTGGCGCGGGACGAGGTGTGGTTTGTCGAAGTCGAAGAGCACGAGATCGGCCGCGCGTCCGGGTTCGAGCACGCCCGCCTCGGAAAAACCCATCGCGCGGGCGCCGGCCTGCGTGGCCATGCGCAGCGAGGCGTCGCCCGCGATGGCCTCCGCGTCGCGGCGCGCGAGCTTCTGGAGCAGGGGGAGAAACCGAACGGCTTCCTTCATGTCCATGTCGTTGTTCGACGCGGGCCCGTCGGTCCCGAGCGCGACGTTCACGCCCGCGCGGAGCAGCCGCGGCACGTCGCCCGGGCCCATCGCGAGCTTCATGTACGTGATCGGGCAATACGCGACGGTGGCGTCGTGCCGCGCGAGGATCGCGACGTCGTCGTCGCTCAGGTAGAGCGCGTGCGCCGCGATCGTGGGCACGCCGAGCACGCCGGTCTCTTCGAGCAGCCGCGTGGGCGTCACGCCGTGCGCCGCGAGCGAGCGGCTCACCTGCTCCTCGCTCTCGGCGAGGTGAATGTGCAGGCCGAGGCCCTTTTCCTTCGCGAGCGCCGCGATCTCGCGCAGAAACGCGGGTGGGCAGACGTAGGGCGAGTGCGGCCCGAGCATCGCGCGGATGCGGCCTTCCGCTTTGCCGTTCCATCGCTCGGCAAAGGCGAGCGCGCCTTCGAGATCGGCGCCGACCTCCTTGCCCGTACCAAACTGGCACCACGTGAGCGACGCGCGCAGCCCCGACGTCTCCACGACCTCGGCGACGTGGTCCATGTAGAAGTAGTGATCATTGAAGGCGACCGTGCCCGCGCGGATCATCTCGCATGCGGCGAGCAGCGCTCCGGCGCGCACTTCCTCGGGGCCGAGCGCGGACTCGGCGACCCATACGCGCTCGTTGAACCATCGATCGAGCGGCAGGTCCTCTGCGTAGCCACGCACGAGCGACATCGACGCATGGCAGTGGGCGTTGAAAAATCCGGGCACAGCGACGTGGTTCGTGCCGTCGATCGTCGTGTCGGGCGCGAAATCTTCAGGCGCTTTGCCGACGGCCACGAGATGGGCGCCGTCGATGGCGATGGCGCCGCCCCGGATCACCGTGCCTTTTTCGTCGAGGGTCACGATGTCCACGTCCTTGATCAGCGTCTTCACGGCTCGTCCTCCGGGCTCCGGGCGCGCTCGCGCCGTGGCGCATCCTACAACGACTCTTTTTGGTCCCAAAGCCCGCGGCGCGCTTCCCGGCATGGGAAGGACAATGGTACGCTCGACATCGCTTCGAGGACTTTGGGGGGATCCCCGGGAGAGCGTGGGCCATGGCTTTGACCGACCTCATCACGATCTCGTCCAGCGTGCTGCCGGACACGACGCGCGTGATCGCATTCCGCGGCGCCGAGGCGATCTCGCGGACGTACGAGTTCGAAATTTTCGTCTCGCTCGAAGGGGAAGAGGGCGACGGGCTGGATCTCGGCGACGCGATCGGGGCCAAGGCGCAGCTCGTGATCGACCGGGCGGACGACAAGCTGCCGCCGTTCGTGTTCGCCGGGATCCTCGCGAGCGTGGAGCTTTTGCACGCGGTCGAGGGCCGCTCGCTCGTCCGCGCGGTGCTGGTCCCGCGGCTATGGCTGCTCGGCCTCTCGAAGCACAGCCGTATCTTCACGAAGAAAAAGCTGCCCGAGGTGCTCGAGTCGATCCTCGAAGAAAACGGCCTCTCCGGCGACGATTACGAGCTGCGGCTCGGATCGTACGAGACGGAAGAGCACATCTGCCAGTACCGGGAGAGCGACCTCGATTTCATCTCGCGCTGGATGGAGCGTGAGGGCATCTTTTATTACTTCATCCATAACGAGGACGGCGAGAAGCTCGTCATCAGCGACGGGGCGTCGTACGAGGACGACGTCCTCGGCAAGCCCGTGCGGTATTTCCCGCAGACCGGGCAGGACCGCAGCGCCGGGCCGTCGTTCCGCGCGTTCACGAGCCGCCACCGCACGCTGCCGTCGCTGGTCAAGCTCAAGGATTATGATTACGCACGGCCCAACCTCACGATCGCCGGCTCGGCGCCGGTCGCGTCGAACGGCGCGGGCGAGGTGAGCCTTTATGGCGAGCGGTTCTTCTCGGCCGCCGCGGGCGAGCGATTGGCGAAGCTCCGGGCCGAGGAGATGCTCGCGCGGGAGGTCGTCTACCAGGCCCGCGGCACGCGCTCGCACCTGCGCGCCGGGCACGTCTTCGAGATCGAGGAGCACCCGCGCGCGGCGCTCAACGCTCGTTACCTCGCGGTCGAGGCGCGCCACCACGGCAACCAGGCCGCGAGCGCGTCAGCGTTCCAGCAGCTGCTCGATCTGGATCACGACGAGGTGTATTTCGTCGAGGTCGACGCGATCCCGGAGGGCACGCAGTTCCGGCCGGAGACGCGCACGCAATGGCCGCGGATCTACGGGTACGAGAATGGCACCGTAGACGGGCCGGCCGACAGCGAATACGCGCAGATCGACGATCAGGGCCGTTATTCGGTCAAGTTCAAGTTCGACGAGACGAACCTGAAGGACGGCAAGGCGAGCACGTTCGTGCGCATGATGCAGCCGCACGGCGGCGGCGTGGAGGGGTTTCATTTCCCGCTGCGCAAGGCCACCGAGGTCGTCTTCAGCTTCCTCGGCGGCGACCCGGATCGCCCCGTCATCTCGGGCGTCGTGCCGAATGCTCACACGCCGAGCCCGGTCACGAGCGGCAATCACACGAAGAACATCATTCAAACGGGCGGGCGGAACCGGCTCGAGCTCGAGGACAAGTCCGGACAGCAGCGCATCACGATGTCGACGCCGCACACGAACTCGTACGTGCGCATGGGCTCGCCCAACGAAGGCCACACGATGATCATCCACACCGACGCCGCGACCCTGCTCGACGCGGGCGGCGACTGGAACATCGAGGTCGGCTATCACGACGGCGGACCGGTCGGCAACAAGACCGAAAAGGTCAAGGGCTCCGTCACCGAGACGTACGAGGACGTGAAGACCGAGACGGTCACGAAGCTCGTCACCGAGAATTACAACGATCGGCAGGTGATCACGGTCGCGAAGGGGCAGGATCTCTCGGTCACGACCGGCGGGCAGAAGGTCGGCATCGCGGGCGGCATGGGCGTCGCGGTGAACGGCGGCGTCTCGTTCAACGTCGGCAGCGGCTCGGGGCTCGCCGCGCCCGCGAACAGCGATTTCAACGTCGCGGTGAACGACGGCAACTTCAAGGTCACGACGAACAAGAACATCGACGTGAAGTCGACGGGGGGCACGCAGTCGTACGAGAGCACGGGGAAAGCGACGCTGAAGAGCTCGGGCGGCGACGTCGACATCTACGCCAAGGGCAACATCAACGTCACGACCGAGGGCAAATACGCCGGCACCGTCAGCGGCGACAAGACGACGAACATCCTCGGCACGAGCTTCAAGATCGTCGGCAGCGACAAGCGGGAGCTCACGTACGGCACGGGGATCACGTTCAACGCGCAAGCGAACGCGAACTTCACGCTCGCGGCCGAGTTCAACCTGAAGGTCGGCGTGTTCGTCGACGTGAAATGCTCGGCCGATTTCACGTTCGCCACGGGCATCAAGGCCGAGTTCTCCAGCGTGATCGACCTCCGCGCCACGCCGATGAAGGTCTCCGAGGCGACGGCGGGGTTTGCGTTCATGTCGGCCGGCGTCTTCATGGTCCAGACGCCGACGCTTGTGTTCACGGGCGCGGCGTTCATGTCGCGCGCCGCGATCCAGCTCATCAACTGAGCGCGCTCGCCGGGACGAGAAACACGTGCGTACGATCAAACCCGCAGGATTGATCCCGTCCGTCCGGGTCCAGGCGATCGGATTGCCGGGACGCGGCTGCCTGTCCGTGACCTTCATGCTGCAATTCGGCGGCGAGGGCGCGGGCCTGCTCGTCAACGATGGAAACCTCGTCACGACGTTCACCGACGAGGGCACGGGCGTCTTCGACCACGGATTGCCCAAGGTGCGCGGCGAGGTGCTCTGCGAGGGTTTTGCCACGGGCCCCGAGCCTGCGATTGCGCGGCAGGTTCGGCTCTCCCTGGGCCGGATCGACAAGAAGCTCTACGTCGTCGGCGACCGGACCTGGGGCGCGACAGGCCCGTCCGAGCCCGTGCCGTATACGAGAATGCGGATCTCGTGGGAGAACGCGCTCGGCGGCGAGGGCGATCCGAGAAACACCGTGGGCAAGGGCAAGAAGCCCATCACGGCGGCCGGCAAGAAGGTGCATCCCTTGCCGAACGTGGAATGGCCGAACCGGCTCGTCAAATCGCCGGGCGACGAGCCGCCCCCCGCGGGCTTCGGACCGCTCGACCTCACGTGGGAGCCGCGCTCGAAGCGCGTCGGCAGTTATGGTCAGAAATGGCTGAAGACGCGGTATCCGGAGCTGCCCGAGGATTTTGATCCGCTCTTCTTCAACGTGGCGCCCGAGGACCAGTGGATGCCCGGGTATTTCCGCGGCGACGAGGCGTTCGTCGTGGAGAACATGCACCCCGACAAACCCAAGATCGAGGCGGCCCTCCCGGGCTTCGTGGCGCGGGCGTTCCTCGGGACACGCAGCGCGCCTTCGCCTGTCGAGGTGTCGATGCACTGCGATACGGTGTGGATCTTCCCGCACGTCGAGCGCGTCGCGCTGATCTATCGTGGCATTTTCCAGGTCGCGACGGACGACGAGCTGGAAGTGAACGAGGTCATGGTGGGCCTCGAACGTTTGGGTGAGGCGAAGCCGCGGTCGCATTACGAGGAGGTGCGACGGCGGCGGCTCGACAAGGAGCGCGGGCCGCTCCACGCGCTCAAGGACAGCGATCTCTTGCCCGAGGGCGTGGGCGTGCTCAAGCCGAGCGGGAGCGACGATACGAAGGTCCTGCTCGAACGCGAGGGCTCGCTCGAAGAGAACATGCGGCGGCGCGCGGAGCTCGAATTGCAGCGCGCCCACGAGCAGATTCGCGCCGCGGGCCTCGATCCGGGGCCGAGGCTGCCCGAGAAGCTCCCACCGCGCGAGGAAATGCCCAAGGGCGATGTCCTCGCCTTCATGGAGTCCGTCGACGAGAAGGTCGAGGCGGCCAAAAAGGAGGGCGAGGCGCTCAAGAAGCAGGCGATGGAGCAGTTCCGGCAATCGTGCAAGGACGCGAAGCTCGATCCGGACGAGGTCCTCGAACGGCAGAAGCGGCGCTCGCTCGGTCCGCCCAGGTTCAGTGCGCAAAAGGAGCTCGAAACGCTCCGCGGGCTCGCGACGCTCAGCGAGGCGACGGGCGTGCCCATGCCGGAGGAGGTCTTTCAAAAGCTCCACGATCCTGCCATCGAGGAAAAACTCGTCTTCGCCGAGCAGAAAGTGAAGGAGGCGTACCGGCTATCGGTGCACCGGACGGAGGCCATGCCGCCGCTCGACGAGGAGGACGGGCAGAAGGTCCGCGCCGAGGTGGAGCAAGCGCTGCGCAATGGTGAGAGCCTCGCGGGCCGAGATTTTTCGGGGGTGGACCTCTCGGGCATCGATTTCCGAAAGGCCGATCTCTCGGAGTCCTTCTTCGAATCGACGAACGTGGAAGGATGCAGGTTCGACGAGGCGAACCTCTCCCGCGCCGTCCTCGCGCACGCGCGGGCGAAGGGAGCGATCTTCCGCGGGGCGCGGCTCGAAGAGGCAAACCTCGGCTGCGCGGACCTCACGGAGGCCGATTTCTCGGAGAACACGAACGTCACGCGCGTCGTGTTCTTCCGGGCGAACCTCACGCGGGCGAACCTCGAAAAGGCGACGCTCGACCGGACCGATTTCACGGAGGCGAAGCTCGAAGGGACGAAGCTCGCCGGCTGCAAGGCCGAGGAGCTCATGTTCTCCAAGGTCTCGCTTGCCGGGGCGGACCTCTCCGGCTCGGTGCTGGAGAAATGCAATTTCCTCGAGGTTGATTGCACGAAGACGAACTTCACGGTGGCGAAGCTCGATCAATCGGTGTTCCTCGACGTGGAGGGAGACGGGGCGATCTTCCGGCGCGCGAGCCTCACGAACCTCCGGGTCGTGCGGGTCGAGAAGGGCACGCGGTTCACGAATGCCGATTTCCGTGATACGGACATGACCCGAGCCAACCTCCGGGGCGCGCGGCTCGCCGGGAGTACGTTCGTGGCGGCGACCCTGCATACGGCCGATTTCTCGGAGACGGACCTCACGGGCGCGAAGCTCATGGGCGTGCGGGCAGCGGAATCGCGCTTCGAGCGCGCGAATCTCACGAATGCGGATCTGCGCGGGGCCGACCTTTTGTCGGCGATGCTCGCGAGGGCCACGGTGGCGGGCGCGAATTTCGAGGAGGCGAACCTGTTCCGAGCCGACGGGGCGCGGATGGTGGGCGATGCAAAGACGAGCTTCAAGGGCGCGAATTTGAAGCACTTCCGATATCTGCAAAGCCGAGGGGACGATGGACAAGGCAACGCTTGAGAACCTCGTCCGCAGCGGCGAGCTCTTCGACAGCACGGACCTCGGCGGCAAGGACCTCGCGGGCGCGGATCTGCGCGGCGCGGTCTTCGCGAATACGTCGTTCCGCGGCGCGAACCTCGCGGGCGCGAACCTGCGCGAGGCAACGTTCACGCAGTGCGATTTCGCGAACGCGGTGCTCGAAGGGACGACGTGGAGGCACACGACCGTGATGAACACGCGGTTCGTCATGGCAAAACTCGGCGGGGCCGAGCTTGTGAATGTGACGGCGAATGGGTGCGATTTCATGGCGGCCGAGCTCGCGTCGGCGTCGCTCTTGCTCGCGAATTTCTCGAAGAGCTGCTTCGACGAGGCGTCGCTCGCGGGGGCGAACTTGGAACGCGCGTCGCTGCTCGAATCGAGCTTCAAGGGCGCGAACCTCGCGGGGGCGAACCTCAAGCGCACAGCACTCTTCCGCGCGGACCTCGTGGGCGTGAAGCTCGACGGCGCGAGGCTCGAAATGACGGTGCTGACCGAGGCGAAGCTCGCCGGGCACTCGTTCGCAGGCGTGGATCTGCACCTGACGCAGCTCAACGACGCGAACCTCGAGGGGTGCAATTTCGCGAAGGCGAAGATCACCCAGGTCAATTTCAAGGGCGCGAACCTGAAGGGCGCGAAGCTCACGCGGGCGGATGCGAAGAATGCGATCTTTTTCGAGGCGCGGCTCGAAGGGGTCGATGCGCGTGGGGCGAATTTGAAAGAGGCGCTCTTTCCGAAGGTGATCGCGCCGGCCGTGCCTTTCGACGACGCGATCCTGGAGATGTCGATCTGGCACGAGGCGAAGGCCCCAGGCGCGAGCTTCAAGAACTGCGATCTTACGTATGCGGATTTCTCGCACGCGTCGATCGAGGGGGCGGATTTCTCGGGCGCAAAGATGTACAGGACGAGGCTCCACCGGGTGAAGGACGGGGGCGCGCGGTATCCGCTGGGACGGGCGGGCGCGCTCGGCAATGATGCGGACCTGGCGGAAGCAGAAGATTGGCGCGACAAGCACCAGCGGATCTGGAAAGGAGACGGCGATGCATAACGCGGCGCGGAAGCTCGCGGCGAAGACCGTGTGGCAAGAGTTCGGCGAGGTCGTTTCGGCGGGTCCGGAGGGGTATTTCGTGCGCACGGCGCTCGCCGAGGTGAACGCGAAGCGCGCCACGAGTTGCCTGGTCGCGCCGGCCCCTGGGGACCGCGTCCTCGTGGCGACCGAGGAGGAGGGCGATTCGTTCGTGCTGGCGGTGCTGGAGCGGAAAGAATCGCAGAAGACGACGATCGCCGTGGAGGGGGACCTCGAGCTGCGTACGCCGAGCGGGAAGGTTGAAATCGCGGCGCAGGAGGGCGTGGACGTGGTGGCCGCGGCGCCCGTGAACGTGACGGGCTCCGAGGTGACCGTAAAGGCGCTGCGGGCGCATTTGTCGGCGGAATGGATCGACGTGGTAGGCGCCGCGGTGAAGGCGGAGTTCGGCAAGGTGAAGATGCTGGCGTCGACGTTCGACGCGGCGCTCGACCGATTCAGCCAGCGGGTGAAGCGCTCGTATCGGACGGTCGAGGAAATCGATCAAGTGCGCGCGCAGCACATCGACTGGGCAGCGCAGGGCAATGCGCATCTCCGGGGCGAAAACACGCTCGTGACGGCGACGGACCTCGTGAAGGTGAACGCCGATCAGGTGCACCTCGGCTGATAAGGAGGAATGAGCCGATGTTCGTCAATACGCAGATGATGGGCATGAACATGGGCTTCCCGGACGTGTGCCTCACGCCCGTTCCGCCCGCGCCGGCCCCGGTGCCGATTCCCTATCCGAACATGGGATTCGGGCCGATGGCCTGTCCGCCAGTGTGGAACGTGCTCACGATGTGCACACCGACGCACAACATGGCGACGCCGATCACGATGAGCGTGGGCGATAACCCCGGTATCGCGACGGGCGTGGCGTCAGGAATGGTGATGGGGCCGGTGCGTCACGTGACCGGGTCGTTCACCGTGCTCGTCGGCGGAATGCCCGTCACGAAGATGACCAGCATGTCGATTCAAAACAGCACGAATTGCCCCGGCATGCGGATCGTGCCGAGCCAGCCGACGGTGCTGAGCCTCGGACCCTGAAAAACGCGGGCGCCCCGCGCTCACGCGGGCGCGACGTGCATCCGATCCTTCGGGCTCACCTTCACGTTCACGTATTTGCCCGGAATGAGGCGCAGGCCGTCGTACGGGCCCATGAGCCACCGAATGGAGACGTCATACGGCGGCTGGCCGGGCATGTGCACGCGCAGGCCCACTTTGCAGACGACCTGCTGGCGATCGACGACCTCGCCCGTGTGATCGACGCGGAGGACCTCGGCCTGCGCGTCGAGGCCGTTCTTGGCGAGCCAGCGGGCGCCGAGCTCGCGGACGAGGAAACGCGCGCCGACGACCGTGAGGATGAGGCCCATGGGCAGGACGATGGGCTCGATCGTGAGGCCCCTCGGCGTGCGGTTCCAGAAGAAGAGGAGCTGCGCGAGGCCGGCGAGGAGGAGGAGCGCGCCGAGGCCCGTGAAAACAGCGCCGAGGACGAGCTGCGTCGTCCTGCCAGGATTCGGCGGAGTGGGAAGGTCCACGGGCGAGAGTGTATCAGGACCATGGCCGGCGCCGCTAGCCACGTGTATAGTCGGCGAGCGATGAAGGAGCAGAACCGCTTCCGGATCGAGCGCATGGCGGCGCGTTATGCGGCGCGGCAAAAAGAAAAGTCCGAGGCGGACGGAGCCCGATTCCTTCGCGAATTCGACGAGGCGCGCGAGCGCGTGATCCGGCCGGCGATGCTGGAGGTGCAAAAGGAGCTCGAGCGCGCCGGGCATTCGCCGTGGATCGCCGTCGACGAGGCCGCCGAAAAGCCGAGCATCGAGTTATGCCTCGGGCTCTCGGGTGTGCCGAAGACGCGCGGGACGAATCTCGTGGGTTTCTGCGTGATCCACTGGCGCGATTTTCCGGAGGTGCTCGCGTACCTCGTGGTCTCGCCACCGCCGATGGATCTGCTGCGTTTCGCGGTGCCAAAGGAGATCACGCAGGAATACGTGGAGCAGATGCTCGTCGATGCGGTCGAGCACATCTTCGCGTGTCGATCGATTTAGCATTTCGCTTGGCCGCACAATCGAGCCGGCGCATGATGAGCTCGTGCTGAAACGAAACGCGACCGTCGCCGTCGTCGCCCCCGCAGGCATCCCGCAGCTCGCCGGCGTCGCAGCCGGCGTGAAGCTCGTGAAGAGCTGGGGCTACGAGGTCATTCTCGCCCCGAACGTGGAAAAGCAACACCATTTCACCGCGGGCACGGCCGAGGAGCGGACGCAGGATCTCCTGTGGGCGCTGACGGCCGAGGGGATCGACGCGGTGTGGCTCGCGCGAGGCGGCTACGGGTGCATGCATTGCCTGCCGAGCCTGCCGCGCGAGGGGCTCGACAGGAGGCCGGTGATCGGCTGCTCGGACGCGACCGCGCTCTTCGCGGCGCTCGTGACGTCACGCGGGGGCCACCTCGTGCACGGGCCGATGCTGGAGACGATCGCGACGAAGGTGGACGACGCGACACGGGAGCGAATTCGGGCAATGCTGGCAGGCGATGCGGTCGCGCCCATTGCGGCGCAGCATTTCGCGGGTCCGAAGGAAGAGGTGCGCGGGCGGGTCGTCGGGGGAAATCTGTGCGTGCTCGCGAGCCTGGCAGGGACGCCGTGGGCGCTCGACGCGCGGGGGGCAATCGTGGTGCTGGAAGAGGTGACCGAGGTGCCCTACCGGGTCGATCGGCTGATCATGCAGCTCCGCCTGAGCGGTGCGCTCGATGGGGCGGTGGGGATCGCGCTCGGCGATTTCGTGAAATGCGAGCCGCCGGAGGGCGCGCGCTACGAGCTCACGGACGTGCTGCGCGAGGCACTCGAGCCGCTAGGGCTGCCCGTATGGTCTCGGCTGACGCTCGGCCACGACAAACGCAATCTGGCGTTTTGCGTGGGCGAGGAAGGGACGCTCGGGCCGGGCGGGCTGTCGCAAGCGCGATCGGCCTGAGGTCAGGGTCGGCCGGGAGCACAAAAGCAAAGGGGCCGACCCATTTCGAGTCGACCCCTTGCTTTCCGGTTCTCGGACTTGGTTGCGCGGGCAGGATTTGAACCTACGACCTTCGGGTTATGAGCCCGACGAGCTACCAGGCTGCTCCACCGCGCGTCAGTATGTTTCCTCTACAAAACAACTGAGCGTGGAGGACAGCGACTACGGCTGTCCCCACGCTCCGCTGGTTGCGCGGGTAGGATTTGAACCTACGACCTTCGGGTTATGAGCCCGACGAGCTACCAGGCTGCTCCACCGCGCGTCATGTTCGCCAAACGAAGCGGCGACGACGGGTCGGAACCTACTCCTGTCCGTGCAGGAGTCAAGCCCCTCGTGATCGTTCGATCACGCTTCACGCGGGAAGGCTGTTTTTCCGGGGTCCCCGTCAGGCATTGAGGAGCCACGCCGGCACGAGCGGGCTCGGCTTGGCCGTCGAGACCACCCATAGCTGATGCGCCGCGCGTGTCGCCCCGATGTGCAGGAGGTGTCGCGACTCGTCATCCAACGGGTACGTCGAGTGGTTCACGTCGACGAGCACGACATAGTCGTACTCGAGGCCCTTCACCTGCCGGATCTCGGTGACGTCCACACCCGGACGGAAGAGGAAGTCGAACGCACGCACGCGGCGAAGGCTCGGAATCTCGGCCATCTTGAGCGCCTCGTAGTACGCGTCCGCCTGCTCGGGGTGGCGCGCGAGGATCGCCAGCGTGGCGCGCGGCTCGCGCGTGAAGAGCGGGCGGATCGAGTCCGCGAGGAACGCGACGGCCGCGCCCTGGCTCGGGAAATGGTGGTGCTCGACAGGCGCGCCCGTGCGCGGCGCGAGGGGCGGCGTGGGATCGGCGAGCGGGCCGAGGATGTCACGCGCGACCGCGAGGACCTCACGCGTCGAGCGATAGGCGATGCGCAGAGGCTCGATGTTGACCGAGTCGAGGCCGAGATCTTCGAGCACGCGGCTCCAGTCGCGGAAGCCCGAGTCCATGAAGAGGCGCTGCGCGGTATCACCCGCGAGCGTCACCGACTTCTGCTTGGAGACGACGCCGAGCAGGACCGCGAGATCCAAGGGCGCGAGGTCCTGCGCCTCGTCGACGAAGAGGTGCTCGAAGACGTAGGGCTGTTTGCCCTTCTTGAGGTCGCCCTTGATGACCTGGTAGGCGCGCAGCAGGAGCGCGTCGTCCTCGGGATCGAGCAACGCGCGCTCGTCCTCTTCGACGGGCCTGTCGTCGGCGCCAAGGCGCTCCTCCACGGGATCTTCGTCCACGGGCTCGTCGGCGAGCGCGGCTTTGCGCTCGGCACGATCGCCGGGGTCGCGATCGAGGACTGCGGGGCAACGCTCGGCGCACCAGCGCCACGCCTGGCGGACCTTATCGAGGCCGAACTCGGGATCGTTCGCCGCGACGAACGCCTTCTCGATGCTGTCCTTGTCGGTGAGCAGATCGGCCCAGAACCAGAGGATGCCGCGCGAGTCCTTGCGGGTCGTGAGGTCCTGCGCATACGCGGCGGCGCGCTCTTCGAGCAGGCGCAGGAGCGCCGGGTGCGTCTTGTACCGCGTGACCGCGCTCGGCGTGTTCTCCTCGACCGGCGCTTCGAGCCACGGGAAGGCGCGCGTGCGCGCGGCGCGCGCCCACTCGGCGAACGTCTCGACCTGGACCTCGCCAATGCCGAGCGCAGGCAAGACCTCGCTGATGTACGCACGGAGCGCGGGGCTGCCGACGATGACGAGCATCTTGTCGGCGGAGAAGCGGGAGCGGTTGTTGAAGGCGAGGAACGCCATGCGGTGGACGCCGATGGTCGTCTTACCGCTGCCCGCGCCGCCCTGGATGACCACGATGCCCGCGTCGGGCCGCGAGATGAGTTCGAACTGGCGCGGGTCGAGGAGCGCGGCGATCTCGGGCAGGTGCCGATCCTCCTTCGCCGCGAAGCTCGCGCCCGTGCCGAGCGCGCCGCGCATGTCCTCGGGGCGGACGGCCTTGCCCTGGCCACCCGCGAGCACGACAGCGCGGCTGTCGAGCCGGCGATACCCACCCTCGACCCGCACGAAGACGCCTTGCGGCGCGGCGATGCGGTAGAGCTCGCCGTCCTCGATGGTGACGGTGCGCCGGGCGAGGACCTTGCCCTCGACCTCGCGGTCGCCGAAGGTCTCTTCGTACTCCGCGCCTTCCTCGTAGCGGTAATACAGCTGGCTCACGGGCGCGTGGCGCCAATCGACGATCCGCACGCCGGCCTTGGCGTCGACGTGCGTGGTGCGGCCGATGAGGACATCGCGGTCCTGCTTGCCGCGCTCGCGGAGGCGAAGGTGGCCGAAGTAGGGCGATCGCGGGTCGACGGGCTCGGTGACGACCTCGGCGCGGCGCGCGGCGACGCCTGCGATACGCTCCATCTGCTGCACGAGCGCAGGGACGTCTTCGAGGCGGCTCGCCGCGATCTGATCACGCAGCGAGATCATCTGCGCCTCGTAGTCCTCCGTGGGCGGCGGGCGCGAGGGCTTCACCGTCGCGAGGTGGTCGCGCACGCGATCGAGGAGCGCTTGCTCTTCGCGAACGATCGCAAGCTCGTCCGCGTCGCCGTTCGGCTGCGGGCTGCTGTGGGAGTTGCCCGAGCTCGGCTCGGGACGAAGCGGCTGCGCGGTCGTCTGCTTGGCGGTCACGGTGGATTACGTAGCGCGCGGAGCGGGGTTGGGAGGGTGCGTGCCCCTCGATTTCCATTTCCATCCGTCACTGCCCAGAGGGCCGGTGGACGGACGGCAGAGCTCGCGGATGTCGCGGAAAAAGTCCCTCGGCCGCGAGGCGACCGCGCGTTTTGACCCATCCTTCCGGGCCGCGCAAGGGTTTGTCGGGGGAGAACGGATCGCTCGGGTGGACCGGTTCGGCCGTCCGGGCGGGCAGCGGAAGGAGCAGCGCGCGTCAGGTGCGCGCTTCGGCGTGCGCTTGGCTCGGCTCGGAGACCGAGGCCATCGTGGCCCGCCGCGCGTTCTCTTTCGTGCGGACGTCGCGCACCTCGACGTGGATGCCGCGAAGCGCCGCGGAGAGCTGGAAGTCCTCGATCACCTCGATGATGTCCTGATCGATGAACTCGGCGCGGGTGCCGTCGATGATGACGGACGAGCCGTCGGGGATGCGCTTGAGCACGCCGATGAACGTCGCCTTGTTAAGGAAGGAGACGTCCTTCTTGAACGTGATCACGCGCTTCTTGCCCTCCTTCGCGACGGTGAAGGCCGCGCGCATGTGGCTGCGCAGCACGAAGCCGACGCCGACGACGATGCCCGCGAGGATGCCGCGCAGAAGGTCCGTGAGGAGGATGGCGGTGATGGTGAAGACGAACGGGATCAACTGATCCCAGCCGAGCTTGTACATCTTCTTGAAGAGCTCGGGCTTCGCCAGCTTGTAGCCGGTCATGAGCAGGATCGACGCGAGGCACGCGAGCGGGATCATGTTGAGGAACCGGCCAATGAAGAGGACGGCGAGCAGCAGGAAGAGCCCATGGAAGGCCGTCGCCGCCCGCGTCCGTCCGCCGGCGTTGATGTTGGCGCTGGAGCGGACGATCACGCTCGTGACGGGCAAACCACCGAGCAGGCCGCTCGCCGCGTTGCCGATGCCCTGCGCGACGAGCTCACGGTCGAGCGGCGTGTTGCGCTTCCAGGGATCGAGCTTGTCCACGGCCTCGATGCTGAGCAGCGTTTCGAGGCTCGCGACGATGCCGATCGTCAACGCGACGACGTAGACCTGCGGGTTCGTGAGCGCGGCGAAAGTGGGCGTGCGGAGCTGGCCGAGCGCGCCGCTCACGCCGTCATAGGCGGGCAACGTGACGAGGTGCGTCTGCTCGAGCGCGATGGGCAAGCCGGTCTTGCGGAACAGGATGTTGAGGCCGGTGCCGACGAGGACGACGACGAGCGCGCCCGGGAGCCACGAGAGCTTGCGCAGCCGCTCGGTCTTTTCCCACAGGACGAGGATGCCCATCGAGACCGCGCTGATCACGAGCGCGCCACGCTCGAGACGGCCGAAAGCGTGGAGGATCATCGTGAACGTGTTCTCCTCCGCGGAGACCACGAACTGCTCGGAGCCCTCCTGATCGAGGTCGTACCCGACGGCATGCGGGAACTGCTTGAGGATCAGGATCAAGCCGATCGCAGCGAGCATCCCTTTGATGACGGACGAAGGGATGAGGTAGACGGCCGTGCCGAGGCGAGCGACGCCGAGAATGATCTGCAAGACCCCGCCGAGGACCACGGCGACGAGGAAGTTCTCGAAGCTGCCGAGCTTGTCGATGCCCGCGAGGACGATCGCCGTGAGGCCCGCGGCCGGCCCGCACACGCTGAGCGGCGAGCGGCTCATGAGCGGGATCAAGAGCCCACCGATCACGCCCGCCGTGAGGCCCGCGAAGAGCGGGGCGTTCGAGGCGAGCGCGACGCCGAGGCACAGCGGCAGCGCCACGAGGAACACGACGAGGCCCGCCGGCAAGTCGTATTTGAAGTTCGCGAGCGGGCTCAAGTTTGGCCGGGTCACCCCGGCGCCGCTCGTGTTCGCGTTGGCCATCGCTTCCTTTGCTCCGTATCCGGCTTGTTTTTCCCCCACCGCCCGAAGGGCCGATAGGGGGTAGCGTACGCGGCAAACCCCGGCAAACGCCGAGGTCCGACGCGGTCAAATTCATCCGAATTCAAAGGATCGCACAGAACGTGGGCAGGAGCGAATCGCGGACGGTTCCGTGTTCCAAAGTACGCGGGATGCCGGGGTCCACGGCGGTCTTGAGACCGGGGCGCACTGGGCTTATGGGTTTTCATGCATGGAACGCTCCTTTCCGGATGACGCGCTTCCCCTCCACCACCTGATCCTGCGCTCGTTCCGGCAACGGGAGGCGCTCTTCCTCCTCGTGCTCGCGACGTACCGGGTGGAGCTCACGGGCGTGCTCAGTCGCGCCGCAAAGACGGGGTTCGAGTTCGGGGACGCGAACACGGTGATCGATCTGGCCGAGCAGATCGCGTCGGCCGCGCGCGCCGCGGATCTCTCGACGATCCGCAAGGACGCGCTGTCGCTCCGCGCGTTCGCGTCGGCTGCCCAAGACGGCGGCGAGCAGGAGGAGGGCAAGGTGCTCCTCGCAGGGCTCCGGCTGATCGATCGGATCCTCGACGAGGCCAAAGAGCGCGCGAAGGCGGCCGAGCCGTCCACGCCGCTGGTCCTGAACTAGTCGAGCACGAGGGCTCGCCGTGTCACCCCGGTGCGCACGCGTCCCCGAAGCCTCCTGGCGCGCTCCGTGCTGCACCGCGCGGCGCGGACGTCCGAGCCGGCGCTGGGCGCTGAGGGGCGGCACCTCCGCGCGCACCCCATGACGACCTGCGCCGTCCCCATGCCCTACGCCCGCTCCGCACGCAGCCCGCAAAGGCACGCCGTCGCGAGCGCACCGATGCGTGTTTCGTTCGCCGGAGGCGGCAGCGACCTGCCGCCCTTCGTGGAGGGCCTGCCGGGGCGCGTCGTGGGCAGCGCGATCGGCCTGCGGGTGCGCGCGCTCGTGGAGCCCTTCGACCGAGGTTGGGTGCGGCTCGAAGTGCCCGTGGCGGCTGAGACGACCACGCGGCGCAGCCACGAGCAGCCATCGAGCGAGCTCGCCTTTCGCCTGCTCGAAGCGGCGCTCGCGCGGACGGGCGTGACGGACGGCGTGAAGCTCCGGATCGACACCGACGTCGCGCCGGGCGCAGGGCTCGGCGGGAGCGCGTCGACCGCAGTGGCCGCGCTGTCGGCGTTGCGGTGGAGCGTGGGTGAGGTGACGGCCGAGGAAGAGCTCGCGCGCGAGGCGACGACGATGGAGCGCGAAGGGCTCTCGATCGTGTGCGGCGCGCAGGACGCGACGTTCGCGGCGTGCGGAGGGATGCTCGACCTCGCGTTCGGCGAGGCGGGGTGCACGCGGATCGAGCGGGTCACGCCGGAGAAGGCGCTCGCGGCGGAGCTCGAAGCAGGGCTCTTGCTCGTCGACACGCACGTGCGTCGTGTCTCGGGCGAGGTGCTGGAGCAGGTGGACGCGGCGGCGGCGCTCGCGAACGTGGCGGATCTCGTGGAATCCGCGACGGTGGTGGCCGCGGCGCTACGCGAGGGATCTCTCGGACGAGCGCTGGCGGGGATGCGCCGGAGCGCGATGGCGAAGGTGCGGCGCGCGCCCTCGGCGAGCGCGCTAGCGACGGAGCTCGGCCATCGGCTCGAGGGGCTCGGCGTGGAGGTGATCCGCGCGTGCGGCGCGGGCGGAGGCGGGCACGTGCTCGTGTGGGCGCCCGAGGCGCGTCACGGGGAAATTTTACGCGCGCTGGGCCCTGCGACCGTGCGAAGGCCCGCGCTCTCGGCGCCCGGCGTGCGGATCGAGACGGCCTAGGGGATCAGCACGACGCGGCCGAAGACGGCGCGTGCTTCGAGCAGGGAGTGCGCCTCGGCGGCGTACCGGAGCGGGAGCTTTCGATCGATCACGGCGCGGAGCGCGCACGAGGCCGCGAGGTCGAGCACGCGTTCGAGGTCCTGCCGCGTGCAGGAGGCCGATCCGGCGATCGTATGACTCCAAAGGATCAAGGCGCCGAGCTTGAGCGAGACCTTGGCTTGGTCGATGTTGCCGACGACGACCAAACGGCCGCCACGGCGGAGCGACTTCAAAGCGGAACCGAACGTGGCGCTGCCGGTCAGTTCGAGCGCGACGTCGACGGGACCGCCGAGGCGCGTTTTGACGTCGTCCTCGAACCTGCCGTCGGGGCTCACGAGGACCTCGTGCGCGCCGAGCTCGGCCAGGGCGGCGGCCTTGGCGGGGCTGCCGGTCACGGCGACGACGCGGGCGCCGAGGTGGCGCGCGACCTGGATCGCCGCGGTGCCAACGCCGCCGCTCGCGCCCGTGATGACGACGGTCTCACCCGCGACGAGGCGCGCGCGGGAAGCGAGAGCCTGGTAGGCGACGCCCGCGGTGCACATGAGGGTCGAGGCGTCCTCGAACGGCACGGACGCGGGGATTTTCACGAGGGCGCGGTGGTGCGCGGCGACGAGCTCGGCATACGCGCCGTCGACGGTGTGGCCGAAGCTCTGATGGGCACGCTCGCAGAGCAGCTCCTCGCCGCCCACGCAACGCGGGCATTCGCCGCAGGCGGGCCGGTGCAGGTTCGCCACGCGATCTCCCGGGGCAAACCCGGCGCGCGCCGCTTCCTCGCCCACGGCTTCGATCTCACCGGCGAACTCGTGGCCGAGGATGGTCGGCAGCTTCATGAGCGGGAAGCCGCCGCGACGATCGATGAGATCACGGCCGCACACAGCCGCAGCGCGGACACGTACGAGGACCTCGTCGGCCGCGGGGACGGGGTCCGGGGTGTTCGGGGACGGGACGAGTTTGTCCGGTCCGCCGGTCTCGTGAAGGACGACGGCGCGCATGATCAGGTCGACGTCTTCAGCTTGCGACGCCGCTCCGCCCGCGCGAGCGCGAGGTCGATGAGGCGCGCGACGAGCTCGCGCGGCGGGACGCCGCTCGCCTCCCACAGCTTCGGGTACATCGAGATCGAGGTGAAGCCAGGCAGCGTGTTGATCTCGTTCACGTAGACCTCGCCGCTCTTCGACATGAAGAGGTCAATCCGCGCAAGCCCGGAGGCTTCGAGGACACGGAAGGTGCGCAGCGCGAGGAGCTGCACGGCGCGCGTCTCGGCGTCGGTGAGGTCGGCCGGGACGCGCGTGGTGACGCCGCGCTCGTCGATGTACTTGGCGGCGTACGAGTAAAACCCGTCCGGGTGATCGACCACGATCTCGCCCGGGATGCTCACGATGGGCTCCTCGTCGCCGAGGACCGCGCACTCGATCTCGCGCGCGCCTTCGACGCCCTGCTCCACGACGATCTTGGTGTCGTACTCGAACGCGAGGCTGATCGCGTCGGCGAGCGCTTCATACGTCTTCACCTTCGTCACGCCGACCGACGAGCCGAGGTTCGCGGGTTTGACGAAGAGCGGGAGCGCGAGCCTCTCGCATCGCGCGAGGACCTCGCTCGGATCACGCTCCCACGCGAGGCGACGCACGGTCTCGTAGGGGACGAGGGGCAGCTCGTCCTGCGCGAGCAGGCGCTTCATCACGTCCTTGTCCATGCCCACGGCCGAGCCGAGCACGCCGGAGCCGACGTACGGCACGCCCGCGAGCTCGAGCAGCCCCTGCACGGAGCCGTCCTCGCCCATGGGCCCGTGCAGCACGGGGAAGACCACGTCGATCGCCTGCGACGCGCCGCCGACGGTGAGCGCGGCGTCGCCGGTCGGGCTCGGGTGCGCGAGGAGCGCGACATCCGGCGCCGACTGATTGAGGCGCGCGAGGCGCGGATCGCGCGAGGCGCCGAGGAGGAGCGCTTCTTCCTGCAAGAGCCACCGGCCCGTCTTGTCGATGCCGATGAGGACGGGCTCGAAGCGATCCCGGTCGAGAGCCTCGACGACATTGCGGGCCGAAAGGAGGGAGATCTCGTGCTCGGCAGAGCGACCGCCGAAGAGCACGGCGACACGGAGCTTGCGCGGGGCGCTCATGAAGGCCGCACCCTAGCAGGGTGCTCGGGCCCGGTGAAACATCCGGCCGAGGAGCCCCGATCCACGCAGGATCCAGCGGGCGCCCCGCGGTCGAGCTCGCTAGTCCCGGGACTCGTCGGCGAGGACGAACGCCTTGCGGATCGCGTCGACCGCGACGCGCTTGAGGACGTGCCCATCCGCGAGCTCCACGTCCACCGTGGCCACACGGCCCTTCTGCAGGCCGACACGCGTGACGTGAATGCGCGCGCCTTTGCTGAGCGCAGCGTCGCGCAGGGTCACGTCCTCCGTGGCAACGAAGTACATCCCCACGCCGATCTCGCGCGGCTCGCCGGCCGAAGGCGCGTCGTTCGTATCTGCGCGGGCGACACTCGACGTGGCCACGAGGCCCGCCGAAGCGGCGAGGGTCAGGAGCGAGGATAGAAACCGCGCACGCATGGCCACCATCCTACAAGATTCCCGCGATCGGGGCTCGATTTTTCACCGGGCAGCCGCGGCCTTCACGATTCTTTGGGACGCCAACCATCGAGCGCCTTCTCCACGAAGAGCAGCCGGTCCTGACCCCAAAACAAGAGGTCGCCGACGAGGAAGCTCGGCGCGCCACAGACGCCGATCCGCTCGGCCTGCTCAGTAACGTCCTTGAGGCCCTGCTTCATCCGCTCGTCCGTCGTCGCTGCGACGAGCGCCGCGCCGTCGAGCCCCACGGAGGTCGCGACGTCGACGAGGACATCGTCCGCGGAGATGTCGCGATCCTCAGCCCAGTACGCGCGGTACACGGAGTTCACGAGCGCGGCGACATGGTCCTCCGGCGTCGCGAGCACCATCCGCAGGGGCTTGACCGTGTTCATGGGGAAACGCGTGGCGAAGCGGAACGGCACGCCCCAGTGATCCGCCCAGCGATGAAGGTCGGCCGTCACGAGCCTTCGCTTCGGCGCGGGCATCGCGAAGAGCGGCACGTTGGGTGTGCCGATCGCCTTGAAGAGCGCGCCGAGCAGGAAGGGCCGATACACCAGCGATGCGCCCTTCCGCGCCGCGAGGGCCTCGATCTGCGTGGAGGCGAGGTACGCGAAGGGGCTCGAAAAATCGAAAAAGAACTCGACGCGCTTCATGGGGGCTCGGGGCGCGAGGCGCGTGGCCTCAGGGACGCGAGCTTCGACCGAGCTTCACGCGGGGCTCAACCGAAAATTCTTCCGTCCGCGATCAGGGCCCAAAGCCGCGCGAGGGCGCCGTGTCGGAAGGAGCGAACGGAGGCACGACGATGCGAAAGATGATGATCCTGGCCCTTACGACCCTTGGCGCGACCCTCTTCACGAGCGCGGCATACGCGGAGCCCAAGAAGGAAAAGTCCCAGGACTACGGCTACACGTTCACGGACGACGCGTTGCTCGGCAGCGACATCGGCGGCCAGTACGGCCTGATCAAGGTCCGGCAGACGGGGGTGCGCGACAAGCTGATCCGCCCGCGCGTGCAGTTCGTGAACGAGCTGCTGAAGTCCGTCGAGGCGCTCTGAGCCGCGACCTTCCGGACGACGCCCCACCACCCCCGCCCCTCTCCCCAAACATCCCCTCGCATCGTCACGCAAGCGCCTCCGCGCGGGCCCATCTACGCCCGCCCGCGCGGAGGCCCGCCGCTCACGTCGTCATCGACGGCGGCGCAGACTCGCGAGACGTGGCGCGCGGAGACAAACTCGCCACCGTCGCAGCAAGCTCGGCCGCGTCCACAGGCTTCGGGACGTGCATCTGGAAGCCCGCCGCGAGCACACGCACGCGGTCCTCGGCGCTCGCGTACGCCGTCAGCGCGACCGCGGGGAGCGCGCCCCAGCGCGCAGGCTTGAGCGCGCGGATCTGCCGAATGAGCGCATAACCGTCCTCGCCGGGCATGCCGATGTCAGAGACGAGGACGTCGGGGCGGAACTCGTCGAGCGCCGACAACGCCGCGGCCGCGGAGGACACACACCGCACGACGGCGCCGCACTGCTGCAGCATCGCGGCCAGCATCTCGCGGCTGTCCTGCTCGTCGTCGACGAGCAAGAGGCGCAGCCCTTCGAGCGACGGGAGCTCTTCGAGGCCGGCCGGCTGCGGCGTCAAGCGGTCGAGGCTCGCGAGCAAATCCGGGTTCGGGCTGAGCGGGAGGAGGACCGAGAAGACCGCGCCCTTGCCCTCGCCCGCGCTGTCGGCGCGCACCCCGCCGCCGTGCAGCTCGACGAGGTGCCGGACGATCGCGAGCCCGAGCCCGAGCCCGCCGTGCTTGCGCGTCGTGGTGCTGTCGCCCTGACGGAAACGATCAAAGACGTACGGGAGGAACTCCGGCCGGATCCCTTCGCCCGTGTCGCGGACCGTGATGCGCGCATGCTGGCCCGCTCGACCGAGCGTGAGCTCGACACGGCCACCGTGCGGGGTGAACTTGATCGCGTTCGTCAGGAGGTTCCAGACGATCTGCTGCACGCGGCTGGGATCCCCTTCCACGAGGCAAGCGCCGCGCTCCAGGCTGCTTTCGAGGCGCACCGACTTCGCCGTCGCCGCGGGACGAACGGCCTCGATCGCCGCGTTGATCGGGCCGACAAGGTCGAGCGTACGTAGCTCCAGGCGCAGCTTGCCCATGACGATGCGCGAGGCGTCGAGCAGGTCCTCGACGAGGCGAGCTTGCAGCATCGCGTTGCGCTCGATCGTTGCGAGGGCGCGCTCCTGGGAGGTGCCGTTCAAGGACGCGGTGCGGAGCATGCGCGTCCAGCCGAGGACCGCGTTGAGCGGCGTGCGCAGCTCGTGCGAGACGGTGCCGAGGAACTCGTCCCGCATGCGCGTGGCCTCCTGCGCGTTCTGGTAAAGGCGCGCGTTCTCCAGGGCCATCGCGGCGCGATGCGCGAGCTCCTCGGCGAACGGAAGATCCTTCGTCGAGTACCGCTCGCCGACGCGGAAGAGCGAGAGTGTGGCAGAAGCCGTGTCGCCCACGGTCAACGGGACGATGATGGCCGAGCGCGCCCGAAGCTTCGCGAACCGCGCAGCCTGCTCGGACGAACCCACGATGCGTTCGAGGGACGAGAGGCTGAGGTCCGTATACAGCTCCGAGGTGCGGGTACCGAGCGCGCGCGTGACGGGGCCTTCGCTCCAGCCATCGGGCGCGTCGCTGCCGCGGAGATCCTGGACGTCGCGCTCCAGGGCCGGATCCTCGTGGGCCACGGCGACGGTGACCGTGGTGCCGTCCTCGGAGGCGACGTCGAGCATCGCGTACGTCGCCATCATGGGCACCACGAGCCGCACGATCTTTTCGAGCGTGGCCTCGTAGTCGAGCGAAGCGGAGAGCAGCGCGCTCGCCTCGGCGAGGAACGACGAGCGCCGGGCCGCGTCCTCGGCCTCTGCGCGCGCGATCTGCTCGCGGATGAGGCGCGTCCTCTCCTCCTCGGCGCGCTTGCGCTCGCTGATGTCGCGACAAACGCCAACGAGGAACCGCGCGCGGCCCTCCTTGTCGAAGACGGGCTTGGCCGTGGTCTCGATCGGGACCGTCGTGCCATCCTTTCGAACACAAACGAGCTCGCCGAGGAACGCGCCCTGATCGCGGACGCCGCGCAGGATGTGCGGACCGAGGCGCTCGACCGTGTCGGGGTGCGCGAGGATCGTGACCGGGCGGCCGATGGCCTCGGTCTCGGTGAAGCCGAAGATCTGCGTGGCCTTGCCCATCCATCGCAGGATCGTGCCGCCGAGGTCGGTCACGAGGATCGCCTCGGGCATCTGCTTCAAGATCTCGTGCGAGAGGTGGACCGCCTCCTCGGCGGCGCCGGCGGAGAGCGAGGCGCGATCGAGCGCGTCGGCGCAATGCTGGGCGAGCGAGAGGACAAGCCAGCGCTCGTCGTCGTCGAAGGAGCGCGGCTCCTGGAACGAGAGCGCGAGGCTGCCGACGACCCGGCCGTCGACGAAGAGCGGCACCGCAGCCCACGCGTGGCTGCCCTGCACGAGATCACCGAGCGGGAGACCGGGATAACGTGCCGCGAGATCGGCGCGCGAGCGGAGCCAGATCGGCTGCTTGATGCGCACAGCCTCGGCGACGGGCGCCTCCGTGGCCATGGAGATGCGCGGGCTGTGCGCGGGGATCACCTCGGGAAACCCCGCGGCATGGACGATCTCGAGCTCGGCGCCACAAGGCGACAGGCGCGCGATCACGCACGCGCGAGCCCCGAGCACACGTGCGCCGTCCTCCACCACGCGCCGCGCGACCTCGTTCGGCGAGACCGCACGCGAGAGCGCCGCCGTGACCTCGGAGAGGCGCTTCATCTGCGAAAGACCTCGCTCGGCCGCCTCGAAGGCCCGCTCGCGCGAAGAGCGCGCGAGCGCCGTGTCGATGGCCGAGGCGCCGAGGCGAACGAGCGCCTCGATCAGCCCACGCTCCTCGCGCGGCATCACCTCGCGGAACGGCCCCACGCCGATCGAAAGGACGCCGTGCGTGCGGTTCGCGACGCGCAACGGGTAGACGACCTCGCGAAGAGCACGCGTCGCTTGCGACCGCGCAGGCGTCGCCGCGCCCTGAGGAGCGATCCTCGTCACGCGCATCGATCCACGCCGCGTCTGCGGCTCGCCGGCTTCGAGGGCCGCGCGCGCGGCGCGCTCGTGGGCCTCGGCGTCGCCATCCGGGCTGCACACGTCCCAGAGCCGCTGCTCGTCGCGGATGTCCACGTGCGCCACGGCGACACGGCGCAGCTCACCACGCTCCAGGAGGTCGAGCGTGCAGTAATCCGCGAGGTTCGGCACCGCGAGCCACACGACCCGCGTGAGCACCTCTTCGAGCGTCGACGCGCGCAGAAGCTCGTCGGCCACTCGCTCCACGAACGCGGCGCGGCGCCGCGTCCGAGCGTCGTTGATCTGCGTCACCCCGGTCTGCGCGAGATCCCGGACGCGCTCCGTCTTCGATGCATCCCCCGCCATCGTGCCCCGATCATTCAGCCTAGCGATCGGTGTGCACGCTCGCCACTGTGCGGGTCCCTTGCTCTCTTGTCAGGAGGAGCCTTCTCCGTCCACGTCGAGCGCACGGCGCGCCGCGTGGACGAGCGACTGGACCTCGGCGCGCACCCGCTCGCGAAGCTCGCCGACGTCGCCGCTGACGTCGACGATCGGCTCCCCCACGACGATCGCCGCGCGTGTCCTCGGCGCGCCGCTCACGCGGACCATGTGATCGGCGAAGCTCTCGGAGCCGAACGACGCCGCCGCGCCTTCGTAGGCGAGGCCCACGGGGACGATCTCCGCGCTCGTCCGTTGCGCGGCCAGGAAGGCCCCGGGCTTGAAGGGTCGCACTTCGTCGCCCTCGTACGTCGTGCCCTCGGGGTACACGAGCACCGCGCGGCCTCGTTCGATCGAGGCGGTCATGGCGTTGATCGCGGCCGCGCCGCTCTGCTTGTTCGTGCGATCGACGAAGAGCGTCCCCACGCGCCGCGCGGCCACGCCGATGACGGGCCAGCCCGAAAGATCGGCGCGGCTCAGGATCGTGGCCTCGATGTGCGCGAGGCAGATCGGGATGTCCAAACCGGAGCGGTGGTTCATCACGAACACGCGCCCGCGCTCCCCGGCGCCGCGACCCGGGTAGATGTCGCCGCGCGCCACGTGCGGCCCCCGGGCGATCATTTGGACCCCATACAACTTGAGCAGGGCCTCACCGTAACGACGGATCCAGGCGTGAAGCACCGCTTCACGCTCGGACGCAGGTGAGACCGCCGTATCGAGCTCGAGCATCCCGTACATGCTGAACGTGAGGCCCACGAACGCCGCCGTGCGCCCGACGAATCGCCCCTTCTCCACGAGGGACTGACCGCTCATGCCCCGCTCCCTTCGCCGAGGAGACGCACGAGCACCGCGTTCACCGTCGCCGGATCCGCGCTGCCCTTCGTCTGCTTCATGATCTGTCCGACGAAAAACCCGAGGAGCGCCGTCTTCCCGGCGCGGTATGAGGCGACTTGCTTCGGATTCGCCTCCATCACGCCGCGCGCGATGGCCTCGATCGCCGATGCATCACCAAGCACGGCCATGCCTCGTTCGCGCACGACATCCCCAGGCGCGTGGTCCGTGCCCGCGACCGCCGTATAAAGCTCCTTCGCCTGCTTGCCGCTGATCGTGCCGGCATCGACGAGCCGCAGGATCTCGACCACCTGCGCGGGCGTCACCGGGAAGCTCGCCGAGAGGCCCGTCGTCGTCACGTCGCGCAGGACCTCGCTCTGCACGAAGTTCGCGAGCTTCACCGCGTCCGGATAAAGCGCGCGCGCCTCGTCGAAGAAACGCGCGATCGCGGGATGCCCGCCGAGCACGCTCGTCGCGTACGCCGTGAGCCCGAGCTCGAGGGCCCATCGCGCACGCTTCGCCACGGGCAGCTCCGGCAGCGCGCTGCGAATCGACTCGATGAACGCCTCCGCAAGCACGAGCGGAGGCAGGTCCGGCTCGGGGAAGTAGCGGTAGTCGGACTCGCTCTCCTTGTCGCGCAGGAGGTAACTCTCGCGCTTCTCCGCGCTGTAGCCGCGCGTCTGCTGCCGGACCCGCTCGCCTCGCTCGACGAGGTTGATCTGCCGGCGGATCTCCACGTCGATCGCGTCGGCCACGAACTTGAACGAGTTAATGTTCTTCAGCTCGACGCGCGTGCCGAGCCGCGTCTCGCCCACCTTGCGGATCGACACGTTCGCGTCGCACCGGAAGCTGCCCTGTTCGAGGTTGCCGTCGTTCACGCCCGTGAACATCAGGACCTCGCGGAGCCGCCGGAGGTACTCGGCTGCCTCGGCGCCCGCGCGCAGATCGGGCTCGCTCACGATCTCGATGAGCGGCGTGCCCGCGCGGTTCAGGTCAACGACGGACTCGTCGCCGATGCCGTGCAGGTTCTTCCCCGCGTCCTCCTCCATGTGGACCCGATGGATCCCCACGCGGCGCGGCGTGCCCTCCACCTCGACGTCGAGCACGCCCGTGAGCGCGAGCGGCAGGTCGTACTGGCTGATCTGGTAGCCCTTCGGCAGGTCCGGATAAAAGTAGTTCTTCCGGGCAAACACGCTCCGCGTCTGCAACGAGCAGCCGAGGGCGAGCGAAGCGCGCACGGCGAGCGCCACCGCCTCCGCGTTGAGCACGGGCAGCGCGCCGGGCAGGCCGAGGCAGACGGGGCAGGTGTGCGTGTTCGGCGGGTCGCCGAAGCTCGTGGCACAGCCGCAGAACGCCTTCGTCCGCGTGAGCAACTGCGCGTGCACCTCGAGCCCGATCACCGGCTCGTACTCACCGTAGGCGCTCATCGGGCGGATTATGGCAAGCCGAAGCGCGAACGCCCCTGTTTTCCCGCAGGAAGCAAAAACCCCCTCTCCTCGCGGGCCACGCGAGGAAGAGGGGGCTTCTGTCCGTCAGCGAATCGGGATCAGTGATCCATCTGCTCGCGCGACAGACCGGGATGCGTCGGATCGCCCGGCTCGTGGCGCGGGTTCGCCGACTTGCGCGAACCGTCCCGGCCGGTGAACTCCATGAGCAGATCCTTCCTGTAGATGAACTGCTCACGCGAGTCGTACGGCGTCGCGTGAATGCCCGTGTCCATGCGGATCGCGTCGCAGGGACAAGCCTCGACGCAGAACCCGCAGAAGATGCAGCGCAGCTCGTCGATGACGAACGTCTTCGGGAACCGCTCGTAGCCGCGACGCTGGTCGCCCTCGGTGTACTCGCCCGCCTCGATGTGGATGCACTGCGCGGGGCAAGCGGTGGAGCAGCACAGGCACGCCACGCAGCGCGGCGAGCCGTCGTCACGGAGCGTGAGGCGATGCAGCCCGCGGAAGCGCTCCGGGTAGGGGCGCTTCTCCTCGGGGTAGCAGATCGTCGTGACGCCCTCGTTGAGAGCCTCGAGCACCGGGTCGGGCTTCTGGCCGAGCATCATCTCCTTCGTGTTCTTGAAGAAGTGACGCATCGTGATCGCCATGCCCCGGAAGAGCTCGGGCAGGTAGGACTGGACCTCGGCCGTGCGGCGCGGCCGCGGGATGGGCTTGCCCTGGACGGGCGCGCCGGCCGGCTTGGTCCACGGGTTCGACGGAGTGCGCTTCGCCATCGTTCGATCCTCTCAGGCCTGCTGAGGCTCCGGCTTGACCCCACCCATCGCAGCCGCGAAACGTGCCGCAGACGAGGCGAGGAACTTCTTGCGCTCGACCGGCTCGAGCAACCCGACCACGAGCGCCACGAAGCCGGCGAGCGTGGCGACGGCGACGACGCCCTGCGTGATGTCCGCGAGGAGCTTGAGCCACGAATCCGCCGCCGGACCCGCGTTGCGGAGCGCCAGCACGACCACGCCCGTCACCATCATGTTCGCGATGGCGAGCGGCAGGAGCTTGGTCCAGCCGAGCTTCATGAGCTGGTCGTAACGGAAGCGCGGCAGCGTCCAGCGGAAGAAGATCTGCACCCAGGTGACGAACACGGTCTTGCCGAAGAACGCGATCGCCGAGAGGAGGCTCACCGCGAGGTGCGTCATCTTGTACTGGAAGAGCACCGTGTCGCCGAACGCGATGTTGAGGCCGTCCGGATGCAGGAAGGGCAGCGAGTAGCCGCCGAAGAAGAGCGCGACGAGCAGCGCGCTCGAGAAGACGAGCTCGATGTACTCGCCCGTCATGAACATGCCCCACTTGAACCCGAGTACTCGAGGAAGTAGCCGGCGACGATCTCGCTCTCGCCCTCGGGCTGATCGAAGGGCACGCGCTTCGTCTCCGCGCAGAGCGCCGTCAGGAACAGGACGAACCCGAGCGGCTGCACGAAGACGCCCCACGCGTTCTGGCCCTGCCACACGGCCATGTCGCTCATCCGGACGCTGCCGTAGATGAGGAAGAGGCCGACCAGCGAGAGGCCCATCGCGACCTCGTACGAGACCATCTGGCTCGACGCGCGCAGGCCGCCGAGGAGCGCGAACTTGTTGTCGCTCGCCCAGCCCGCGATCGCCGCGCCGATGATGCCCGTGCCCGCGATGCCGAAGACGTAGAGGATGCCGACGTTGAGGTCGATGATCTGCAGCTTCACGCGGAAGCCGTTGCACGCGCCGCTCGCGGGGACCGTGGCGAGGAGGTTCGTGAGGTCCGAGAAGTCGAGCGTGCCGTTCTTGTTGCCATCGGCGAAGCAGAGGTCGTTGCCGAAGGGAATGACGGCCATGACCGCGAGCGCCGAGAAGACCGCGAGGACCGGCGCGAGGCCGTGAAGGAGGCGATCCGCGTTCTTCGGGATGAAGTCCTCCTTCCAGATCATCTTGACCGAGTCCGCGAGCGCGTGGAGCGTGCCCGCGAGGCGCAGCGGGATGCTGCCGTCGGGCACGCGCGAGGTCGCGTAGAGGCCGACGAGGAGGAAGACGCCACCGAGCACGAAGCCCGAGACCTGCGCCGCGAGCGGGAGCGCCGCCGGCGGCACGAGGCGCCCGGCCACGAGGCCGATCGCGTGCACGCCGAGCCCCGCGAAGAAGATCGATCGCGGGTCCGTGTCCTCGAACATCTGCTCGGCGCGGTTGATCGCGCCGCCGCTCCGCACCTTTGCGCAGAGCACGAGCAGGCTGAACCAGGCCACGAGGATCGTGAGCTGCACGTTCATCGTGAACCGCTCGGCCGCCGCGCGTCCGGCGAGCTGACCGAGCGAGGAGAAGATCGCGAGCACGCCGAAGAGCGCGGGCGGTAGGAGCACGATGACCCGCGCCACCATGTTCGGCAGGTACACGACCGCGCGGTTCGGGCCGACGCGATCCTGCACCATCGCGCCCTGCCGGCGGTCGGCCCACGTGCTGAGCGCCGCCATGTTCAAGAAGAACAGGGCGAGGATGAGGATCTTGACGACTGCCAGGACGATCTCGACGAGGCTCATGCGCTCACCTCGGGCTTCGCGGCCCGATCCGCGTCACGGCTCGCGGCAGGCGCCTCGGGCGTCATGGCCCGACGCATGTCCGCGAGCGTCTTTTCGGTCATCGCGTAGCCGAGCTCTTTGCCGAGCTTCGCCACGAGCTCCCAGCCGGGACGCGCGTCGCCGCGCGGCTTGAGCGCGCGCTCGCTCTTCTGCGCGAAGCCCTGGCGGTTGACGTACGTGCCGTCCGCCTCGGCCCACGCGGTCGCGGGGAGCGCGACGTGCGCGGCGCGCGCGAGCGGCCCGTCGTGCGCGGCGATCGTCACCACGCCCTTGAGCTTCGACAGCGCGTTCTCGGCGTCCTTCGCGTCGACCTCGATCTCGGCGCCGAGCGCGATCACGAACGAGTACTTGCCCGCCTTGATCGCGTCGAAGAGCGCCGCGATCGGCTTCGGCGCCGGCGCGCCCGCGAGCTGCATGACGCCGAGCGTGTTCGGGTTCTTGTCCTCGCTCATGAGGATCTTGTCGCCGCGGCCGAGCGGACGACCCGACACGTAGAGGTCCTTCGCGCCGATGAACGTGCGCGCGAGCTTGAGGAGCGCGAAGTTGTCCTCGTTCGAGTGCTGCGCGCTGAGCACGATGGCGACCCGACCCGGATCGTCCTTGATGCCCGCGAGCTGATCCTTCGCCGCCGCGAGCGCCTCTTCGAGGCTCGCGTCCTCGCCGCCGACGAGCGCCGTGCCGAGGCGACCCTCGACCGCGCGCCGGTACGAGAGCATGCCCTCGTCGCACATCCAGTACTTGTTGACCTCTTCGTTGTCGCGCGGGCGATGCCGATGCGGGGCGTTCGTCCGCGGATCGTAGTCGAGGTACGCGTTGCAGCCCGTCGCGCAGCCCTGGCAGACCGTGCGTGCGCTGCGGAGGAACCACACGCGCGCCTTGAAGCGGAAGTCCTTCGAGGTGAGCGCACCGACGGGGCAGACGTGCTCCGTCATGAGCGTGTAGTCGTGGTCGAGCTCGCGGCCCGGCGACACGACGATCTCGTTGAGGTTGCCGCGCTCGCGCACGCTGAGGACCGGATCCTTCGCGACCTCGGCCGTGAAGCGGACGCAACGCGTGCAGATGATGCAGCGCTCGGCGTCGTAGACGATGGTCGGCCCGAAATCGACGGCCTTCGGCTTGTGCACGACCTCCTGCTGCATGCGCTTGCCCGTGCCCTGATGCTCCAGCCAGTAGTCCTGGAGCCGGCACTCGCCTGCCTGATCGCAGATCGGGCAGTCGACCGGGTGGTTCAGGAGCAGGAGCTCCTGCACCGCGCCGCGCGCCTCCTCGACGTGGTCGCTGCCCTCGGAGAGGACCTCCATGCCGGGCGCGCAGGCCTGCTGGCAGGCGGGGACGAGCTTCGGCTTGCGGGCGGGGACGTAGTCCTTCTTCTGCGGGTCCCAGCGCAGGATATCGAGCTGCATCGCGGGACGGCCGGGAGGCGGCGCGACCTCGACGAGGCACATGCGACAATTCGCCGCGACGGAGAGGCCCGGGTGCCAGCAGTAGTGGGGGATGTCGATGCCGGCGCGGTGCGCCGCTTTGATGATGGTTTCCCCTTGCTCGAAGGGGATCTCGCGCCCGTCGATCTTGATCGTAGCCATCTCAGTGATCGCACTCCCCGCCGATCATGTTGAGGGAACCGAACGTCGGGACGACGTCCGGGATCATCAGGCCCGTGATGAGCTGCTCGAGGCCCTGCGTGGTGGCGAAGCAGGGGGGCCGGATCCGCACGCGGTAGGGCGTGCCGCTGCCGTCGGAGACCAGGTAGAAGCCGAGCTCGCCGTTGCCCGCCTCGGTGTACGAGTAACACTCGCCCGCCGGGACCTTGATGCCCTCCATCACGATCTTGAAGTGCTGGATGGTGGCCTCGATGGTCGTGTAGACGTCCTGCTTCGGGGGCAGGACGATCCGCGGATCCTCGATGTTGATCGGGCCCTCGTCCGGCATCTGATCGAGCGCCTGCTCGATGATCCGCACCGTCTGCCGGATCTCCTCCTGGCGGCACATGAACCGGTCGTAGTTGTCGCCCGTCGTGCCCACCGGCACGTCGAACTCCATCCGGTCGTAGACCAGGTACGGATGCGCGCGTCGCACGTCGTACGGCACGCCCGAGGCGCGGAGCACGATGCCCGTCCACCCGAGCGCGAGCGCGTCCTCCTTCGACATCACGCCCACGCCTTCGAGGCGGTCGAGGAAGATGCGGTTCTTCAAGAGGAGCTTCTCGCCCTCGCTGATGAGCTGCAGCACGCGCGGAAGACCCGCGCGGACCATCTCCTTGAAGTACTTCGTCGGCGGGTTCGCCATACCGCCCACGCGGCCGAAGCTGTGCGTGACGCGCGCGCCCGTCTCTTCCTCGAAGATGTCCCAGATGATCTCGCGGGCGCGGGCGAAGTAGAGGAACGGCGTGAACGCGCCGAGCTCCATGCACATCGCGCCCGAGCAGATCATGTGGTCGCAGATGCGCGCGAGCTCGCCGAGCGCCACGCGGTAGTACTGGCAGCGCTCGGGCACCGTCACGCCGAGCATCTTCTCCACCGCGAGCGCGAAGCCCACGTTGTTCAGCATCGGCGAGACGTAGTTGCAGCGGTCGACGTACGGGAAGATCTGCGTCCAGGTGCCCCGCTCGCACATCTTCTCGAAGCCGCGGTGCAGGTAGCCGATCTGCACGTCGGCCTTCTGGATCATCTCGCCCGAGAGCTCGAGCACGATGCGCACCGTCCCGTGCATCGCCGGATGGGACGGGCCCATGTTGAGCATCATCGGCTCGCTGGGCAGCTCGAGGAGGCCCTCCTCGAGATCACGATCCAAGGGTTCCATGACTCAGTTCGTCTCCTCGCCCCGCGGGTAGTCGTGGGTCTGGCGCCCGAACGGCATGCCCTCGTCGATGCCGAAGGGGGGCAGTTTGTCGGGAACGTTGCGCAGCTCGACGAGCGGCTGGATCTTGTCCGCCGGATAGTCCTTGCGAAGCGGGTACCCGACGAACTCGGGGTACATCAGGATCCGCCGCAGATCGGGGTGACCTTTGAAGTTCACGCCGAACATGTCGAAGCACTCGCGCTCGAACCAGTTCGCGCCTTTCCACACGGACACGACCGAGTCGATCTCCACGCCGTTCGCGTCCTCGTCGCCGATGCGCGCCTTCAGCCGGATGCGATGGTTTCGATCCATCGAGCGCAGATGCAGCACAACCTCGAAGCGCGGCGTCTGCCGGCCGAGGTAGTCGACGGCGGTCAGGTCGACGAACATGTTCATCGCGCACTGGGGATCGTCCCGGAGAAACCGCGCGATCTCGCGCCATTTCTCGGGGTTCACCACGGCCGTGTCGTCGCCGAACTGCGAGTGGGTCTCGTAGATGTCGTCGCCGAACTTGCTCTTCAGGATTTCGAGGACGCGCTTGCTCATGTTGCGGTGCTCTTCTTGCCGAGCCTGACGAGGTTGCCCGCTTGCACGGTGGGGTCGCGGCGCGGCTTGACAATCGCGGGCGTACGGTCGCCACGCGCGATCTTGTCCTGCAGCAGCAGAAGGCCGTCGATCACGGCCTCCGGGCGCGGGGGGCAGCCAGGGACGTACACGTCGACGGGGATGACTTTGTCGATGCCCGCGAGCGTCGTGTAGTTGTCGTAGAAGCCGCCGCACGACGCGCACGTGCCGAAGGCGAAGACGTACTTCGGGTCCGCCATCTGCTCGTAGATGCGCTTGAGCGCGGGCGCCTGGCGCTGGCTGATCGTGCCCACGACCCAGAGCAGGTCCGCCTGGCGCGGCGAGAAGCGCGGCGCCTCGGCGCCGAAGCGCGCCATGTCGAAGCGCGGGCTCGCCATGGCCATGAACTCCATCGCGCAGCACGCCGTGATGAACGGGTACTGGAACAGCGAGTACTTCCTCGCCCAGTTCAAGAGCGCATCGAAGCGCGTCGTCGCGAACCCGGTCTCCGATCCCTCGAGGACCTGGATCGTCGTGCCAGCGCCGCCAGTGGTCATTTCTCCCATTCGAGGGCTCCCTTCTTCCAGATGTAGAGCAGCGCCACCACGAGCATGAGGATGAATGACCCCATGGTCGCGAGGCCGATCCAGCCGAGGTTCTTGAACTCCACCGCCCACGGGTAGATGAGCACCGCTTCGATGTCGAAGACCACGAAGAGGATCGCCGTGAGGTAGAACTTGACGCTCGGCTTCACGAAGCGGCCGCCCGTCGTTTCGCTCCCGCACTCGTACGGGATCATCTTCTCCGGCGTCGGGTTCTTCGGTCCGAGCACGGTGCTGATCGTGAACAGGGCGCCCGCGAGGACCGCCGCCACGATGAAGAGCAGGAACAGGGGGACGTAGGTGGACAACATCGTTTGCTCCGGGTGCTCCGGGTGCTCCGGGTACGTGGTGTACCCGGTTCTGGTGCCGACCGAGAAGGTGGGGACCTCTCTCGCGATCGCTCGCGATCACGAGCGGGCGCTGGCAGGCTCCGAGATGGCGCGAAATCCGTGCGATCTCGGCACAATCGCCGCGGCTATGTAGCTTTGGCGTTCTAGGGTGTCAATTGCGCGGCCAGGGTGTATGGGGGCTCCAAGAGTCCGGTCAACCCCTGGTGCTCAGCACGAGCCCACGGAACGCCGTCAGCGCCGTGCCGAGCCGGGTCTCGATCTCGCGGATCTCCTCGATGAGCTCGGCGTCGGGCACGCCCGCCGCGCGGGCCTCCCGCACGCACGCGAACGCGGCCACGTAGCGCTGCCGCTTCACGTACGCCTTCGCCAGGAGCGGCCAGATGAGCTTGGGCGGCGCGCCGAGGCTCGACGCGCGCCGGAGCCCGCCGATGGCCTCCCCTGCACGCCCATTCTCGAGCTGCGCCTCCCCGAGCCGGCGGAAGATATCCGCCGCCGCCGCCCCATCCTGCGCGTATTGCACCGCGAGGCGCATGACCTCTTCGCCTTGATGCTCTTCGCCGAGCTTGACGCACGCTGTGCCGAGGAGGCCGAGCCCCTTGGCGATGAGCGCGCGCGCGTCGGTCGTGAGCATCTGCCCCTCGGGCGTGCGAAGGAAGATCGCGAGAGGCGCCGGCCACGCTCCGAGGAGCTGCACCACGCGCGACCAATCGTTGCGCTGGCTCGCTGCCTCAGCCTCCGCCACGCGCGTCAGATCGATCGCCGAGCGCGAGCCCGCCGAGGCACGCTCGAGCTCCTCGCGCACATGCGCTCGGATGCGCGCGCGGAACTCGCTGAGCTCGTACGTTTGCTCGAGGCCGTCGCGCAGCACGAGCAACCTCGACGTGCGACCGTCGACGTAGAGCTTGCGAAGGCTGTAGCCGAAGAGCGGCGCGAGCAGGAGATAACGGACGCCGATGTGGAGCTGCAGCGCCTCGATGTCCGTGTCGCGCTCCGGCGGGCCGGGCGTCGCGTCCTCGGTGAGGAGCGCGCCGACGAGCCGATGCCGGAAGTCGGCCAGGGTCAGCCGCTGAACCTCGCTGTCTTCTTCCTCGTCGCCCGGAGGCGCGATGACGAAATCCACGAGGGTGTTGTCGGGGTTGCGGCGGTCGACCGTGAGCGCGGTGATGCGCGCTCCCGTGATCATCGAGAAGGCGAAGAACGTCTCGCCGACGATGTCGCAGAGAGCCTGAAAGCTGCCGATCCCATCGCCGATGCGCTCGAACCAGCCGTCGGTGCGGACCGCATCGAGAGAGAAAACTCGTTCCTTCGCCATGAGCGGGAGATTGGGGAGAGTCGCACGAGCCGCGCGGGATGTCACCGCCCGTGGTCGTCGCCGCGAGCAGTCTTGCCCGTCCCACGGGTCGCCGAAAAGCCCCCTTCTGCGAAGAATTTTGTGGCTCTTGCCACAATGACCACGCAATCCGGGGGGCGAGCCTACCAATCGACGCCGCGGCCGCGAATTTTGCGCGCTTTCGAATTCAGGTCGCCGGCCGCGCGCTGGCGGAGGCGCGCACGTGGCGCTTGGGGCGCGCGCCGATGTTCGCCACGTCGAAGCTCACGCTGCCGCCGAGGCTGTCGCTCGACCCGCCCTTGCCGATGTTCGTGCCGCCCGTGCTGCCGTCCGGCATCTGGAGCTGCGAGACGACCTCGACCATCACGATCGCGCCCGCCGCATACGACTCCGGCAGCGTGAACTGTCGGCTCGCGAGCCGCCCGCTCACCGCGCCCGCGACCGCGCTCCAGTCGCCCGCGTTGCCCGCCGACGAACGCACGACACGCACGCTCGCCACACGACCGCCGGGCGCGATGCGCACTTCGAGCGTCGCGCGCGAAACGTCGGGCGTGCCCGAGCCGCGCACGACATCGGAGACGACACTCGCGATCGTGCCCGCGCCCGGTAGATCCAGGCCGAGCTGTCGATCCTTCTCGCGCATCACGTCGGTGATCAAGCGGCCCGCGATCTTGCGATCGACCTCGGGCGGAGGCCCGACCGTGGTGGGCGCGGGCTTCGGCTTGCCCGTCTCGGGGATGACGCCGGGCATCGCCCACACGGGCCCGCCGAGGCCCGGGATCCCAGGGCCCCCGCCGGTCGCCGCGGGCGGCGGCGCGCCGTACTCGTCGGGCGGGGCGGCCGAAGGCATCGCCGTGGGCACGGGCTCGACCTGCTGCGGCTCGATGGTGTTCGGCTCCACGACACGCGGGTCGACTGCGTCCGTCGTGCGCGGACGCGTGTCGTTCATCGCGACCGCGGGATCCTGCGGACGCTCGAAACGAGGTTCGTCCGGGCGCGCCGGCTCGATCGGGACGTCCTCGATGTCGATCTCCATGCGCCGCGCCAAGCCGGTCGAGATCGCGAGGAGCGGGCCATTCGGCCGCGGCGCGACTCGAGCGACGACCGGGATGAAGAAGTGCAGCCCGGTGGCGACGAGGACGAACGGGAGAAAGCGCACCTACAGGGACCTTGGTCCGCGCGCGTCGGCGCCGCAAGGGAGGAATTCGGGGGACGCGCGGGGATCACGCCCCGGAGCGCGGGGGAGATCGCAAAGGGCCTGGGATCTCGGCCTTCAGCCTTCGAGACGGAGGACGGCGCGCTCGACGAGGGCGGGGACCATCTCGCGGCGCCACTCGGTGTCGTCGTCGACGTTCGGGAGCGGCTTGCACTCGGCGTAGGCGCCTTCGGCGAGCTCGCGCGCGGCGACGTCGAAGGGCGTCCCGGGACGGACCTTCGATGCGGCGCGGACGCGACGCGGCCGAGCGCCGAGCGCCGAGACGACGACGTCCGCGGCCTCGACGCGCGTGGTCTCCACACCCGAGACGTCGAGCCGGACGGCGATCGAGAGCAGCGGGAAGTCGATCGCGTTCCTGCGGCGAAGTTTTTCGAAGCTCGAACGGCGGCCGGGGTGGCGCGTGATCGAGACACGCACGACGAGCTCGCCGGGTTCGAGCACGGTGTTCTTGATGCCGTCGGCCACGTAGAAATCGTGGGCTTTTACGATGCGCGCGCCGCGCGGGCCGAGGAGGTGGAGGTCGGCGTCGAGCGCGATGAGCGCGGGGGCGGTGTCGTTCGAGGCGGCGGCGACGCAGCGCGATCCGCCGCGCACGACGTGGCAGACGGTGCCGTCCTTCTTGAGGCAGAAGCCCAGCGATTTGCGCCAGAAGTAGGTCTGGTTGTAGTAGCGGCAGCGCGTGTCGAGGCAGATGTTTCCGCCGAGCGTGCCCATGGCGCGGTGGTGCGGTCCGCCGACCTGACCCGCGGCCTCGGCGAGCGCAGGCGCGACGCGGCGCACGAGGATCGAGCTCTCGATCTCGGCGAGGCGCGCGCCGGCGCCGAGGACGAGCTTGTCGTCGTCGCCCTCGCGGTCGAGCGAGATGCCGCGCAGCTCGTCGATGCCGGCGATGGAGACGACGTGATCGGGCTCGACGAGCCCATGCTTCATGTTGGGCAGGACGTCGGTGCCGCCGGCGAGGACGACGGCCTTGTCGCCGAGGCGCGCGAGCAGATCGAGCGCCGCCGCGAGGGTGCGTGGCCTGTGATGATCGAAGACGGGCAGCGGTAACACGAGGACCTCACTCCGCAGCGGCGTGACGCGCGTCCTCGTCGGCCTGCTTCTTTCGAAGGGCCGCGAGGACACGCGCGGGGGAGAAGGGGAGCCTGTCGACGCGTACGCCGACGGCGTCGAAGATGGCGTTCGCGATGGCCGGGATCGACGGGTGCAGCGGGCCCTCGCCCGACTCCTTCGCGCCGAGCGGGCCCTCTTGATCTTCCGACTCGACGATGAGCGCGTGCAGGTCGGGCACGTCGAGGCTCGTCGGGATGCGGTAGTCGAGCAGGTTCGGCCCCTTGTGCAGGCCGTCGGGCCCGATGACGTGCTCTTCGAGCAGCGCCTCGGCCGCGCCCATGTACGCCGATCCTTCCATCTGCCCCTCGACGATCGTGGGACAGAGGGCCTTGCCGCAGTCGTGCGCGACCCAGATCTTCTCGACGCGGACGAACCCCGAGCGCGCGTCGACCGAGACCTCGGCGACGTGCGCCGTGAACGAGTACGCAGGCGAGGCGCCGATGGTGCCGCCGCGGTACTCGCCGCCGAGCTTCGGCGTGTTGTAGTGGCCGACGGCGCCGAGCGTGCCGAACTTCGCCTCGGCGAGCTGGATGGCCTCGGTGACGGAGACGCCGCGGGCCGGGTCGTGCACGACGACGAGCGCGCCGCGCGTGACGAGCACGTTCCGCGGATCGACGTCGAGCTTCTCGGCGACGGCGGCGACGAGCTTGCTCTTGATCTCGCGCGCGGCCATGAGGCACGCGTTGCCGTTCATGAACGTGCCGCGCGAGGAGTAGGCGCCGAGGTCGACGGGCGTGAGGTCCGTGTCGCCCGAGATGACGCGCACCGACCCGAGATCCAGGCCGAGCTCGTCGGCGACGAGGACGGCGAGCATGAGGTCGCAGCTCTGGCCGATCTCGCTTTGACCTGAAAAGACCGTCACCACGCCGGAGCGATCGACCTTGAGCTGCACCGCGCTCTGCGGCATCGCGTTCGGGTAGATCGCGTAGTTCGTCCCGCTGATGTACGCGCTCGTGGCCACGCCGAGCCCGCGCCCCTTCGGCAGCTTGCCCCAGCGGTCCTTCCAGCCGCTCGCCTGCGCGACCGCGTCGAGGCACTGCTCAATGCCGTTCGAGGTGACGCGCAGCCCGTTCAGCGTGGTCGTGTTCGGCGGGACGAGGTTCTTCCGGCGCAGCTCGATCGGATCGATCGCGAGCGCGCGGGCGATCTTGTCGAGCGAGACCTCGAAGGCGAAGCGCGGCTGCACGCTGCCATGGCCGCGCTTCGGGCCGCAGGGAGGCTTGTTCGTGAAGAGGCGCGTCGAGCGGAAGCGGTAGGTGTCGGCGAACGCGGGCAGCGTGAGGAGCTGGCCCGAGTAGTAGGTCGTGACGAGGCCAAACGAGGAGTACGCGCCGCCGTCGATGAAGGTGCGCGCGTCGACGCCGGTGAGCTTGCCGTCGCGCTTCGCGCCGACCTTCATGTGGATCTGCATCGGGTGCCGGCCGCGATGCGCGTAAAACTCCTCCTCGCGCGTGTAGAGGAACTTCACGGGGCGGCCCGTGACCATCGCGAGCTTGGCGGCGCAGAACTCGAGCGAGAAGGGCTCGCTCTTGCCGCCGAAGGCGCCGCCGACGGGCGGCTGGATCACGCGGATGCGCGTGGGCGGGACGCGCAGGACGCGCGAGAGCTCGCGGTGCAGGTAGTGCGGGACCTGCGTCGTCGACCAGACCGTGAGCAGCCCGTTCTTGTCGAGGTTCCCGATGGCGCAGTGGGTCTCGATCGGAACGTGCGCGCTGCCCTCGTAGTAGTAGTCGCCCGTGATGACGACGTCGCTCTCGGCGAGCGCGGCGTCGACGTCCCCGAACGCGAGGTCGACCTCCTTCGAGACGTTGTCCTTGCCGCCCTTGCCGAGCCCGACCTCGGGTTTGTCGATCGCGGTCTGCAGATCGGTCGCGGCCGGCAGCACCTCGTACTCGACGTCCACGAGCTCCGCCGCCTCGTGCGCGATGCGCTCGTCGGTCGCGGCGACGGCGGCGACAGCGTCCCCGATGAAGCGCGCGTGGTCGAGGGCGAGCGGGTACTCGTCCGGCGTCCAGGGGATGATGCCGAAGCGCTCGGGCATGTCCTTGCCCGTGATGACCGCGAGGACGCCGGGCTTGGCGAGCGCGCGTGTCGCGTCGATGCGCACGATGCGCGCGTGCGGATGTGGCGAGCGGACGATCCGACCCCAGAGCATGCGCGGCAGGTGGATGTCGTCGGTGTAGCGGACCTGCCCGGTCACGCGCGGCGCGAGCAGCGTGCGCGTGCGGCTGCCGACGAGACCTCGAAGCGCACTCGGCTTTCGCGTGTCCGTCATGGCTAGCCCTGCCTCCCCTCACGCGAGCTCTTGTTCGAAGGCAAGGGCGGGGGCGTGTTCTCGATCCCCGGCAGACCCACGCCCGCCTCCGCCTCGCCGCGACGGATCTTCGCCGCGAGTTCGATCGCGTCGACGATCTTCCCGTAACCCGTACAGCGGCAAAGGTTGCCCGCGATCGCGCACTTGATCTCGTCGCGCGTGGGCCGCGCGTTCCGGTCGAGCAGCGCCGTCGCGGTCATGAGCATGCCGGGCGTACAGAACCCGCACTGCCCGCCGCCGAGCCTGTCGAAACCGTCGAGGAGCGCGTCGATGTGCGGCGCGCCTTCGAGCGTCTCGACCGTGCGGACCTCCTTGCCGTCCGCGTCGAGCGCGAGCGTGAGGCAAGAGAGGGTCGCGACGCCGTCCACGACGACCGTACACGCGCCACAATCCCCCTTGTCACAGCCCTGCTTCGTGCCGACGAGGTCGAGGTCGTACCGCAGCGCTTCGAGGAGCGTCCTGCGCGGCGGGACCGCGAGCGCGACGGCGCTGCCGCCGATCTTCATGCACATCGGGACGAGTTTTTCCATGGACTCCAGGGGCTCGGATGCAGGCGCCTCCTCGGGCGTTGCATGGTAGGGGCGTACCTCGAAACGCGCGCCGCGCATGTTCGCGCCGGCGATCGGGTGCCCCGCGGGGATGGGATACCGGAGCGCGCGGGAAGCGAGCTCGCAGTACTCGACGAGGCGCGCCTCGGGGACACGGGGACGCGCGCCGAGGAGGCCGAGGTTCTCGACGAGCAATTCGAGGCTCGTGTTGCCGACGCGCTCGCCGACGCCGAGGCCCGTGCCGTGCACGCGATCGACGCCCGAGGCGGCGGCCCATAACGCGTTCGGCAGGCCGATGCCGCGGTCGTTGTGTCCGTGCCAGTCGAGCTCGACGTGCCGCGCGCCGAGCTCGTCGAGGGTGCGTCGCGCAAACCCGACGAGCGCCTCGATGCCGTAGGGCGTGACGTGGCCGGTGGTGTCGCAGAGGCAAATGCGGCTCGCGCCGGCGTCGATGGCGGCGCTGTAGAGGCTGCGGAGGACGTCGGGGTTCGAGCGGGTCGTGTCCTCGGTGACGAGGCAGAACGGCAAGCCCGCGGCCTTGGCCTCCCGCGCGGCCGCGGTGATGGCGCCGAGGAGGAAGTCCGTGTCCCACCCTTCAACGGCGAGGCGAATGGGGGAGCTGCCGATGAAGGCGTAGACCTCGATGGGGATCCCGGCGCGCTCGGCGGCGCGGGCGATGCCGTGGACATCGGCGACGACGGTGCGCGCGGCGGCGGTGGGGACGAGGCCGAGCTTGGAACGGACGATCTCGCGGCAGAGGAGGAAACAATCCTCGGCATTGGCGAGGCCGGCGGCAGGGAGGCCGACGCTGACGACGTCGACGCCGATCGCGGCCATGGCGTAGAGCAGGTCGATCTTCTGCGCGACGTCGGGCTGGTGGCCGGCCGCGCTCTGCAATCCATCCCGGAGGGTCTCGTCGACGACCTTGATGGGCCGCACCCTGCGCGCGAAGTCGCGCTGCACGGGCCCACCGGAGAGGGAAATCGCGCGGCCCGATGCATCGACGAACGGGACGCTTTCGTTCCAGTCGTACATGAGAACCCCCGGGGTGATTCGGAGTGATGAATACCACGGAACGAGGTTCGGCCGGGACGCTGGATCGCGCGGACGTACGGGGAAAAAGGGATGGCGCGGTGCGGCGGAGGACGCTGCCTGCGTGTCGTGCCGTTACGGCAGTGCGAGTCCCCCGGAGGAGGTCGGCGACGCGGGGACGCGGCGCATGGTTCCGCGGAGCCCTGTGGCTTCAATGGGGCATCGACGGACCGCGCGCTGTGCCATCGCCGAGCGGGCCGAATGGATTGTGACCCTTGCAGACCACGCTTCCATCCCGGCGGAGCGCGTACGCGTGCTGCTCGCCGATCGCGATTTGCGTGTTCTCGTGCAAGCCGAAATCGCGTTTGCTTGCCCTCTCATAGAACGAGATATCCCCGGGCTTGTCGCGGAGGTATTCGTCGAAGCTCTGGTATCGCATTTCAAAGCAATGCGCCGGACCTCGCCCGCCCCGCGTCGCCGCGCACGTACGAGTGTGGTCCGCCGCAATGCGCACCGCGGGTGGGAGATTCCGAACGGGCGCCGGTTCGTCCTGCGAAGTCGTCGACCCGTTGCCGAGCTGCCCCCGATGCATTGTGGCCCCAGCAGCGCACCTCGCCGCTCGTGAGCCGGGCGCAGCCGTGCCCCGCGCCGACGGCCACCGACGCGACGCCGTCGAGAAAAGGAACGGGTTCGGCCTCGAGCCCCGCGCCGAGCCCCGGTTTGCCCGCGCCCCAGCATTGCACGGTGCCGTTCGCGAGGGCGGCACATCCGAGACGCCCTCCGACGCCGATCGCCGTCGCTCCCACGACGCCGCGCACTTCTTCACGCGATGGCATCGAGGCTCACACCGGGATCCCCGGAAAGCAACACCCCCCGCTCCGAACACCGACCCCCCGTATCCGACCTCACACCCCCCTGCTCCCAACAACGATCCCCCTGCTCCCAACAACGATCCCCCGCCTCCGACCAACGATCCCCCGTATCCCACTTCACATCCCCCTGCTCCCAACAACGATCCCCCGCCTCCGACCAACGATCCCCCGCGGGGGATGACCTCCCGGAGCCGGGGGCTCGCTGGCGCGAGCAGCTTTTCGACGGCTTCGCGTCCGTCACATACGTTCCCGTCGGGAACTGCCTGGATCCACACCCCCCTAGGGAGGTTCCGTCATGGCAAAGCTCACCATTGGTCAGAAGGCCGAACGCGTCCTCAAGCTCCTCATCGCGCTCCGCAACCCGCGGATCGCCGCCGCCCTCGCCCGGCACGGCTTCACGAACGCCGACCTCGACGAGGGATGGACGCTGCTCAAAAACGTGACGCGCACGAAGCTCGATGTCGTCGAGGCGCCACAAAACACGGACCCCGATGCCCTGCGCGCCCTCGACGCCTGGGAGAATCAATGGTTCGTGATCGCAGATGCGACCTTGAAGCGGCACGCGCCGGAGATCCACGCGCAGGTCTTCCGGAATCTCTCCCAGACCGACGGCATGGCCGTCATCGTCTCGGTCGGCACGTTCGTCGAACGACTCGACATCATCGACCACCCCGAATGGGACGGCGGATTCGGCCCGGCGGGGAAAGACGCGCGAAGTCTCCTCGCCCAGCGCGGGCTCACGGAAGTGGTGGTCGACGAGGCCAAGGCGCTGCTCGAAAGGTTCCGCAACGTCGACGGGCCGATCCCCGATCTCGCGAAGATCGCCGCCGAGGACGAGAGCTTCGAGAAGGCCGAGGGGGCGCTCTGGGCCTGGTACCTCGAATGGAGCGCCATCGCGCGAAGAGCCATCACCCAGCGCAGCCTGCTCCGGCAGCTCGGATTCCTGCGCACCGCGCCGAACGGAAAAGACATCGAGGTGACGGACGACGAGGTCCTGGAAGACGCGCCGGCCGCACGCGCCCCGTCGCTTCGAGATGACGCCACCGCGATTCCGGCGTAATCCATCCCTATCGTCCTCCCCCTGCTCCTCGGCGTCCTCGCCGCCCTGATCCTCGGGCTGCTGCTCGTCACGGCGAGCGGGATGATCCCGCGCCCGCGCGCGGAGCGCCGCGCGCGGGAACGAAGCACCGAACGCGCGAACGCCGTCGCGGACGCCCTCGGGTTCGTCGCCGAGCAGGACGCCGAGGTTCCCACCACGTTCCGGCTGTATTCACCCGCCGCGCCCGACGACGTCACCCTGTGCATGGGCTCGCCCGCGCTCGTCGCGGGGTTGTTCGAAAAAGAAAAGCTCATCGACTGGATGACGCTCGAAGGCAAAGGCCCCAAAGGGTTGCCCGCAGGCGTGAACGTGCGGACGCCCGTGCGGACCGTCTTCGAATGGCGCGACGGCCTCCCCGGCGAGGCGCCAACGATGGTCACGCCAGGCGGCGTCGAGCTCGTGATCGAGAACGAAACGGGCGCGGCGTTCGATAGCGAGGCCCTCGCCGGATGGATCGATTCGTTCCCCAAAGGAATTTGGCTCGTCCTGATGAGCGAAGGCGCGCTGGAGCTACGTGCCCATGCGCCCGCGACCGACGACGCCGTGCACTGCGCGCGGTCGCTCCTCGGGGTCGCTTCGTCCCTGCCCAAGGTATCCGCCAGAAGACGCGGCGATTGACACCCTCCCCCGGCTCGTGCTCCCGTGCCGACATCTTGGGACCTCAAAGGATCCACGCGCAGGGAGGATGATGCCGTGAGCCGAACGATGACGTCCGCGATGGTTGCTTCGTTTCTCTTTCTCGTCGGTTGCGGAGGCGGAGGCAGCGCCCAGGTCGAGCTGAAGACCGGCGGCGACGCGACCCCGCCGCCCTCGGACACCGCGGCAGCCGCTGCCGGCAACGACGTGGGCGAGGCGCACCTCAAGGGAGATCACCTGGAGATCGATCACCAGATCCTGTTCGACACGGACAGCGATCACATCAACGAGGCGCAGTCGCAGAAGGTCCTCGGCGACCTCGTGGCCCTGCTCAAAGCACACCCGGAGCTCGTGCACCTGCGCATCGAGGGGCACACCGACGTGCGTGGCTCGGCCGAGCACAACCAGGATCTGTCGGAGCGACGCGCCAAGGCCGTCGCGCAGTACCTCAACAGCCACGGCCTGCCGAACGTGAAGATCGACTCGAAGGGCTACGGCGTCACCAAGCCGCTCTGCTCGGAAGACACCGACGCGTGCCACGACAAGAACCGGCGCGTCGAGTTCCTCGTCGTGAAGGACTGAGCCCTCGTCACGCCACCGACGGGATCGCGGGCTCGCTCGGGGCCCGCAGGATGATCCGACGCACGGCCTCCGGGTCCGTGATGCGACGAAGCACCGGCTGGAGGCCTTCGGCGTCACGCTCGCCGAACGCGCCGCTCGACGCAAAGGCGCGCGCACGCGGTCCATCGAGCACCAGGAACAGATCGTTGAGCCCGCCTGCCGCAGGGCTGTCGATGACGTCGACGATGCGCGTGCGCTCGAGGTGCAGCTCTTCGTCGCCGCGCTGGATGAGGACCCGCCGGTTCGTCACCCAGTAACGCGTCCGCGTTTCGAGCCGCGCAGGCCGGACGATCGAGGCGTACACGACGAGCGCGCCCGCCGAGACGAGCAGGAGGATCGTCAACGCGAGCGAGGTAACGAGCGCGAAGAAGGAGAGCGATTCGGGCGAGAGGCCACCACGCACGACGGTGCGGGTCGCGTGCACGGCGTGGGTCGACGAGACGATCGCGGCCACGAAGAGGCCGATGCCGAGGGCGAGGCCGAGCGCCGCGCGTCCACTCGACGGGAGCCACTTGCGAAGGCCGTCGGGCGGATGGCCCGACCAGAGGACACGCTCGCCGTCGTCGAGGCGCTGCGCGAGGAGGCGCTGGCCGTCGCCCGCCGGCGTGGAGGGCGTGACGCCGCGGACGATGGCCCAGACGCGGTCGGGCGCGACGAGGCCGGTGAAGACGATCGCGAGGCGGCGGCGCAAGGCGCCCGTGGGCACGGCGCGCACGAGCTCGAGGTCGCCGATGCCCGGGCGCTTGGGGTCCCAGTGGATGCGGGCGAAGCTGATCGCCGAGCGATCCATCATGCGCCGGAGGTGGCCGCGCTGGAGGATGACGTGGCGCTCGGTGACGACGAACTCGAGCTCGCTGCGCCACCACTTGGGGCCAAGCGCGAACGCGACCGCGAGCACGGCCATCCACGCGGCGAACGCGAGGAGCGCGCCGGGGCTCGCTCCGAGCGCCGTGGCGACGACGATGGCGGACGCGGTGGTGATCGCCGAGACGACGCCCGCGATCCCCGCCACGATCTGGTAGAGCACCGGGCACGTGACGGCCTTGGGGCGCCCCGACCAGACTACCGACTCCTCGAAGAGCGAATCCCGCTTCAACGAACGCCCTCCGCCGTGGTGACAGTGGAGCGTGGAGCGTCCTTGGGTCACCGTAAAGGGGGGTCCGTACGATCTCAGCGTCGTCGCGCCGCCGAAAGGACCCGATCCCGCTCCTTCTTGCAAGCTTCGAGGCGCACGCGGCCGAGCGGCGCCCAGCGGTCGTCGTCCGGCGCACGTTCGAGGTACGCCTCCCAGCCCTCGATGGCACGCGAGTACGCCTCGGCGCGCACGGCGCCGAGGTCGGTGGCGCGCGCCGTGCTCCAGGCGCCGAGCGCGTCGTACCAGGCCTCGTCGTGCGGCGGCGAGAAGAACCAGCTCGGCTCGTGGATCTTCCGATCGTCACGATCGTAGGCGCGCGCGAGCGCGATCGAGGCGAGCGCGCCGTCGAGGTCGCCGTCGCGATCGGTGGCGACGGCGAGGCCCCAGAGGGCCGTGACGCCGTACTGGAACATCTCGATCGGCAAGAGCGAGCGGAGCGCTTGGCGGTAGCCCTGGATGGCGTCGTCGAGCCGGCCCATGCCCATGTACGACTCGGCGCGGTTGGCGAAGAGGACGGCGCGGTGATGGCCGAGCGGCTCGTGCGCGAGCGCCTCGCCGTACGCGTGGACCTCTTGATCCCGCTTGCCGAGGATGGCGTAGGCGATCGCGAGCTCGTTCCACGCAGAGGTCGTGATCGCAGGCGGCGCGCTGCCGTGCGCGACGGTGAGGAGCACGCGGATCGCCTCCTCGATGCGGCCCGGGTTCGGCGGCTTGCGATCCTGCCCGAGCCGGCGCAGCACGTGGCCGAGGCGCAAGCGCACGCGCGCATCGGGGCTCTCCGCGCCGCCCGCTTGTTCGAGCCGCTTGAGCGCTTCGAGCAGGTAGACGTCCCGCATGCGCAGGAGGTCGACGCCGGTCGCGTCGAACATGGACTCGCTCTGCGCGAGGTCGTGCTTGAGGAGGAACTGATCGGCCTCTTCGAGCAACGTGGCGCGCGACGCGGCCGCGGGATCACGCACCTGCGTCCACACGGAAGGCCCAGCGAGCGCCTCGCGCGGGGCGGGCATGACGAGGGCGACGGCGAGCGCGGTCGCGACAAACGCGGTGCGGAACCACCTTCGCTTCACGGTCCCCCCTTCCCGCCCGCAGGGCGCGGCGCCTTCTTTGCAGCTTCGAGCCGCGCCCGCGCGGAGGCCGCCCACGGGGTCTTGCCGCCGGGGCCCGCGAGGTACGTCTCCCATGACTTCACGGCTGCCGCGCCCTCGGCCGCGAGCGCTTCGAGGCAAGCCTTGTCCTCGACCGCCGCGAGGTAACTCGGCCCGCCCGCGCGCAAGCGCACGCCGGAGGCGCGCGCGTCGGCGAGCGCCGCGTCGGCCTGCACGCGATCCCCGTTGCGATCGAGGACGAGCACGAGCGAGAGCAGCACGTCGCCCGAGAGCGCGCTCGGCGGACGCTGCCGCGCCTCGCGCAGGTACGCCGCGGCCTCGTCGAGCGACGCGCGCTTCGGCTCGGTCGAAGGCGCTTCCGCAGGCGCAGCCGCGCCGCTCGACGCACGGGCGGCCGCGACGGCCATGGAGACGTGCGCGGCTTCGAGGAGCACGGCGACGCGACGATCGGACGAGCCGAGCAGGTCGATGCGCGGCACGAGCGCGCGGTAGACGGCGAGCGCGTCGTCGAGTTTGCCCGTGCGGCGGAGGACCTCGGCGAGGTCGTGCATCGTGGGCGGGTCCTCGACGCTGCGCGGATCCTTGGTGCGCGCGGCTTCGAACTCGCGCGCGGCGTCGTCGATCTTGCCGAGCGCGAGGGCCGCGCGGGCGAGGAGCACACGCGGGGCGGCGTGGCCGGGCAGCACCTTCTCGGCGCTCTCGGCAGCACTCTTCGCAGCGGCCGGGTCCGAGACGAGCAGCGCCTTGGCGCGCGCGACGAGATCACAATACCGACCGAGCTCCGGGGCACGCGCGAGCTCCCACACCGTGGGACGTCGGGACAATCCACGCCGGACGGTCGAAGCGCACTCCCGTGGACGCCCCGACGCGGCGGCAGCGGCGACGAGGCTCGCGCCTTGTCCGCTCGATGGAGGCGTCGGGGACGCGAGGACGATCGAGGCGAGGAAGACGCTCGGAATCACGCGCCGCAGTATACCGGTCCCTCGCGTGACGCGCATCACGAGGTCCTCGCGAGAGCGAACTTGGACGGAGAGAGCGCACGCATTCGTCGCCCTTTGGCCGTATCTTTCGGGCCTCGCCTCCGGCAGTCTGTAGATCCGGAAAGAACGACCTCGAAGGGTTTCGACGTGATGGAGGGCGACCGCTGGCTCGAGCGAGGGGCGCGGGTCGAGGACTACACCATCGAGGATCTCCTCGGCGAAGGTGGGTTCGGCGCGGTGTTCCGGGCGCGGAGCGACGCCGGCGTGCCCGCCGCGCTGAAGGTCTTCAAGACGACCACGGCTGAGCTCACGGCCGAGCGGCTCATCAGCCAGCAGAACGAGATCGAGGCGCTGCTCAAGCTCGATCATCCCTCGCTGATCCAGCTCTACGGATACGGGTTCGTCGAGGGCGTGGGGTTCTACCTCGCGATGGAGCTCGCGGCGGGCGAGACGCTCGACGCCTACCTCGAACGCGTCGGCGCGCTCGACACGCTGGAGGCGGTGCGGCTCATGCGCAAGGTGGCCGAGGCGCTCGCGCACTGCCACGCGCGCGGCGTGCTGCACCTCGACCTGAAGCCGAGCAACATCGTGATCGTCGATCCGCACGAGCCGCGCGTAAAAGTGCTCGATTTCGGGCTCGCCACGCTCACGTCGAGCTGGGAGCCGGATGACACGCGCGTGACCGCGGGGACCGTGGGCTACATGGCGCCCGAGTGCCTGCGCAGCGGGCGCGCGCGGCCGGATCCGCGCATGGATCTCTACGCGCTCGGGACGATCCTGTACGAGCTCGTCTCGGGGAAGCTGCCCTTCGAGGGGCGCGGGCAGCGGACGATCATGATGAACCGGACCGTCGGCGAGATGGTGCCGCTGCGCGAGGCGTCCCCAAGCGCGCCGCCGGCGATCACGGCGCTCGTCGACGAGCTGCTCGCGCAGGATCCGTCGCAACGGCCGGGGAGCGCGGCGCAGCTCTGCGCGCGGCTGAAGGAGATCTACTACGACACGCTCCGCGGCGAGGAGCCGGACGCCGAGCGCGGGCCGCAGAGCACGCGGGCGCCGCCGAGCGCGCGCACGTCGATGCCGCCGCGGCACAACATCGAGGAGGCGCCCTTCGTGGGCCGCGAGAGCGAGCTGTCGCTGCTCGCCTCGCGCGTGCTCGGGACGACGTCGCGCGGCGCGGCTCCCGTGGTGATCGTGGGGGACGCCGGGATCGGCAAGAGCCGGCTCGTCTCGGAGCTGCTCAACGTCGTCGAGCAGGATGGCGCGGCGGTGGTGATTTACGCGCGGTGCCGCGAGCTCAGCGCGCTCGTGCCATACTCGCCCCTGCGCGAGGCGCTGAGCCGGGTCGCCGCGGCCACGCGGCGCAAGGGCATCACGGGCGCGCTCGTGCAGGCCGCGATCGACGCGGCCAACGACGAGGACGCGGAGCTGCTCACGGCGCTCGTGCCCGAGCTCGGCCGGGGTCTCGGCGACGCCGACGTGCGACGAACGCTGCTCCGGCCCTCGTCGGCGCGGCGGGTGGCCGAGCTCGTGCGCAGGCTCGTCACGCGCATCGCCGCGGACCTGCCCGTGCTCGTGGCCATCGAGGACCTGCACTGGGGCGACGAGGCGACGCTCGCGGTGCTGGAGGTCCTCTCGGGGACCCTCGGCGCCGCGAAGGTCTTCTTGCTGGGCACGACGCGGCCTCCTTTGCGCGCGGCGTGGCGCAGCGTGAAGCTCATGGATCTCGGCCCGCTCGATCGCGAGGAGAACCAGCGGCTGCTCGCCGAGCTCGGCCGCGGCGGAGACGAGTCGATCCTGCGCGAGCTCGAACGGCACGTGCCGCTGCTCGCCGCGGGAAACCCGCTCTTCGGGATCCAGGTGATCCGCAACCTGGAAGTCGAGGGGTTCGTCGGTCGAACCCCGTTCGGCACCTTGTGCCTCGGCTCGCGCAACCTCGCCGATTACCGCGCCCCGGCCTCGATCACCGAAGCGCTCCGCCGCGGCGTCGACAGCCTCTCGCCCGAATCACGCGAGGTGCTCGGCGTGGCCGCGCTCCTCGGCCGCAGCTTCCTGCGCTCGGACCTCCAAGCGCTCGGTATCTTCTCGATCGGCCGCATCGATCGCGCCCTCGAAGAAGCCGGACAGCGATGCCTCGTGCTCGACGAGCCGACGAGCACCTCGTTCGTGCACGACGTCGTGCTCGAACAACTCGAACGACGCGCGGTACGCGCGGATCTGCGCCAGCACCACCTGCGCATCGCGCACCAGCTCGAACGACGCGGCGCCGATCTCGGCACGCTCGCGCGCCACCTCGAACGCGCCGGCGAGACGCGGAGAGCCGCGGACGCGTACCTCACGGCGGCCCTCGAAAGCCCCGCAAACGATCCCGGCGCCGGGCAGAAGCTCCACCACGCGATCGAGCTCGTCGCCACGCTCCCCGCCTCTCCGGAGCAGCGCCGCATCCAGCTCGTCGCGACGGCCGAGCTCGTGCGTCTGCGCTGCCTGCTCGGCGGCACGGAGGAGCTGCACAAGCTCGTGGAGCGGTGCACCGCGGACACGCCCGCGGCCTCGGCCATGCTCGGCGCCGCGCTCGCCCGCGTGCACGAGGTGCGCGGCGAGCTCGCGGAGGCGCGCAAGCACGCCGAGCAATCGATCGCGGTCGCGGGGAAGGAACCGTCGCTCGAACGGCACAGGTGCGCCGCGACGAACGTCCTTGGCCGCGTGGATCTCGCACGTGGCTTCGTCGAGGAGGCCGCGCGCTCCCTCGCCGTGGGCTCTTCGCTCGCCGAGCGCGAAGGCGACCTCGTCGAGCTCTGCCACGCGCAGAGCCTCTACGGCGTGGCGCTCGGCCGGACCGGGGATCTCGACGGCGCCGAGCGCGAGATCCAGGCCGCCGCCCACCTCGCCGAGCAGCTCGCCGATCCGGCGCGGCTCCTCGGCGCGTGGCACGCGTGCGCGCTCCTCGCCGAGGCGCGGTACGACTGGGACCTCGGCGTGAGCTCCACGGCGCAGCTCCTCGCCTACGCCGAGGAGCACAAGCTCGGCGGCCACTATCTCTCCACGGGCACGCTCTACGCGGGCCGCCACCAGTTCCACGTCGGCCACCTGCACCGCGCCCGCATGCTCGTCACCAACGCGCTGAACCTCGCGCGGATCGTGGGCACGAACCTCGGCCGCGCCCTCGGGCAAGCGTTCCTCGGCGACGTGCATCTCGTCGAGGGCCACCTCGCCGACGCGCTTCTCTCGTACGAGCGCGCCATCGAGCAGGGCTCGGGCCCGAACGGCGACGAGCAGGCCGTATGCCTCGGTCTCCTCGGCCGCATGCACGTCACCGCGCTCCGGCGCGGCGATCCGCGCGAGGTGCGTCGGCTCGGGGAGGAGGCCACCTCGCGCATCATCGTATCAGGCCAGCGCGCGCTCCTGCTCGGCGCGCTCGAGCGGTTTGCCGAGTCGCTCGCCGAGGTCCGGCTCGGCGACGATGCGGCGAGCGTGCGAGCCCGGCGCGAGGCGCTCGCGCATTCACTCGGCACGGCGAACGGCGGCTTCTGGCCGCGGATCCCGGACCTCGACGCGCGCGCGTCGGGCATGCGCGCGCGCGATTACTGGCGGAGCAAACAGGCCCGCAGCCGGGCCTCGGGCCCGTGGAGCTTGCCCACGCAGGCGGTCTCGCCGTCGCGGCTCCTGACGACGCGCGGACCGCAAAGCACGCAGGCGGCGGTGGCATCGACGGCGCAGGTGATGCCGAGCCGGACGGTGCTCGCGCCGCCCTCGGTGGGGCTCCAGAGCACGGTGCCACGCACGGGGCTCCTCGAAGCGCTGGCGACGGTGGAGGGGTTCGTCCCGGCGTTATTCGAGGAGGAAGCGGGGACGTAACAGTCCTGCCCCGACATTGCCGCGCCTTTGCTTTCCGTGTACGCAGGACGGATGATCAAAGCCCAAGGCTACGCCGCGCAAAACGCACAGTCTGGCCTCGCGCCGTTCACGTTCGATCGGCGTGACCCCGGCGCCAACGACGTCGTCATCCAGATCCTCTACTGCGGAGTCTGCCATTCCGACATTCATCAGGTCCGTGGCGAGTGGGGCAATTCGACGTTTCCCATGGTGCCGGGCCACGAGATCGTCGGCCGCGTGACCGGGACCGGCAAGGGCGTCACGAAGTTCCGCGCGGGGGATCTGGTCGGCGTCGGCTGCTTCGTCGATTCGTGCCGCGAATGTGGGAGCTGCAAGGAAGGCGTCGAGCAGTTCTGCACGGGCGGGATGGTCCTCACGTACAACGGCTTCGAGCGCGACGGCAAAACGCCGACGTTCGGCGGGTACGCGAGCACCATCGTGACGGACGAGAACTACGTGCTCCGCGTCCCGGAGGGCCTCGACCCCGCGGCCGCGGCGCCTCTGCTTTGCGCCGGCATCACGACCTATTCGCCCTTGCGCCACTGGAAGGTGAGCGCGGGGCAGCGGGTCGGCGTCGTCGGGCTCGGCGGACTCGGGCACATGGGCGTGAAGTTCGCCGCGTCGTTCGGCGCCGAGGTCACGGTGATCAGCACGTCGGCGCGGAAGGAAGCCGATGCGCGCCGGCTCGGCGCGAGCCATTTCCTCGTGAGCAGCGATCCGAGCGCGCTCGCCAAGGCGTCGGGCTCGTTCGACTTCATCCTCGACACCGTCTCGGCGACGCACGACGTCAATGCGCTGCTCGGCCTGCTCCGGCGCGACGGCACGATCGTGCTCGTGGGCGCGCCGGAGAAGCCGCTCCCCATCGGGGCGTTTGGCCTCGTCATGGGGCGCAAGACGCTCGCGGGCTCCTTGATCGGCGGCATCAAAGAGACGCAGGAGATGCTCGATTATTGCGGCGAGAAGGGGATCACCTCCGACGTCGAGGTGATCCCGATGCAGCAGGTCAACGAGGCGTACGACCGCACGGTCAAAGGCGACGTGCGTTATCGCTTCGTGATCGACATGAAGAGCCTGTCCGTTTGACCTTCAAGCAAATGCATCCCTGAGGACGATCGTCTCGTCCCGCCGCGGCCCCACCGACACCAAGAACACCGGCACGCCGATCTCGGCTTCGAGGTAGCGCACGTAGTCCTGCGCGGCCTGGGGCAGCTCTGCCATCGTCCGCGCCCGGGAGAGCGGCTCGCGCCACCCCGGTCGCTTCTCGTACACGGGCTTCACCGCTCCGACGTGCCGGATCGGCAATTCCTTCGTGCGTCCCTCGGGCGTGTCGTACGCGACGCACACCTCGATCGTGTCGAGCCCCGAGAGCACGTCGAGCTTCGTCACGGCGAGCCCGTCGAGCCCGTTCACCCGCGCCGCATACCGAAGCGCCGGCAGGTCGAGCCAACCCGTTCGCCGCGGCCGACCCGTCACCGAGCCGAATTCGCCGCCCGCGACCCGCAGCCGCTCACCGAGGTCGCCCGAGAGCTCCGTCGGGAAAGGCCCCTCGCCCACGCGCGTCGCGTACCCCTTCGTGATCCCGAGGACCCGCTTGATCCGCGTCGGCCCCACGCCCGCGCCCACACACGCGCCGCCCGCGACCGCCGACGACGACGTCACGAACGGGTACGTCCCGTGATCCAGGTCGAGCAGCGTCCCCTGCGCGCCCTCGAACATCACACGTTCGCCCTTCTGGATCGCCTCGTTCGCGAGCACCGCCGTGTCCGCGAGGAGCGGGACGATCCGCGGCGCGAGCGCCCGGAGCTCCGGCATCATCGTCTCGACGTCCGGCATCTCGCCGCCGAGCTCGCGCACCACCGGGCCCCACGCGCTCGCCGCCCGCGCGAGCTTCTGCGCGAGGCCGTCGAGATCCGCGAGATCCCCGACGCGGATCCCGCGCCGCGCCGCCTTGTCCTCGTAACACGGCCCGATGCCGCGCTTCGTCGTCCCGATCTTCTGCCCGTCCGTTGCGGCCGCCTCGCGCAGGCCGTCGACGAGCCGGTGGTAGGGCAGGATCAGATGCGCGAGATCCGAGACGAACAGGCGCCCGCGCGTCGCGTGTCCTTTCGCTTCGAGCACGTCGAGCTCCGACACGAGCACGGCCGGATCGACCACCATGCCCTGCGCCATGATGCACCGCGCCTGCGCCCGGAGGATTCCGCTCGGCACGAGCCGCACGACGATCTTGTCGTCGCCCACGACGAGCGTATGCCCGGCGTTTGGCCCTCCGGCGAAGCGCACGACGACGTCCGCGCTCTCCGTGTACAGGTCGACGATCTTGCCTTTTCCCTCGTCCCCCCACTGGGCGCCGACGATCACGACCGCGGACATCCGGCCTCCTTGCATGCTGCTCGGTCCGTCACGAGCCGGAACGTTAGTACACTCCCCGCAGCCGTCCCACCCATGAGCCGCTCGATCGTCCCGATCCCCCCCGGGCTCCGCCTCCTCGCGCTCCCCACCTGTCGGGACGTTTCGCTCGTGGCCGCGCTCGTCACCTCGGTCTCGCTCGCCGCGGGCCTCGTCCGTTCGATGCCGCTCCTCCTCGCGCCGAGCGTGCCCGCGCGGCTCGGCTTGCCGTTTGCCCGCGCCGCGCTCGCCGTCTCGCTCGAAGTCGCCCTCGTGCTCGCCCCTCCCCTCGGCGCGGCCCTCGCCGCAGCGCGGCTCGTCGATCGCGGCGAGGCGCGCGCCGTCTTCGCCCTGGGCGCTTCACCACGATCGCTCGTCGCTTCTGCCCTTCCCGTTTGGCTCCTCGTGTTCGTCCTGTCCGCGCTCGCCTCGCTCGCGTGGGGCCTCGAAGCCGAGGCGCCCGGCCGGCTCGCGTCTCGCCTCCTCGCGGACGGCCGTGCCGCCTGCGTCGATCGAGCCGCGCATGATCCCCAAGTCCCACACGCCGCGACGGTCCCGATGGCCGAGGCCACGTGGATCTGCTTGCCCGGCGAGCCCCCGCGCCTCGTCATGAGCCCTTCCCTCCTCGGCGGATCCGCGCTCGCGGCACGCTCGATCGAGCTCTCCGCCGATACGGCTTCCCTCGTGGCCGACGACCTCGTCCTTGCTTTGCCCTCGAACGAAACGACCGGCCCCATGACCGTCCGTGTCGCCCGCGCGTCGGTGCGGGGCCTCCTGCCCCTCGGCCGCCCCTCGAACCTCCGCGCCCCCGTGCGGGCTGCGCTCCTCGGCGCGACGTCGGCGGCGAGCGCCCTGCTCGCGAGCCTCGCCGTGCTCGTCTCCTCGATCAGCGGCCGCGCGCTCGCTCTTTTCGTCGGCCTCGCCGGCCCGGCGCTCGCGCTCCTCGTCCTCTCGGCGCTCGAACGCGAAAAGAGCCCGCTCTTCGCTTATGCCCTCATCCCTGCGCTCGGCCTGCTCGGTCCGCTCCTGGCGGCCCGCTTCGCGCGAATTCTCGGGTCACGCCGCGCCCCGGGCGCATGACGAAAGAAGACGGCGGATCCAGCGACCCGCGTCCCCTTCACCCGCGATCCTGCGGCCTTGGCGTCCATTGCCGGAGGCGCCCGAGGGTGGTACGGGTGGAGTGGACGCGGGAAGCTCGACGCTTCCCCGGGCAGGAGCACGACCATGGGCCGACTGAGCATCACCGAACTCCTTCTCATCCTGGGCGTCGCTCTGCTCTTGTTCGGCGCCGGGCGCATCTCCGACATCGGGAAGGGCCTCGGCGAGGGCATCCGAAACTTCAAGAAGGGCCTCAAGGACGAGGACCAACCCCCGCCGAAGCAGCTCCCGAAGAAGGAAGACGAAGGCGGCGAGAAGTCGACGTCGTAAGCGCGTCGGCCCGCGATCTTTCTTTCCAGGCGAGGGGCCGGCCGCGCAGCGCGTGGTCGACGCGGACGCCCTGAGGTTTATACTCGGGGAATCGTATGAAGGTCCTCGAGCGTCTCGGGAAGATCGGCATCGCGTTTGCCACGTTCGCCATCGCTGCGTTTTTCGCGGTGCAGTTCGGGGCGGGCGGTCTGTGGCGCGGGTTCGAACCCGCCCTCGCCGTGACGGGCGGCGGCCCCACGACGAAAGCGCCCTACGATCTGACGCGCCTCGAAGCCGTCAACGAGACGCTCAAGCTCATCCGCGACAAGTACGTCGAGCCGGGACGGGTCAAGCCGAAGGAGATGCTTCTTTCGGCGCTGAACTATGTCCAGCGTGACGTCGCCCAGGTGATCGTCGTGAACGACGATCCGAACGAGGTGACCGTCCGCGTCGAGACGGCGGAGAAGAAGTTCCGCATCGACAACGTGCAGGGCCCCTGGGACGTATCGGCGCGCCTGCGCGAGGTCTTCGCGTTCCTCCAGAAAAACCTGCGCGGCACCGAGGTCGATCTGCGCGAGGTCGAGTACGCGGCGTGCAACGGCATGTTGCACACGCTCGACCCGCACTCGGTCTTTTTGAGCCCCGAGGCCTACAAGGAGATGAACCTCTCCACGTCGGGCCATTTCGGCGGCCTCGGCATCGTGATCTCGATCCGCGATCAGGTCCTCACCGTGATCAACCCCATGCCGGACACGCCGGCGGGGCGCGCGGGCATCAAGCGTCACGATCGGATCGTCAAGATCAACAACGAGTCGACGCTCAACATGCCGCTCGACGACGCCGTGCGCCGCCTGCGCGGCGACCCCGGGACGAAGGTCACGGTGTGGGTCACGCGCGACGGCGAGCAAGGCTGGCAGACGCCGAAGCCCTACGAGCTCGTGCGTGAGGTCATCAAGGTTCGCTCCATCGAGTCGCGCCCACTCGAGGCCTCGGGCATCGGCTACGTGCGCATCAAGAACTTCCAGGCGACGACGTCGACGGAGCTCGACCTCGCGCTCGACGATCTGCGAAACAAGGGCTCGCTGAAGGGCCTTGTGCTCGACCTGCGCGGCAACCCGGGCGGCCTGCTCGATCAGGCCACGCGCGTCGCCGACAAGTTCCTCGCGGACGGCGTCATCGTCTCCACTGTGGGCGCCTCCGAGGGCCGCGACGAGAAGAAGGCCAAGGGCCCCGGCACCGAGCCTACGTACCCCATCGTCGTCCTCGTCAACGGCAACTCCGCCAGCGCGAGCGAGATCGTCGCGGGCGCGCTGAAGAACCACGATCGCGCGGTCATCGTCGGCTCGACGACGTTCGGCAAGGGCAGCGTGCAGCTCGTCTTCCCCGACGTCACGCCGGAGAAGGCCGCGCTCAAGCTCACGATCGCGCAGTACCTCACGCCCGGCGACGTCTCGATCCAGGGCGTCGGCGTCACGCCCGACATCGAGCTCGATCCGATGACGGTCGACGAGCTCGAGATGGATCTCACGATCCAGAAGGACGGCCTGCGCGAGCGTGATCTCTCGGCGCACCTGACGAACGGCAAGGCCCAGCCCGGGTCGAAGCCGCGCGAGGTCGTGCGCTACCAGCTCACGAGCGCCGAGCGCGAGGACATGCGCGAGCGCGGCGGCGAGACCGACGACGACTTCCGCGTGGACTTCCCGATCCGCTTCGCGCGTGACCTCGCGCAGCGCCTGCCCCCCGGCGCCGCGCGCAACGCGCAGATCGACGCCTCGCGCGACTACATCGAGAAGGCGCGCAAGGACGAGCTCGACAAGGTCGCCGCGGAGCTGTCGAAGCTCGGCTACGACTGGTCCGACGCACCCGAGGGCGCACAGGGACCGGCGAAGAGCGACCTCGAAGTGAAGGTCGAGACGGACCGCGCGAACAACGAGGTGACGGCGGGCGAGCCGATGAACCTCTCGGTCACGGTGAAAAACAACGGCAAGCTGCCGATCTACCGCCTGCGCGCCTCCACCGAGAGCGACAGCGGCTACCTCGACGGCAAGGAGCTCGTCTTCGGCAAGATCGCGCCCGGCCAGAGCAAGACCTCGAAGGCGCCGCTCGGCTGGTGTGAGGTCGAGGGCCGCAAGGTCGGCACGACGAAGCCGCGCCTCGCGAACCAGAAGCGCATCTGCAAGATCCCGATGGACGCGTTGAGCCGCGCCGACGGCGTGAAGGTGAAGTTCGAGGCCGCAGGCGGCTTCGAGCCCCCGGCGGCCGAGTTCCGCCCGACGATCCGCGCCCTCGAGCGCCCGCTCTTCCAGTACGCCTACCAGATCGTCGACGACCGCAGCGGCAACGGCGACGGCCGCATCCAGCGCGGCGAGGGCGTGTCGATGTACCTGACCGTGAAGAACGTCGGCAAGGGCCGCTCGTTCGAGACGCAGGCGAACATCGCGAACCTCTCGGGCGAGGGCCTGCTCCTGCGCGCCGGCCGGTTCGACATCTCGAACATGAACCCCGGCGACGTGCGCAAGGTGGTCTTCACCTTCGACGTGCAGCCCGAGCTGCAAGACACCGAGGCGACGCTGAGCCTGTCCGTCGGCGATCGCGATCTGCGCGAGGTCGCCACGGAGAAGGTGAAGATCCCCGTCGGCGGCCCGATCACGCTCACGAAGGCCGCGGGCACGGCGAAGGCCGGCCTGCAGGGCGCGACGCTGTTCGCGACGGCGGACGCGAACGCGCTCGTCTTCGGCAAGCTGCGGCCCGGCGAGACCGTGGCCATCACGGGCAAGGTGGGCGACTTCTACAAGGTCGACCTCGGTTCGAGCCGCTTCGCCTTCGTGCTCGCCGCGGAGGCCACGCAGGGCAGCGGCGCTGCGTCCGTCACGCCGTCCTTCGAGGACGTCTACTCGAAGGCGCCGCCCACGCTCGACGTGAACGCCTCGGCCATGGCCACGCGCGACGAGAAGGTGAAGATCACGGGCGCCGCCTCCGATGGCGAGCGCTTGCTCGACCTGTACGTCTTCGTCGGTTCGCGCAAGCTCTACTACAAGTCGAACCGCGACGGCGCCGACCCCAAGAAGGCGACGTTCGAGTTCGATGCGCCGCTCCGGCCGGGCGTGAACGTCATCACGGTCGTGGCGCGTGAGAACTCGGACACGATGACGCGCCGCACGCTCGTCGTGCGCAAGGACGGCTCCGACGGCACGATCCTGAAGACGCCGAAGACGGACGATCCGGTCGCCGAGTGGCTCGGCGAAGCGGCGCTCCCCGAGGATTGACCCCCGAGAATCACCCCGAGTACGTTGGTCTGTCGTGGGACTTCTAGCCTGGCTCGGCCTCAAGCGAGGGGACACGTATCCGAACGTGGATGCGCTCCTCGCAGAGCTGCGCCGCGCCCTGCCTGACGACGAGAGCGTCGTCCTTCGTTACATCGCTGCGGTGGTCGTCCTGCTCGGCAAGGTCGCGGGCGTGGACGGCCGCCTCACCGAGGGGGAAGAACAAACGCTCCGCGGCCTGCTCGCGCACATCGAGGGCTTGTCCCCCGAGGCGATCGAGGCCGTCACGCGCGCCCTCAAGGGCAAGCTGCCGGAGCTCCGCGAAGAGGAGCTCGCGCTCTGCGTGCGCGAACTCAAGACCCTCTGCGACGGCCGCGAGCGCGTCGAGGTGATCCGGTTGCTCGCCAAGGTCGCGGTGGCGGATGGAAGGCTCTCGCCTGCCGAGCGCGCGGAGCTGCACCACGTCGCCGCAGACCTCGGCGTGCCCGAGAGTGAGCTCGCCGCCGTCGAGGAAGAGGTCGACTAACGCTTCGCGCTCGTCTCCCCTCTCCCGGGAGGGAGAGAGGTTGAGGAGGAAGGCGTCGTTCCGCTAGCTCTTCGCGCTGCGCGCGGCTCGTTGCTTCATCGCCGTAAGGGCGACGAACAGGACGAACGTCACGGCCCCGCCGACCGCGAGGAACATCCCTGCGTTGAACACGTAGTGCAGGTCGCGCGCTCCCCCGAGACCCATCACGAAGATGCCGAACAGCGCGAGGCCGGCGCCGATCACCGGATCGGGCCCCTCTGCCTTCCTCGTGTCGAGCGCTTCCCCGGCACCTTCCTCGTCGCCGCCGGCTCCGTGCAGCCCGTCTGCGCTCTCGTCCATGCGCACCTTCCTTGCTCGATCCCAGTCTAGCGCAGACTCGGCGTTCGACGAAGCGCTGGCGGCGCGGGACCTGTGGGCGCACGATGGCCCACGTGTCTCCCGGTCCTGCCTCCTTCGGCGGCCGTCGGGTCGTCTCCTTCGAGAGCCGACGCGCGCCCGAGATGGCCTCGCTCGTCGAGCGTCACGGCGGTGAGCCCGTCCGCGCGCCTGCGCTCCGGGAGGTCGGTCTCGACAAGCCCGAGGGCGCCGTCGTGTTCGCCGAGGCCCTCGCCGCGGGCACGATCGACGTCGTCGTCCTGATGACCGGCGTCGGCACGCGCGGCCTCGCCGAGGCCGTTGCACCCGTGCTCGATCGCTCCGCGTTCGCCGCGGCGCTTGCCCGTGCGACCGTCGTCGCGCGTGGACCGAAGCCTGCCGTCGCGCTTCGTGAGCTCGGCGTCCCCGGTTTCGTCACGGTCGCCGCGCCGAACAGCCATCGGGAGGTCCTTTCCGCGCTCGACACACGAGGCCCGCTCGTGGGGAAGCGCGTCGCGGTCCAGGAGTACGGCGTTCCGAACGCCGCGCTCCACGAGGGCCTCGCCGCGCGTGGCGCCGAGGTCCTGCCCGTCTCCGTCTATCGTTACGCCTTGCCCGAGGACACGGCGCCGCTCCGCAGCGCACTTCGGAGGCTCGCGACCGGCGAAATCCCGATCGCCCTCTTCACGAGCCGCGCGCAGGTCGAGCATGCGCTGCTCGTCGCGGCCGAGGAGGGGATCGACGTCCCTGTTCGGGAAGCGCTCGGGCGCGGCCTTCTTGGATCGATCGGCCCTGTCTGCTCGGAGGCGCTCCGGCAGGAGGGACTTTGCCCCGACGTCGAGCCGGAGCATTCCAAGATGGGCCACCTCGTCAAGGAGGCGGCGAATCGCGCCGACGAGATCCTCGCGCGAAAGGGCCGCCCGTAACGCCGGGCGCGGCCCCTCGAATCATTCGAAATCTTCGTAATCGCTGCGGGCGACCTGGGGCTCCGAGCCCTTCTTCGTCTCGACCACGTGGCCGACGTTCAAGACCTCGGCGCGATAAATGACCGAGCCGTCCTCGGCCGCGATCTCGCCGGAGAGGTCGCCCCAGGGGAATTTGTCGCTGACGACCGTGGTGAGCGTGGCCTTCTTTTCGCCGATCTTCACGCGGAAGCTCGTGCGCTTCGCGGGCAGCAGATCGTTGCCCATCACGGCGACCACGTGCTCCGAGCCGAGGGCTTCCTCGTTCTCGTCGGCGACGACCATCGTCTTGCCCATCAGCGCCTCGTATTCGTCGGCGCCGGCCGGGACGAGCTTGCCTTTTTCGATGCGCTGCACCGAGAGCACCTCGCCGCGCGTGTCGGGCGCGTCGCTCAGGCGCACGCGGAGCTCGCTCGTCGCCTTGCCTTCTTCCAGGATGAAGTCGATCACGAGCGAATTCTTGTCGCGGCCCACGACGCGCTCGGTGAGCGTCACGGGCGCCTTCTGGAAGCTGCCCGAGAATCGATAGACCACGTAATCGCCGACCTCGCGACGACCCTTCACGGGCGCCTGCTCCTCGACGGCCTCAGGCTCGGCCTTCGCGACCGTTTCTTTTTGCGCGGTGACGACCGGCGCGGGCTTTTCCGGGGCGAGCGCTTGCGTGCGGACCGCGGCTTTGCCGCAGCCCATGGCGAGGAGCGATACGAGGGCGGGGAGCAGGATCCGATTCATGCGCATCGGGTACATCCGCCAGGCCGATCGGGACCAGTTTTGTGCGATCCAAAGATCGCCGCCGGTTGGTCCCCTCGACCTGGTTCAACGCAGATCCACCCTGGGGCATCTGTCATCCACCCCCTCGCAGCGAGGGCGTCTTCCGGGCCTCGTTCGTACGGCTCGGGTGCAAACACACAGGCAGAGCGGATGGCGCAGGGCGTGCAAGAGCGTTTGGGGCTTCTCGCCGCTCGGCGACTCGGCCATTCTCGACCCATGGGCATCCTTGCGACGATGAAACCAAAACAGCAATACTTTCGAGCGATTGCCATCGGCCTTGGGGCGCTCGCGGTCGCGGCTTCCGCGGCCGCAGGCTGCGTCGAGGCTCCCTCGGGCCTCGCGCCCGGACCGACGGGCGGCGGCGCGGAGGACGGTGGCCCCAGCGACAGCGGCGGGCTCCCCGTCGTCAGCGGGCGGGACCTTTTCGAGTCCATGCAGGCCGACCTGATGAGCGCGTGTGGCCTTTGCCACGACGTCGCGGGACTCGCCGACACGCCCTTCCTCGCGGGGCCGGATCGTTATCAATCGTTCGCGAGCTGGCCCGGGATTGTCTCGACGGACCCCACGCACAGCCTCTTGCTCACGTATGCAATGACGGGCAAGGGGCATAGCGGGACGAACCTCGATTCGCCGGCGCTGAAGGAGACGCTCTTGCCGAAGGTCAAGGCGTGGCTCGCGCAGGAGGCGAAGAACTTCTCGGAGCCGCCGCCGCAGGCCGGCCCGCACATCGATCCGTTCGTGCCCATCATGGGCTTCAATGCGATTTACCTCGGCGCGCTCGGGGCCGAATTCGAGGGCATGGCCGTCACGTTCCAGGCAGACGTGCTCGCCGAGACGACGCTCGAGCTCTCCAACATCGAGCTGCACCCGACCTCGAAGACGGGCTTGAAGGTCGTCCACCCGCTCTGGGTCGTGCACCCGCTCGGCAAGACTCCGAATCCGGATCCGGTCGACAGCTTCTCGAACGTGGACACGATTTACCAGGTCGGCGAATCTGGCCCGCTCGGGCCCGGCACGCTCATCCTCGTGAACTGGTCGAAGGACGCGAAGCTCTCGCTCGCGTTCGAGCTCATCGAGAAATACGAGCCGGCGTCGCCGGACGCGGGGGACGGCGGACCCACGGGCGGCTGCAAGAACGTCCCCTCGTTCGAGGCCAATGCGCGGCAGCAGCTTCAGACTTGTCTTAGTTGCCACGGGGGTGCCAATGGTCAGGCCGTCGCGGCGGTCGACATGACGTCGCTCCAGAGCGACTCGACGAAGGCGTGCGGGCAGATCAAAAATCGCGTCAATCCGAACGATCCCCCCGCGAGCCAGCTCTTCATCACCACGAATCCCGGCGGGAATGCCGCGCATCCGTTCAAGTTCGCCGGACAGAGCGGCGCGTTCAACAACTTCCGCGACAGCGTATCCATCTGGATCGCGGCGGAGAAATGAAGAGGACGAAAGGTAGGGGCCCATGAAGCGGACCAGAATGCTCACCTTGCTCGCCGCGCTCGCGGCGGGCGCGTGCTCGAGCTCGGGGCCTAGTAGCCTCGAGCCGCCGTCGGGAGGCAATTCAACCGGCGAACCCGACAACACCACCAGCGGCAACCCGACGACGAGCGGCGACCCCGAGGCGCCCCCGATCCCGGACAAGACCGTGCTCGACGATCGGGTCACGAGCTACACGGAGGCCCTGCGCACGGCGTCGCTCAAGCTCGTGCGAAACCTCCCGACGCTCCAGCAGATCAAGAACGTCGAGACCGCGACGGACCAGCGCGCCGCGTACGAGGCCGAGATCGACGCGCTGCTCGCCGATCAGCGTTTCACGTCGCGCATGATCAAATGGTGGCGCGATACGATGCGCCAGGGCGGCGGCGCGCAGGACAACAAGCCGAGCCGCGACACCGCGCCGGTGTTCGCGACGCGCGTGATGATCGAGGAGAAGCCGTACACCGACCTCTTCACGGCCAACACGAACACCTGCCCGACGTACGACGGCGCGACGAACACGTTCAACGACGGCGATTGCAACAATAACGTCCCCGCGCACGCCGGCGTGCTCACGAATCCCGGCGTCATGATGCAGTTCTACGGCAACATGGCGTTCCGGCGCGTGCGCTGGGTGCAGGAGGTCTTCGTCTGCACGAAGTTCCCGGCCGAATACGCGGCGGAGCCGAGGCAGATCAACGGCGCCGATTACACCGGCCCCTGGGCCTTCGAATCGGTGGGGACGGCCCCGATCAATTTCCAGGACACGTCGTCGGTCGTCTGCGCGAATTGCCACGTGACGATGAACCACATCGCACCGCTCTTCGCGAACTTCAACATGAACGGGCAATGGATGAACGACAGCCAGGTCGAGACGCCGACCGTGCCCGATCCGCAGAAGACGGTCATCTCCCATTGGCTCCGCAATGGTGAGACCACGTCCTGGCGCTTCGGCGAGCCCGTCGCGGACCTGCCCGCGCTCGGCCAGGCCATGGCCGCGGACACGGACGTCCACGATTGCGCCGTCGCGCGCATGTACAACTTCGCGATGTCGAAGGAAGACATCGTCTCGGACCTCGCGACGGTACCGCCCCAGGTCCTCAAACCCTATGTCGATGAGTTCCTCGCGAATGGCATGAACCTGAAGAAGACGCTGCGCACGATCCTGCTCAGCGAGGACTTCACCAAGTTCTAGGCGCATGCGGAAAGAAAGGAGAGAGACCATGAATCGCATCATCTCGATGTTCCTCCGCGGCGCGCCGATTGCTCTCGCCGCAGGCCTCTTCGCGACGGCCTGCGTGCAGGAGCCTCCGTCCGGAAACCTCTCGCGGCCGTCCCCCGTCATCGACGATCCGACGACGGACTTCGAAAACCAGCCCGGCGTCTTCGCGGGCGACGAGGACAACACGCACAGCCACATGGGCGACCTCGGCGAGGGCGTGTTCAAGGATCCGTTCGAGGTCCTCGCGCAGCGCCAGGAAGAGGGCCCGCCGGAGGTGCGCACGCGCCTTCATTCGTGCCAGAAGGTGCAAAACGCGGCGCTCCAGAACCTGCTCGTCTCGCTCGGCGTGAACATCGACGCGACGGCGCAGGTGCCCACCGCGGGCCAGCTCTTCAAGGGCGGCGGCGGCGCGCTCGGCGCGGCGAGCTACGACGCCCGCGTCGGCGAGGCGGTCGTGTGGAGCGCGGCTGGCGCGGCAAAGCTCTTCGACATCTTCGTGCAAGCGGCGCCCGAGATCATCGCGAACCTGCCGAACGTCGACCAATGCAAGGTCGGCGGCGTCGGGACCGAGATGTTCGACGCGAACAACCAGTGCAACCGGGACGCCATCGCCTGCATCACGGGTCGCCCCGCGACCGACTCGCACGTCGCGATCTGCAACAAGGTCGTGACGAGCGCCTCCGATGTGGAAAAAGGCAAGCGAATTGCGGTCGGTACGATGATGGCCGCAGCCCATTCGTGCGAGTGACGGAGGAGACCATGGTCGACGACAAGCTCAAGAGCCTCCAAGGCAATGCCAGGCGCAACTTCCTGCGCTGGACCACCGCAATGGGCGCCGTCCTCGCGCTCGATCGCGCGAAGGTGCTCGACGTCATCGCGGACTCGGCCGGCACGGCCATGGCCGACGACGCGTGCGCCGCGACGAACCGCTCGGTGCACCTCGTGGCCGGCGACGGCGGATTCGCGTGGTTCCAGCTCCTCTGGCCCCACACGCAGATCGCCAAGGCGAACAACGACAACTTCGCGTTCCACGCGTTCGGCCAGACGGAAGACGCGAAGGACACGGACAAACCGTTTGTCTACGCGCCCGAATCCCCCTGGAGGAACCTCGACAAGCGCAAGCGCATCTCGGCGTTCATGGCCGGGACGAACCAGACGCACACGCCGACGCCCGGCTCCGCCGCGACGCTCGGCAATGGCGTCAGCATGCTCGCCACGGCCGCCTCCATTCAGCGACAAACCCCGTCGCTCCTGCCGGTCATCGCGATCAACCCGCTGAACTTCGGCGCCGCCCCGGGCGCGCCGCAGGTCGCTACGGTGAACAACGCGGGCGGCATGGTCGATCTCTTCGACAGCGCGGCGTCGCGCGTGACGCTCGCCGTCGAGGAGGACGCGGCGCTCTTCGAGGCCTATTACAAGGCGTTCGTCGGCCTCAATGCGGCCGCCGGCCGCCCGACGTGGTCGCGGCAGCTCCGCGTGGGCAAGACGAGCGCGAACTTCCTCGGGAAAAACCTCTCCGCGCAGCTCGCGCCGTCGGCCGACGACCTCACCCGCTACAACATCGGGCAGGGCACGCCGAACCGCCTCGCCGAGATTGGCCGCGCCTTCATCACGACGGCGCGCGCGTTCAAGCTCGGCCTGACGCAAAGCGTGATGATGCCGGCCATGCGCGACGACCCGCACGGGGCGTTCAATGACATGAACAACCTGCGCAACACGGTCGCTCAGCTCGGCAGGATGTTCGACGAGTTCATGAACGACCTCGCCGCCATCCCCGACCCGGTCTGCACGGCGCGCAACCTCGCCGACAACATCGTCATGACGGTGCACGGCGACACGCCGAAGAACCCGCGCGACCGCGGGGGCTGGCCCGACGGGACGCCGAACAATTCGAACTGGCTCTACGTCATGGGCAATGGCTTCACGAAAACGGGCTGGTTCGGCGGCGTGCGGGCCGACGGCAGCACGGACGGCTTCGACCCCACGACGGGCGAGAACGTGCCGGGCCAGCAGAGCAATGCGACGAGCGCGGCGGCGGGCGCAGCCGTGGCCTTCGCAGTGGCCAAGGGCGACATGCGCCGGGTGCAGGACTTCTACACCGGTCCGAGCATCAAGGGCATCGTGAACGAGAACCCGGTCTGAGGACGGTGGGGGGGTTTTCGGGACAACCCGAAAGCCCCCTCTCCCCGATCGCGCAGCTCATTCCGGAAGGCGAAACGACGATTTCCGCTCTTTCGGGCCGCTCGGCGCACGCCCGCGCTGGCAGACGACCTCGCCATTCTGCGTGATGATACAAACCGCCGCGTGGGACATGGCCACGCTCGTGGCCTTCGGCAGGTCGAGGCGCACGGGCGTCTGACCGGTCGAAGACGCGGGGATCACGCTCGTTTGCCCCCAGCACCACACGGAATTTCCTTCGTCCACCGCGCAGGTCGCGCTCCTGCTCGCGACGACGTCGAGGACCTTCCCGAGGCCGACCGGCGCCACGGGCGTCGCGCTCACGCGCGCGGGCTCGTTTTCGGCCGCGCCCTGGGGCAGGCGCGGGCCGCCATTGCCGAGGGCGCCATACAGATCCTCCCCCCAGCAGCGCAATTCACCCGTCTGCAAGCGCGCGCAGACGTGCGCCACCGCCGCGGCGACCTGGACTGCGGGATCCGGGAGCGCCGCCGTGCCCTCGGCCATCACGAACCGCTTCGTCTTCGCGTCGAACGCGCCCTTTGCCGCCACCCGGCCGTCGCCGAGGATCCCCACGTCGGTGTCATTCACCCGGCATTGCACGGCGCCCTTATCGTCGAGGAGGCACGCGTAATAGCGGTTCATGTCCCATCCGGCCGCGCGCGCTCGGATCGACTTCACGTCGTACGCGGACACGCACGCATCGCCTCGAATCGGGCAGCGGGTCTGGATGAGCTGGCCCTCCGGCGTGATCGCGCCTGGGACCGCGGAATCGACGAGAGACGCATAACGACGTTTCGCCAGCGGGCCCTGGAGAGGCGTCGGCGCGCCCGCGACGAGCCTGTTTCCCTCGTGGAGGTCGAGCGGGATCTCGACGACGCTCCCGTCGCGCCGGAGCGCAACCACGCGCACGAGGTTTACGGTGATGTCGAGGGCATCCTGGATCGGCAACGCAATGGGCGCCGTTTCTCCGACGACCCAGCAAGAGACCGCGCCGCCGCGGGTCCGCGCGCAGGCAATGGGATGGTCCTTGTCCACGTCGGCGCTCAGCCGGACCTGCGCCACGTCGGCGAGGCCGGCGACGGGCGCGGGCTTGCTGGGCTCGCCGAAGCGACCATCGCCGAGCTGCCCTCGATCGCCGATTCCATGACATTCGATCCGGCCGTCGGGAAAACCTCCACAGCCTACCTCACTGCCCAAATAGTGCGCCACGGCGAAGAGCGGCGGCCGGGCCTCGAAATGCCGTCGCCACGCCGGGGGCGCATCGCTGAAATCGTCGAGGCCGATCTTTTCCTCGACGGGGCACGCGCGCCCTTTCGGGCCGAGGAAGCAGCCGTCGTCGTCGATCGCGGTCGCGCCTGCGGGCGCGGGGATCGTCTCGATGCTGCTCCGACAAACTGGCGTCCCCGGGGCCGGGAGGGTTTGTCCACAAACGAAAATGCTTTTGATGGCGCGGGGCCGATGGCCATCGCGAAACGGGACGAGCTGGTCGATTCGGCGCAGCGTGCCGCCAAACAGCGTGCTGTTTCCCGGGCCCGCCTCGACCTCGACGACGATCGTGTCGCCTCCGAGCGCCACATCGCGCGCTTTGCCAGGCAGTGGCACCACACGCGGCGTCTTCCAGCGCCCTTCGCCCCAGCAGGTGAGAGACCCATCGCCGACGATGGCGCACGTCGCTCGGCCGCCCGCGGCAATCCGGGTCGCGCCCGTGATCCCCTCGACCAGCCGCGGCGTGGCAATCGCCTGATCGTCGACGTTGCCCGCCTGAAAATCCTCGTTATGGCCCCAGCAGAGGACCCGGCCGTCGCCGCGCAGCGCGCAGAAATGCTTTTCCCCGGCCACGAGCGCACGCAGGCGCGGGGCCGCCGCAGGGGCGACGGTGGGCTCCCCGGCCTTTCCCGGCTCGCGCGCAGGCTTCGGGCTCGATTGTCCGCAGCCCGCCGCGGCCAGGACGATCAGCGCAGCAAAAGGAAGGCGGTGTTGCGTCATGGGATGACGACGATACACCGCGGACGATGAGGCTGGGTTGGAATTACTAGAGCTTACCCTTGCTCACGAGGTCGTCGAACGCGAGATCGAAATCGTCGCCGAGGAGCTCCGCGCCGGCCGCCTTCGCCTGCTTGGCCGGGACCGGATTCGGCTCCAGCCGGCGAATACGATCCTGCACGCCGCCGCGCGGATCTCGGTGATTCGGGTCGATCTGCCCGGCGCGCTTGAAGTAATAGAGCGCCTGCTCCGGGTTTTTCCGGGCCTCGTACGCGTCCGCGAGCTCGTATGCGAGCGCGAGCTCCTGCTCCCGCGTCTTCTGCCGCGCCTCGAGCCCACGCAGGAACGCGTCGATCGCCGCGTCGACGTTGCCGAGCTGCAGGTGGATCATCCCGATGACCGACCGGCACACGCATTCGCGGGACGGGTCTCGCGCCGCGACCTCGAATTCGTGGATCGCGTCCATGTACATGCCCATCTCGCGATAGGCGACGCCGAGATCGTAATGCGTGGCCGAATCCGCGTCCGAGATCTGCGCCTGAACGCCCTGCTTGAACTCGTCGAAAATCTTCTCGACGTTGACGCCGGGGAACTCGGGCGGCGCCGCCGCGGCTTCGGGCGCGAACTCCAGGTCATTGATCATGTCCTGGATCTCTTTGAAGTCGTTGTCGGCCGGGTACTCGCTCTTCTTCGTGATGATCCCGCTGCCGCCGCCCGGCAGATCCGGGACGTACGACGGGCGGCCCATCTGCTCGAGCTCGGCGCGCTTGTAGAGCAGGAGCGGGTGGTTCGGCAGGAGCGCGAGCTGCTCGTCGAGCATGGTGCGCGCGTCATCGAGCATGCCTTGGTTGGCGTAGAAATCGATCTGCTCGAGGACGTCCTCGTCGAGCGTGTGCCCCGTCTGGCTCCGCGTCGGCGCGGGCTGCTGCGGCGGCGCGTACGGCTGCGCCGGGTACTGCGGTTGCTGCGCGTAGGCGTGATGCTGTTGCGCCGGGACGCCCGAGAACGGATCGTCGAGCGCGCTGAGCTGCCCCTGCTGCTGCGCGTACGGATACGCTTGCTGCTGCGGGTAGACCTGCTGCGGCTGCGGAGCCTCGACCTGGTAGCCGAGCGCGCGCAGCATCTGGATCGCCTCGGGCTGCGACGAATCCATGAGCAGGACCTCGTCGAGCAGCTCCGCCGCCCTCTTCACGTCGCCTTCCACGCTCAGGCGCTGCGCGAAGATCAACATCTGGCGGATCGCGCCTTCCTCGTCGCCCGCCTCCTTGAGCACGTCGACGAGCCGCGATCGCAGCTCGTGCGAGGTGGGCACCATCTGGACGGCGTCGTGCAGGATCGCGAGCGCCGAGGGGTAGTCGTACTGGCTGCGGTAGGCCTCCGCCCGCTGCATGTACTGCCGCGCGCGGAGCGCCTCGTCGTCGTGGTGCGAAGGCTGGAGCGGGATCGGCGGCTCCGAGTCGGGCGGCAGATCGTCGACGTCGACGTAGTCGTCCCCCACGACGATGACCGAGTCGTCCTCGACCTGCTTGCGCGGCGGCGCGGGCCGCTGCGCCGCGAGCTGCCGGACCGCGTCGTCGTTCGGCGCGCGCGCGAGGAGCGCGTCGACGAGCTCGTTGAACTCGTCGTTTTTCTTGGCTTCTTTTGCGAGGCGCGCGGCCTCCTTCAAGACCTCGGTTGCCTTCGGCGCCTGACCGAGTTTGTCGAACGCCTTCGCCAAGAGGCCGAGCGTCTCGAGGTCCTTCGGGTTCTCCTTGAACGAGATCTGGAGCTTCGCGAGCGCGGTCATCGCGTCGGTTTGCTGCGCGCGCTCCAGGTACATCCTCGCCGCGACCTTGGCGTACTTGCCGTCGGGCTTGATCGCGAGCAGCCGGTCGAGGACCTTCATCGCGTCGTCGCGCCGGCCGATCTTGACGAGGACCTCCGCCGCTTGTCCGAGCTGCCCGATCGCCGCCGGCGTGTCCTTGATGCGGCTGTACGCCTCGGCGAGGCGAAGGCGCGGCACAGGGTTTTGCGGGTCGAGATCGACGACCTTCTTCAGCGGCTCGATCGCCTCGCGATCCTTGTTCGCCTTGTGCAGCCGATTCGCGATGTCGTCGTACGTCGCGGCCGCGTCGCTCGTCAGGCCGAGCTGCGTGTAGAGCTCCGCGAGGCGCGGCAGGACCCAGCCGAAACGTTCGAGGAGCTTCGGCGCGCGTTTGTCGATGATCTCCAGGATCTGACGGTAGACGCGGATCGCCTTGAGCGGCTCGGGCGGCTTCTGCTCGATGTAGAGCCGCGCCACGACCTCGTACGTCTCGATGGCCTCGGCGTACTGCTCGATCTTGAGGTGGCAGTCGCCGATCTTGAGCAGGACCCGAACGTCCTTCGGATCTTCGGCGATGAGCTTCTGGAACTCGGCGATCGCTTTGTCCCAGCGCTTTCCTTCGACGAACTTCTGCGCTGCTCGGAGCACCTTGTCGCGATCGACCGCCACGGCGATGGGATTCTCCTCGAGAGAGCGACCGGGGACGACGCGACGCGACGCTTCGCGCCGCCTCATCCACGATTCATCATCTAACGGAACGACGACCCGCACAAGCACGGTCGCGTGAGAACGGAATGTCGAAACGAAAACCGGGCGATCTCAGGCGAGCCGCGATCCCGGCTTTTTCAGTTCGGCAGCTTGAAAATCGCGAAGAAGGCGGCGATGACCGCCGACGCCGCGAGGATCATGGCCATCATAGCAGTCGGCCCGGCGTCCTGCACAGTTCCCCGCGCGAGCTTCTTCGCCCGGCCGCCGATCACGTGGTGGATCCCGATGATCACGAGCGCGAAGAGCAGCTTGCCGTGCATCCAGTGGTGCTCGACGAGGTAGTAACGCGTGTCCATCAACAGGCGCGCCACGCCGGTCACGAACGAAAGCACGAACGCAGGCACGCTGAGCAGCCGGTAGATCCGCTCTCCCAGCACGCCGCGAACCTTCGGATCGGTCCCGCCCGCCGTGAGAGCGAACGCGACCGCGAGGATCGAGCCGATCCAGACGAGGTTGCCCGACACGTGGAGCCACACGAGGGCGATCTGGGGTCCGTTCATCGTGAAAACGCGTTACCTCTTCGCCCGAGCGACGTCGACTTTTCTGCGCCCGCGGTCGCGAGAAACCACACGCCGAGGCCGGATTTCCGGGGCTTCGGCTCGACCGATCCAGGGCCGCGCTCTACATTCGGAGGCCCATGACCAGAAGCGCTGCCTATCGTGCCCCGTTCGCGCCGGGCGGAGACAACGAGATCGACGCCGACCTGTGCGGGCGCCTCCTCGCCGTCGCCCTCTCCAAAGGCGGCGAGTACGCCGATCTGTTCTTCGAATACCGCGCCGGCGGCGGCTTCTCCTTCGACGAAGGCATCCTCAAGGCCGCCTCGCGCGGCGTGTCGATGGGCGTCGGCGTGCGCGTGCAGCGCGGTGACGCGACGGGTTACGCCTACACCGAGGACCTCTCGTGGGAGTCGATGAAGCGCGCGGCCGAGACCGCCGCGCAGATCGCCACGAGCACCGGCGGCACGATGCACGTGCTGCCGAGGTTCCGGCCGCTGCCGAACCGCTATGACGTGCCGCTCGTCTCACTCGACGTGCCCGGCATGGAAAAACGCGCGCTGCTCGAACGAGCGAGCGCCGCGGCCCTCGCCGAAGGCCCGCACATCGTGAAGGCAGAGGCGAGTTTTTCCGAGGAGATCCGCGAGATCCTGCTGGCGACGAGCGACGGCGTGATGGCCCACGACGTGCAGCCGCTCTTCCGCTTCAGCGTGCGCGCGATCGCGGAGCGCGACGGCAAACGGCAGGAAGGATCGAGCAGCGGCGGCGGACGAACCACGCTCGCGGCCTACTTCGCCGATCTCTCGCCAGAGATGCACGCCCGAGAAGCCGCGCGGCAAGCGACGACGATGCTCGACGCCGAGGAGGCGCCGGCCGGCGAGATGAACGTGGTGCTCGGCCCCGGCGACAGCGGCATCCTCCTGCACGAGGCCGTGGGCCACGGGCTCGAAGCCGACTTCAACAGGAAGGGCACGTCGAACTACGCCGGCAAGGTCGGCGAGCCGGTCGCGAGCCCGCTCTGCACCGTGGTCGACGACGCGACGCTGCTCTCGTCGCGCGGCGCGATCAACGTCGACGACGAGGGCAACGAGCCGGGGAGAAGCGTGCTCATCGAGAACGGCACGCTCGCCGGATACATGCACGACCGGCTCTCGGCCAAGCACTACAAGCTCGAACCGACGGGCAACGGCCGGCGCGAGAGCTTCGGCGCCGCGCCCTTGCCGCGCATGACGAACACCATTCTGCTCGCGGGTCCGCACGACCCGGAGGAGATCGTTCGCAGCGTCAAACGCGGCGTCTTCGCGAAGAAGTTCGGCGGCGGCCAGGTCGACATCTCGAACGGCGATTTCGTGTTCTCGTTGACCGAGAGCTACCTGATCGAGGACGGCAAGATCACGCGGCCCCTGAAGGGCGTGAACCTCATCGGCAACGGCCCCGACGTGCTCGGCAAGGTCACGATGCTCGGCACGGACCTCGCGATCTCCGATGGCATCTGGACGTGCGGCAAGGACGGCCAGAGCGTGCCCGTCGGCGTCGGATGCCCGACGATCAAGATCGACAAGATCACCGTGGGCGGCACCAAGATCGGCTGAAGCCTCGGCGCTGCAGGCTCGCGCTTGCCGCGCCGCAGCATGAGCTTTATAGCGACGCCCGATGTCGCGCCGCGCGTCGTTCATCGTCATCGTGGGGCACGGCCCCGAGCTCGAACGCGAAGAAGGCGCGGCGAGCGTGCTGCGAGGCCTCGGCGCCACGGTGCGCACGCTCGATCTGTGGGACGAACCCTCGCGGTGTTTCCAGCGCGAGGAGGACGAGGCGCGGGCGATCCTCGTGGAGACGCCGGAGCGGCCGGATCTCGCAGTGGCGGCGCTCCGCGCATTGCGGCGGGAGGCGCGGCTCACGGGCGTCCCGGCCATCGCGGCCGTCTCGGTGGCGCAGGTCGCGCGGATGGATCCCGCGAGCGGCTTCGACGATTTCGTCCTTTCGCCGTACGTGCCTGCGGAGCTCTACGCGCGCATCCGCAAGGGCGAGTGGCAGAAGAGCGAGTTTGCCACGGAGGAGCGCGTGAAGGTGGGCGCGCTCGTCGTCGATCGATCGGCGCACGAGGCGTGCATCGATGGGCACAGCGTGCCGCTCACGGCGAAGGAGTTCGCGCTCCTCTCGTATCTCTGCGAGAAGCGCGGCAAGGTCGTGTCGCGCGAAGAGCTGCTCGTGAAGGTATGGGGTCCGCGGTACGAAGGCGGGCCCCGCACGGTGGACATCCACGTGCGGCGGTTGCGCTCGAAGCTCGGCGGCGCGCTGCCACTCGTGACGCTGCGAGGCGCGGGCTACAAACTCGAAGCGCCGGACACGCCGAACCGGGCCGCGGTCGAGCCGCGGAGGGCGATGCTCGCATGAAGCGGCTGACGATCGCGGTGAGCGTGGGTTGTCCGAGCGGGATCGGTCCCGAGGTCGCGGTGCACGCCGCGGCAAACGCCGAGGCCGAGGCGCGGTGCGTGCTCGTCGGGGATACGGCGTCGTTGTGGCGCGCGGCGCACGACGGGAAGATCGCGGCGTCGAGGTTACGCGTCGTGGCGAGCGCGCAGGAGATCGAGGCCCTCGCGCTCGGCGAGATCGGCGTGTGGGGGCCGAGCACGCAGCTCGCTACGCCCGCGCAGCCCGGCGCCCCGGATCGCAAGGCCGGCGCCGCGCAGCTCGCGTGGGTGAACGAGGCGCTCTCGCTCGTGCAAGACGGCACCGCCGCCGCGCTCGTGACCGGCCCGGTGTCGAAGCTCGCGATCGCGACGAGTGGTGCTCCGGGGGCAAAAGGTTTTTCGGGACATACGGAGCACCTCGCGGCGCGGCTCGGGGCGCGCGAGGTGGTGATGGCGTTTCGCGCGGCAAACATCACGACGGCGCTCGTCACGACGCACCTTCCGCTCGCGGAGGTCCCGGCGGCCGTGACGCCCGACGCGGTGGCGACGAGCTGTTACTGGCTCGTGCGGCTGCTCCGATCGCTCGGCATGGAGGCGCCGCGCGTGGCCGTCGCAGCGCTGAACCCGCACGCGGGCGAGGGCGGGATGCTCGGGATCGAAGAGGAGACGAGCATCAAGCCGGGCATCGAGCGCGCGAACGAGCGGCTCGCCGCAGATGGTTTTTTCGCGCAGCTTTCGGGCCCGCTCGGCGCCGAGACCGCGTTCCGCAAGCAAGCGGCGGGGGCCTTCGACGGGGTCGTCGCGATGTACCACGACCAGGCGACGATCCCCTGCAAGCTCGTGGGGTTTGGCGAAGCGGTGAACGTGACGCTCGGCCTGCCCGTGATCCGCACGAGCGTCGATCACGGGACGGGGTACGACATCGCAGGCACGGGCAAGGCCGATCCACGCGGGATGGAGAGCGCCCTCGCCCTCGCGCTTACGCTCGCGAAGGTGCACGGGCGCGCGTCGCTCACCGCGGGCGCATCATGACGCGCGGAGCCGCTGCATGAGGTGATCGAGCTGGGGCATGTCGAGACCCTGCTCACGGCCGAGCTCGCGGATGCTGTCGCCCATGGCGAGGTGCTGCGCGTGGAGCTTCGGGCCGAAGTGGCGCTCGACGAAGCGCACGGTCTCGGGCGCGAGGCGGCGCGCGAGGGCCACGCCAGGCTTGATGGTGTACGGCCCGACGAAGCGCGTGAGCACATGCGCCCACGGCGCGACCTTGCCGAGCTTTTTCGCGAGGCCCTCGCACTCCTTGGCGGCCGCGACCGCCGTGTCGAAGAGGTCCTTGTCCTGGAGCACGCCGTCGATGCCGCGGCCCGCGTCGATCGACGCGATGAGCGGGAAAAACGAGACCGTGCTGGCAGCGTTGAGCGAGGCGACGTCGCGTTCGAAGCGCGTGGGCAAGCCGCCGTTCGTGAGGCGACGCGCGAGGACCTCGAGCGCATCGCGGGACATCGAGTGCGCGGGCCCCGAAGCGTCGTCGTCGAGGAGCGTCGAGGCGATGCCGGTCGACCAGTACCGAACGACGCCACGATCGTCGACGTCGTCCACGTATCCCGCGACGCCGGGCATGGCGCTGACGGCGCGCCGCCCGATCGCCTTCTCCAGCGCGGCGAGCTGCGGCGGCAGGACGGGCGTGAGCACGACGAGTGGCACGGCAGGGCCCGTGCGGAGGGCCTCGGCGAGCGCGTCGTCCTGGTTCTGGCAAAGGTGGTCGAGCTGGTCGAACCGAACCGCGAGGAGGATGAGCGTCGTGTCGGCGGGAATGTGCTCGATGCGGCGCGGCTGCTCGATGACGTCGCGACGCTTCTCCCCGTTCACCTGCTCGACGACGAACGAGTACGTCTCGGCGAGGCGCGAGGGCCGGACGACGAACGAGACCTGAACGCCCGCCGCGGCGAGGCGTACGCCATAAATGCGCCCGAGCGCGCCTGCTCCGAACACGATCACGTGCATGGTGAGGCGTTACGTACCGCCGCGTGTGGCGCCTGGGAAGACGGTCAGAACAAGCGGCGCGAATCGACGAGGATCGTGACCGGTCCGTCGTTCTCGACGAAGACACGCATGTCCGCGCGGAAGCGCCCGGTCTCGACCGGGACGCCGCTCTTGCGAGCGGCCTCGACGAAACGATCGTAGAGCGCCTCGGCGCCGACGGGCTCCATCGCGCCGTCGAAGCTCGGGCGGAGGCCGCGGCGTACGTCGCCGAAGACCGTGAACTGGCTGATGACGAGCAAGCCCCCGCCGACGTCGGCGAGCGCGCGGGTCATCTTGCCGTTCTCGTCGGGAAAGACGCGGAGGCCGAGGACCTTGCTCACGACGTAGTCGAGGTCGGTCTGCGCGTCGCCCTTCTCGGCGCCGACGAACGCGACGAGGCCCTGGCCAATGCGGCCCGTGACCTCGCCGTTCACTTCGACGCGGGCTTCGATCGCGCGCTGCACGACGGCGCGCATCGACCGATCAGCCGAGGCCGAGCTCGCGCGTGAGGCGGCTCGTGATCGCGAAGTACGTGCTGCGGTCGTAGGGCTTGTTCAGGATGTGGAAGTCCTTGCGAACGAGCCCGACGCAGCCGAAGCAGTACGTGCACTCGGTGCAGTCGGCAGAGCGGACCACGTACGAGCACTGGGTGCAGCGCTCGCACGCGACGCAGTGGTTGCAGCGCACGAGGTCGCGCGAGCCGCGGCAGTGCGTGCTGTCCGAGCAGCGCTGCGAGTCGACGCAGTAGTGGCAACGCGCGAGCGCCTTCGAGTTCTTGCAGAACGTACAGTCGACGCAGCGCTCGCAGCCTACGCACTGCACGCAGCGCTCGTTCTCGGAGCGGGTCTCGTGGGCCTGGAAGAGCTTGCGCAGCTCGGCCTCGAACTCGGCTTTGTTCATTGGGCGGACTGGTTCTGCGTGTCGGGCCTGCCGCTCACTTGCCTGCGGAGCTGGGCGGCGGCGTCGCGGGTGGACTCGTCCTCGGCGAACTCCTCGATGCGGCGCAGGCGCGACTCGAGCACGGCGCGGCGCTTCGGCAGCTCGCCGACGAGGAGCGAGGAGAGCGAGGAGAGCGCCTCGCGCACGCGCGACTCGTCGCTGTGCTCGAGGAGCTTCAGATGCACGTCCTGGTCGTCGGGGAAGGTGAAGCCGGCGCCGAGGAACTCGTTCGCGGCCTTCGTGATGTGCGGGCGCCCCTCGACGGCGAGGAGCTTCGACAGGAGCCGCTGGCGCTCCGTGGCGCGCGGATCACTCTGCGGAGGCGGTGCGAGCACGATGCGACCTGGCTTCGGCGTCGAGTCGCGGCCGTTCTTGCCGTTCTTTCCGCTGCCTTCTGGCTCCGGCTCCCGGCGCGGCGCGAAGAGCGCCTCGAGCGCGGCGCGATGTTCCTTCGCGACGCGGCTGTCCTGGGGAGTCGTGCCGCTCCGGGTCGTGCTGCCGGACTTCGGCGCCCGCGCAAACGGCGCGAGCTCGGGATTGTGCCAGACCTTGGTCTCGTCTTTCCGCATCCGCCGCATAAATTCGTCCTTGCTGCCGCCGGAGGGGGAGAGCTTCGCAGGGCTCGCGGTTCTTGGTCCCGGGACTCATGAGCCCGGAGGCAACGTTCATGCTCGACGTCCGCGCCTCGTAGCGTGCTCGTGCTTCGCTGGCACTCGCTCGCTCACGCGCGGGCCTGCCGTGCGGCGTTGCCCTTCTCTGGTTCTCCAAGAACGCTCGTCTGCTTCGAGCCGACCTTTCCCCCGGTGCGGGCCAACTGCGCGGGCGCCTCGGTTGGACTCTACCCGCCGCCGTCCGAGCGACGGGACGTGCCATGAACGAGGGCGACGTCCGCGCCATCGAGGCGCGCATGGCGCCGCGATGGGTGCCCCACCTCTACCACAGGCACCCGTGGAAGCCTCAGAAAATTAGGCCCGCGCACCCACCCCATGACACAACGCGAGACACCGGCGTACCCAGCGTCCCGCGCATGGACGGATGGGCGTCGGTGGAGAGCACGACACATGGTCAGCGGTCGTTACGGTCGGATCAGGCGTAGGGTTGCGTCCACGCTCGCGGCGGTGTTGACGCTCGCGGCGCCCTTCGCTTTCGGCGAGGCGTTCGCGGAAGAGGCAGCGCCGAAGGCGGCGGAGCCCGCGAAGGCGCAGGCGCCCGCGAAGACGGAGAAGGCGCCCGAGGAGCCCAAGAAAACCGCCGCTGCGCCGAAGAAACGCAAGAACCGACGCAAGGCCCCGCCGAAGCGCATGGTGCAGGCCGAGCCGAAGACGGCCGAGGCCGCGAACAAGGCAGCGTCGACGAAGGCCAAGCCCGCGCCGGCCACGAAGCCCGCCACGCACGAAAAGGGTGCGACGACGACGGCCAGCACGAAGGGCGCGACGACGACGGCTAGCACGAAGACCACGAGCGCCAAGAAGTCTGAGGGCGCGACGACGACGGCCAGCACGAAGGGCGCGACGACGACGGCCAGCACGAAGACCGCGAGCGCGAAAAAGACCGAGGGCGCGGCGGGTATGTCGCGCTCGAAGAAGGCGTCGACGCGGGCGTCGAGCAAGAAGCGCAAGGGCACGAAGAAAGCCGAAGCCGAGACGGATCGCCCACCCTGCTTCGCGCCGGCGGTGTCGATCGATCGGAACGGCCTCGAAGGTGAGACGTTCTCGCTCGTCGACTGCAAGGGCAAGGTGCTCGACGACGCGCGCGAGAAGCTCAGCGTGCTCGCGCGGCCCTGGGGCACGCCGCGGCCCGAGCTTCCGAAGGCGAAAAAACCCGACCCGCGCACGGCGAAGCAGGAAAAACCGGCCGCGGCCAAGGGCAAGGGAGGCAAGGAGAAGGCGCCAGAGCCGGCGGTTGCGTCCCAGGAGATCGCGCCGAACGTACGGCTGCTCGATCCAGGGCTCCTGTCGCGGGTCGAGGCGATCGCGAAGCATTTCCCGGGCAAGGGGATCTCGCTCGTGAGCGGCTATCGCCCGAAGAGCCGGGGCAGCTTGCACCAGAGCGCGCGCGCGCTCGACCTGCGCGTCGCGGGTGTATCGAACGAGGAGGTCGTCGCGTTCTGCAAGACGATCGCGGACACGGGCTGCGGCTACTACCCGAACAGCTCGTTCGTCCACGTCGACGTGCGCACGCCGGGCACGGGCTCGGTGACCTGGATCGACGCATCGGGGCCGGGAGAAACGCCACGCTACGTGAGCCAGTGGCCGCCGCCGCCGGAGCCCACGGACGCGCAGGCGACGTCGCCCGTCGCCGCGGTGGACGAGGCGATGGAGCAGCAGGGCAAGGAGCAGCCCGCGGCGAAGGAGCTGCCGGCTCCGAAGGATCAGCAGCCCGCGGCGAAGGAGCTGCCGGCCCCGAAGGACCCTCCCGCGGCGCAGGCGCAGGCCCCCACGAATCCGACGGCGCAGCCGCCGGCGGAAAAGGACGAGGAGCCCAAGGAAGCCGACCCGAAGGATCCGGTGCCTCCGCCGAAGAAGACGCAGCCGACCCCGCCCCCCGCGGCTCCGTCACCGACGACGCGATAACGCCCAGCCGCAGTCGTCGAAAGGAGCGACAGCGCAAGCGCGACGCTCCTTTCGACGCGCGAAATCTTCATGGTGTGCCCGTCGGAGCCGCAGGAACGAACGCCTCGGGCGGGAACCGGATCTGCGCCAGCACAGCGAGTTTGTCCGGCGCGGCGATGGCTTTCCCACCAAGCGCGCCCCCGACGCACGTCGCCTCGACGCCCTTCGTCGCGACCTTGCCGACCGCACCCTGTTCGACGCGGAACCCGACGCTCACGATCTCGCCGCGTTGCCCGGCCTGCACGATCTCCGGGCAAAGCTCGACCGCCGCGTGCAAGGTCGCGCCGAGCACCGGGACGAGCGGCGCGATGTCGGTCCCTTTGGAGACGGCGACCGCGATTTCATAGTCCGGGATCCCGCGCTTCGTCGCCATCCGAAGCCCGACCGGCTCTCCATACTCGATCTCAGGCTCCGACGGTTCCGAGCGGCATGCGCATGCCAAAGCCCCAAGAACCACGAGCCCCACCCACGACATTCGATGTTTCATGCGAGGAAACGGTCAGGGCGTCTCGCCGTCGGCGGCGCAGTCGGTCAAGCCGCGATCGGCCACCTTGCAGACGTACACCTTCCGGAGCGCGCCGAAAAGGAAGAGGTCGTTCCGCGTGATCACGACCTTGTCGCCGACCGTCGCGATGCCGCCGTACGAGCAGCCGCCGAGCACGCTGCCGAAAACGCCCGCCGCCAGGAGAAACCCGAGGGTCTTCTTCATCGCTCGCCTCCTTGACTCACTCGTGAGATGCGCCCGAAACGCTCGAGTGGATCGGGCGGATCCGCACATATCACAGACCCTGGGTGTTCAGGCCGAGCGATGTTCGAGCGCGGCGCCGGCGGGAGCGGCGAGGACGTCGGCGAAGGCGCGTTCGAACTCGTCGATCAACGGGTGCGGCGGTAGGCGCACGATGCGCTCGCGCAACGCGCGGAAGCCGGCGATTTGTGTATCGCGGCCGCGGCGAAACATGGGCCAGGGATCGCCGTGGGTGGCCGCGCAGACGACGATCGATTGGAAGTTGTCGATCTTGTCCGCAATGGTGATGGCCTGGGCGTCCCAGGGGTTGTTCATGAATTGCTCGAGGTAGCGCTGTTTGCGCTCCTCCCAGGCGAACGTCTTCGCGGGCTCGGTCACGGCGAGCACGAGATCGGCGACGCGGCGCCCGAACAAACGCGCGATGTCCTCGGCTGTCGCGCCGGTGTCCTCGATGGCATCGTGCAGCGCGCCTGCCGCGATGACCTCTTCGTCGAAGCCATGCTTGGCGAGGAGGACGGCGACGCCGGCCAGGTGGCTCACGTACGGCACGTCGACGCCGGGGTACTTGCGTTTCTGTCCTCGATGCCAAACCGCCGCCTGATCGAGCGCACGCTTGAGGAGGGGCGTCATGCCTGGAATCTAGTGTCCCCGAGGCGCCTCGGCGAGCGCCGAGCGCGCGCCGCGACAACTTCACGCCGCAGTCAAGCCGGCGCGCCTGCTTCGGACCGCATCGAGCTCAGTACATGTGCGGGGTCCGCTGCGCCGCCGTGACGCACGCGCGCAGCATCCCCCACACAAACATGGACAGAATGGAAAAACCCAGCATTTTTGCGCCACTGGCCTCGCCTTTGGTGACCCGGACGAGCCCGACGATGGCCGCGGGGCATGAGCAGAGGACGATGAGGGCCCAATCCGCCCCGCTGAGATCCGCGCTCTGGCTCCACGAGTTCTCGAATCTCGGCGGAGGCGCCTCTTTCGGGGGTTCGTAGGGGTTCGGCGCATCGTCACGCATGATCGAACCACTCCACCAGTGCGTAAGTGAGCTGTCAAGCCCAGCCCACAAGCCCACCTCGAACGTAGTTCCGTCACCTCCCATTGCAAACCCGTCACACGAACCCGAACGCGCGTGGGGTTTGTCTGGTTGAATCATCGCCTGCGAGGCCGCCACGCGCGCAATGAGGATTCAAACCCGCAAGAGCAATGCCGTGCAGGCCTCCCCCGTCGCCCGCCCGATCGCCGTCGCATAAAGTGACACCTGCCGCCGATACACGGGCCCCGCGCGGTCGATCTCGCGGTCGGTCTTGAAATCCACCACGGTCCATCCGTTCGGCTCACGAAACGCGAGGTCGACGATGCCCTCGATCAGCGTCCCATCCTCGGCCATCAGGCTAAGCGGCGTCTCCCGCCGGCATTCGCCGCGCGCCTCGGCCGCGCGTGCCCTCTCGATCACCGGATGCGCGAGCGCGAGGACCACCGCGCGTACCGCCGCCGCCTCCTCGATCTCGGTCGCGCCGAAGAGCCGCGCCGCGAGCGCCGCCGCCTGCTCCACCACATCCCGGTCAGCCGAAAGCGGGATCTGCGCGAGCACCGCATGCACGAGCTCGCCGAAGCGAGCCCCCCCGGGCCGGCCCGCTTCGCGACCGACATCGACGATCGGCACGTCGAGACCAGGCGCTTCGTTCGACGTCTCGGCTCGCTCCGTGACCGTCTGCACCTTGTACAGCGGACGCGCGCCGCGCTCGCGATCAGCCGCGCGCTCCCGGACCCAACGTCGATACGTCTCCAGATCCTCTTCCACGCGGCCAACGGGCGCGTCCTTGCGCAGCATGTCCTCACGGCGCACGCCGAACGCAGGCTCGCGCGCGAGGTCGAGGCGCGTCACGTCCCACCACACGACATCGTGACCGCCGGGCAAAGAATATTCGCCCGGACAAACCGTCGCCGGCCCGCGTGAAATGCCCGGCGGCCGTGACAGGACCGTATCGTCACCGAACGGCGGGCAGCCGGGCGCCGCGTCGGCGGACGGCATCGCGCCCGAGGGAGGCGCGATCGCCGCGTGGATCGGGCCGATCCACGACTGCTCGGGGAACCGCGGATCGTCGCCCACGGCCGGCACGATGACGAGGTCGCGCGCGCGCGTCGCGGCCACGTACACGAGCCGCGTGCCTTCGGCCTCGTCGCGCCGCATCTCGAGCGCCTCGTGCTCCACGAGGTCCAAGGGCGCGACGCTGCCGAGGCGAAGCGCGCAGAGCGAGCGCGAAGCGTCGACGTAGCGGCTCACAGCTTGCGCGCCGAGGCGCGCGGTCACGTCGGCGAGCACCACGACGGGGAATTCGAGACCCTTGGCTCGATGCGCCGTCATGATCCGCACGCCGTCGCCGCCCTCTTCGAGGATCGGCGCTTCGGGCGCGCGGCCGCGCTCGGCGTCCTCTTCGAGTTGCTCGACGAACGCGCGGAACGACGTGCCACCCGAGGCCTCGTAGGCGCGCCCGAGCTCGGCGATGTGCAGCACGTTGGCGAGCGCGCGTTCGCCCGAGGGACGCAGGGCAAACCCTACGCAGGCGCGTGTCGCGTCGCAAAGCTCGGTCACCGTGGTCTCGATCGGCCGGGCGTTTCGCCCCTCGGAGAGCTGCGCGAGGAGCGAGAGCGCGGCGGCGATCGGCGCGAGGTGCGGCGGCAGCGGGGCCTCGGGAATTCGTTGGGGGTGCAACTTCCCGTAGGTGAACCGATATTCGAGCAACGCCTCGTCGCCGACGGCGAAGAGCGAGCCACGCAGCGTCGCGAAGACGGCGAGCTCGTCTTCCGGACGCTCGATCGCGCGCAGCGCCGCGAGCATCGTCTCGACCTCCTCGCGGGCGTAAAACGATTTTCCGCCGACGAGCACGTGCGGGATGCCGCGCGCTTCGAGAGCCTCGACGTAGGCGCGCGTGACGTCCTCGCCGTGGCTCTCGAAGCGGCGGAAGACCAGACAAACGTGCCGCGGCGCCACCGGAACGAGCCCACCTGGCTGATCTCGCTCGGTCACCTTCCAACCGCTCTCGTGCAGGAGCCAGTCGAGGTACGCGCCCACCGCTGCGGGTACGCTCGCTTCGACCGCGGCCGAGGTGAGCCGCTGCTTGCCGTACGGCTCGGGCACGGGCACGCACACGATCGCGGGCTGCTCTGCGATCGCCTTGCGCGCGGGCCGAAGCGGCACGTACCGCGCGGAGAGCGCCTCGCGATCACCCACCATCACGGGCGCGAAGGCCGCGTTCACGAGCTTCTGGATCGCGGGGACCGATCGGAAGCTCGTGCAGAGCTCCACGAAGAGCGCGCCGCGCCGGACGAGCAGCTCTTTGACCTCCTCGTACACGGAAAGATCGGCCCGACGAAACCGGTAGATTGCCTGCTTCGGATCCCCGACGAGGAAGAGCTTCCCGGGCACGGGCCGCACGTCGCGGTAGGCGCGGACGCTCGGATCGTCGGCCGCGAGCAACATGAGGATCTCGGCCTGGAGCGGGTCCGTGTCCTGGAACTCGTCGACGAAGATGCAGCGGTACCGCTCCTGGAACGCGCGGCGCACTTCGCCCTGATCGCGCACGAGGTCGCGCGTGCAGACGAGCAGATCCTCGAAGTCGAGCGCGCCCACCTCGGCCTTGCGCGCCTGGTACGTCGCGACGAGCGCGCCGAGCTCCTCCTGCAAAAGCGCCGCGAGATCCCCGTCAGCCGCGCGCTGAAACCGTTCAAGCGACGCCACGAGCGCCGCGTGCGCCGCGAGCAGATCGGCCCGCGTCGTGTGCGCTCCGTAGCGGGATCCCGCGCCGCGCCGCGGTCGCATGAAGTCGCGTTGCCTGCTGAGGGCGCAGAGCTCGGCCTCGATCTCGTCACGATCCCAGCGATGCTCGCCCTCGGCGCGCAGACGCATGACGAGCGCGCGTGCCGGCTCGGTGTCGCGGTGCAGCGGGTCGTTTCCGTGGAGCGCGCCTTCGCTCGCCTCGGCGAAGGCCGACATTTCCGCGAGGATCGCGTCGACGGCGCGGTCCCGATCGAAGGGAGGCCGCTGCCAGCGCGCGGTGAAATGTCGCCAGGCGATGAGCTCCTGTCCGGCGCGGCGCAGCCTTTCGATCGGCCCGGGGCCGTGCTCACGCCGCCGCAGGAGCCTCCGAACACCTTCCGGCGGGCGGCCGAGGATCTGTTCCAGCCACCGATGGAACGCCTCGCCGTACCGCCGATCCGCCTCGGCCTCGGTCACCACGCGAAACGCCGGATCGACGCCTGCCTCCACGGGACGTTCGCGCAGGAGATCCGCGCAAAACCCATGGATCGTGCTGATCCGCGCCTCCTCCAGATGCGCGAGCGCCCGCTCCAGGTTCGCGCGTTGCGCCTCGTCCGGGGCGAGCCTCCGCGCGCGCTCGATCCCGCTGCGCAACCGGAGCTTCAGCTCGCCGGCGGCTTTTTCGGTGAACGTGACCGCGACGATCTCCTCGATCTCCGCGCGCCCCTCCGCGAGCACGGCGACCATGCGGAGCACGAGCTCAGTCGTCTTGCCCGTGCCGGCCGCGGCCTCGACGATCATCGTGCTCCCGAGCGCACCGCGGATGAGCGCGCGCGCCTCCGCGTCGGCGAGCCCCTCGCCTTGCAGCGCCTCGAACGCGAGCGCGCCTTCAGTCACGGCTCACCTCGGAGCATACGGAGCCGCGTGAACAGCGCGCCGTCGTCGAGCGAACTCTCGTCCTTGCGCGCTGCGCGCCTCTCTTCGTGCGGCCCACACACGAGCCTGTAGCCACACGTCTCACACGCGCCCGATCTCGGCGCGGGCGGGAAAAACCCTTTGTCGATCGCCTCGTCCACGAGCGAGAGCACGCGGACGGCCTTCGCACGCGCCGCCTCGTCGAGCTCGATCACGTGCTCGACATACCCGCCACGTGCGGTGCAGAACGACAAACTCGCGTCCGCCACCGGCTCCTTCCACACCACCTCGTACGCGAGACCGTAGAGCACCGGCTGTAGCACCTCGCCGCCATCGATCACGAGCCCCGGCCGCGCAAAGTTCGCCCCCGTCTTCACGTCGGTCACGCGCGCATGCCCCGTCGCCGCGTGCCGCTCGACCACGTCGATCGCGCCGTGCAGCAAGTACTGCCCCTCGATCAACGCGGCCTCGGCCACGCTGCGTGGGTCCTCGTGCTCGTGCGGCGGCAACCCGAACGCGAGGTCGTACCGCACCGGCCACACGAGCCAGCTCTGATCGGCCACACGCGCGAGCCACGCATGAAGCTCCACCCGCGCGCGCTCGATCTCGTCGCGGAACACGCTCTCCACCGGCGGCAGCGTACGCTCCTCGTGCTCGCGCGCCGCCGCGTCGAGCCGCTCGTCGAGCACCGCCTCGGCCCGCGACAAACCTTCCGGGCCAAACGGCAGCGCCCCTTCCCGCTCCAGCGCCGCGAGCGTCTCGGCTTGCACGCGGTGGAAGAGCACGCCGCGCGAGATCGGATCGAGCCTATCGGGCGAACCACGCCGCTCACGCGCCGGCAGCCGGTGGATCGCCGCCAGTAAAAATCGATACGGGCACGCCGCGAACTTCTCGAGCGCCGTCACCGCATACGGCCGCACGCGCAGCCGGCTCGCCGCGAGCACCGCCGCCGTCGCCGCGGTCTTGCGCACGATGCCGTCATGATGCGTCACGGGTTTGTCCCAGCGCGCCGACCGCGCGCGGAGCGATCGCGCGAGGTGCGGGTTCAAATCGAGCAAGTACTGCGCGCGCCCCGCCGCCTCGGCCTCCTCGCCTCCGTGCAGGAGTCGCCCCAGCATCGCGAGATCATGCTCGGCGTCGTCAATCGCGTCCTCGGGCTCGGCAGGCGCGGGCCACGCGAGCCGCGCGCCCGACGCACTCGCCGCGTCGCGCTCCAGCGCGTCGTGATCGGGCAACGTCCCCGTCGTCGCGCGTCGCACGTCGAGCCCGTAAAACGAAGGCACGCGCGGCCGTCCCGCCGCCACCTCGACACGCGGATACGAAAGATGCACCCGCTCCCGCGCGGCCCCCACGGACAAACGCAGGAGCAGCCGCTCGTTGCGGCTCCGATCTGCCTGCATCCGCAGCGCCTTCGAGATCACGCGCCGGTCTCCGTCGAGCAGGATCGGATCCTCGCGCGGCGCTTCCGGAAACAGCCGCTCGGCAAGCCCGGGGACGAACACCACGGCGAACGAACGACCTCGCGCGAGCTCCGGCGTCCCCACGAATACCGCGCCGTATCGCCTCCCCGACGGCGGCGTCACGCGGGACCCGAGCCGGCCTTCGAGCACGCGCCGCACCTCGTCGAACGACACCGCCGGCAGCTCCGCCATCGGCGCGAGCTCGGACAGCGCGGAGAGCACGTCCTCCGGCTCTTCCAGCGCCATCCGCGCGAGCTTACCGAGCTCCTCGATCCACACGCCCCAGCTCCCGTGATCGGGCAGCAACGCGAGCGCCTCGACGAGCGGCAGCGCGAACCGCGTGAGCTCCGAGAGCGCCTCGATCTCGCGCTCCACCGTCTCGATCCGCGGCGAGCTTGGATCCCGCCGCCGGAGCAACGCGAGCTCTCGTTTGAAGGCTTTTTCGAGGGCCGCGAGCCGCTCGGCCCAGCGCTCCTTGCGCCCGACGATCGAGGCCTTCGTGAGCAGCCGCTCCCACCCGATCGGCGCCGACCGCGCGGGCACACGCGCGCCCTCGCTCGCCTGCTCTCGACGCATCCGCTTCGCCGACGTCTCGCCTTCAAGCAGCGCGCCGAAAAGATCGGCCCGCGGCATCAAGGGCTGCGGCGCCGCTTCCGCCGCGACGTTCTCCTTCGGCATCGGCGCGAGCGACAGGTACTCGGCGAACCGCCGCGGCGAGAGGTCTTCGGCACGGCAGGCGAGCAGCGCGAGGAACGCGCGCCCCGACGGATCCGGCCGCGCGGCGCCGATCGCGAAGTGCGCCGGGATCTTCGCGCGGCGCAGCGCGCTCTCGAGCAGCGCCGCGTACGTGTCCGGCGCGCGCAGGAACACCGCGATGTCGTCGAACGGCACGCCGCGCCGCGCCTCCGCGAGGATCCGACGCGTGATCTCCACACACTCGCGCCCCTCGCCCGGCGCCGAGAAAAACGACACGTCCTCGCCCGCCTCCGCGACCGGCAGCTCCGCGGCGGCGAACAGGTATTGATGCAGCCGCGAGAGCGACGAATGCGACCGCTCGCTCCGATCCGTCACGACCTCCGAAGCGAGCGCCGCGAGCGCCTCCACCGCGCGATCATCCCCTGTCGGCGCCGTCGCGAACGTGACCTCCGCCGCGGCGACGAGCTCTGCGACGAACCTCTCTTCGAGCCGCGACGCGATTGGCACGTCGAGGAGCACGAGCCGCGCCCTTCGAATCTCGCTCGCCTCGCGCACGGCCACCATCGCCGCTGCGAGCACCTCCGCGCGATCGGCGATCCGCGCCCGCTCCCGCTGCTCGTCGTAGCGACGCGCGAGCTCACGCAGATCGCGACGTCTCGGATCATCTCCTCGGATCTCCGCGGGCCCGATGCCCTCCACCCGCAGCTCGCTCAACGTCGCCGCGAGCGTGCTCGCGAAGCTCGGCGTCCGCGCGACCGGCGCGAAATACCCCAGCGCGCCCGCTTCGAGCGCGCTCGCCACCGCGCGCGCCACCACGGCCTCCACGCCGAGCGGCGTGGCCGGCGCGAGCCTCCGCCGCGCGAGCTCCGGGGCTGCGAGGCGCGCCGCGAGTTGCCCGAGCGTCAGCCGATGCAGCCCGAAGATCGCGCCTCGCGACGAACCCACCCGCGCCGCGAGATCGAGCGCCGCCCCGCGGGACGGACCCACCAGGAGCGCGACCGCGTCGGCGTTCCCCTCCCCGAGGAAAACCTCCGCGGCCCGGAGCCGCTCCTCGCTTCGGGGGGACACGAGCAGACGCAGCACGTGCCCGTCATGCCCGGGGTCGGACGCGTTGTCGAGCGTTCCCTTGCATGCCGAGCCCGAGCGCCTGCCCGCTCGCTCCTACCGCCGCATTCCTTTGACCTCGATCACACACGCCTCTGCGCTGCGCTCATCCATCCGCACCTCCGTTCCCAGGAAGGTCCGGATCACCTCGACTTGCGTCCGCGTGTGCCCGGACGGCGAGAGCGTGCGAAAGGCCCCGCCCTCGCCGAGCACCATCGGCAAGAGCAGTTGATCGGCGAGGTGCTCGCCGACGGGAACGCCTGCTTCGAGGTATCGCTTCACCTCCTTCGCGAGCTTCTCGGCCACGACTTCTGCGCGCACTCCGCGCTCGCCGAACGACGCAAAGACCTCCGTCACGTGCTCGCTCTCCACGTCGGCCACGAGCGCGTTGCCCGGCCCCGGGCTGTTCTTCACGACCTCGGGCCGCGCGCACGCGCGATCCCACGGCACCTCCGCGAGGAACGCGTCGACCTCGCGCAGCCCGACCGTCCCCGGGATCTGCGACACGAGCGCGCGGAGCTGCGTCCTTCGCACCTCGCCTCGATCGAGCAGCGAAAGAGCCGCGAGCCGCGGGCACCCCTCCACGGTCACCTCCACGCGGCCCCCGCCGGCCGGGTAAAACCCGTACGACACGAGCCGCGCCGAGATGCTCGCGCCCATGCGACGCACGATCGGCAAGAACGCGCGCTCCACGAAATCGTAGGGCGGCGCCATCGGGTTGTGCGTCCCGCCCTCGAACACGAGCGACGAGTTGCCGGCCGTCGCGAGCAGCGCCGGCAGCACCGTCTGCAGCACGAGCGTCGCGCTCCCCGCGCTCCCGATCGCAAATCGATGCGACCCGTGCTTCACCGCGCCCGGCTTGAACACGAGCTCGCGCGACCCGATCGCGTCGCCTTCGAGCACCGCGCCGCTCACCTCCGCGGCCGCGCGCACGGCCGCGAGGTGCTGACGCATGAGCCCCGGCTTCGACCGCTTCGCGCGGATCGAGTGCACCCGGAACGCCTGACCCGTCACCATCGACAAGGCCAGGGAGGAGCGCAGGATCTGCCCTCCGCCCTCGCCCGTCGCTCCATCCAGCGTCAGCATCGCCTCACCCCTTCACGCACACCACTTGCCGCAGTGTGCGCACGACCTCGACGAGGTCGCGCTGCGCTTGCATCACGTCGTCGATCGACTTGTACGCGCCGGGCGTCTCGTCGATCACGTCCTCATCCTTGCGGCACTCGATCCCCGCCGTCATGCGCGCATGGTCCTCGAGTGAGAACGCCCGCTTCGCCGCCGAGCGCGACATCTTCCGACCCGCGCCGTGGCTGCACGAACAGAACGACTCCTTGTTCCCAAGCCCACGCACGATAAAACTCTTCGCGCCCATGCTGCCGGGGATGATCCCGAGCTCCCCCTCGCCTGCGCGCACCGCGCCCTTGCGCGTCACCCACACATCCTTGCCGTAGTGGTGCTCCTTCGACACGTAGTTGTGGTGGCAGTTCACGGCCTCGTTCATCAGCTCGAACGGCGGCAGAAGCCCCGACTTTCGCACCGCCATGATCGTCGCCTCCATCATCAGCGCGCGGTTCGTCCGCGCGAACTCCTGCGCCCAGGCGAGCGCGCGCCAGTACGCGCCGAACGTCTCGCTCCCATCCGGGATGTAGGCGAGGTCCGCGTCCGGCAAGTTGATGAACCACCGCTTCATGTCCTTCTTCGCGAGGTCGATGAAGTGGCTCCCGATGCGGTTTCCCACGCCGCGCGACCCCGAGTGCAGCATGAACCAAACGTGGTCGCGCTCATCGAGGCAGACCTCGATGAAATGGTTCCCCGTCCCGAGCGTCCCGAGGTGCCCGAACGACGTCCCGCGCCCGAGCGACGGGTTGTCCTTCACGATCGCCTCGTAGCCCGACGCGAGCGCTGCCCACGCCTTCTGCACGCGCTCGGGCGCCTCGCCCCACGCGCCGCGATCGCCGGGCCCGCCGTTGTTCGTGCGACCGTGCGGCACGGCCGCCTCGATCGCGCTGCGGATCCCCTTCAGATCGTCGGGCAACTGCGACGCCGTCAGCGACGTCTCGACCGCGATCATCCCGCAGCCGATGTCCACGCCCACCGCGGCCGGGATGATCGCGCCGCTCGTCGCGATCACGCTCCCGACCGTCGCGCCCTTCCCGGCGTGCACGTCGGGCATCACGGCGACCCACTTGTGGATGAACGGCAGGCTCGCCAGGCGCCGCACCTGCGTCTCCGCCTCGCTCTCGAACGGCACGCCGCGCGTCCAGGCCTTGATGGGCACGCCGTCGGTCTCGAACGTCAGGTGGGTCGTCGTCTCCTTCATGGTCGCCTTGCCTTTCACGTCACGGGTGGACGCGGAGCGGAAGAGCACGCCGCGTGCCTGGCTCCTGGGGCCTTTTTCCGAGCCTGCTCATAGACGCCTGGATAAATTCCGATACGGGGGACGAAGATCGTGCTATCCCGTCGCCGACCTTACCATGTCCTCTCGACCTCTCGTCGTGTTCGGCATCCTCGGCACCTCGCTCGACGCGGGCAAAGGCCCGGCGCGCTGGGAGAAGTGGCGGCCCACGGTCTCGCTTTGCCAGCACGAGGACCTGCTCGTGAGCCGCCTCGTCTTGCTTGCGGAGCCCAAATTCGGCGAGCTCGCCAAGCAGATCGAAGAGGACGTCCGCCACGCCTCGCCCGACACGATCGTAGAGCGAATCGCGGTCACCTGGAAGGATGCCTGGGACTTCGAGGAGGTTTATGCCGGCCTCCACGACATCGCGCGCGCCTATCCGTGGAAACCCGAGCGCGAGGATTATCTCGTCCACCTCACGACGGGCACCCATGTCGCGCAGATATGCCTCTTCCTCCTGACGGAAGCCCGTTATTTCCCGGGCCGCGTCATTCAGACCTCGCCGCCGCGCAAGGAGGGCCGCGGTGGCCCCGGCGCGTATACGATCGTCGACCTCGACCTCTCCCGGTATGACCGCATTGCGTCGCGCTTCTCCCGCGAGCGCCACGAGGGCCAGAGCTTCCTCAAGGCGGGCATCGACACCAAGAATGCCTCGTTCAATCGCCTGATCGAGCGCGTCGAGGAGGTCGCCAAGGCCTCGCGCGCCCCGATGCTCCTCATGGGCCCCACGGGCGCCGGCAAGAGCCAGCTCGCCGCGCGCATTTACGAGCTCAAGAAAGCGCGACGCCAGATCCAGGGCGAGTTCGTCCCGATCAACTGCGCCACGCTCCGCGGCGACGCGGCCATGGCCACGCTCTTTGGCCATAAAAAAGGCGCGTACACCGGCGCCGTCGCCGATCGCCCGGGCCTTCTGCGCAAGGCCGACGGCGGACTCCTCTTCCTCGACGAAATCGGCGAGCTCGGCCTCGACGAGCAGGCCATGCTCCTCCGCGCGATCGAGCAAAAGGCGTTTTATCCGGTCGGCGCGGACCAGGAGGTCAAGAGTGATTTCCTCCTCATCGCCGGCACGAACCGTGACCTCGGGGCCCGCGCGGCGCGCGGCGATTTTCGCGAGGACCTATACGCCCGTATCAACCTCTGGACCTTCCGCCTCCCGGCCCTGCGCGAGCGCCCCGAGGACATCGAGCCGAACCTCGCGTACGAACTCGAACTCGCCTCGCGCCTCCTCGGCGTCAACGTCACCATGAACCGCGCCGCGCGCGAGGCATTCCTCGATTTCGCCGCCTCCCCGCGCGCCCTCTGGATCGGCAATTTCCGCGACCTCAACGCCTGCGTCACCCGCATGGCCACGCTCGCGCACGGCGGCCGCATCACGAAGGAGAACGTCGCCGAGGAGATCGAGCGGTTGGAGCTCGCCTGGGCGAGCGGACGCATTCACCTGCCAAATGGAAGCTCCGCCGGCGGCGGCGAAATCCTCGCCGAGGTCCTCGGCGCCGAGGCCTCCGCGAAGCTCGATCGATTCGACCGCGCCCAGCTCGAAGAGGTCTTGCGGATCTGCCGCGCCTCGCGCACCCTCAGCGAGGCGGGACGCACGCTCTTCGCCGAATCGCGCAAGGAGCGCACCACGGTCAACGACGCCGATCGATTGCGCAAATATCTCGCCCGCTTCGGCCTCGACTGGCAAACCGCGAGCGGACGCTCCACCTGATTCGGACCGAGGCCCCCATGCCGCTCGTCTCCCAGGACCTCGGTTTTTCCAGCCAGAACCCGCTCGCCCTCGTGGCCCTTTTCGCCGTGGGCTTCGTGGCCTCTTCGATCAACGCCGTCGCCGGCGGCGGCTCCCTCCTCTCCTTCCCGCTCCTCATCGCATTCGGCGTCCCCCCGCTCGCCGCGAATGCCACGAATGCGGTCGCCCTCTGGCCCGGCTCGCTCGCGAGCGCGTATGGCTTTCGCGACCAGCTCGCGCGCACAAAACCCTATTTACGATACCTCACGCTCCCGACGATCACGGGCGCGCTCCTCGGCGCGTGGCTGCTCACGCACACGCCCGAGCGCCTCTTCGATTTCGTCGTCCCGCTCCTCGTCCTCCTCGCCACGCTGCTCCTTGCCTTCCAGGCGCGGATCCGCAAGGCCGCGCTCCACAACAAGGCGCGCGTCCCCGTGGCGCTCGGGATCTTCTTGCAATTCCTGGTCAGCGTCTACGGCGGCTACTTCGGGGCCGGGATGGGCATCGTCATGCTCGGCGTCTTTGGCCTCTTCATCGAGGGGACGCTGCACGAGCTCAATGCCATGAAGGCCTGGCTCGGCGTGGCGATTAACCTCGTCGCCTCGATGTTTTTCCTCCGCGAGGGCCTGCTCTGGCTCGTCCCCGGATTCGCCGTCATGGCCGGCGCCATCGCAGGCGGCTACTTCTCGGCGCGCCTCTCGCAACGCGTCGACCCCGACAAACTGCGCCGGGGCATCGTGGTGCTGGGCTTCGCCATGACGGCCTGGTTTTTCCGGGCCGCCTTCTTCCGCTGATCAGGGCGCCTCGGCGGGCCTCCGTACGAGCCTGCGCTCGAGGTGCGAGGTCGGCCCCCAACTCTCGGCCCCCACGCCGAGTACCTCTTGATCGAAGAGCAAGACCACGTCACCGCCTTCGGCCCACGCGACCGCGTGCGCGAAATCGGTCCCGGATCCGCCGAACGCCTTGGCCGAGCGCACCTCTCCCTCGGGCGACAAGACCGAGAGCCAGGCGTCGAGGGTCGACCAGTCAAATGAAGTTCCATCTTGCCACGTGCGGCGGATCCGCTTGGCCGTGAGGGTCGTCCCGCCAACCACCATCTCGGCCTCGAACGTCCCGAAGAGCGCGATACGCCCGCTTGGGTCCACATCAAGGGCCCTCACCTCCTCGTTCTTCGTCCCGCCGAACGACTTCGCCCACAGCGCCGCGCCATTCCGATCGAGCTTGGCAACCACCGCGTCGTCCCCCCCCTTCGATTGCAACGCTTTTCCCGCGAGCTTGATCCCGCCGACGAATCGACCGCCCACGACGAGCTCGCCGCCCGTCGTCGTCCGGAGCACGTCGACACACGCCTTTCCTTCGATCGGCGCCTCCCACGCCTGCCGCCCGAACGGCGCGAACGAGACGACCCGTGCCGCGCCCGAATCCGCGTCGACCCCGCCCGCGACGTACGCGACGTGGACCGCCGACGACCCGTCCGTCGCAATGCGAGGCGCGCGCTCATCGGTCGGGCCTCCCAGCCGAAGCGCTTCGATCGGCTTGCCCTCGGGTGAAATGCGTACGACGAACACGTCGTGCCCGCCAGCGCTTTTGAGCGTCTGGTTTCCTGCCTTCAAGACCCCCGCGAACGTCCCCGCGACGAAGATGTCGCCGGCTGCATCCACCGCGACATCCGTCGCCACCGATTCGCCTCCGAAATCGAGCGCCCACAAGGGCCCCCCCGACGCCCCGCGTTTCTCGATGCGGGCGCGGAATCCCTTCCCTTTCAGCCCGACGGCGACGATATCGGACGCCGCGTCGAACACGACGGCCTTTGCCATCATGTCCTCCCCGACCAAGTCCCATGCCTTTTGCCCCTCACGATCGAATCGCCCGAGCCAGGCATCTCCCGCCCCCGCCACGGCCACGCCCCCGCCCTTGTCGAGCGCGACCGCGCGCGGCGACGAGGCCATGACATGGCCGTCGCCGAGCGTCCGATCGTACCGCGCGGCCGCGTCGCTGAACGACGCCGCGACCCAGCGCAGCCGATCGAACGGCAGGACACACGGCATTCGCCCGGTGCATGGCCCGGAAAAACCATCGAAGCGCGACCCTGGATGCGGGTGCCCAACGATCCGCACCGCCGCGCCTTTCCCCATGACGTCTAGACAATCGAGCCCGCACCCCTCCTTCAACATGGAGATCTTCATCTCGCCGCTCCCGATGCCGTTCATCACGACAACCACCTCGGGCGCGGACGGAGCCCTCGGCGCGGCGCAACCCGCCGCGAGCGCGAGCAAGACCCCGAGGGACGCGACACGCTTCATTGCAAGACCCGCACGAGCGCCGCGGCCCGCGCCCGCACGTCTTCGTTTGGATCGTCCTCCGCCATCGGCTCGGCGATCCCCGCGAATTCGCGCCAGCACGCCTGCTCCATCGCGTAAATCGCCGCCCGGCGCACGCCTGCGTCGCGGTGATTCGCGAGATCCCCGAAGCAGCCGAAGAGCTCCGCATCAAACGTGGGCCCGGCCGTCACCGCGAGCTTGTAGGCCGCCCAGATTCCCTCGGCCTCGGTCCGCGCTTCGCTGCAAAGCGTGAGGATCTCGGCGCGCTCGTACACCGGGAGGCTCCGCCGGATCACCTCGAGCGTGGCCTCGCACCGCGGCCCTTCCACGTCGAACCACTTGAGCCCGAGCCGATGATCGTCCACGTATCGGATGCGGCAATCGCTCGCGGGCGTGGCCCACTCGTAGACGAGCGGCTGATGGTCGAGCGGCTCGATCCGGTTCCACAGGAACCAGTTTCCCGCGGCGAACTGCCGGACCGCCTCCGTTTGTACCCCGTCCTTGAGCAGAAGCCGCCTCGCCTGCATGAGAATCGCCTCCGAGCGCCGATGGTACAGGTCACGCCCGGGACGTCAATCCCGTCGCCAGAAGATGACGAGGTGCGGCAATCGTCTGGCTCTGTACGCGTCCGCAATCCGCCTTGACGCCCGCTCCCTCTCGCGGTGCAATCGTTGTCCCCTCGCCATGCACCGGCCCGGATCCATACCGCCTGCCTCTGCCACCGTGCCTGGTGCCGGATCGATCGTCGTCGAGCGCGTCGCCTCCGCGTCCACGGTCCTCAGCGCGCGCGCGTCCGCGCCGCTCAAGCTCCTCGTCCCGCGCCCGCGCGGCGCATCCGCGTGGGCGTATGCGGCGACCTTCGGCGGCGGCTTGCTCGCGGGCGACTCCATCGACCTCGAGGTCCGCGTCGGCCCCGGCGCGGCGGCGCTTTGCGCCACGCAGGCCTCCACGAAGGTCTACAAAAGCGAACTCGGACAATTGGCTTGCCAAACCTTGTCGGCGACGGTCGACGAGGGCGCCCTTTTTGCCCTGCTCCCGGATCCGGTTTGTCCTTTTGCCGGCGCCGTCTACCAGCAGCGCCAGCGGGTCGAGCTCGCGCCCGGCGCCTCCCTCGTCCTCGTCGATGGCCTCGTCTCGGGCCGCGCGGCGCGCGGCGAGCGGTATGCATTCACCTCGTACCGGACCGTCACCGAGGTCGTCCAGGAGAACCGCCTTCTCGTGCTCGATGCGCTCACGCTCGAAAATACCGCCGAATCCACCATTGCCGAACGTATGGGGCGGTTCGATGCGTTCGCGACGGCCGTCCTCGTCGGCCCGCAGGTCGAGACGGCCGCGGCCGCCCTCGTCGAATCCCTCACGCGTACGCCCCTCCGCTCCCCGGATCACGCACGAAACCCCCTGCTCGCGACCACGAGCGCCATCCCCGGAGGCGCCGTGCTGCGCGTGGCGGGCGAGGAGCCGGAAGCCGTCGCGGCCTTCCTCCGCACTTCCCTCGCTTTCCTCGCCTCGCTCCTCGGTGACGATCCCTGGGCGAGAAAATGGTAGCGCCCGAAAAACAAACTTGACGCGGCGCGTCGATGTGGTGTAATCGAGAGTTGGGCGGGGGGCTCCCGGTGAGGCCATGCATCTCTCTCCTCGCGAGCTCGACAAGCTGCTTCTTCATAATGCCGGCTTTCTGGCGCAGAAGCGCCTCGCCCGCGGCGTGCGGCTCAACGTGCCGGAGAGCATCGCGCTCATCGCCACGCAGCTCCTCGAATTCATTCGGGATGGGCGGCGCGTCGAGGAGCTCATGGACCTCGGGCGCAAGCTGCTCGGACGCAATCAGGTCCTGGAGGGCGTGCCGGAGCTCGTGACCGAAGTGCAGGTCGAGGGCACGTTCCCCGATGGAACGAAGCTCGTCACGGTCCACCACCCCATTGCGGCCGAGCACGGCGATCTCGGCCTCGCCCTTTACGGGAGCTTCCTCCCCGTGCCCGATCGTTCGCTCTTCGCCGAAGCGCCGAGCGGGCCCACGCCGGGGGAAATTCTGCCTGCGGAGGGGACGCTCGTGCTCAACGAAGGCCGCTCGTCGATCTCGCTCCGCGTCACGAACCTGGCCGACCGCCCGATCCAGGTGGGCAGCCACTACCATTTCATCGAGGCGAACCCGTACCTGCGCTTCGACCGCGAGAAGGCCTATGGCCGGCGGCTCGACATCCCGGCGGGCACGGCCGTGCGCTTCGAGCCGGGCGAGACGAAGACCGTCTCGCTCGTGGAGATCGCCGGCGAGCGAATCATCCGAGGTGGCAATGCCCTCGCCGACGGCCCCGTCAGCCCCGAAGGCCTCGCCCGCGCGATGGAGCGCGTCCGCGCGCTCGGCTTCGCCCACGAAGCCGAACCTTGACTCGATTTCTCGATCGGAGGACGCCATGTCCCGCATCATCGACCGACGCACGTACGCCGAGATCTTCGGACCGACCACCCGAGACCGGGTCCGGCTCGGCGACACCGATCTGATCATCGAGATCGAAAAAGATTTCACGGTGTACGGCGACGAGTGCAAGTTCGGCGGGGGCAAGGTTCTCCGGGATGGAATGGGCCAGCGCGCGGGCGTTGCCCAGTGGGATGCCCTCGATTGCGTGATCACGAACGTCGTCGTCGTCGACTGGACCGGCATCTACAAGGCCGACATCGGCATCAAGGACGGCCTCATCGCGGGGATCGGAAAAGCGGGCAACCCCGACGTCATGGCCGGCGTCACGCCGGGGATGGTGTTTGGCCCGACGACCGAGGCCATCGCGGGCGAGGGGCTGATCGTGACGGCGGGCGGGGTCGACACGCACATCCATTTCATCTGCCCGCAACAATGCGACGAGGCGATCGCCTCGGGGATCACCACGATGATCGGCGGCGGCACCGGCCCGGCGACCGGGACGAATGCGACGACGTGCACCCCGGGCGCCCACCACCTCCGCATGATGCTGGAGGCGACCGACGGGCTGCCGCTGAATTTCGGGTTCACTGGAAAGGGCAATTCGTCCAAACCCGAGGGCTTGCACGAGCAGATCCAGGCCGGCGCGATCGGGCTCAAGCTGCACGAGGACTGGGGCACGACGCCCGCGGCCATCGATTGCTGCCTCTCCGTGGCCGAGCAATACGACGTGCAGGTGACGATTCACACCGACACCCTGAACGAGAGCGCGGCCGTCGAGCACTCGATTGCCGCCTTCAAGGGCCGCTCGATCCACGCGTACCACAGCGAGGGCGCGGGCGGCGGCCACGCGCCCGACATTCTCCGTGTTTGCGGCGAGCCCAACGTGCTCCCCTCGTCGACGAACCCCACGCGCCCCTTCACGGTGAACACGCTCGACGAGCACCTCGACATGCTCATGGTCTGTCACCACCTCGACCGGAGCATCCCCGAGGACGTCGCATTCGCGGAGTCGCGCATTCGAGGCGAGACCATTGCGGCAGAGGATATCCTGCACGACATGGGCGCGATCTCGATCGTGTCCTCCGACTCGCAGGCCATGGGTCGGGTCGGCGAGACCATCACGCGCACCTGGCAAACGGCCGACAAGATGCGCAAGCAGCGCGGGCGGCTCGCGGACGAGCGCGGCGACAACGACAACTTCCGCGTGCGCCGTTACGTCGCGAAATACACCATCAACCCGGCCGTCGCGCACGGCGCCTCGCACCACGTCGGCTCGGTCGAGGTCGGCAAGCTCGCGGACCTCGTCCTGTGGCGCCCGGCGTATTTCGGGGCCAAACCCGAGATCGTGATCAAGGGCGGCGTCATCGCGTGGGCGCAAATGGGCGATCCAAATGCATCGATCCCGACGCCGCAGCCGGTCCGCATGCGTCCGATGTTCGCGAGCTTCGGCCGCGCGCCGGGGCGAGCCGCGAGCGCCTTCGTGAGCGGCGCGTCGATCGAATCCGGCGCGGCGGCCTCGTATGGTCTGGGCAAACGGATCGAGGCCGTGCGCGGATGCCGCGCGCTCGGGAAAAAGGACATGCGGCTGAACGACGTCATGCCGCACATCACCGTGGATCCGGAGACGTACGCGGTGACGGCGGACGGCGTGCGCCTCACGTGCGAGCCCGCAAAGGTCTTGCCCCTCGCGCAGAGGTTTTTCTTGTTCTGAGCGTCCGTGCGCCATGGCCCTCTCGCTCCTCCTGCTCCAGCTCGCCGATTCGGCCTTTCCGACGGGCGGATTCGCGCATTCAGGCGGGCTCGAAGCGGCGGCGCAGCTCGGGGAAATCACGGGGCCTTCGAGCCTCGAACGATTCCTCCTGCACAACCTGGAGCAAGCAGGCGCCGGCGCCCTGCCGATGGTCACGGCCGCCCACACCTCCCCCGAGAGATTCCCCGCGCTCGATCGACGTCAGGATGCGTTCCTGACGAACCATGTGGCAAACCGAGCGAGCCGCGCGCAAGGACGGGCGTGGCTCGCGGCGGCCTCGCATTCATTCGGAATCGCGTCCCTCCGCGAGCTCCGCGCACGCTCGCGCGAGGACAAATCGTTTTGCGGGCATTTCGCTCCGCTCTTCGGCGCCATCGCCGCGCGGCTCGGACTCTCGCGCGGCGATGCCCAGCGGCTCTTTCTGTTTTTACACCTCCGCGGCCTCGTCTCCAGCGCTGTACGCTTGAGCCTCCTCGGCCCGCTGGAGGCGCAGGCGCTGCAATACCGCCTCACGGGCGCAGTCCTCGCGGTCCTCGCCCGGCACGAAACGCGCGGGGAGGAGGACCTCGCGACGACCGCGCCGCTCGTCGATCTTTTCCAGGGCCACCAGGACCGGCTTTATTCGCGTCTGTTTTCGAGCTGAATTCCGGAAAGAAACATGCACGGCCATTCCCACGAACATGGGCACGATCACGGGCACACGCATGAGCACCTGGAGCACCCGGGGCGCTTCGACGAGCGTGATCGGCCGCTCGCGCGCGCCTTCGACGAGCGAGCCTTCACGGTCGGCATCGGCGGGCCGGTGGGCAGCGGCAAAACGGCGCTCGTGCTCGCGCTGTGCCGGAGCCTGCGGGAACGCATGAGCCTGGCGGTCGTCACGAACGACATCTTCACCCGCGAGGACGGCGAGTTTCTCATCCGGAACAAGGCCCTGCCCTCGGATCGCATCCGCGCTGTGGAGACGGGCGGCTGCCCGCACGCGGCGATCCGTGAGGACATCACCGCGAACCTGCTCGCGCTCGAAGAGCTCTCGGCGCAGCACCGGCCGGAAATGCTCATCATCGAGTCCGGCGGCGACAACCTCGCGGCGAACTTCAGCCGGGAGCTCGCGGATTACATCATCTACGTGATCGACGTCGCCGGCGGCGACAAGGTCCCGCGCAAAGGCGGGCCCGGGATCACACAATCGGACCTTCTGGTCATCAACAAGACGGACCTCGCGGGCGCGGTGGGCGCCGACCTCAGCGTGATGGAGCGGGACGCCAAGGCGATTCGTGGCGGCGGTCCCATGGTCTTCGCGCAAGCGACGAAGGACGTCGGGGTCGAAGCGATCGTGAACCACATCGTCCACGCGTACCAGCATGCGCGTGGCATCGCTCATTGAGCCGATGGGATAATCTTTATCCCGTGGGCTAGCCGCTCTTCCAGGCGCCTCCCCGTCCTTTGCGAAACAAGTTACCAAATCCGGCCCCAAACGGACTGTGGCGGGGTCCTGGCCGGCTTGGCACGCCGTCTGCTTCAAGGGGGAACACGAAGACGCCAGGATAGCTCAGCGGTAGAGCACGTAAAAAAAACCTTGGCCGGTTTTCTCCGGCGATGGCAGTGATGGCCAGGGTTACTTCCATTAAAGGACGTGGTCGCGGGTTCGAATCCCGCTCCTGGTACCGCGAAGGGTTCGGGTTCCCCCTCGTTCCTTTCGCGCGCAAGCTCCCCGGGCAGTGAGGCACGCGGTTCCTTCGTTTTGGGTACGAAAAAGACCCCGCGGCCAGTTTTCTCCCGAGGAGCAAGCATTTTCCAAAGCGAGATAGACGGATACGAGACGTATAGATGCCAGGATAGCTCAGAGGTAGAGCGCGTAAACACCTTGGTCGCTATTCTCCGGCGACGGCAGTGATGACTAGGGTTACTCCGCTGTCAACGGCGAGGTCGCGGGTTCGAATCCCGCTCCTGGCGCTTGGAAGGCTCGGAAGGAGCTTTCTGCCCGATCCCCGCCATGGGGATCGGGCTTTGCTGTTTCGAATGGAGACCCATTATAGAGTCTTCTTCATTCGAATCATTTCCTCACCAAAGCCTTGCCGTGCGTAGAGCGCACGGGCGCGCGTATTCGCGGGCCACACGTGGAGCGTCAACGCCGACAGCCCTCGGTCGCGCGCCCACGCCTCCGTGGCGGCCAAGAGCGCGCTCCCCACACCCTTCCCTTCATGGCCCGGCACCATCGCGAGGTCTTCGACGTGGCCCACCGGCTGCTGGGTAAAATGGTCCACCGCCGTCCTCACCCATACGAAGCCGATCAACTCTCCGGCCGTCTCCGCGATCAGCACGACCTCGCCCATCGGCGTCTTCGACGGCGGCGGGGGCGCGGCCTGCCGTTCGAGCAGCGCCGCCGCGCTCTCGCGCTGGCGAGCGACGAGCTCTTGGAGCGTGAACCAGGCAGGAAAACCGACACTCGTCGAGCGCTCGAAAAGCGCGAGCACGAGCGCGCGCTCGGCCTCGTTCTCGATTCGGAGGGGGCGAATGGTCACATCGGCGATCGACTGAGCCATGCCGGGACGCTACTACGTCGAGGACAGGTTCGGCAAGCCAAACGATGTCGCTACCGTGGCGCCGCGGCCTGCTGCGTTGGTTCGAACGCCCTACCCCGGGGTGAGACAAAGCGCCAAAAGCTCGCTGCGGCTGGCCACGCCGAAGTGGCGGTGCAGCGTCTTCACGTAATGTGCACGGTGTACTGGCTCAGGCCGAGCTCCGCGGCGATCTGCTTTTCGCTCAGGCCCCGCGCGAGCCCGCGCAGCGTGTCCTGCAGGCGCGGGGAGAGCCCCTTCAGCCGAGTCGCAGGCACCCCGGCGGCTCGTGCAGACGGCCCCTTGCGCGCGCGCCGCGAGCTTGGGCAGGGGTCAACCGAAGCTGCCGTCGTAGCTCCTCGACCCGAACCATGTCCCTTGCGCCGTCCGCAGGCATGCGTGCTCCTCGCCCGTGTCCGCCAAATCTACCGTACCCCCTCTGTTCCGGGGAATGGCCCGCGCCGCTTCGTCACCGCATGATGCGGCTCGTCAGGCGGGGCCATGCGCCCCGACGGGTCTCATACTTTCTCTCGTGGGTCTCGTGATTCTTTCGTCGTACGGCGCCGGCGGGAGTATGCACCGGCCGAGCAGGACGAGGAGGCCGTGCTGGAAGCGGAGCAGGCGCTCTGCGGATCGCCGTCCAGCGCGGGGTGCGACGAGCCTGCGGTTCCGGTCCCGGAGGGGGCCTTCTGCGAGCTCCCGAACGGCTTCGAGTTCCAATATCACTGCGGCAACAAAGGCACGACTGGCTGCAGGGTTTTCAACTGCACGGCCGGGGGGGACCACGTATACGGCGACGGCGGGCCCCGCCTGCGCGGATCTCGTCGCGCTTTCTTGCCACTGAGCCATTACGGCCGCGTCGTGATGATCGGTCCGCGCATCACGCTTCCCGCGCCGAGCCCGATCAGGATCATCGACGTCCCACCGAGGAGCAAGTCGATTCCGACGAGAAGGCCGAGCGCCCAGGCGGCCGTGCTCGGCCAGCCGGCAAAGATGAGCACGCCGAGCGCCAGGGAGACGATGCCATCGAAGAAGAGCCAGCCCCAGGCGGGGATGTGACGGCTCTGCACGGCTCGAATGAGCTTCACCACGCCGCTCGCCATGAAAAAGGCCGACAGCGTGAGCGTCAGGGTGAGCGTGCCCGTCACCGGGAAGGCCGCCACGAGCGCGCCGGCGATCACGAGCAGCACTGCGCCCACGAGCGACCAGGCTCCGCCTTTCCAGCCGCGGGCTTTGACGGCGTGAAACGCCTGGAAGATGCCGGCGATCACCATGATGAAACCGATCACGAGCGCCGTGACCAGGGAGGCGATCAGGGGCATGAGGAGCAAGAGAACGCCGAGCACCATGAAAGCGGCGCCGAGCCCGAAAAACCACGCGCGGTTTTTCCGTACGACGTCCTCGATCTGCCCGACCACCGTTATGCGGGTCGTGTCGACCGGCCCTTCCGGAGGCTGCATCATGAGGGTACCCTCCTTTTCCTGCACGGAACAGGGTGCCCCTCTCGGTGGGTGTCAAGCAGGTCGCCGCGCGTGAGGCGGGCCGAGCGATGGCAATGGCGGGCAGGCCGCTCGTGGGCCGAGCGGACTCAGGGGCGGGGGTCGCTCACGGCATCGGAGGCGGTCCGCCGCCGGGGCCGCCCATTCCTCCCGGCGCCTGGCACAAGGCATTCGCGAGCGAAGAGCGAATGACGAGCGTCTTCCACGCGAGCAGCGCGCCGTCCGACATCTTCTTCGTCTGCAGCGTGTAATCGGCGGCGGCGTCGGCCGAGATCACCGTGTCGTTCTCGTTCGTCGTGTCGCGCGCGCCGCGGTCCTTGTAAATGGGCTGCGACGCGATGATGTCGTCGCTCAGCTCGTCCGGGAAGAAGAGCTGGGACGTGACGTATTCGTTCCCGCCGACGCGCACCGTGAAGTGGATGTGGATCGTCCGGCTCGAATACCAGCCCGGAAAACACGAATCGAAATCGACCCGACCGTTCGCGTCGGTGGTCTGCACGCCGCGGAACCACCGGGCCGCGAGGGCCTCGGCATCATTGCCCGTGCACATCTCCACGGAGTCGTCGCCCGAATAAAGGCCCGTGGCGGCCGTATGCCAGACGTCGACCTCCGCGCCCTCGATGGGCTTGCACGTCTCGTCGACGACGCGCAGCGCGAGGCGCATCGGCAGGCCGGCCGATCCCTCGCTGATGTCTTTCCGGACGATCGTCTTGGCATAACACGGCCCGAGCGTCATGGCGCAGACGAGCGCGCACGTCGCCCCCGGGTCGTCAGTGAACGGGTCCGCGTAATCGCCGGACATCGAGGCCGTGCCGCCCGTGGCCCATTCGCCGTTACCGGCGCCGCCGGTGCCGCCGCTTCCGCCGCTACCGCCCGAACCGCCGGTGCCGCCGCTGCCGCCTGCGCCGCCGGACCCGGTGTTTTCGTTGGTTCCTCCGCAACCGACGAACGCCACGAGCGGCGCGGCGCAGAGAGCCGTGCCAATGCCGCGGAGAACGGATCGGCGCGTGATGGTTTCCTGGGAGCGGTCCTTTTTCGAGTGGCGAGGCATGCGCGTTCCTCCTGGACTCGTATGTAGATCGGAAATCTTACGACTTCCTTACGTGCCGGGACATGCGTTCCGTCCTCGGCTATGATGGGGCTCGCGCCACGCGCGTCGCCGATCCAGAAGAGGGGCCATGGGAAAGAAGGTGCTCGTCATCGAGGACGATCAGGAGCTTGGCGCGCAGATCGTCAAGCGCCTCCGCGACGCCGGCTACGAGGCCACCTGGTGGAAGGAAGGGCGGCGTTTGTCCCGAGAGACCTTGCCCGACGTCGAGCTCGTCGTGCTCGATCTGATGCTGCCCGGTACGTACGGAATGGACATCCTCAAGGATCTGCGCGTGTTCTCCGAGGTGCCGGTGCTCGTGCTCAGCGCGCGCAACGACACGGCTGACAAGGTCCGCGCGCTGCGGCTCGGCGCCGACGACTACATGACGAAACCCTTCTGGCCCGAAGAGCTCGTCGAGCGCGTGCGCGCCCGTCTCCGCAGGCCCACGCTCGGGCGCGGGGACGTCGTCGAGGTCGGAGCGCTGCGGATCGATCGCGGGCGGCGCGAGGTCTCCGTGCGGGGCGAGCGCGTCGAGCTCACGCGACTCGAGTTCGAATTCCTCGCGGCGCTCGCCGAGCGGCCGGGCGAGGCCATGACGCGGAGCTCGCTCGCCGAGCGTGTGCTCGATCCGGAGCGCGACGGGACCGAGCGGACGCTCGACGTGCACGTATCGAGGTTGCGCAAGAAGCTCGGGCGCGGCGCGTTCGTCGAGACCGTGTGGGGAATCGGGTATCGGCTGGGCGACGGGCGCGACGAATGAAGCTCCGCGCGCGACTCGCGGCCGCCACCATTGTGGTGATGCTCCCGATGACGTTCGCGCTGTTCTGGTACGACGCGACGGCGCGGCATCGAGCCGCGGAGCAGAACCTCACGGAATTCGTGTTCGGGCAAATGCCCACGGCGCGCGAGGCGTGCGAGGCGGCGCCTTCGTCGTTCGGCGGCGAGCTGCGGCCGAGCCGAGCGATGGGGCCTCCCCGCGGCAATCGTCCTCCGTCTGGAGATCCCCCACCCGGGGAGCCTCCGCCTCGGCCGGGGCCGGGATCTGCGCCTCCGCATGGGCCCCCGCGGCCCCGCGCGGCGAGGCCCGCGGTCGTGCACGCGTACGACGAAACCTTCCATTCCGAAAATCCCGACGCGCCTGCCGTCCCAGAGGCGCTCGCCCGGGCCATGGAGGAGCAAGACGTCGCCATTACGTCGTACATCTTGCCGACGGCGTCGGTCGAGATCCTCGCGCGAATGCCCTGGGGCACGGGCCCGTGTGCGTACGTGCTCGCCCGCGGGACGACCGATCCGACCTGGGGCGCGGTGCTCCCCGAATCCAACGTATGGCTGCTGCCCACGGTCGCCGTCTTCGCAGCGATGCTCCTCGCCCTGGGTCCGGTGGTCCGGCGCATTCGCAAGCTCACCGAGGCCGTGCAACGCTCGGCCTCGGCCACCTATGCGGACGCCGTCCTGATCGAGGGCGACGATGAGATCGGCGTGCTCGCGCGGGCCTTCAATGCGGCGGGGCGCGAAATCCGATCACAGCTCGAAGAAAAGGACCAGCGTGAACAAGCGCTCCGCCATTTCCTGGCCAACACGACGCACGACGTGATGATCCCGCTCACGGTGCTGCAAGGCCACCTCGCGACGCTGCGCGAAGACGCGGCGGCGGGAAAACCCGTCGACGTCGGCGCGCTCGTCTCGGCGATGGACGAGGCCCATTACATGGCGTCGCTCGTGCACAACCTCGCGGCGACGGCTCGGCTCGAAGCGGCAGATGTAAAACTCCAGCGGAGCGAGGTGGATCTCGAAACGCTCGTGAAGAGGGTCGTCGGACGGCACAAGCCCATAGCGAAACAACTTGGGGTGTCGATCGAGACCGCCGTGCCCGGAGAGCCCGTGACCGTCTCGGCCGACGTGACGCTCCTCGAACAGGCGATCAGCAACGTCACGTACAACGCCGTCCGTTACAATCACTCCGGTGGTCACGTCGCGGTCATTCTGGAGCGCGTGGCGAAGGAGGCCGCTTTCCGTCTGCGTGTGGTCGACGATGGCCCCGGCATCCCGGAGGCGGAGCTTTCGCGGCTCGCGGAGCGCGGCTTTCGCGGCAACGAGGCGCGCTCGCGTGCGCCGGACGGACAGGGGCTCGGGCTGCACATCACGCACCGCGCCGCCGAGCTGCACGGCTTCCGCCTGACGCTCCGGCCGTCGGAGTACGGCGGCCTCGAGGTCGAGCTCGAAGGAAAACTCGACGCTCCCACGGGATAAGCATTTATCCAACTGTCTACGCGCGGCGCGTCGGATCCCTCCCCGCGCGGCCGAATCCTCGAAACATTTGCGCAAACCCCCGCGTTTTGTGGTTCCACGGGGCGCTGGCACGCCCGCTGCAATGCCTCCTCGCCGAGCACCCTCCTCGCGAGGGCCGCTCCCCCGAGCCCCGGGCAGTGAAGGCAGCGGTTCCTTCGATTTCCACGAAACAAAACCGCGGCCGATGGTTCTCCCGGGCTCCTCGGGTGTTTTTTATCCGCGCGGCGCGTGCTGCGCGGGGAACCGGTAGATTCGTCATGGCGTTTTTCAGCTTCATCAAGAAGGAGAAGGCTCGCGCGAAGGCGGCGGTTCAGACGCCCCCGGCCTCGGGACACCTCAATTTCATGGGCGGCGTCTCGTACGACCTCTCGTCGCCGATCCTGCGCCTCCGCCTCGCGGCGTCGACGTGCTTCTTCGGCGAGCCCATGTATTACCACCGTGACGAGAAGGACGCGCGGCCCGTGAAGGCCACGAGCCCGTGCCGGCTCTCGAACAAGGAGGTCGATTACCTCCGCGCGACGCTCGATGCGGTCGATCCGCAGGCGTGGCGCAAGATGTCGCCCGCGGAGCTCATCGAGAGCGCAATCGACGAGGCGCTCGACCACGACGCGGAGGCGACGCTGGAAGAGGCGGCGCGGCTCCGGAACGACGAGCACATGCGCACGACGCCGCAGGTGATCCTCGTGCGCGCGGCGAATCATCGCGCCGTGAAGGGGACGGGCCTCGTGCGCAAGTATGCGCCGCGGATCGTGAAGCGTGCGGACGAGCCGGCGGTGGGCCTGGCGTATCAGATGTTTCGGTATGGCAAGCCGATCCCGAATGCGCTGAAGAAGGCGTGGCGTGACGCGATCACGCGCTTCGACACGTACGGGCTCGCGAAGTACCGGCTCGAGGATCACGCGGCGAAGACCGTGGACGTCGTGAACCTCGTGCACCCGAAGAGCGAGGCGGTGCACAAGCTCGTGAAGGGCGAGGCGAAGAACACGGGGCGCACGTGGGAGGCGATCGTGAGCGCGCGCGGCTCGAACCGGACGGCGTGGAAGAAGGCAATGGCGGTCATGGGCCACATGGCGATGCTGCGCAACCTTCGCAACATGCTGGAGGCGGGTATCAAGGCGGACGAGATTGTCCCGTCCTTGCTCGCGGGCGCGAAGGACGGCAAGCAATTGCCCTTCCGTTACTTCTCGGCCTACAAGGCCGTGGAGGAGAAGGCGCCGGGGCCGCTGCTCGACGCAATCGAGACGTGCCTCGTCACGTCGCTCGGCGAGCTTCCGTATTTCCGCGGTCGCGTGATGGTGCTCGCGGACAACAGCGGCTCGGCGCAGGGGACGGCGACGAGCGCGATGGGCACGATGAAGGTCTCGACGATCGGCAACCTGACGGGCGTGCTCGCGGGGATGCGCGCGGACGAGGGTCACCTCGGCGTGTTCGGGGACGAGCTGGAGACGTTCGCGATCCGGAAGGGCGCGTCGATCTTCGATCAATTGAAGCGCGCCGAGGCGCTCGCGAAGCACATCGGCCAGTCCACGGAGAATGGGATCTGGCTCTTCTTCGACCGGGCGATCCGGATGAAGGAGCACTGGGACTCGATCTTCGTGATGAGCGACATGCAGGCGGGCCACGGCGGCCTGTACGGTACGAACAAGGCGCAGTATCGCGAGTACGGCTGGGGTTCGGGCGGGCAATACATCGACGTGGCGAAGCTCGTGTCGACATATCGCAAGCGCGTGAACCCGAACGTGAAGGTGTTCTTGGTGCAGATCGCCGGCTACAAGGACACGCTCGTGCCGGAATTCTACGACCGTACGTACATCCTCGGCGGCTGGGGCGAGGGCCTGCTCCGCTTCGCCGCGGAGATGGAGAAGGCCTCCTCCGGGAAGGCGGCATGATCGAGGGGGCGAGGCGCGTCTCGTGCCTCGCCCCCCGGCTTGTCCGAACGTTTTTCTCGACAATCGACGCGAGCGTCATTCCTCGCAGCGCGTCTGCTCCGCGGAGGCGCATTTGCCGCCGATGCAGACGAGCGACGTGCAGGCGAGGGTCAGGCCGTCGACGGGGCAAGGTTCACCCGCGGCGGCAGGCAGCACGCAGGTATACCCGGCGAGGAGGTCGCAAAGGCCCTCGGCGCATGCGAACGGCGTGATGTTCGCGAGCATTTGCTCCTGGCAGCTCGCGCCGAGGGCCGGCGCGGGCAGGCAGCGTTTCTCGGTGCAGCCCTCGTTGTCGCAGGTGCAGGCCATGCCGAGCGGGCAAGCGCCGCTCTCGACGCAGCTCTGGCCCTCTTCAAGCAGCGGGAGGTCGGCGATGAGCGGCTCCTCGCCGGCACATTTTCCGTCGACGCACGTGAACGGGTGCTGGCAAGCGCCGTACGAATCCCCGCACGCCGCGCCGAGGGCGCCGCGCTTCGCGCAGCGGCCCTCGTCGCCGAAGTTGCAGTAAAGGCCCTCGTCGCAATCGAGCGCCATGTTGCAAGGCTCGCCCTCGGCGCGCGCGGGGCGGCATGCATAATCGGCCTCGCTCGCGCAATTCGCTGGGTCCGCACAGAGGCAGGCCGCGCCTTCACCGCAGGCGTGAAGGTTTGCCCCGGCGCATGCCGCGCCCGCGGCGAGGTCGGCCACGCAGACGGAGCCCTCGCAATGGGCGCCGGCCACGCAAGGGTCGTCGCGGAGGTTTTCGAAATCGAGCTGCGTCTCGTCACACGCTTCACCGATGGCCGCGCGGTCCTTGCAGGTACCGTCGGAGGCGCAGAACGCGTTCGCGCCGCACGAGCCCTCGCTGCAACGCTCGGACGCGCGCGTGCAGGTTCCCGGGCACGTGTTGCCCTCGAACACGCAGGAAAGGCCCGCTGCGCAATCGGAGACGGTGCCGCCGCGGCAGCTCTCGCCCTCGGCGCGCGTGCCGACGACGTAATGAGCACAGGAAGGACTGATACCGAGGCCCTGCGCGGCGAGCGCCCCGCAGCTCGCAACCTCGATCGCCGCGACGCAGCTCTCGACAGCGGCGGGGTCGACCACGACGTCGGGCGACGTGAGCACGTCGGCGACCGTTTCGCAGCGTTGCGCTTCGAGGCAAGCGTCAACGTCGCCCGGCGTGTTGTTGATGAAGGGATGCCCGCACGCGACCTGCCGCTCGCACGCGGCGCGCATGAGGTCGCAGACGAGCGTAACGGCATCATCGGGTTTGTCGGGACCATCGCCCGGGTAAGGCTCGCTGGGCCCGGGGCCGCCCGAGCAGGCGGGAAGAAACGATGCAAGAAAAAGGAAAGCAAGCGAGATTCGCACGCGTTTGGCTCCGCGAAAGGGTTCGTCCCGCCGCATTGCAAGGGGAAGGCCAACGTGCATTCGTCGGCGCGCGCGGGCCATCAGGGCCTCGATTGCGCCAGGGCTGCTCGATTTGCGCAGGGGCGGCACCGTCGTTTCGTTCACACTCCCACGGGGCCCGGATCCGCCGCCCCGGCGCCCCGGACACCCTCCCGCACGATCGCGACGGGCGGCTGTAAGGTTCGCCGGGCGCCGCCGTTTCCTCAGGCGAAACGCCACCCGGAGGACTTCTGCCATGTTGCGCTCTCGCCCCGTCGTCGCCCTCGTCGCCCTCGTCACGCTCGCCCAGACCCTCGCCGGTTGCGGTGCCGCACCCTCCTCGTCGGGAGGCGCCGCCGAGCCGAGGACCGCGACGGCGGTCAGCGATGACTCCTCCCCGAGGCAATACACGGCCGCCGAGACGGCCGCGCCGGCCGCAGACGAGGCCGCGCCCGTGGCAGCCGGGGCGGCCGCGCCGATGCCGCAGCAGCCCGTGAACCCCTCGCCCACGATGATGGCGCCGCCTCCGCCCGCGCCGCCCCCGCCTTCGATCGTGCCCACGCAGCCCATGAAAAAGGCCGAGGCCGAGCGCAAGGTCGCCGTCGCCACGCAAAAGCCGGCGCCGCAGCCCGCCCCGATCGCCGTCGCGCCGCCCGAGCCGAAGGGCACCGAGGATTACAAGGATTACGGCGTGAACCCGGTCGTCGACCCGCAAAAGGATCGGCTCTCGACGTTCGCCATCGACGTCGACACCGCGTCGTATTCGATCGCGCGCCGGAAAATCATGGAGGGCACGCTCCCGCCGTTTGCCTCCGTCCGCGCCGAAGAGTTTTTGAACTATTTCGATTACAACTACGAGGCGCCGAAGAGCGGGCCGTTCTCGGTGCACTTCGCCGCCGCGCCGTCGCCGTTCACGAAGGGCCATCACCTCGTGCGCGTCGCCGTGCAAGGCAAGCGCGTGCCGGAGAGCGCGCGCAAGCCCGTGCACCTCGTGTACCTCGTCGACACGAGCGGCTCGATGGAATCGGCCGACAAGATCCCGCTGGCCAAGCGGAGCCTGAAGCTCCTCACGAGCTCACTGAAGAAGGGCGACACCGTGGCGCTCTGCACGTACGCCGGCAACGTGCGCGAGGTGCTCGCGCCGACCGGGATCGAGGAGAAGGACAAGATCTTCCGCGCGATCGACGACCTCTCGGCCTCGGGATCGACCGCGATGGCGAGCGGCATCGAGCTCGCGTACAAGCTCGCCGAGCGGACGCTGGTGAAGGGCCACGTCAATCGCGTCATCGTGCTCTCGGACGGCGACGCGAACGTGGGGCCGACGTCGCACGAGCAGATCCTCGACATGATCGGCCGTTACAAGGAGAAGGGCATCACGCTGAGCACGGTGGGCTTCGGGTCCGGCAATTACAAGGACACGATGATGGAGCGCCTCGCCGACAAGGGCGACGGCAATTACGCGTACATCGACAGCGAGGTGCAGGCGAAGCGCGTGTTCCAGGACCAGCTCTCCGGCATGCTGGAGGTCATCGCGCGCGACGTGAAGATTCAGGTGGAGTTCGACCCGAAGATGGTGAAGGAGTACCGGCTCATCGGTTACGAGAACCGGGACATCGCGGACAAGGATTTCCGCAATGACAAGGTCGACGCGGGCGAGATCGGCAACGGCCACGCGGTGACGGCGATCTACGACGTGGTCCTCAAGGATACGAAGTCCTCGCCGATCGTGCTCCGCCTCCGCCACAAGCAGCCGCTCGCGGGGGATACGGCGACGGAGAGCGAGTTCAAGATGGATCCGGGGGCGATCGCGGCCTCGTTCGACGCGGCGGGGCGCGATTTCCGGTTCGCCGCAACAGTCGCGGCCTTCGCCGAGGTGCTGCGGCAGAGCCCGCACGCGCGCGATTGGTCGATGAAGGACATCGCCCGGCTCGCCGACCAGGCCGCGACGACGCAATCCGATCAGCAGGAGTTCGTGAGCCTCGTGCACCGCGCGGAGAAGCTCGCGACGGGCAATCAGGGGCCGGCCATCGCGCGCTGAAAAAGCACGCCGGGACCTCGACGAACGCCCTCGATCCTCCTATTCTGGCGCGGCTCTCCGATGTCGCGCCTCGCCCTCCCCCTCGCCGCCTCGCTCCTCGTTCTCGCCGGTTGTCCGCACGAACCGGCCCCGCAAACGCCCGCGCCCGCCCCGACGCCCGGGGAGCCGTTCGTCGCAGGGATGCCCCTCGAGATCGTCGAAACCCCGCCCGCCGAGACCACGCTCGATCATCCCGACGTGCAAAACGCCGCCGAGGTGTGGCTCGCGATGATCCAGGGCGCGAAGCGGTCGATCGACATCGAGCATTTTTACATCAGCAATGCGCCCGGCGGAAAACTCGAGCCGGTGCTCGCGGCGATCGAGGAGGCCGTGCGCCGCGGCGTGCGCGTGCGGCTCCTCGCCGACGTGAAGTTTTACCTGCGATACCCCGAATCCGTCGATCGGCTGGCCTCGCACGGGGTCCTCGTCCGCAAACTGGACCTCCGGTCGCGCGACGGCGTGCAGCACGCGAAATACATGGTGGTCGACGAGGGGGACGCGTACGTCGGCAGCCAAAACATGGATTACCGCTCGCTCGAACACATCCAGGAAATCGGCGCCCGCGTGCGCGTGCCCGAGGTTGTCGCGGCGTACGCGCGGGTCTTCGCGCAAGATTGGTGGATCGCCGGCGGGGAGGTCGCTGCCGAATCACCGGATACGAAGCCGCTCGCGCTCCCCGCGCGCTTCACATTCGGCGCCGAGGAGGTGCGAATCCTGCCCACGGCGAGCCCCAAGGATCTCCTGCCCGCGGGCGTGCCGTGGGAGCTTCCCGAGCTGCTCGCGCGGATCGACGGCGCCGAACGCACGCTCGACGTGCAAGTCCTCACGTACCGCACGAAAATGCGAAACGGCACGCCGTGGACGGACCTCGACGATGCGCTCCGAAGAGCAGCAAAGCGCGGCGTGCGCGTACGTTTGCTCGTCGCGGATTGGAGCAAACGCGAGGCGTCGCTTGAAGGGCTGCGCGAGCTTTCGCGCGTCCCCGGGATCTCCATCCGGTTCCTCGTGATCCCGCAGAGCTCGTCCGGCTTCATCCCGTTCGCCCGCGTGGCCCACGCGAAATACATGGTCGTCGACGGCAAGAGCACCTGGATCGGCACGAGCAACTGGGAGGGCGACTATTTCACGGTGAGCCGGAACGTCGGCTTGTTCATCGACGGCAAGGCGATCGCCGGGCAGCTCGAACGCATCTTCGAGGACGGGTTCGGCGGCGCGTACGCCGAGGTGCTCGATCCCGACCGCAAGTACGAGCCGCCGCGCATCGAATGAGATTGACGGGCGGGGGTACTTCGTTTTCTCATCGCCGCGTGCACGACTTCCGCCGCGTCGCCCCGCTCCTTCCGCTCGTCCTCGTCGCCGCGTGCGACCGCGGGTCGAGCGACATCACGCCCACCCCGACCCCCGCGCCCTCCGCCGTCGCGACCGCCTCGGCTGCGCCGCAAGGCTCGGCCACGCCCGCCGTCGCCGCCGCGACCACGGCCGCGCCGATCAAGCCCCCGGAGGGGCCGCCCGCGTGCAAGGCAGGCGAAAAGAAGGTGTGGGGCTCGGGTGCGAACAAGCTGACGGGCCTTTCGGTCGTGGATCTCGGCGAAGGGCGGCACGGCGTAGGCCTGGCGATGGGCTACGATCCCTACGTGCTCGTCGTCGACAAGTCGGGCGAGGGCCGGCTCGTGAAGGTCGCCGTGGGCAAAGGCTCGCACCTCGCGAAGCCGCCGAAGGCCGAGGAAGGGACGCGCAAGGTCATGCGCGTGACGCCGTCCAAGGTGGACGGCGAGAAGGTCTACGCGTTCGTCGATTACCACGACGAATACAAGGACAAGAAGCGCCGCGTCGCGTGCGGCCCGGCCGATACGAGCGACGCCTGGAACCATTTCGACGGGACGCCCTGGCTCGATCGTCCGGAAAAACCGATCGGCGAGGAGCGTGCGAAGCTCCTGAAGGGCCACGATTACGATCGGGGCCACGCGGAGGACGACGCGAAGGCCAAGGTCGACGAGGCCGAGGACGAGAAGGGGTATCACGAGCTGCGTGATTGCCGCACGTTCTCGGACGGCGGCGGCCATGCGTGGATCGTCGGCTCCGAGCTCGAAGCGGACGAGAAGGCCGAAGGCGCGCTCGAATGGAAGAGCACGCTGATGGTGGACACGGGCAACAAGGACAATGAGGTCCACCTGCACGAGATCGTGCTCAAGGGCGATCCGCCCGCGCTCGCCTCGTTCGAGGTGCCGATCTCGCACGCGTTCGAGGATGGCTCGCTCCTGCTCGCGACGCGGTTCAGCTCGACGCTCCGCGTGGGGATCCTCGGGAAAAACAAGCGCCTGAAGAGCAAGCTGGCGAGTTACGCGGGCTTCCCGACGATTCCGCACGCCACGAAGGACGGCGAGGACCTCGTGATCGTCACGTCCGTGGCCAAGGAGAAGGGGCAATTCGCGCTGCGCGCGCTGCGGGTGCCGAAGAGCCACGAGCTGCCGAAGAAGCTCGTCGCGATCGATACGCACATGGGCGACGCGGGCCACGACCACGCGCACGGGCACGATGACGAGGCGGACCACCACGACCATTCCGAGACGGATCCGACCTTCCTGCGCGACACGCAGGGGCGGCGCTGGCTCGCGTTCATCGAGGGCAAGCGCGGCAGCGGCGACCTCGAGCTCGTGCCGGTCGACGAGAAATTCCAGGCGATCGGCAAGCGCTTCTCGGTGCTCGACGACAAGAGCCTGGCCTCGGAGGTGCGCCTGCTCCCGCTGCCCGACGGCAAGATCCTCGTGGTCTCGTTGCGTGAAGGCACGGGCGGCACCGAGCTCGTCTCCGAGGAGCTGACGTGCGATATCGTGAAGGAGTGAGCCGCTAAGCGCCGGCTTGCTTCTGCTCCAGCTCTTCCCACCGCGCAATCAGGGTCGCGGCGCGCGCCTTGGCCTCGTCGAGGCGCCGCCCGAGCACCGGGACCTCCGCCCCGCGTGACGAATAGAGCGCCGGATCCGCGAGCTCTTTTTCGAGCGATGCGACCTCGCCCTCCGCCTCCTCGATCCGGCCCATGATCCCTTCGAGCTCGCGCTGCTCGGACCACGTGAGCCCCTTCGATTTCGGTGCAACCGGCTTCGCCGCGGCGGGTTTGTCTTTGCTGGCCACTTTCGCGGCAGCCGCCGCGGCCTTCACCGCCTCCTCCTTCGCCGCCTCCGCTGCCGCTTTTTGGACGAGATAATCCTGGTGCCCGCCGGCATACCGCACGACGCGGCCGTCCCCCTCGAAGACGAGGAGCGAGGTCGCGACCCGATCGAGGAACCACCGGTCGTGCGTCACGACGAGCGCGCTGCCGCCGTATTCGGTGAGCATCTCCTCCAGCGCCGAGAGCGTGGGCAGATCGAGGTCGTTCGTGGGTTCGTCCAGGATGAGCAGGCTATGGCTCTGCGAGAGCATCTTCGCGAGGACGACGCGCGCCCGTTCGCCACCGGAGAGCGATTTCACGGGCTGCCGCTGCGCGTGGCCGTCGAAGAGGAACCGTTCGAGGAACGAGCGGACCTCGATCGGCTGGCCGCCGAGCTCGATCTTGTTCCCCGCCGCCGCGACGTTGTCGTAGATCGATTTGTCCTCGTCGAGCCCGCTCCGGTGCTGATCGAAATACCCGACGCGGGTGTTTTTCCCGACCACCACCTCGCCGCGCGCCGGCGCGACGTCCCCCAGGATCGACCGGAGGAGTGTGGTTTTCCCCGTGCCGTTCCGGCCCACGATCCCCACGCGCTCGCCGGCCGCGAGCACAAAATCGAAGTCCTTCACGAGCGTGCGGCCCGCCATCTCCAGCGTGAGCTTGCGTAGCTCGAGGACGGTTTTCCCTGTAAAACTCGACTCTGCCAGGAGCTTCGTGGTCTGCTCGGCGCGCGCGGGGGTGGCCGCCTTCGCGGCCTCGGCCCGCTGGATCCGCGCCTTCTGCTTGGTCGTGCGCGCCTTCGGCTGGCGCCGGAGCCATTCAAGCTCGGTCCGGAGCAGGTTCTGCCGGTTCTGCTCGGTGCGCGCCTCGATCGCGAGCCGCTCCGCCTTCGCTTCGAGGTAGTCCTCGTAGCCGCCCTCGTACGAATACACCTTGCCGCGGTGGAGCTCGATCGTCCGATCGACGACGCGGTCGAGCAAATACCGATCGTGCGTGACGATGAGCAGCGCGCCCTTGTACTCCTCGACGAGCCAGCGTTCGAGCCAGTCGATCGTCTCGGTGTCGAGGTGGTTCGAAGGTTCGTCGAGCACGAGCAGCGCAGGCGGCGCGATGAGCAGGCAAGCGAGCGCGACGCGCCGTTTGTCTCCGCCGGAGAGCTCGGCCGTGGGCGCGTCGGGGCGCGTGACGCCGACGTGGCCGAGGATCTCGTCGACCTTGTGAAGCTGATCCCAGCCGCCGAACCGCTCGATCTGCGCAGCCAACTCCGCCTGCTCGGCGAGGAGGGCATCCTGATCCCCGTCGCCGTGGCCGAGGCGCGCCGAGATCGTCTCGTATCGCGCCTTCGCCGCAGCCCACGGGCCGAGGCCATCGACGACCAGCTCGCGGGCCGTTTTCACCGGATCGAGCGCGGGCTCCTGCGAGAGATACGCGACGTCGGCGCCACGTCGCTGCGCGACCGTGCCCGTGTCGGGCTTGTCGAGGCCCGCGAGGATACGCGCGAGCGTGCTCTTGCCGCTCCCATTGGCTCCGACGAGCCCTACATGTTCTCCGCTGTGGATGGAAAGCGAGACGCCATCAAGGATGCGCCTCTCACCAAACGACTTCGTTAACTCCTGCGCGACGAGGACGGGCACGGAGCCGAGCGTAGCACTGCGGCGAACCTCTGGTGCGGGAGGAACGACAGACCTTCCGTCACGAAGCCGCGAACGGCGCGTTGACGGCGCGAGGGGCCATCGGCTAGAGTCGGGAAAATCCTCATGTCCCACCGCCTCATCGCCGGCAAATACGAGCTCGTGCGGCAGATCGGGCGTGGGGCCATGGGCTACATCTGGGAGGCGCTCGATCTCCATCTGCGTCGGCGGGTGGCCCTCAAGCTCATGTCCCCGGACCACGTGGCCTCGACCACCGCGCGGACCCGCTTCGATCGGGAAGCGAAGGCGATTGCGCAGCTCAAGAATCAGCACGTGGTGCAGATCTACGATTACGGCATTGACGAGGGTTCGCCGTACATCGTGATGGAGCTCCTGGAAGGCGAGGACTTCGAGAGCCGGCTCGAACGGATCGAGCGTATGCCGCTCAGCGCGCTCGTGCCAATCGTGACGCAGGCAGCGATAGGCCTCGCGGCCGCGCACGCGAAGGGCATCGTGCACCGCGATTTCAAGCCCGCGAACGTATTCATGGCGCGCGGCGAGGCCGACGAGACGGTCAAGATCCTCGACTTCGGCGTGGTCTCGATGCTGACGAGCGAGGAGGACGCGACGGAGGACGAGCTTCAGCTCACCACGGCAGGCAGCATCGTGGGGACGCCGCTCTACATGAGCCCCGAGCAGATCCGCTGCGGCGCCGTGGATCTGCGGAGCGATCTGTGGTCGCTCGCAGTGCTCGCCTACCGCGCCCTGACGGGGCAGCACCCGTTCCCCGGGCAATGGCTGGGGATGCTGATGGTGCGCATTTGCACCGATCCGTTCCCGCCGCCTTCGACCTATTTGAAGGAGCTGACGCCGGAGGTAGATCGTTTCTTCGAGCGCGCGCTGGCGAAGGACCCGGACAAGCGCTTCCGCTCGGCGCGGGAATTCGCCAGCGCATTCGCGGCGCTCGCCGAGCGCAACCAGCCAGGGACGGCGAAGATCCTCGTCGTCGACGACGAGCCCGACGTCCCGCACCTCATCAAGCAGCGCTTTCGCCAGCAGATCAAGAAAGAGGTGTATGCCTTCGTCTTCGCGACGAACGGCGAGAGCGCGCTCGAAGAGCTGCGCAAGCACGGGGACATCGACGTCGTCCTGACCGACATCAACATGCCAGGCATGGATGGGCTCACGTTCCTTTCGCGCGTAGGCGACGTGAATCCGCTCGTCCGGACGATCATCGTCTCGGCCTACGGCGACATGAGCAACATCCGCACCGCGATGAACCGCGGCGCGTTCGATTTCCTGGTCAAACCGATCGATTTCAAGGATCTCGAGGTCACGATCGAGAAGACGCTGAAGCACGTGACGGAGCTGCGGACGAACGCCCGTTCGAGCGAAGAAAACAGCGTGCTGCGCATGTTCGTGAGCCCGAGCCTGGTCGACAGGCTGAGGTCGGCGTCGTCGTTCGCCGCGATCGATACCTGGCAAGGCACGGTGGTGTTCATCGACGTCGCGGGCTTCCACGCGAGCTCGAAGACGCAAGAGCCCAATGAACGCGTGCGTACGCTGAACGCGAATTTCGAGGTGATCGTGCCGGCCGTGACGAACCGCGGCGGCGTGGTCGACAAGTTCCTCGGTGACGCGGTGATGGCGACGTTCCGGGGCGATCATCACGTGACGCGCGCGCTCGAAGCGAGCCTCGACGTGCGAATGCAGCTCCGCACGCTGGCATTACGCGCCGGGCAGGATTCGCCGTTCGCGCTGGGCGTGTCGATCGGCGTGGCGACGGGGGACATGCTATCCGGCGAGATCGGGTCGAAGGCGTTCGGGCGGCTCGATTACACGATTCTCGGCGAGGTACCGCGCGCGGCGGCGATGCTCCAGGCCGCGGCCACGAGGAATCAGATCCTCATGAATCGAGGCGCGTTCGACGTGGCGAAAGATTCGTTCGATTGCGTGCCCGTTCACCCAACGATGAGCGAGCCGCTGGAAGCGTTCGAGCTCGTGCGTCGCGCGGGTGGAGAAACGATCGGCGGCAGGGGCGGGCCGAATTCAATGGCCGAAACGATCGACCTGACGGGCGGGCCGCCTGGGGGGAATGCGGCGACCGGGGGCGGGTCGCCGCTGATCTGATTCACGAATGCTGGCTGCGCGCCGCGTCGCGCTCCTGGCGCATGCGGCGGTGCTTGAGCTCGGGCGACTCGGCGACGGCCATGCCGATGAGGCGGAATGCCTCGAGGAAGTGCTTGAGGCCGATGCGGATGAGCTCGGGGCTGACCTCGCCGACGTCGGGATAACCGCGGCCCTCGGCGTCGGGCTGCACGTGGCCCCAGTTCGCGAAGAGGCGGCCCCACTCGCTCGCGAGGACGCGCTGCACGTTCTTCTGCGCGTACATCGGGTACCAGAACGCGTCGTGGTACGCGACGGACGCGACGTACGCCCACGGCGCGAGCCACGTCTTCAGCGACCACTCGACCGGCTTCTTCAGCGGGCCCCAGTAGATCCGGTGCTGGTTGCGCGAGGCGAAGGTCATCTCCTTGAACGGGCCCTGGAAGTCCCACTTGTCGTTCAAAGCATCGACGTCGCCGACGATCTCGATGTCGCGCACGTCGCCGCAGCCGAGGCCGAGGTCGTGCGCGAGGCGGACGAACTTGAGGTCACGCAGCGGATCGAAGCCCATGAGCTTGCCCGCGACCGCGTCGATCGCGACCTGATCGGCCGACGCGAGGATCACGTTCTTCACATGCGGGATCATGCAGCGCGGCCCCGGGCCGTCGCCGGCGAAGGTCCCGTCCATCACGGCGAAGACGCCGCGGTGGATCTTCTTCTGGATCATCAAAAGATCGACGAGCGTCTCGTGGATGACCGGGTGCGTCCAGTGGCGGTGCTCGTTCAAGAGGCCGCCGAACGCGTTCTTCATCGCGCCCGTCGTCGTCGTGAAGATGTGCGTCTTCACGGTGGGCAGGTGGATGATGTTCTCCCCGATGAAGCGCTTCGGGATGCTGAAGCCCTTCGGGTAGACCTCGTTCAAGCAGAGGAACTTCTTCGTCAGATCACCGACGGCGTCGCGCACGTCGATCCACGCCTCACCCTCGTAGAGGTGGACGTTGCGCAGGCCGTGGGCCTGGACGACGTCGATCTGCTTATTCTCGCGCTCGCCGAGGTGCGCGTCGATCACCACGGTGCGGTTGTGGCAGGCGTGGATCAGATCCTTCGCGTAGCCATCCCGCTGCATCGCGCGGATGACGCCTTCGAGCTGCCAGGGCACGGTGGACGAGCCCGGAAAGAAGAAATGCCAGGAGATGTTGACCTTGAGGGCCGTGTCCGCGTCCTTGGCGACGACGTCCTGGTAGCCCGCCAGGTTCATCAAGCGGTGGTAGTCCTCGAGGACGGTTCCGGGAGATGTCCGCAGGATCGCGACTTTCGACTTGCTCATCGAGACCTCGGCGACGGTCGGGTGTGCCTATAGCACGGGGGGACGCGTGGCCGCCGAGGCCGCCTCGGGCGTTGCAGATCGCCGCCAGGGTGGGTAGAGTCCGGGTCCAAGACGAGCCGAAGTGGCGGAATGGCAAACGCGGTGGATTCAAAATCCACTGTCCTCACGGGCTTGTGGGTTCGAGTCCCACCTTCGGTACCGAGTTCGTCGCTGCGTAGCAGGCAGACCAGCGCGAAGAGGCAAAGTTGAAGCGGGGAAGAGGGCGTTCGGGGATGGAGCCGCTCTTCGCGGTGCTCGCCCGCGAGCGCGGGATCACGCCGCCGTCGGACGCGTCGCGTTCTCCGGTCCGCGCACGTGACTGGGAAGCTGCTGTCGGCTCGCGCATCGCGGCGCGCGCGCGGCCCGTCAAGCTGGAGCGCGGCGTACTCCACGTGCGCGCGGCGAGCGCGACGTGGGCGCAGGAGCTCTCGATGCTGTGCGAGCCGATCCTGGAGCAGCTCAAGGCGCGCGGCGTCGCGGTCGAGTCGCTGCGCTTCCGCGTGGGCCCCGTGGACCCGCCCGAGCGCGCGAAGACGCGGAACGACGTGCGTACGGCGCCGCCTGCCGTGAAGCTGCCCGAGGTGCTCGCCGCGGAGATCGAGCACGTGGCCGATGAAGCGCTGCGCGAGGCGATCCGGCGCGCGGCGGCGAAGAACCTCGGCTGGCAACGCATGCGCACGAGCCGCAAGAGGACCACGGCGCCCGAGGCGCGCGTCGAGAGCGACGAGCGTGTCCCGCGCGCGCCCGAAGCGGAGACGGCTACGACGACGCGAGCCGCTCGAGGCCCTCGACCCGCTGCACGAGGAAGCGATCCGCAGGACCGAGCTGGGGCGCAATCTTCTGCAGTTCCGCGACGTACGCGCGGATCATCCTGATGTCGTAGCCCTTGGCCTTGCGCACGATCGTGTAGAGCTCGTCGATCACGGAGCCGGGCAGCGGCGCGCTGATCGTCGTGTAGAGATCGAAGACGTAGTCGATCCACGAGCCCTTCGCCGTCGCAGCGGCGAGGCGCGCGGCATAAAGCGCGGCGTACTCGGCGACGCCGCCCTTCGGACGCTGGCCCGTCTTGGCGCGCTTCAAGATGCCCTGCAGGAGCGAGGCGAGGATGCGCTCGGCCTCGTCGGCGCGGCCCATCGCGAGTGCCTTGTCCGCGACGCCGCAGAGCAGACGCACCGACTGGAAACGTCGCGACGTCTCCGATCGACCGCCGAGCCGGATGTCGACGTCGCCCTTCGAGTCGATCGCCGCAGCCTCGATGGAGGCATGGATCTCGGCGACCTGCATGCCGCCGATCGTCTGCATCGCGCGGCGATGCTCCTCGTCCGCGAGCGGGCTCGAGCGCGGCTCGTCGGTCTTGTAGATGATGATCTCCTGGTTGCCGATGCGGATCTTGTCGCCCGGCACGAGCTCGCGCGGACCTTCGATGCGCACGCCGTTGACGAGCACGCCGTTGCGGCTGCCGAGGTCCTTCGCGACGACGCCGTTCGAGCCGACGACGAGCGCGGCGTGCTTGCGCGACACGAGCGGATCATCGACCGCGAGCTGGCACTCGGGCCCGCGCCCGACGACGAACTCCCCGAACGGGAGCTCGAGGTCATGCGCGAGGTAACGGATCCTGAACGGCATGTCCGAACCTCACTTGAGCCCACCGAGGCGCTCGAGGCCCTCGATTCGTTGCTGCACGAACCGCTCGCTGGGACCGAAGCTCGAAGACCGGCTCCGCAACGACTCGGTGTATGCCCGCATCTTGCCCATGTCGAGCGTCTTGACCTTGCGCACCGCGGAGTAGAGCTCGTCGACGACCGTACCCGGGACGAGCTGATCGATGCGCGTGTAGAGCTCGAAGATGTAGTCGATCCAGATGCCCCTGCCCGTCGCCGAGGCGAGCTTCGCCGCATAGATGGCGGCCGTCGACGCGAGGTCGAGCGGAGGCTCTTTCCCGTCGCGCGCCTTCTGCAGCACGTCGTTCAACGAGCGCAGGAGGATCCGCTCCGCCTCCTCGGCGCGGCCCATCGCGAGCGCTTTGTCCGCGACGCTCCCGATGAGCGAGAGCGCGTTGACGTGCCGATCGGGCTGCACGTTCGCGGCCGCCACGATGTTCGCGCTGTTCACGCTCGGCGTCGGGGACGTGTTCTGCTGCGACGCGACGCCGGGCGTCGTGTAGTCGCTCCAGAAGTCCTCGCGCGTCTCGAAGCCCTCGTGGCCCGCCACGGTGGGCATGCGAGCCGAGCGCGCGGCGCTGCGCGGATGGCCGAACGCGATCGACTCGGGCACGCTCGAGAGGCCCTCCTCGGGGATGTTCTCGAGCACCATCTCCTGACCGCCGATGGTGATGTGATCACCGTGCGAGAGCTTCTGCGGTCCTTCGATCTTCGTGCCGTTCAAGCTCACGCCGTTGCGGCTGCCGAGGTCCTCGATCGTCACGCTGTCGCCGCGCACCGTGAGAAGCGCGTGCCTGCGTGACACCAGCGGATCGTCGAGGGCGAGCTGGCAGTCGGCGCTGCGGCCGATCACGAACTGGCCCAGCGGCACTTCGAGCTCGTGCGACAGATACCGCAGTCGGACCGCCATGTTCGAGCCATACCAATGGCGTAGAACGCCGTCAAAGCGGCTCTTTTCGGTCCGGCCGGCCGACCCACCGAAACCCGGGCCACGACCGGCCTGGGCCTTCCTCGGACAGAACCCTGAGGAGGAAGAGGAGCAGCCGCGGATGCGAGAGGAGCCCGTACATCGTGAGCTTCTCGTAAGTCATCGCACGCGCAACGTCCCACAATGTCGCACCGCCCTCCGGCGAACGTGTGAACACCTTCGGCAGGCGCAACCACCGGGAAAGACTAACGTTTGCGAGGCGCCGGAGGACGGCTTCGTCGCCGCAGAGGGTCACGGAGGGGATGCCCACGGTGCCGTCGTGGATCGTCAACCGCCCGTGATCGAAGCGCATCGTCAGCGTCTGCGTCGTGTCCTGCGCCACGACGAGCACGGAGCCACGGAGCGCCCGAAAATCCTGCATTTTCCGGGCGGAGTGGGCGACGTTCTGCCGGATCCGGTCGGCGAGCAGGATCGCGAGGGTGTTTTCTTCCGTGCCTTCGGCGAGGTCGATGATCGGGTCCACGGTACCGCTCGTCCCGGACCTAGCGCCCGGTGAGAGGAGCATGACGAAGGCGCGCCGCGCGGTCGAGCGCTACCGCGTACCGTCGAGCGCCGAGGCACCGATGTCGGTCCGGAAGTGCGCGCCCGCAAAGGAGATGCACCGCGCCGCCTCATAGGCGCGCTCCCGGGCCTCCAGGATCGAAGCCCCCACAGCCGTGACGGCGAGCACGCGCCCGCCCGCCGTGACGATCCCTTCGGCCGACCGCTTCGTGCCCGCATGATGCACGATCACGCCGGGCACCTTGGCCGCCTCGTCGAGACCGCGGATCACGTCCCCCGCGCGCGGCGTGCCCGGATAGCCGGCCGCCGCGAGCACCACGACAACCGCGCTCCGCCCTGGCGCGACCCGCACGGCCGTCGGATCGAGCTTGCCACGCGCGACCGACGCGCACATCGCGGCGAGGTCGCCGTCGAGCAACGCGACGAGCGCCTCGCACTCGGGATCCCCGAAGCGGACGTTGTGTTCGAGCAAGAGCGGATCACCCGCCGGGGTGATCATGAGCCCCGCGAAGAGCACGCCCCGGAAGGGCCGGCCCTCGGCGCGCATGCCGTCGATCGTCGGCCGCAAGATTTCCCGCTCGACCCGCGCGAGCAGCTCGGGCCCGACGTGCGGCGACGGCGCGAACACGCCCATGCCGCCCGTATTCGGGCCTCGGTCGCCGTCGAAGACACGCTTGTGATCCCGGGCGACGGGGAGCACGAGGAGCGACGTGCCATCGGTGACCGCGAGGACGCTCGCCTCCTCGCCGACGAGGGCCTCTTCGATCACGACCACGCGCCCCGCGTCCCCGAAACGACGCTCGACGAGCATCGCGCGCGCCGCCTCGATCGCCTCCGCCTCGGTCTGCGCCACGACGACGCCCTTGCCCGCGCAGAGGCCGTCGGCCTTCACCACCACGGGCGCGCCGCGCCGCCGGATCTCAGCCTCGGCGGCGGCCATGTCCGTCACGATCTCGAAGTCCGCCGTGGGGATCCGGTGCCGCGCGGCGAACTGCTTCATGAACGCCTTCGACCCTTCGAGCCGCGCTGCCTCCGCGCTCGGCCCGAAGACCCGGATCCCCGCCGCGTCGAGCGCGTCCGCCACGCCCGCGCAGAGCGGCCCTTCGGGGCCCACGATCACGAGGTCCACCGCTTCGCGCTGCGCGAGCGCGACGACGTCCGCGGGATCGAGCCGCGCGACCTCGATCGAGCGGATCGGCGCGGCGCCCGCCCCGCCTTCGTCCAGGGTGCCCGCGTTCCCCGGCGCCACGAGGACCTCGGCCGTCGTGCTCGACCGTGAAAGCGCTCTGGCCAGGGCGTGCTCTCGCGCGCCCGAGCCAAGCACGAGCACCCGCCGCCCCGACGACCGCTCCGATCCGGAAGCCCGCTGATTCACGGTGCGCCGGCTACCACGCGCCCCGACCTCGCGCGAACGAAAAGTGACCCCGCGCGCCAAACGAGCAGGGACATGCGCCCGCGCCCGGGACGCACCCCGAACTTTTTTCGGCCGGGCGCTCGACAGGCGCGTTTCGATGAAGTACGACTGTGGCCGTTCGGGACTCGTCCCGTTGTGGGTCCGCCGACAGCGCACTGTGAACCCCGCCAGGCCCGGAAGGGAGCAACGGTAGCAGGAAGCGGGTGTGGCGGGCCCTTTTCCCTTTTTGTCCACGGACATCCCGCGAGGGTTGCTCTCCCGACGCCTGGCCGTACGCTACGGGCGTCGTGGATTTTCTGTCCCCGGGCAACGACGAGCCGCGCGAAGGCCGGGTGTTCCGGTGGGTCGCGTTCATCGCGTCCGCCGCCCTCGTCGCAGCGGGCCTGCGGTTTGCCCTGCACGAACCGCTCGTCGCCGGCGCCGTGATCGGCATCGTCCTGGCGGCGTGGCTCGGCCGGTGGCTCTCGCGCAGGCGGCTCCGGCGCGTGCTGCGCTCGGGGGACGTGATCGCGGTCCTGCGAAGCTGGGCGGGCGCGCTCGAACGGATCCCCTACCCGGCCACGATGGGCCCGCTCATGGCGGCCACGGCGTTCGCCGCGTGCGGCTGGATCGACAAGGCGCGCGCTGCGCTCGCTGCCGCCGAGCGAGGGCCCGTGTGGGAAGCAGCGATCGAGCATCGCCTCTTCCTCGACACGCTCCTCCTCACGTTCGAGGGCGACCGCGACGCCGCGCTCGAAAAAGCCCGGCGCCTCGTGCGTTTGCCTCTGCCGCGTGGCGCGAGCGCGCTGCGGGATCGTGTCCTCGCCTTGCGCTCCGCGGCGTTCGCGCTCGCACGCGCATTCGCGCATCAGAGCGAACCCGGTGACGACGATTTGCTCGAACGGGCGAGCGAGAACAGCCCGCTCGTCTTCTGGGCCATGCGGTACGCAGCCGCCGTCATCGCGATCGACCGCGGCGACAACGACAAGGCCACGCGCTTGCTCGCTGACGCGCCGCCCTGGCCGGAGGAGTCGATCTTCCGCGCGTTCCACTTGGAGATCGAGGAGCGGGCGCGCCTCGCGCCGTCGGCTTGTTCGTGAACGAACGAGCCGCGCACGAGGTCGTTCGGCAGCCGAACGGCGGTCGTGCTAGAGCGAGCGCCTCATGAGCGGCCTCGAAGTCTTCAAGCATGCCGACAGCTGGGCGAGCCTCGCGACGCTCACGGGTCTCGAGGTCGTGCTCGGGATCGACAACATCGTCTTCCTCACGCTCACGACGAACAAACTGCCGGCAAAGCAGCAGCCCGCGGCGCGTTCGCTCGGCCTCGCGCTCGCGCTGTTCATGCGCCTCGGCCTGCTCTTCGGGCTGACGTGGGTGATGAGCTTGACGAGTGATCTTTTCTCGGTCCTCGGCCACGCGTTCTCCACACGCGACCTCATCCTGCTCGGCGGCGGCCTCTTCCTGATCGCGAAGAGCACGCACGAGATGTTCGAGCGCCTGGAGGTCGAGGGCGACAAGGACGGCAAGCCCGTCAAGCACATCTCGTTCGGCTTCGCGGTCGCGCAGATCGTCTTGCTCGACATCGTCTTCTCGCTCGACTCGGTCATCACCGCGGTCGGCATGGCGCAGCATCTGAGCATCATGGCCACGGCCGTGGTGATCGCCGTCTTCGTGATGCTCCTCTTCGCGGGAGCGATCGGCCGCTTCGTCAACCGTCACCCGAGCATGCGCATCCTCGCGTTGAGCTTCCTCCTGCTCATCGGCGTGCTGCTCGTGGCTGAGGGCATGCGCCAGCACATCAACAAGGGCTACGTCTACTTCGCCATGGCGTTCTCGCTCGGCGTCGAGCTCATCAACATGAAGCTGCGCGTGCGCAGCAGGCGCCCGTGGAGCTGCACAACCCGTACGAGGATCGCGCGCAGTGACCCGCGCTTCTCACCTCACCGCGCTCGCCGCTCTGATGCTCGCCCTCGTGGGTTGCCCCGAGGGCTCCGCCGTCGCGCAAAACAACGACGCAGGACCCCCCGTCGACGCAGGTGCCTCGGACGCACAGAGCACGACACCTTGGCACGCGTCGTCGTCCACGCCGTCGTCCCCACCTGCCGAGCCGAGCAGCGAGCATGCTTCGCTCGAGTTGCTTCAGCTCACGCTCACGTCCGACGTGCAGAAGAAGGAGCCCGTCGACACGCTCGACGTCGCACCTCCGGGGACGCGCGTCTACGCGCACCTCAAGCTGCGCAACCGCTCGCAGGACAAGCGCAAGGTGCATGTCGACTTCTTCGTGAACGGCAAGCTCCGCACGCCGCTCGACCTCACCGTCGAACCTTCGTGGTCGTTCCGCACGTGGGGCTACAACACGATGCAAGCCGGCGACACCGGCGAGCTCGAAGTGCGCGTGCTCGACGACGGCGGCACGACGCTCGCCACGGCGCGGCTGCCCATCAAGGCCAAGTCGAAGGCCAAGTAGGCGCCGCGCGCGTGGCGCGCCTTGCAGCAACCTGCTAGCCGCAGCGCCTCCAGTGCAGCCGGAGGACCTCGATGCCCCACGCGGGCGTGAGCCGGATGCGGCCCGCACCCGCGGGGTTTCCGAGCACGCTCACGTTCACGGCGGTGCGGATGTTGAGCGGCCGCGGAGCCCCGCACGGCGAGTACGGACCCACGGAGTCGGCCGGCTCGCGCACCACGAAGCGCTCGGCGAACGGCCCGCGCAGCGTCGTCTTCACCGGGTTCTCGCCGAGCTCCCCCGTGAAGTACCGCTCGACGCCGAACGTCGCGGTGACCCCCGCGTCGAGCTCCGCGGAGCCGCGATATCCGTACGCGTTCGTCACGGCGTACGAGTAGCCGGGCGTGTGATCGAGATCGAGGATCACTTGGCAAAACACGCGTTGCTCCGAGGGCGGCACGCCAGGCCCCGCGGAGGCCGAAAGCGCGCCGTCGACGAGGGCGATGTACTGACCGTCGCTCGCGACGATCGCCCGCACCGCACCCGACGGGCATCCGGTGCCGAGCGCCGTGACCGAGCGGAGAGACACCTCCGGCGGCGTCTCCGCCTTCGCAACGGCGGGCGCGACGAGCGCCGAGAGCCCGAGCCCAAACAACACCCGAGCCAACGTCTTTTTCATGGAATCCTCCCCCTGGGGCCCGCGCCCCGGTATCGACGTGGGCGGCGCACGCGCATGCGCGCCGGCCGTGAGCACCTCGAGTCGATCGAGCTCGACGGCAAGTCGATCCGCGCCGGACTCGTTCGCTCTGTTCGCCACGGATTCCCGGGGGAAAACGGATTCGCCCGTTCGCCGTCATCTTCGTCTTCAGCTCGGCGTACACTCCGCGCCATGAGCCGCGAGGTCGACGCTCCGCTCCGCTCCGACGTACGTTTCCTCGGTCGCCTGCTCGGCGAGGTGCTCGTCGAGCAAGAGGGCGAGGCGCTCTTCTCCGTGGAAGAGGTGATCCGCAAGCTCTCGATCCGCAGACGTCGAGGGCCTCGCACGGGCAGGGCCGAAGCGCAGAAGGAGCTCGTGCAGCTGCTCGAAGCGCTACCGATCGAGCAGGCCGAGCCCGTGCTTCGTGCCTTCGCGATGTACTTCCGCCTCGTCAACATCGCCGAGCAGCACCACCGCATCCGTCGCGCGCGCGCTCACGCGAGCAACCCGGGCGAACCGCCGCAGCGCGGCTCGCTCGCGGCCGCGATGATCACCGCGAAAAAAGCAGGCGTCTCGGCCGAGGCCATGCGCGAGGCGCTCGCGCGGCTCGAAGTCACACTCACGTTGACCGCGCATCCGACGGAGGCTGCGCGACGCACGGTGCTCGAAAAGCTCTACCGCATCGCGCGGCGCCTCGAAGAGCGCGACCGATGCCGGCTGCTCCCGCGCGAAGAGGAGGAAGCACGCGCGGCGATCCGCGAAGAGATCACCGTCCTCTGGCAGACGGACGAGGTGCGTCGAGAAAAACCGACCGTCGGCGACGAGGTCAAAAACGTCCTCTGGTACGTGGAGGAGATCCTTTGGGACCTCCTGCCCGAGCTGCCGCTGGAGCTCGTGCGCGCGTTCGAACGTGCGTACGGCGAGCCGCTCGCCGCACAGCCGATGCCGCTCCGGATCCACGCCTGGCCCGGCGGCGACATGGACGGCAATCCGAACGTCACGCCCGAGGTCGTCGAGGACGCGATTCGCGCGTATCGCGCGCGCGGCCTGCGTCGCTTGCTGGGGGCCGTGCGCGAGCTCGGCGGATCGCTCTCGCAGTCGGCGCGGCACGTGCGCGTGCCCGAAGCGCTGATCGCTTCGCTCGCGGACGACGCGGTGGCCATGCCGGGCGTGGCCGCGCAGGAGAGCGCGCAGACCGAGGGTGAGCCGTGGCGGCGCAAGCTGCGCTTCGTCGAGGCGCGGCTCGCGGCAGCGCTCGAAGCCGTGGAGACGGAGCGCCAGGTGGCGAGGCAACGCGCGCCGCGGGTCGGCAGCGTGCCGCCGCCGTCGCGGGCCCTCGCGAGCGCGATCGGAAGTCACGCCGAGCTCGGCGTCGCGTACCGCACGAGCGACGAGCTTCATCGCGACCTCCTGCTCGTCGCCGACACGCTGCACAAGGCGAACGCTTCGAACGCAGGAGAGATGCGGACGCGTGCGCTCGCCGAGCGGGTGCGTGTCCTCGGCCTATCGATCGCCGAACTCGAACTCCGCGCGCCCGCGGAGGACGCGACGGCCGCGGCAGCGTGGCTCGCGGGCGGCGGCGAGGAGACGCCCGGCGCCGCGCGCTTGCTCGCCGCGCTTCGCAAGCTCTCCGAGGCGCAGCGCCAGTACGGCGAGCGCTCGGCACGTACGTTGATCCTCTCCATGACCCAGCGCGCGGAGGACCTCCTCGCGGCGCTCACCCTGGCGCGAGCCGCGGGATTGTACGATGTCGACAAACAGGCCGTCACGGTCGACATCGTCCCGCTCTTCGAGACGCACGACGCGCTCGTCTCCGCGCCGACCATTCTGCGCACGCTGCTCGCGCACCCCGAGTATCGACGCCATCTCATGGCGCGCGGCGTGCAAGAGGTCATGGTCGGCTACAGCGATTCCGGCAAGGAAGTGGGGCTTTTGGCGGCGGCCTTCGCGCTCCGCAAAGCGCAATCCGAGCTGACGAAGGTCTCGCGCGAGGCGGGCATCGCGCTCCGGGTGTTTCACGGCCGCGGCGAATCCGTCGCGCGCGGCGGAGGGCCGGCGCAACAGGCCATTTTGGCGCTCCCCGCGGGGAGCGTGGCTGGGCGGTACAAGGCGACCGAGCAGGGCGAAGCGCTCGACCACAAATATGCGCGCCCCGAGCTCGCCCTGCGCACGCTCGAGCTCATGGTCGGCGGCGCCCTCTTGCATACTCTCGGCGCCGAGGAGCGCCCCTCCGAGGAAGACGAGCGTCGTTATGCGCAGGCCTTCGAAGAACTCGCCGAGGAGGGGCGGCGCGTCTATCGCGCGCTCGTCTGGGAAAACCCTCGTTTCGTCGATTTCTTCACCACGGCGACCCCGGTCGACGAGATCGCGCGATTGCCGATCGGCTCACGCCCGAGCAAACGCAAGGCCGGCGGCCTCGAAGCGCTCCGCGCGATCCCCTGGGTCTTCGGCTGGACGCAGAACCGCGCCATCCTTCCCGGCTGGTATGGTGTCGGCAGCGCGCTCGATGCGTTCGCCCGGCGCGAGGGCGGCGCCGAGCTGCTCGTCGAAATGACGAACCGGTGGCCGTTTTTCCGCACCGTGCTCGACAACGTGCAAATGGTGCTCGCGAAAAGCGACATGGAGATCGCCGCCCGGTATGCCGCGCTCGCCTCGCCTGCGACCCGCAAGGCCGTCTGGCCGCCCATCAAGGACGAGCACGCGCGCACGGTGGCGTGGATCAAACGACTCTTCGGCGTGAAGCGATTGCTCGACGGAAACCCCACGCTCCAGAGATCGATCGACCTCCGCAACCCGTACGTGGACCCGATGTCGTTCTTGCAGGTGGCGCTGCTTCGGCGGAAGCGGGCAGGGGACGCGTGTTGTGACCGGGCGATCCTGCTCTCCATCAACGGGATCGCCGCGGGAATGCGAAATACCGGCTAGAACAGGCGATTTCCGTCGAGATCGCAGCCCGGCTCGCCAGGCAGGCACTTGCCGCCCGTCTTCGGGCCCTCGTGCTGCTTGGGCACCGGCCCCTTTTGCACGGGGCGCGTCGCCGGGGCCTCGTTCGCTGCGCTCTTCGCCTCTTCGAGCTCGCGCGCCCGGCGCTTCTCCTCTTCGAGGCGCGCCGCGGTCTCGTCGAGCCGCTTTCCATTCGCGTCGAGCTTCGCGCGCAGCCGCGCCGCCTCCTCGCGCGTCGCCTCGACCTCGGCCGACTGGTTGGCCAGCGACGCGTCCTGGTCCGGCTTGATCTTGCCGAAATACAGGCCCATCCCGCCGCCGATCAGCGCCGCGGCGCCGAGCACGCTCGAGACCAGGGCGCGCTTCAGCTTCTTCTTCTTTTCATCCTCGCGCAGCGCTGCGAGCGCCCGCTCGTGCTCGTCGGCCTTGCGCATCATCTCCATGCGGGCCTGGGCCTCGACCTCGGCGCGCGCGCGCTCCACCTCCGCGAGCCGCAGCGCCTCGAGCCGCGCCGCCTCCTCGCGCCGGGCCGCCTCTTCCCGGGCGATTCGCTCGGCCTCGGCCTGCGCCTTTTGCTGCAGAGCCACGGCCTCGCGTCGGGCCGCCTCTTCTCGGGCGATTCGCTCGGCCTCGACCCGAGCCCGCGCGGCCTCTTCTTCTTCGCGCACGGCCTGCTCGTGCAGAGAAAGGAGCTGGTTCAGCGAAAAAAGGACGGAGTTGTCTCGCGTGGCGGCCATGGGGGAATGCCTCCCGATAGGGCAAAGGATCACGTCATCGACGGGCACCGCCGAGGGCGGCCATCACGTCGTGCGCAAGGATTGGACGCACATCCCCCATGGAACTTTGAACCCGCCCGGTAATTTTTTCGCCAGGTGGTCTGGTGTGCGCGGACCCCGCGAGGACGTCCTCAGTGGAGGCACATGTCGCTGGAGCGGCAGGCGGCCATCTGGGCGAGGGCGTCGAAGGCGGACTCGCAATTGGCCGTGTTGATCTCGTTCAGGCACTCCGAGAGCTCCTTCTGATCGACGCCCCCGGTGCATTCGTACAGGTTGATGTCCTTGCGCTCGGCTTGGCGCACGGACTGGATACACGCATCGCGGCTCGACCAGCGCTGCCCGGCGCCGATCTGGTTGCAGCGCACGGCGCGGTCGCAGCGCGCATCGGCCAGCGATTGCAGCGCGCGGGCGACGTCGCCGCGGGGCGACTCGCCGAGGGCGCGGTTCTCACGGCTGCAGGCGCCGAGCGCGACGCCGGTGCCGAGGACGACGAACAGAAGAGCGGGAGCGTATCGGGTGCGGATCTTCTTCATGCCGCGTCCGCGGTGCAATCGGGGCGCCAAGGGCGGACCGCGCGGGACGGCACGGGATGTAACGGACGGACGGCGCGAGGGGTCGGCGAGCGCGGACGAGTCGAGCGAGCCCAGCCACGGGATCTCTTGAATGCGCATCTATTCGCCGCTACGGGTGGAACATGCCCGACCTCCTTATCCAGGCCTCCTTGCCCGAGCTGGCCTTGATCGTGCTCGCCTTCTTCCTGGGTTTGACGATCTTCAACGTGCCGATCGGGTTCGCGCTCGAGCGCCTGCTGCCGCGCCGCCGCATTTTCGACGTGCCTCTCGCGGAGGGCCAGTACCGCTTCGAGCTCGTGGGCAACCTCGTCTTTCTCGCGGTCGCCGTGACGACGTTCACGGCCGTACTCTCCTCGGGCCTGGTGCGCTTCGGCGAGACCTCGCTCGTGCGGGACGGCCTCACGTTCTTCGCGATGGGCGCGGGCTTTCAGGTGTATTATTACTTCCTGCATCGGGCCATGCACCACCGCGCGCTCGTGCGGTTTCACCGGTGGCATCATCGCTCCCACGTGACGACGCCGCTCACGGGACAATCGATGAGCTTCGTCGAGTCGTGCGCCTGGATGATCGGGTATGCGGGGATGCCGCTCGTGATGTCGTACGTCGCGCCGATCGGCTTCTGGGGCTGGGCCGCTTATCTCGTGGTCAACATCGGCGGCAACATCGTCGGGCACGCGAACGTGGAGATCACGCGCTCGGTGACGGGCATCCGATGGCGCTCCATCAACGCGAACCCCTTCGTCTATCACGCGCTCCATCACGCCCGCTGGACAGGCCATTACAGCTTCCAGTCCGCGATCATGGATCGACTCTGCGGCACGGAATGGAAGGACTGGCCGGTCCTCCTCCGGCGCGTCATGGACGGCCAACCGCTCCGGAGCCTCAAGGAGCGCGCCGATCCGTCCTGACCCGCACGTCCTGGATCTACGGGCGGCAAGGAAAAAGCACGACCACGCCGCTCGGCTCCCCTGTGCCGGCCAAACGCAAATCGGATACTCTGCCCCCGTGCCGGCAAACCCTCCCCTCGACAGGCCCTCCATCGACGAGCTGGAGATCTCGGACGCGGAGATCGCCTCCTTCCGCAACGCGCCGCCACCTCCGCCGCCGCCGGCGACGCGCCCCGCGCTCACCCCCGCGTCGCTCCCGCTCGTCCAGCGCACGGCCTACGCCGTCAGCGGTGTCTTCGCCGAGGGCGGGATCGGCCGCATCATGAAGGCGCGTGATACGCGGCTCGACCGCACGGTCGCCATCAAGGAGCTGCTCTCCACGGACGCGGCCGAGGCCGAGCGCTTCGTGTACGAGGCGATCATCACGGCGCGCCTCCAGCATCCCTCGATCGTCCCCGTGCACGAGGCCGGCCGCTGGCCGACGGGCGAGCCGTTCTACGCGATGAAGCTCATCACGGGCAAACCCCTCGGCGACGTGATGAACGAGGCGCACACGCTCGAAGCGCGCCTCGCCCTGCTCCCGCACCTGCTCGCCGTGGCCGACGCGATGGCGTATGCGCATAGCCAGCGGATCGTCCATCGCGACCTCAAGCCGGCGAACGTCCTCGTCGGTCGGTTCGGCGAGACCGTGGTCATCGATTGGGGCCTCGCGAAGGACCTGAACGACGACTTCGCCGAGCCGCTCTCCGGCAAACCCCGGCCGCTGGCGTCCGAGGAGAAATCGGTCAGCAGGAGCGCGCATTTGACGTCCGTCGGCGCGATCATGGGCACGCCCGCGTACATGCCCCCGGAGCAGGCCATGGCCAAACCCGTGGACGAGCGCGCGGACGTGTATGCGATCGGCGCGCTGCTCTATCGCGCGCTCTCCGGCGTGGCCCCGTACGACGTCCCGGGTGGAGACGTGATCGACGTGGCCCTCAAGGTCCTCGAAGCGCCGCCCGTGCCGCTCGCCGAGCGGCAAAAAGGAATCCCCGAGGACCTGCTCGCCATCGTGGAGAAAGCGATGGCCCGCGACGCGGCGAAGCGATATCCGACGGCGAAGGAGCTGGCGGACGACCTGCGTCGTTTCCAGATGGGCCAGTTCGTCGCGGCACACACGTATTCGCGCGGCGAGATCGTCCGCCGCTTCATCAAGCGCCGCCGTACGCCGCTCCTCGTGGGCCTGGTCGGCGTCGTGGCCCTCTCGGTCGTCGGCATCTTGAGCCTCACGCGCATCATCCAGGAGCGCAATCGAGCGCAGGCGAACGAGATCGAGGCGCAGCAGCAAAAGGCCGAGGCCCAGGCGCAGCGCCTCGAAGCCCAGCAAAAGCAGGCCGAGGCCACGAAGCGCGCCGACGAGCTCACGATCTCGCAGGCCCGCGGCCTCATGGAGCGGGACCCGAGCCAGGCCATCGCGTGGTTGAAGACGCTCTCGCCGAACAGCCCGCGTTTCCCCGCCGCGCGCACCCTCGCCGCCGACGCGCTCGCACGCGGCATTGGAAAGGTCTTCCGGGCGCACAGCGGCGGCATCAATGCGGTCGCGGTCGCGCCCGACGGCCGCACCATTGCGACCGCAAGCGACGACCGAACCGTGCGGGTATGGGACCTCGAAACCGGCACGCACAAGGTCCTCTCCGGGCACGGCGACGAGGTCTGGGTCGCGGCATTTTCGCCTGACGGAAAGCTCCTCGCCACGGGCGGCAAGGACAAATCCGTGCGGATTTGGGACCTCGCGTCGGGCACCTCGCGTGTCCTCGCGGGCCACGAGCAATGGGTGACGAGCATCCGCTTCTCGGCGAACGGCCAATGGCTCACCTCGCAGGGCTTTGGCGACGGCGTCTTTCTCTGGAACGTCCCGGCGGGCACGGGAAAACGGGTCGCGGAGAACACCGGCGTCGAATTGAGCCGCGGCGCGGTCTTTTCGGGGGACGGCCGCACGCTCGTCCTCGTCGAAAAGGGCAAACTCGTCGTTTGGGACGTCGCGACGGACAACAGCCGCAGTTTCGGTGGCCAAACCTCGGTTTGCTCCAGCATCGCCGTCTCCAGCGACGGGATGTTCGTGGTCACGGGCGGCGTCGACGGCTCGATGCGGCTGTGGAACACCTCGAAAGGCGCGCTCCGCACGTTCCCCGGTCACACGAAGGAGGTCACGGCGCTCGCGTTCTTGCCGAATGGCACCGCGTTCGTCTCCGGCTCGAAGGACCGCGCGGTTCGTTATGCTGACCTCTCGAACGGCGCGACCCGGCTGCTCGGCCAGTATGGCGGCGAGATCAAAACGCTCGCGCTCTCGCCCGATGGCAGCCGCGTCGCCGCGGTGGGGCAGGACCGCAACGTGGTCTTGTGGGACGTCGGCAATGGCCAGCGCCGCACGCTCGGCGGCTTCCAGGATTGGCTCGGGCTCCACGGCGTCGCGTTCTCGCCGGATGGAAAGCGCCTCGCCGCGGCGGGCTTCGACCAGACGATGCGGGTGTGGGAGCTCGGCACGCAGATCGATCGTGTGGTCGGCGAGCACGACGGCGCAGCCACGACCGCGGCCTTCCTGCCTGATGGAAAACGCGTCGTTTCGGCGGCGGACGACGGCACGGTGCGCCTCTTCGACCTCGCCTCGGGCGCGCCGCAGATCGTCGATCGGCACAGCGGCAAGGTCAGCGATTTGCGGGTTTTTCCGGATGGAACCGCGATCGCCTCCGCCGGCGAGGACGGCGCCGTGCGTATTGCCTCGCTCTCGGGCCAACCCCCCAAGGTGCTCCGCGGCCATGCGGGGCGCGTCGCGCGTATCGCCATTGCGCCCGACGGAAAACACCTCGCCTCCGGCGGCGCCGACAAGAAGATCCGGCTTTGGAACGTCGCCTCCGGACAGGCCGAGGTCCTCTTCGAGCACGACAAACCCGTCGAGACGCTCGCGTTCTCGCCGGACGGCGCGGTCCTCGCCACGGGCAGCGCCGACAAGACCGTGCGCGTGTATCGATTCGCGACGAAAGAAGCAAAGACGCTCGGCACCTACGAGCGCCCGGTCCGCGCGGTCGCATTTTCGCCAGATGGAAAGACGCTCGCCTCGGGCAGCGCCGACCATACCATCGGGCTCTGGGACCTCGCGACCGGCCAGGGGCGGGTGATCGACGCGAGCGGCAATGGCGTCACGCAGATCGTGTTTTTCCCGGACGGCGCCACGTTCGCCTCGCTCGGCTCGGAGCCCTCCGTGCGGCTTTGGGAGACGGCGACGGGCAAACCCCGCGAGATCCTGCGCGGACACGGAAAAACCGTGGTGAGCATTTCCGTCTCCTCCGACGGAAAACGGATCGCCTCGGCGAGCCTCGACGGCAGCGCCCGCATCTGGGACCTGGAGAGCCACGAGGATCGACCGCTCGCCGGACACGCGGGCGGCGTTGCGTCGGTCGCCTTTTCGCCCGACGGTCGGGCGCTCGTCTCGACGGGCCAGGATCGGACGGTGCGGCTCTGGGGCGACGACCTGCCCGCGGACGAGACGGGCCTGCGGGCCTGGCTCGATGGGGCCACGAAGGACGTCGTGCACCTGGACGATCGCCCGGCGTCGCCCGAACCCACGCGCTGAGAAATCCCCCTTCCGCCTCGCCCCGGGAGCCCTAGCCTTATCGTGGGGGTTTTCGTGTGGCGAATCGCGCCTCGTCTCGACGTCGCGTAGGGGTTCTCGTGCTCGCTCTTTGGGCCCTCCTGTTCGGCGCGTCCGCGCGCGGCCAGGCGACGGCGCGGCCCATCGTGTACGTCGCGCCCCTTCGGGGTGAAATCGACAATGGCCTCGCGCCTTACGTGCAGCGCGCCGTGCGCGAGGCCGAGCAGGCCGGCGCCGCCGCGCTCGTCTTGCCCATCGATACCCTCGGGGGGCGCGTCGACGCGGCCCTCGTCATTCGGGATGCGCTGCTCGACGCGCGGATCCCCACGGTCGCGTTCGTCGATCCGCGGGCGATCTCCGCGGGCGCGCTCATCGCGCTCGCGGCCGAGGACATCACGATGGCCCCGGGCGCGACGATCGGCGCCGCCGCGCCCGTCGTCGCCGGGCCCCAGGGGCAAACGGAGCCCGCGGGGGAAAAGGCGACGTCGTTCGTACGCAAAGAGTTTCGCGCCACGGCCGAGGCGCGCGGCCGGCCGCCTGCGCTCTTCGAGGCCATGGTCGATTCTGATGTGGAGATCCCGGGCGTCGTGGCGAAAGGCAAGCTGCTCACGCTGACGACCGAGGAGGCGCTTGCGCTCGGCGCCGCAAACGATCGCGCCGACTCCCTCGACAACATCCTGGCGAAACGTGGTTTGTCCGGCGCGGAGATTCGCACGCTCGCGCCGAACTGGGCGGAGAGTCTCGTGCGGTTCTCGACGTCGCCCTTGGTCAGCTCGCTCCTGCTCGGGTTCGGGTTGATGGGGCTCTTCGTGGAGATCCGCACGCCCGGGTTTGGCGCGCCAGGCATCGTCGGCCTCGTTTGCCTGGCGCTGTTTTTCTGGTCGCACGCGATCCTCGCGCTCGTGGGCTGGGAGGAGCTCGCGCTCGTGGGCGGCGGAATCGCGCTCCTTTTGCTGGAGATTTTCGTGATCCCGGGGTTTGGCCTGGCAGGCGTCCTCGGCGTCGCGGCCGTGCTCACGGGGCTCGGGATGAGCTTCGTCGGGCCGGGCGTGACCACGGAGGGCGCCGTGCAAGCCGCGGCCGAGGTCGCCGTCGCGCTCGCCGTCATGCTCGTCGGGGCCGCCCTCCTTTTGCGATTCCTCCCTCGATTGCCCTTCGGCCGCAGGCTCGTCCTCGAAACCGGGCATCTCGAGCACGCGCTCCCCTTCCCGGCCTCGCCCCTCGACGCGATTTTGCCCGGCGACCTCGGCAAGGCGGCCTCGCCGCTGCGGCCTTCAGGCGTCGCGGAGATCACGGGCGCGCGGGTCGATGCGCTCTCCGAGGGCGAATACATCCCGGCCGGCACGCCGCTCGAGGTGCTTCGCGTGGAGCGGAGTTACGTGGTCGTGCGGCGCGCCGGCGAGAAAGAAAAAAGGTGAATGGCCATGTTCGGCGTGGAGCTCGGGATCATCGGGATCGTCGGCCTCGTGCTCGTGGGCCTCTTCGTCGTCCTGTACCTGATCCCCCTGCCGCTCTGGATCGCGGCGTGGGCCTCGGGGGCGTACGTGGGGCTGTCGTCACTCGTGGGCATGCGGTTTCGCCGGGTGCCGCCCGGCGTCATCGTGAATGGGCGGATCAGCGCGGTGAAGGCCGGGCTCGACGTGTCCACGAACGACCTCGAAGCGCATTACCTCGCGGGCGGCAACGTGACGCGCGTGGTCAATGCGCTGATCTCGGCCGACAAGGCGAACATCCACCTCCCGCTCAAGCGCGCCGCGGCGATCGACCTCGCCGGGCGAGATGTGCTCGACGCGGTCAAGATGTCCGTGTTGCCCAGGGTGATCGAGACGCCGCGGATCGCCGCGGTGGCGAAGGACGGCATTCAGCTCATCGCGATCGCGCGCGTGACGGTGCGGACGAACCTCGACCGGCTCGTCGGCGGCGCCGGCGAGGAGACGGTCATCGCGCGTGTCGGCGAGGGAATGGTGAGCACGATCGGCTCGGCCTCGACGCACAAGGAGGTGCTGGAGAACCCCGATCACATCTCGAAAAACATCCTCGCGCGCGGGCTCGACGCGGGCACGGCGTTCGAGATCCTGTCGATCGACATCGCGGACGTGGACGTCGGCGCGAACATCGGGGCGAAGCTCCAGATCGACCAGGCGAACGCGGACAAACAGATCGCGCAGGCGAAGGCGGAGGAGCGCCGCGCAATGGCCGTGGCGCTGGAGCAGGAGATGCGCGCGCGGGTCGTGGAGTCGGAGGCGGACGTGCCACGCGCGATGGCCGAGGCGTTCCGGTCGGGCAACCTCGGCATCTTCGATTATTATCGAATGCGGAACCTCGAAGCGGACACGGCCATGCGGCATTCGGTGGCGAACGACGTGCCCTCCGACGTGAGGCCGGCAATCGGACAAGGACGACGGTGAGGCCATGGAGGGGCTCGTCTCGCTGCTCGTCGTGCTCCTGTTTTTGATGATGCCGGTGCTGCCGGCGCTCCTCGCGCGGGCCGCCCGCAAAGCGCAGGAGCGCGCCGCGAGGGAGCTCACGGCGCACCGGCGAGCGCTTTTGGGAAGGGCGCCGCCGTCACGCCCTCTTCCCGACCGTCGCTCGCCGGTGGAATATCAATTGCTGGAAGAAATCCCCGCGCGCCCGGTCTCCCTCGAAGAGGAGCTCCCCGCGATCCCGAGCACGCTCGACGCGACCCCTGCTCCGCCGCGCCGCCGGCGCACGTCACCAGTTCTTCTGGAAAAACCTAGCGACGTGCGTCGCGCGATCCTGCTCGGGGCCCTGCTCGGTCCGCCGCGCGGCGCCGATTGAAATCACTCCGCCGGGGGCGGCTCGGGCGCCTTCTTGATGCCGAAGATGACCTCGATCGAGGTCGAATACGTCACCTCGCCCATCGCGAGCGGCGGGCCGCCGCCGCCCCATTTCGCCTCGGCCGTGGCCATCATCGGCATCGGGCCGATCGGGCCGCGCCCGATGACCTCGCTCACGCTGATCACCGGCCCGAGCTCGACCCCCGAAAGCTTCGCCAGCACCTCGGCGCGCGCCTTCGCGTCCGCGACCGCCTTCTCCCGCGCCGTCGCTTCGAGCGCCTTCGTCTCGTCGATCCCGAAGCTCACGTTCCACACATTGTTCGCCCCCGCGTCGACCGCCGTCTGCACGACGCGGCTCGCCTTCGACACGTCGCGGATCGTCACTTCCACGGTGTTGCTCACCCGGTATTTCACGGCCGGCGGAGGCGGCAACGCGACGGGACCCGAAGCCGGCGCCGCAGCCGCGGCGGCCTTCCCGCCCTTCACCGGCGCGGGCGCGGGGAGCGCCTCCGGCATGGGCATGGGCACGGGCATCGGCCCATCGATGAAGGGACGCTCGACCTGGATCGAGAAATTCGCCGTCTGGATGTCCTTGTCCTCGATACCGAGCTTCTTCAGCGCGTCGAGGATCGCCTTCATTCGCGCGCTCGTCTGGTTCATCGCCTCTTCGACCGTCGGCGCCGAGGCTTCGACGCCGAGGCTCGTCCGCGCGATGTCGGGCTTGCCCATGGCCTCGCCATGGCCGACGACAGTGATGTGACGGACCGCCTCCTGCGAGGCACCGCGCGCCCCCCAGCCGCCGTGATGGGAACCACCACAGCCGATGAGCCCGAACGAGGCGGGGACGAGCAAGACGAACGCGAGCACGGAACCGAAGCGCATACGAAAGATCCTCCTTACGAAGAAGATAACGCCGAACGGCCGCCCAACTTACAGGCGGCCGCCGGGACTCTGGCAGATGGTCAAGCGGGTGTCGAGTTCTCCCAGGGTTCCACAGACCGCTCGATCCGAGTGGAAGGGTTCATGCAATGACGCTGAATCGCCCGCCCCGCGCGCAATGTTCGTACCCGGCGCGCACGGGGCCGCCGAGCGACGAATCACGAGCGTCGCGAAACTGCACCATGTTAGCGCGATCCAAGCACCAGGAGCGACGGCAGCCCCCGCGAGCGGGCGCCGAAGGGAGGGACGGGAAGGCCTCCGGGCAAACGGCTTCCCGAACGGGCGAGCCCGATTTTCGCGCGCTCTTCGAGTCCGCGCCCGAGTGTTACCTGGTGGTCGACCCGAGCTTCACTCTCGTCGCCGCGAGCGACGCTTTCCTGCGCACGAGGCTGGTCTCGCGCGAGGCGATCCTCGGCCGCAACCTGTTCGACGTCTTTCCCGATAACCCGGACGATCCGAACGCCACAGGTTCACGCAACCTTCGCGCCTCGCTGGAGCGCGTCTTCGCGACCGGGACCCCCGACACGATGGCCGTGCAGAAGTACGACATTCGCCGGCCAGCGTCGGAGGGCGGGGGCTTCACGGAGCGGTACTACAGCCCGACGAATACCCCGGTCTTCGACGAGAAGGGAAACGTCACGCACGTCGTTCACCGCGGCGAGGACGTGACCGAGTTCATGCTCCTGAAGAAGCTCGGCGGCGAGCAGAGCCGGATCGTGGAGGAGGAGCGGACGCGGGCGCACCGGATGGAGGAGGAGCTCTACCACCGCGCGCAGGAGATCCAGCGGGCCAACGAGCAATTACGTATTGCGAACGAAAAGCTCAGCCGATTGGACGAGCTCAAGACCCGCTTCTTCTCCAACGTGAGCCACGAGTTCCGCACGCCGCTCACGCTGATGCTCGGCCCGGTCGAGGAGCTCCTCCACGGCGCGCACGGCCTGCTGCACGACGAGCAGCGACGCGAAATCGAGGTCGTCCGGCGCAATGCGCGGCGCCTGCTCAAGCTCGTCAATACATTGCTCGATTTCTCCCGGATCGAGGCGGCGCGCCTGCAGGTAGCCTACGAGCCGACCGATCTTGCGGCCTTCACCGCGGAGCTCGCGACGATGTTCCGCTCGGTCATCGAGCGCGCGGGGCTCGCGTACGTCGTCGATTGCCCCCCGCTCCCGGCCAGTCTACATCGACCGCGAAATGTGGGAGAAGATCGTCCTCAACCTGATCTCGAACGCCTTCAAATTCACGTTTGAAGGCACGATCGAGGTCGCGGTGCGCTGGGCAGGCGATCGTGTGAAGTTCTCGGTCCGCGACACCGGCACGGGCATCGCCGAGGAGGAGCTGCCGCGTCTCTTCGAGCGGTTCCATCGCGTGCAGCGGGCGCGCGGGCGCACATTCGAAGGCTCCGGCATCGGCCTCGCGCTCGTCCGCGAGCTCGTGGGGTTTCACAAAGGCACGGTCTCCGTCACGAGCACCGTCGGGCAAGGCAGCACGTTCACGGTCAGCCTTCCGGCCGGCGCGGCGCACTTGCCCGCCGAGCGCATCGGCGTCGAGCGCGAGCTCGGGCTCTCGGCGACGAACGCCGCCGCCTTCGTGGAGGAAGCGGCGCACTGGATCGATGCGCCCGCGCGGGTCGAGACGGAGCGCCCGCCGCCCGCGCGCCCCGCGCCCGCGGGCATCCGCGCCCACATCCTGCTCGCCGAGGACAACGTCGACATGCAGCGCTACATCCGCCGCCTGCTCGAACACCACCACGACGTCGAGGTGGTCGGAGACGGGATCGAAGCGCTCACCCACGCCCGCGCCCAGGTGCCCGATCTGATCCTCACGGACGTGATGATGCCGGGCCTCGACGGCTTCGCCCTCGTCCGCGCGCTGCGCGCCGATCCGCGGACGCAGGCCGTGCCTGTGGTGATGCTCTCGGCACGCGCCAGCGAGTCGGCGCGCGTGGAGGGGGCCGAGTTCGGCGCGGACGATTACCTGGTCAAACCCTTCTCGCCGCGGGAATTGCTGGCGCGGGTCGACGCGCGGATCGAACTGTCGCGTCTGCGCCGGCAGGTGGCGCAGGAGACCGAACGCCTGCGTGAGAGCGAGCAGCGCTTCCGCACGCTGGCCGACACGGCGCCCGTCGCCATCTGGATGGGCGACGCGTCTGGGGCGTGCGAATACATGAGCGCCGCCTGGCTGCGGCTTACGGGTCAGACGCAGGAACAAACGCTCGGCCTGGGCTGGGTCACTCCGATCCACCCCGAAGATCGCCAGCGTGTCGCGCAGACCTTCGCCACCGCGGCGGCCGTCGGCGAACCCTTCACGCTCGAGTATCGCTTGAAGGTCGCCGACGGATCGTACCGGTGGGTCCTCGATTACGGCGCCCCGCGACGGAGCGAGGATGGGAACTTCCTCGGCTTCATCGGCTCCTGCACCGACATCACCGAGCGCAAGCAGGCCGAGCAGATGCAAGTCGAGGCGGATCGGCGCAAAGACGAATTCCTCGCAATGCTCGCGCACGAGCTCCGTAACCCCCTCGCGCCCATGCGGACGGCGCTGCACATCATCCGGGCGCGGCAGGCAAACGCGGCGACCGATCGGCACCTTCAGATCCTCGAACGCCAAACCGACAACCTCGCGCGCCTCGTCGACGACCTGCTCGACGTCTCACGCCTGACCCGAGGCAAAATCGAGCTCCGCAAGGAGCGGCTCGACATCAGCACCGTGGTCGCGCGCGCTGTGGACGCGACGCGCGGGCTCATCGAGGGGCGGCACCACACGCTCACGGTCGAGCTCCCGGACGAGCCCGTGCCCGTCTTCGCGGACGCCGTTCGCCTGGAGCAGATCCTCGTCAATCTGCTCACGAACGCGGCGAAATACACCGATCCAGGCGGGCACATCGATCTGCGCGTCACGCGAATGGGCGCGCAGGTGGAGATCAGCGTGCACGACGACGGCGTGGGGATCGCGCCGCACATGCTCGACCGGGTGTGGCACATCTTCGAGCAAGTGGAGCGCACGCTCGATCGGGCCCAGGGCGGGCTCGGGATCGGGCTCTCCATCGTGCGACACCTGGTCGAGATGCACGGCGGGACCGTGGAGGCGCGGAGCCCCGGCCTCGGCCACGGCAGCACGTTCCTCGTGTGGCTGCCCCTCGCGCCCGAGGAGCCGGCGCGCGCCTCGACGGTGCCTGCGCTTCCGGCGACGATCCTCCCGACAAACCATCGAAATGCAGGCCGGAGGCTCCGTGTCCTCGTGGTGGACGACAATATCGACGCCGCGGGTATGATCGGCGAGCTCGTGCGGGAGCACGGCCACGAGGTGCGGGTCGTCCACGACGGGCTCACCGCGCTCACGGCCGCGGGCGAGCAGCGCCCCGACGTCGTCTTCCTCGACATCGGATTGCCCGGCATGGATGGCTACGAGGTCGCCCGGCGCCTGCGCGCCTCGGGTCATTGCCCGGCCGAGCTCGTCGCGCTCACCGGGTATGGACAGGAGTCGGACCGCCGGCAGACCGCGGCGGCCGGCTTCACGCAGCACCTCGTGAAGCCAGCCCATCCCGACGAGGTCCTGGGTCTGCTCGACGCGGTCTCGGCCGCCGCTGATTGACGCTTACTTCGGCGAATTGCAGGCGCCGCTCGCCGGCGCCGAGACGTTGTTGTCGGTGCGGCACTCGGTCCAGGCCGGGTGCGGCACGCTGGTGTCATCGACGACGGCGTAAATCGGCACGGTCCCATTCACGACGTCGCCGGGCGCCCCAGCGAGCGGGAGCAAGACCGACTCGGACTCCGCCGGATAAAGGACCTTCGAGGTCGTCCCCTGCCCGAGAAGCTCACCATTGGGGTGGTTTCCCTTGTAAAACCCGACGACCACGCCCGCGGGCAAGGACGCCTCGCCCACGTTGCGCACGACCGCCACGAGCCCGTAAGGACCAAAGCAGACGGGCGCGAGCGAGACGACCGCATCCGGCGCGGCAAACTCGCTGCCCGGCTGCTTGTTCTGGCGGAAATTGTTGAGGCCGGGCTGGAGGTAGTTCGGCAGCTCCTTTGCCGGGATCGTCCCGTCCTCCTCGACGTTCGTGATGTGGTAGGCGTGCTCGTTCCACACGCGCCGCGTGCGCACCCACTTGCCCGAGGTGTCGCCGAAGATCCGCACGCCCGATTGCGCGATGCTCACGCCGTCGTTGCATTGCAGGCTCGCGCTCGACTGCCCGTAGGCATTCGACACGGCCACGATGTCGGCGTGCCCGTCGTTGTCCACGTCCGCCACGACCGGGTTTTCGATCAAGGTCGCGGTCGTGTTGCACCGCTCCCATAACACGTTCCCCGTCGGCCCCTCGTAGACGCGCAGCCGCTGCTGATCCGAATACACGACCTCGGCCTTGCCGTCGCCGTCGAAATCGAAGACCGTGCTGCCCGTCGAGGCGCTCGAACAATCGGACGTTTGCTTGATCCACAAGAACGCCTCGTTCCCCGGCACGGCCGCGTCGACGAGCTTCTTGCCGTCGAGCACCGCATAGCCCACGCCGCCGGCCATCGCCACGTCGGGCGTCCCATCGCCATTGAAATCGGCGATCGTGGGCGGACCGCCGCCGTGCGTGCTGCCCCAGCTCCCCGCGGGGCAAAGCGAGGGGCTGAGCGGGCCGTTGATGTCGAGCGCGGGGCGCACGATCGCGAACTTGCCCGGCGCCGCCGCGTCGTACCGCCACACGACGAGCGCGTGGTTCAGGTTGTCCACGACGACCACCTCGGGCTTGCCGTCGGCGTCGAAATCACCGACCGCCGGCCAGGGGCTCTTCCAGTCCTGCGTCGCGTAGAAGTTGCTCTGGTTCGCCGTCGCCGTGTCGAGCAACAACGTGCCGGCCGCGTCGAAGACCTGGCTGCCCGTCACGATGTCGAGCACGCCGTCACCGGTCACGTCGCTGACGACGAACGAGCTCGAAAGCTCCGTCGAGAACGAGGCCTTCACCGCGCCCGTCGCGCCGTCGAGGATGCCGCCCTCGACCACGACCTCCACCGTCCCGTCGCCGTCGAGATCCGCGACCGCGGGCATGAAGCAACGCATCGGCGGCGTCGTCCAGAGCAGGCTCCCGTCGCCCTTCAGCGCGCGCACGCCCGCGTCCGCGCCCTCGGCGCACGCGACGACCTCGTTGCCCGCCGCGCCGTCGATGTTGCCGGCCGCGAGCTGCTTCGTCGGGTGGATGCCCGGCGCAGTCCACTTCTCCACGACCTGCCCGCCCACGACGCTGATCGCGTGCAGGATCCCGGCGCCGCCGTAGGCGCCGCCCGTGAAGGTCGTGAACACGATCTCCGGGATGTCCTTCGCCGTGATCTTCCCGTCGCAGTCGTCGTCGTCGAGCTCGATCACGATCGGCGACATCATCACGTCGGTCGAGAAAGGCGCCACGAGCTGCCCGCCCCAGGCGAACTTGAGCTCGGGCGCGAACGTGGATGCCACGGGCTTGTATTGGCAGGACTCGAGGCACGTGAGCGGATCACCCGGGTTCGGCGCGGGCATGCCCAGCGCGCACGTCGGCGGCTTCGGCAGGCATTTGCCCGAGGGCACCTGCGCCCCGCCCATGCACCCCGCGTCCACGCCGCCGTCCGTGCCCTGCGGATCACCGAGCGAGAACTCGCAATACTCGCCCGCCGCGCAGTCGCCCGACTCGGCACAGCTCGCCCCGGGCGTCACACACTTCTGGAACGAGCAGACCTGGCCGCCGCCGCAACACGCGTCGCCGCACGCGAGGTCCACCGCGCAGCACACGCCGCCTGCGCAGACGCCGCCATCACACGCCTCGCCGGTCGGGCAGCTCCCCGCGTCGAAGAGCGTGTCGTCGCCGCCCGTCCCCGACGACGACGATCCGCCCATGCCGCCCGTGCCCGTCGTGCTGCCCGAGGCCGCGCCCGCGCCCCCCGAAGATGATCCACCGTCCCCGCACCCTTGACCCAGCGCCGCGAGCAGGGCCGCGGCCGATGAAGAAAGTACCAGGAAGGCAAACCGTCGTCGCATCCCGGGAGAAGTGGCACTGCGACGCACGGGCGTGAAGGACAAATCTCGGGGGTCGACCCTTCCAGACTCCGGTGACACCCGAGATCCGCGTCGGGGTTCGCTTGACGCACCTCACCGCCCCAGCCTAGGCTCGTCGTCCCGGATCGTCGGGGGGAACTCCATGCCTCAAGTCGAGCGGATCAGGACCGCGCTTTTCGTCGATTTTGACAACATTTACCTCGGGCTCCATCGGGTCGATCCGGAAGCCGCAGAGGTCTTCGCCACCGAGCCCACGCGCTGGCTCGCGTGGATGGAGCGGGGTCTCATCGCCAAGGCGCAGAGCAGCGAGTCGGGCACGACGCCCCTCTCGGTCCTCGTCCGCAAGTGCTACCTGAACCCGAAGACGTTCCACAAGTACCGGCCGTACTTCACGCGCGCCGCGTTCGAGGTGGTCGATTGTCCGCCGCTCACGTCGCTGGGCAAGACGAGCTCCGACATCCGCATGGTCATGGACATCCTCGACACGCTCGGCCACCCGACGCGCTTCGACAAGTTCGTGATCATGTCGGGTGACGCCGACTTCACGCCCGTGTTGCTGCGGCTCCGCGCACACGACCGGCGGACCGTGGTCGTGGCCGTCGGGTACGCGGCCTCGGCCTACACGGCCGCGTGTGATCGGCTCATCACCGAGGACCGCTTCATCGAGGACATGCGCGTCCCGGGCGAGAGCGAGGGCTACGAACCGCCGGCAGCCTCGCCGCTGCGCGAGCGGTCGTTCTCGATGTTCCCGTTGGCTTCCATCGCGCCCCCGCCAGCCTCGTTGCCCGCGGGCGACGCGGGCGCGGAGCTGCTCGCGCAGATGGCCGCGGCCGTCGTCGGCGCCGCGCGTGCGGCCGGGAGTTTGCCCGCCGCGAGCCTGCCGCGCGTCTACCGTCGCTTCCAGGAGTTCTCCTCCGCGAACGACTGGCTCGGCTTCAAGAGCCTCCGCGCCCTGACGGAAGAACTCTGCCGGCGCGACAGCCGCCTGCGCATCATCGAAGACGAGGCCGAAAGCTGGCGCGTGGTAAGCGACACCTCGGCCGCGGCCGCGCTCTCGCTCCCCACGCCCACGTTGTCCACGCAGGCGCTCGTCCCGCCGCCGCCGCCGGTCCCCATGCCGATGTCGAGCCCGGCGCCGAGCCTCCCGCTCCCGTCGGCGCCGAGCCGAACATCCAGCTCTCGACCGCGATCGAGCCCTCGCCCGACACCCTCGCGCGCCCCTCGGATCTACGTGCTGAGATCGTCCGCGTCCTGCGCGATTACGTGTCGAGCTCGCCGCGCCCCGTCACCATGGCGTCGGCCTCGCAGGAGGTCATCCGGCGGCTCGGCAACGTGGTCGTCGACAGCCGCTGGGCCGGGACCGGGAGCTTCAAGGATCTGCTCCTCCACGCGAGTGATCCCGGCTTCGTCGTGCACACGGCGAGCCCGGGCCACCTCTACGATCCCACGCGGCACGACGCGCCGCAGGCCGAGAGCGAGGACTGGCCGCCGCCCTCACGCGACGAGTTCTGGGGCGTGCTCCGGCGCGTCCACGAGATCACGGGCGTGCCCGTCCTCCGGCCGCCGGAGTTCGGCCTGCTCTTCCTGACGATCGCGGACATCCTCGGCCGGAACTCCTTCCAGGTCACGTCGACCTCGAAATCGGTGCGAGACGCGCTCCTCACGGAGGGCCATTCCGTGTCGCGATCGGCCGTGACGTTCGTCCTGCGTGGCATCATGTACGGCGGGCTGCCGCTGCACGAGGCGCCAAAGCCCTGGGGCGCGCGCCTGCTCGCCGAGGCGTTCCAGCGCAACGTGCTCGCGATGTGCGAGGACGCCGAGCTGAACCTCTCCGCGGCCGAACGCGCGGCGGTCGAGCGGTGGCTCCTCGGCGCCATCGAGGACGCGTCCCCCGTGCAGGCGGGCGAGGTCAACGGGACGGCACAAGAAGCCAAGGTCTGAGCCTCGAAAGGATCGCTTCCATGGGCCTCGTCGAAGACCTCCTCCTCGCGCTCGACAAGAAGAGGCCGAGGCCCCGTTCGTTCCGGCCAAACCCTTACCTCGAAGGCAATTTCGCGCCGGTGGGCCGGGAGAGTGATGCGCCGTCGCTCGAGGTCCTCCAGGGCGAGGTCCCGCGCGCGCTCCGCGGCACGCTCTATCGCATGAGCCCCGGCCCCCGGTTCGAGCCGCCGAACCCGGATCTTTACCATTGGTTCGACGGCGACGGCATGATCGACGCCTTCGTGCTCGCGGACGGCCGCGTCTCCCACAAGAATCGCTGGGTCCGCACGGAAAAACTCGCCCTCGAAGAGCGCGCGGGGCAAGCGCTGTACGGCGGGATCCGCGACCTCGCCCAGTCGACGACGATCGAGGGCTGGCTCGCGCTCGGCTTCTCCGGGCAGGAGCTGATCACCCTCCAAGCGCAGGCGCTCCTTGGAAAAGGGCCGAGCCACGAGCAATTCGAACGCATCTTGCGCGCCGTCGACCGCAGCAACACGAGCATCCAGCGAATGGCGGGCCGGCTGCTCACGCTCGTCGAGGGCTCGGCCGCGCACGAGATCGACCCGGTCACGCTGGCGACGACGGGCCGCTTCGATTTCGGCGGCGCCGTGCAACCCGGCAAGGGAGGCATGGTCGCGCACCCCAAGATCGAGCCGGGCACGGAGACGATTTACACGTTCGGCTACTGGGGCGGCCGCGGCGGGCTCACGTACCACGTGTTCGGCAAGGATGGCTCTTCGCGCCTCTCGCGGGACATCGAGGCGCCGTTCCCCTCGATGATGCACGATTTCAGCGTGACCGAGACCCGCGCCGTCTTTTATCACCTGCCGGCCGTGTTCCGCGTGGACGACATGAAGAGCACGAACACGGTCCGCTGGCAGCCCTCGCGCGGCGCGCGGATCGGCGTGGTTTTACGCGACGACCCCGCAGCGCCCGTGCGCTGGTACGAGATCCCGCCCTGTTACGTCTTCCATCCGATGAACGCGTTCGACGACGGGAATGCAGTCGTCCTCGACATCGTCCGCTACCCGCGTTTGCCGCTCTTCGATCCGGGCGGCGAGACCTTGAACCCGCGTATCGAGGAATATCCGCCGGGCCTGCTCGTGCGGCTCCGGCTCGACCTCGACACCGGCCGCATCAGCGAAACGGTGCTCGACGACGCGCCCTGCGAGTTCCCCGTCGTCGACCCGCGGTTCGCGACACGCCGCCATCGATACGGCTGGGTCGCGGCGCGCCTCGCCCCGACGTGCGGCCGGGGCATCATGAATGCGATCGGCCGCGTCGATTTCGAGACCGGCGAGGTTCGATATCGCAACCTCGGCCGCTCGACCTACACGAACGAGGCGTTGTTCCTCCCGCGCGACGAACAAGCGCCGGAGGGCGACGGGTATCTGATCACCACGGTCTACCACGCCGACGAGGGCACGAGTGATCTCCTGATCCTCGACGCGGCGAACGTCGACGCCGAGCCCGTCGCCGTGGTCCGCGCCCGCCAGCGCGTCCCGTTCGGCTTTCACGGCACGTGGGTCCCCGCGTCGGCCTGATCAGGCAAGCGCGCCCCATAACTCGCAGAGCTGCTCCGTCGAGAGATCCCCCCGGTACGCCTCGGGATCCCTCCCCTTCCCTGCCTCGAACGCTTGCACGCACCGCGCGACCGTCGCCGCGGAGGCCCCGGTGATCCTCGTGATCGCCTCGCTCGAATACCCCTCCTGGTGCAGCCTGACCACGAGGTGCGGGCGCCCCTTTTTCGTTCGGCGAGGCTCGATCGTGAATCGGTAAGCCCGCGCCAGAAATGCGCGCCGCTCCGGCGTCGCGCCCTTCTTCAAGGTCAACCCCACCCGCGGCGAGTCGAAGACCTGCGCCGTGCCGCCCCGGGGATCCTCGTGGGCCAAAAACAACGGCGAGCCTTCTCGAGGATCGATCGACCCCTCAAAAGAACCCGCGAGCGCCGCCACACTCTCCTTGCCGGTCCGCGAGAGCACGTGATCGACACACGTGCACGACCCTTCGATCACTACGTCGCTCGGCGCTTCCGCGATACTACGAATCAGAATGCCGACGTAGGTCTCGGGCCGGCGCCCCATGGCGATGTCGACGCCCTTGTACGTCCCGCCCTTGTACGTCCCGCCCTGCCGATGAAAATACCAGATCCCGGAATCGACCTGGCTCGGATCCCGATGCGCGAATGGGTCATCGTGCCCGGGTCCGTGCCAGTAAAACTCGATCTCGGTGAGCCGATGCGGCGAGCCGGCGATGAAAAGCGTCGCGTGATTGAGCAAAACATCCGCCGCGCGGCGAAATGCCTCGACGTGGAGCTCGTCCGGAACGCCCGGTCCGGGCAGCGTCGACGCGAGGATCGGTGTGAGCGGGGTCGGGCTCGGCATGTCACGTCCTCGGGCTCGGCCGACCCTGACCCTTACCTGCCTTCGCGGCGAGCCGGCGGCGCCTCGCCTCCTCCGCCCCCCGCATGCCCGCCCGGAGGTCCGCGTACGTCACGAGCGCGCCGAAATCGACCCCGAGGTCCACGATCGTGCGCGCCACGTCCGGCGACACCCCCACGAGCGCGGTCTCCGTGCCGAGCAGGCCTGCCGCGCGCGTGGCCCGGAGGAGCTGCTCGGCCACGGACGCGTCGATCGAAGGCACGCCCGTGATGTCGATGAGCACCGTCTCCGCCTGATGATGCTGAATGCCCGCGAGCAGCGCCTCCATGAAATGCTGCCCCCGCGCCTCGTCCATCTGCCCCACGAGCGGCGCCACGAGCACGCCCTTCGCCAGCGGCAAGAGCGGCGTCGAGAGCTGCCGGATGAGCTCCATCAGCTTCGTCTGCGTCTCCAGGAGCACGAGCTCCCGCCGCTTCGCGTCCTCGGCCGATTTCCGATCCGTGATGTCCTCGCTCATTCCAATGAGGAAGAGCGGCTCCCCTGCTTCATCGTAAAGCGGGATCTTGCGGGTATGGCAGACGCGCACGCCCGTGCCATAGGTCGGGACGGTCTCCTCGGGGATGTCCACGATGACCCGGCCCCCGAAGACCGCCCGGTCCGCCTCGATGAACTCGGCGGCGGTCTCCTTCGGAAAAATATCGTGATCGGTATGGCCGAGCCAGCTCCCGATCGGCGACGTGAACTGCTCCTCCATGTACTTGTTGATGTGGATGTACCGCAGATCCTTCGCATCCTTGATGAAGATCATCATCGGGATGTTGTCGAGGATCGAGTCGAGGAACTGCGACGTGCTCCGGAGCGATTGCTCGGTCTCCCGTTGTTTCGTGACGTCCTCGAAGATCGAGCCCACGCATTGCCCCGACAGCGGGAAGGCCTTGATCGCCCAGGCAGCGTCCTTGCCCGTCTTTGCGTCCGTCGTCGTGTAATCGATATCCACGGTCTTTTTCTCGTGGACCACCTCGACGTACCGATCGATGAGCCCCCTTTGCCGCGGAACGCTGGAGACCTCGTCGAGCAGCTTTCCCACGAACTTCGACGTGGGCCGCTGCGTGAGCTGCTCGGCGGCGGGGTTGCCGTACACGCAGCGCAGCCCCGCCTCGCCCCCTTGCGATTCTTCCAGCCGGTAGACGTAGAGCCCGAGCTGCATGGCCTCGACCACCTCGGCACAACGCGCTCGGTGTTCCTCCTCGGCCGTACGCAGGCGCACCCGCACGAGCGCGCCCCGACCGCCGTCGACGGCACATGCAATCGCGAGGAGCGAGCTGCCCGGGGCCCCGAGGTCGAGCTCGAGCCGCTCGCGCGCCCCTGCGAGCACGTCCTCGATCCCCCTCGCGGCCCCGAGCGCCGCGCCTTCGAGCACGCTCGTCGGCAAGAGCCGGAACGCGCCATGGCGCTCGAAGAACGGCAGGAAGCGCGTGCCCTCCTCGGAGGCGAAGAGACGGTCCATACGCGGGTTCGTGAGCCGAACGCGGCCGCGGCCGTCGACCAGCGCGGTCGCGTCATCGAGGACCGAAAGCAGGAGATCCGGGTGGATCGAGAACGAGGCTGGCGCTCCGTCGTGGGTTGCCATGACTTTGCCGGGGACGATAACACGGCCCGGCAAGTTGGGCGACGGCGCACGAGAAGGCGGGCACGCCTCGGACGAGGGCGCCCGCACTTCACCGTCATCTCGCTGTCACGGAACGACGAACACCGCGCCGTTCATGCCGAGCGTCGCGTGCGGCACGCAGTAGAACGGATACGTGCCCGGCGTCGACAGCGTGAAGTCCTTCGTGCTGCCCGAATTCGTCACCGGGACGAAGGGGCCACTCGCCGCGGGCGTGGCCGTGCCGTTCGCGACCTCGCCGCCCTGCAACGGATGGCTGGCGAAGTTGCCCGAAAACGTCACGACCGTCCCCGCCTTCACCTTGATGCACTTCGGGTTGTAGGAAAGGCCGCTGAACGTCACCGTTGTCGCCGTCTGGGCCGTGAGGTCATCCGCCCCTGCCAGCGTGCAGCCATTGACGACACTCGCCACGCACTGGTTTTCGACGCACGTGTCGCCGTTCGTGCAATCGCCGTCGACGTTGCACCCGACGCACGAGCCCGCGGCGTTGCAGACCTTGCCGCCGGACTCCATGCACATGCTCCCCTCCGCCAAGGGGATATACTCGGGCAAACCATTGCTGCAGGCGTCCGTCGTGCAGGACTTCCCGTCGTCCGGGAGGTCCATGTCGTCGTTCTCGAACGTCGTGGCGCCGAGGCCGTCGCAAACTTGCGACTTGCAGTCGCCGGCCGTTTGCGCCGAGGTCGGCGTGCCGGCCATCGTGGCCTCGACGCCGCACATGCCATTCGTGCACGTCGCCTGCTCGCACTCGTTTGACGGGGTCGGGCAGTCGGCCGGCGTGGTGCAAACAGCGCTGCCGCCCCCAGCGCCGCCCGTGCCGCCCATTCCACCGGCGCCGCCCATTCCACCGGCGCCGCCCATTCCACCGGCGCCGCCCATTCCACCGGCACCGCCCATTCCACCGGCACCGCCCATTCCACCGGCACCGCCCATTCCACCGGCGCCGCCCATTCCACCGGCACCGCCCATTCCACCGGCGCCGCCCATTCCACCGGCGCCGCCCATGCCGCCCATGCCGCCGCCGCCCATACCCCCGACACCGCCCATGCCGCCGGTCCCGCCGCCGACACCGCCCATGCCGCCGGTCCCGCCGCCGACACCGCCCATGCCGCCGGTCCCGCCGCCGACACCGCCCATGCCGCCGGTCCCGCCGCCGACGCCGCCCATGCCGCCGGTCCCGCCGCCCGAGCCCCCGGAGCCCGTCTGTTCGATCTGCGAGCGATCCACGCTCGCGATGAGCTCGCAGCCCGAAGCGAAGGAAACGAGCCCCGCGGCCGCAAGCACGGCGCCGGTCAGGATTTTTGCATTCTGCATCTTCATGAGGTGCCTCGAAGGGTAAGGGTCTCTGAACGGCCAGCCAGCGGCCTGAACGGCACCGGCAATTGGCAAACTTTCACCCGCCTGTCAAGCATCTTGCGGCGGCAGATATTTGCAGCTCCCACGGTCCACACGTCCTGCGGGTTTGTCGTTCAATCGGTGGATTTGCAGTCCGCCGCGCAGCCGTCGAAATTCGCGACATTCCCGTCGTCGCACACTTCGCCCGCGTCGAGGATTCCGTCGCCGCACGTCGGAATCGTGCAATCGAGCCGACAAGCCGAGGGCACGTCGAGCGCCACGATCCGGACCATGGCCGTTCGATCGAGCACGATCGCGTCGCCGCTGCCGTCCGCCCATTCCCAGCGCTCGATGCCCTGGACGAAGCTCGGCACGACGTCGATCACCCACGCGCCCGGCGAGAGCAGGCCCGAGAGCGCACCGCCGTCCGTGTTGCCGTCGAACTGCCAGTCCCCGCGCGCCGTCGTCGGATCGAGCAGCGAGAATTCGCCCTTCGTGTCGTCCGAGGCCGCGACGAACGTGCCCGTGGGCAAGCCGAAAAACGACATCTCGACGCGCCCAGGAGGCTGGATCTCTCCGCCTGCGTTCTTGTCCACCCCGTGGACCGCGACGAGCCCGAGCAGGCCGTTTGGCGTGACGTCACGGTACAAGAAAAGTTTGCTCGCCCCGAGCTCCTCGAACCCCGTGTGCGCGCTCGCCGAACCGTAGTCGTAAAACGAGACGAGCGGCAAGGGCCGCGTGACGGGCAGGACGGGCCGCACGAGCGCGCCTTGCAGCAGCAAAAAAGCCGGACGGTCAGCGTTCTCCGCGCCCGCGTCGCAGGCCTCCACGCCCACCTGCACGAAGCCGTCGCCGCACGTCGCCGGCAAACACCGCGACGGGCAATCGTCCGTGTCGATGCCATTGCCATCGTCGCAAACTTCCCCCGGCTCGACGATGCCATTGCCGCAGCTCGGCAGCGCGCACGTCGCCGTGCATCCGTCGCCGGAGACGAGGTTGCCGTCGTCGCAGGCCTCGACGAAGGCCCATACGATGCCGTCGCCGCAGCGCGCGAGGGCGCAGCCGGGAACACAAGCATCGACGGCGACTTCGTTGGGGTCGTCGCAAGCTTCGCCGGGATCGACGAGCCCGTCGCCGCAAAACGGGTCACGCCGCTCGGCCTCCGGGGCGAAAAGCGTGCTGCGTGCGCCGCACGCGACAGCGAAGCCGAGGAGCGTCACGACCGCGAGACCCCGCGCGTGCATGCGAGCGACCCTACCACGATCGCGCCGCCTCTTGCCGCGCGCGCGGCGCTCCGATAGAGCTTTTCCTCGTGGGTGGACCAAACCCTCGCCTTCTTTTCGCCTTCGCGATCGCGATCGCCTCGCCCCTCGCTTGTTCGTCGCCCAAGGACACGCCGGACGCTTCCGCGCCCGCGCCTTCGGCCTCGCAAGCCATCGCGCCGCCTGCTTCGAGCGCCGCGCCCGCACCGCCAAAACCCCTTTCGCCGGCCGAACAGCAAGGCAGCGTGATCGCGCGGAGCCGCCAGGGGGATGCTCTCTTCGTGGCCGACGAGGATCACAAGGTCCTTCGCCGAATCCCGCTCCCGCTCGCGCCGGGCGTGGCCGCGACGGAGGTTCCGCTCCCCGGCGCGCCGGCCGCGGTCCTTCCGATCGACGGCGCCGTGCTCGTGACGATTCGCGATCCCGGCCTGCTCCTCGTGCTCAAGCCCGACGCGTCCGGCGCCCTCGCCGAGGCGAGCCGCGTGCCTTTGCCCGCGGATGCATGGGGCCTCGCGGCGACGTCGGACGCGCGCCACGCGTTCGTGACGAGCGCGTGGACGCACATGGTTTCAAAGATCGATCTCGTGACAGGAAAGGTCGTGTGGTCGGCGGACGTCGCGCGTGAGCCGCGCGGCATCGTGGTGCTCGGGAGCGGCGAGATCCTCGTGAGCCACCTCGTGGGCGCGGACGTGACGCACATCGGCGAAGAATCCGGCGCGCCGGTCGTGACGACGATCGGCGTGATGCCCTCGCCCGTGCGCGCGCCGTCGGGCAAGAAGCTCCACGCTTCGCTCGGATATTCGCTCGTGACCTCGCCCGACGAGGGTCGGCTCTTCGTGGCGCGGCACGCGGTGGGCGCGCTCGCGCGGCGCTCGTGGTTCGGGCAGCCGACGGTGGACGTCGTGCTCCTGCCCGGAAAAATTGGCCGCGCCGCGCCGGAGCAGCTCGCCGCGACGCACGTGGGCGGACTGCCTTCGCAAAAGAGCCGGGTCGCGGATCTGACGATGACCGCGGACACGCCTGTGTCGATCCCGGGCCGCGACAAGGGCCCGTTCACGCAGCCGCGCGCCATGGTCTACCGCGCGAAATCCGACACGCTGCTCGTCGCGGGCGAGGGCGACGACGTCGTCACCGAGCTCGACGCGGTCGCGCTCGATCCGACGCTCGCGATCGTTCGTATCTTCCAGGTGGGCCAGAAATACGACCCAGGATACGGCGCGGCCGGTGAATGCGGCGCGCCCGCGGGAATCGCGCTCTCGGCCGACGAGGATACGGCGTACGTGTTCTGCCGCGCGACCTACGACGTGGTCGCGCTCGACCTCACCGCGCCGGCGCCTGTGGATCCTATCGTGCGGGATCGACAAGCCCTCGTGCACCTCGCCGACGACACCCTCTCGGCCGAGGCGCAAAAAGGGCGGCGGCTCTTCTACAACGCGACGGATCCCATTCTGAGCGGCGGCCTCGGCTGCGCGGGTTGCCACCCCGAGGGGCGCGACGACGGGCACGTCTGGCACGAGGCCACGTTCGACACGATCGACGGGCTGCATACGAACTTCGTGGGCGTCTACGAAAACATCCCCGACCTGGCCAAGGCCAAAGGTTTTCCGCGCCGAACCCCCATGCTCGCGGGCGTCGTGAGCGCGGCGGGCCCTTATGGCTGGCACGGCGAAAACGCGGACCTCGGCGCGCGCGTCACGGCCGGCATGAGCCTGCATCGCTGGGGCGGCATGCCGCAGAACATTGGCGGCGCCGCGGTGGGGCGCGCCTCGCTCGTGGCCACGTTCGTGCGCGAGGGCCTCGTCCCGCCCCCGCGGGAGAACCGCGAGCTCACCGACAAGGAAAAACGCGGGCGCGAGCTCTTCCTCAACAAAGGCACGAAATGCGCCCACTGCCACGTGCCGGAGACGCATTACACGGATCGCACGCCGTATCCGCTGAAGCGCCTGCCGCCCGTGAGCGGCTTCGACGAGGAGTCGAAGCAGGAGTTCAAGACGCCCTCGCTTCGGTTCGTCGCCGGCAGGGCGCCTTATTTCCACGACGGCCGCGTCTCGACGCTCGAAAAGCTCGTCGAGCTGAACGGCGATCGTATGGGCAACACGAGCCATCTTTCCGCCGAGGACCGCGAGGCCCTCGTCGCCTTCCTGAAGACCTTATGAGCCGCGCCCGGACCCTCGCCGCCTTGCTCTTCCTCGCGCTCTTGCCGGCCGCCAAGGCCGATCCGCCGGCACCTGCGAACGAGGAAGAAAAGCCGATCGATTTCGAGCCGATCCCGATCGAGGAAGGCACGCCGAAGCCGCCCACGCCGGCCGAATGGCAATCCGCGACGCGCGTGCGAATCCACCGCAAAGGCCCGCGCGCCGAGCATTGCCGGGCGTGGCGGGCGCGGGGCTGGCTCAAGGTCCATTGCGACACACAGACCACCGCGGCCTCGCTCGTCGGTGGCACGAACCGCGGCGTCTCGCTCTGGATGCCCGAGCCCAAGGAGGGCGTGCCCGCGCCCCCGTCGGGCCAGGTGATGTTCCCGATCAAGCCGGGCGATCGGCGGATCTTCGAGCTGTTCTCGTTCGGCGAGACCTACGGCGGCTCCATGGTCTCGCCGGGGCTCGTCCTGCAAGAGCACTGGATCGAAGGGGAGCCGGCGCCGACCCTGGTGCTGCGCTGACAAACCGTTTTTCTTTCGTCGCGGGAGGAATGTTTCCATGAAGGCTCTTCGTTGGCTCACGTTCGGCACGGCTTTCCTCGGCTTTGGCCTCGCCGCCGCGTTCGGCTGCGGCGGCGGCGCGCAGGAGGGCGGCGGCGCCGTGAAGGAGCCGGGCGCGGGCACGACGGAGGCAAAACCCACCGAGACGACGGCCAAGGCCGACCCGC